>NZ_RZNA01000001.1 GCF_003992595.1 Flagellimonas oceanensis
AGATGATGAGGATGCCTTCCCATACGATCCAAACGAAGATTCCGATATTGATGGCGATGGTGTAGGTGACAATTCTGATACGGACGACGATAATGACGGCGTTACCGATACCGATACGGACGGAGACGGTCTTGGCGACAACGTTGACAATGATGATGACAATGACGGTATACCGGATAATCAGGATGATTTCCCGAATGATGCTTCAGAGACAATCGATACGGACGGGGACGGAATTGGCGACAATGCGGATACCGATGACGATGGCGATGGTTATTCCGACGAAGTGGAATTGACCGAAGGAACCGACCCAACGGATGCATCCAACACTCCATTGGATACCGATGGGGATGGTATTCCCGATAGCATGGATGAGGATGACGACAATGATGGTGTTCCAGATGCGGACGATGCATTCCCAACAAGCGAAGAGCCTTCTTTGGTTCCTGCACAGGCCTTTACGCCTAATGGTGACGGGAACAACGATGCTTGGATAATTCCAGGAATCGATAATTACCCGAACAACGTGGTGAAGGTATACAACCGCTGGGGTCACGAAGTTTTTGGAACCCGATCCTATCGCAACAACTGGGAAGGTTTCTACAAGAACAGGAACGAAAAACTCCCTGCGGGATCGTACATGTATGTCATCAACCTAGGCGATGGCAGTGCACCATTGCAAGGATGGATATTCATCAACTATTAAACCAACACAACAAAAAACACCATACACAACAGATGAAACTTTTAAATAACATTCAATTACTGGTCCTCCTCCTCGTGCTTTCCCTAT
This sequence comes from Flagellimonas oceanensis, assembly GCF_003992595.1. Classification (GTDB taxonomy): domain Bacteria; phylum Bacteroidota; class Bacteroidia; order Flavobacteriales; family Flavobacteriaceae; genus Flagellimonas; species Flagellimonas oceanensis. Next base: position 794 of record NZ_RZNA01000001.1, read on the forward strand.
CGGCAAGTGCACAACAGGACCCGAACTATACCTTTTACCGCTACAACATGAACATTTACAACCCTGCCTTTGCGGGGAGTTCCGAGGCTGCCGAATTCTCATTGGGGATTCGCAGCCAATGGGCGGGAATCGAAGGGGCTCCTGAAAGCCAAAGTGCCATTTTCGGGATGCCCGTGGGCAAGAACATAGGGCTCGGGGCCTCCATACTCAACGACAAGACCTTTATCGAGCAACAGACATGGGTGGCCATCGACGTCTCCTACAACATCCAATTGGACGATGAGCACATGCTCTACTTCGGGATCAAGGGAAGCGCCAATTCCTACGACGCCAACACACAGGGCCTTGTGACCTACGGTGTGGGACAGGACGGGACATTGGTGGATTATGATAGCCGCTTCACCCCCAATGTGGGCGCCGGGGTCTATTTGAAGCACGACAGGTATTTCGCGTCCCTTTCGGCACCAAAGCTGTTGACTCCCGACCGTTTGCAGGAGCGTGATGGCAATGCCTACCTCGGGGTGGACCGTATGCACGCCTATCTGAGCGGTGGGTATACCTTTTTGCTGGGCAGGACCTTGGACCTGAAGACCATGGGGATGTTGCGCTACGTGGATGCATCGCCCATATCCGTGGAATTCACGGGAATTCTGGATTTTGGGGAACGCTTTGAGTTAGGGGCCAGCTACAGGTACGATGAGAGCATCAGTGGACTGTTCCTGTTCAACATCAGCAGCGGGTTCAATCTGGGCTACGCCTACGAGACCTCAATCCAAAACCAAATTGACGGTTTGGACAACAACACCCACGAACTTTTCATGAGACTAGCACTCTAAATAAATCGCTCATAAAAAAATGATTTTACGAGATAAGGGGTGTCCTTAAATAGGTATGGTGATACTATTTTCAGTTGCATTCATATTGATTTAATCATTAATCTTTTTAAAGTTGAAAAATAGCTTGAACTTGAATATTATTACTGACTTTATCTAGAGTTAAACACATTAAAGTTGTGTCCAAAAGTTGTTTTTTGCTTTCCGTGTTCTTAACGGGGGTACCTTCAAGATTATAGTGTTAAAATAATGATTTTCAATAATATAGAATTTCGTCGATGATTCAGTCACCCCGACACAATAAAGCGAATGTTTTAAAAGCACTGTCAACCAATTGATAGTGTTTTTTTTGATTTTGGTGTATACCTTATTTCCTTTAAGCAGAATGCAATAGAATAGGATCAACATGAAATCATAATTGAATACTGGTTAAGGAAAGGGGAGCGATGTCCGTTGATATGAAAATCGTTAAAAATTAGTAAACGTTGTTAAACCCTTATTACTTGGCATTTTTTTGATATTCTTGAAAGCATATTGAAATTAACATATCAAGAAATCATGTCATTATTACCGTCCGCTAACCTTTTAACTTCTATTAAAAAACTAAACCTTAAAATCGACAACATCCATTACCAATTGTCCCCAGAAAAACTTCAAGACATCACAGTTGACAATGGAATGGGAAAAGAGGCCTCTTCCGGTGCCTTGGCCGTAAATACTGGAGAGTTCACGGGCCGGTCGCCGAAGGACCGCTTTATCGTGAAGGACGAAATCACCAAGGACAAGGTCTGGTGGGGAGACATCAACATCCCATTTGATAGTGAAAAGTTCGATGCATTGTACGATAAGGTCATCGCTTACCTGAACAACAAAGAACTATATATTAGGGATGCCTACGCCTGTGCCGATGCGGACTACCGTTTGAACATCCGTGTAATCAACGAGTACCCATGGTCCAATATGTTCGCCTACAATATGTTCCTTCGCCCCACTGAGGAGGAATTGGAGGATTTTGACCCGGAGTGGACCGTGGTCAACGCACCCGGTTTTATGGCCGACCCAAAGGAGGACGGCACCAGACAGCATAACTTTGCGATTTTGAACTTTGGCAGAAAGATTGCCCTTATCGGCGGTACGGGCTATACCGGGGAGATCAAGAAGGGGATATTCTCCGCGCTCAATTTCATCCTTCCCGTATACAAGAATACCTTGCCCATGCACTGTTCCGCCAATGTGGGGGGGTCGGGGGACACGGCGATATTCTTTGGACTTTCTGGTACAGGAAAAACCACTTTGTCCACCGACCCGGACAGAAAACTGATCGGGGACGACGAGCACGGTTGGACGCCGGACAATACAGTGTTCAATTTTGAGGGAGGCTGCTATGCTAAGGTCATCGACCTATCAAAAGAAAAGGAACCGGAGATCTACGGAGCCATCAAAAAGGGTGCTATTTTGGAAAACGTGGTAATGGACAACAATGGCGATGTTGATTTTACCAATACCTCCATAACCCAGAACACCAGGGTAAGCTATCCGATACACCATATCGATAACATACAGTTGCCATCGATAGGGAAGAACGTAAAGAACATCTTTTTTCTCACGGCGGATGCTTTTGGGGTATTGCCCCCCATTTCAAAATTGACCCCTGCACAGGCTGCCTATCACTTTATATCCGGTTATACGGCCAAGGTTGCCGGAACGGAAGCTGGTGTTGTAGAGCCACAGCCATCCTTTTCTGCATGCTTCGGAGCCCCGTTCATGCCATTGCACCCGGCCAAGTATGCGGAGATGCTGAGCAAGAAGATGAAGGAATCCGGTGTGGACGTGTGGTTGGTGAATACAGGCTGGACTGGCGGTCCCTACGGAGTGGGCACCCGCATGGAACTAAAGTACACCAGGGCGATGATCAGCGCTGCATTGAACGGGGAGTTGGGACTGTACAATTATGGGAAGTACCACATCCACTCGGTCTTTGGTGTGGCCCAACCGAGGGAATGTCCAGGTGTGCCGACCAAGGTGCTGAGCCCAAGGGCTACATGGAACAATGACGAGGCGTACTACAAAACGGCCTTTAAGCTCACTAACGCCTTTAGGGAGAATTTTAAAAAGTTCGAGGAGCATGCCGGCGAGGAAATCCGAAGGGGAGGACCGCAACGGTACGCGTTCTAAACCTTTGGTTTATCTACAGAAGGTACTGATGTATTGATCGGTAAAAACATAGGATTTGTTATAATCAACAAGAAATCTGCCGGTACTGAACTGACAGTCAAAGCTTAGCACATCTCCTTCCTTGATTTGGTTAAAATCCACATTGGGCGCCATCGTCGGATTACACGTAATGGGCTTTGAAAAGTCATCCAATAGATTTTTGGCTATGGAGTTGGTCTCGCTTTTTAGTTCGTTCAATAACTTTGCCGATACGGCCTCTTTTTCTAAAACATCTTGAGGGACAAACTCAATGTCGCGCCCAATGGCCTTACCGGAGCGCTGTACCTCTTTACCATCAATACTGAACTCGGTTTTGAAAAAGGTATGCACATAGGCAATTTTCACATAATTGGGGTCATCTTCAAAGTTGGAGTTCATGTAGGATGAAATCAACTTGGGATTGGCGTCCTTGGTTAGAAATGAATCGATGGGAACCTCACGTTTATCATACCAAATCTCATGTTTTTGGTATTCGTATCCTTCGAAAGATTCTCCGCGATCATCCCGTTCATCCATACACCGAGCGTACATGACCACTTCTTTTGCTACATAATGAAATCCGTTTCTTTCCCTGAAAAAAGGAATTTTATATTCCTCTTTGAGCTTCCATTTACCTTGGTATTTGTAACAAGGGTAGTAACAATCTTCAGGTAGTTCCTTTAGCCGGACATAGGGTTTTACGTAGTTATTTTCAAAACCCCACCGCAACATTTCATATCGAGTCTCCTCGGATGGTTCCTCGGTTTGGTCAATTGTTTCGTTGGAGCGTGTTATCATGTAGGTGGTCAGGATGCAACCTAATAGTAAAAGCCCGATGCCAAAGAGGTACTTTTTATTGCTGAACAAGGAATCATCAGGCTTTTCACCTAATTTCTTTACCTTACCGCGAAGCTCATTTACATCCAAAAGACGCTGAACATTTCGTAGAGCCCTGGTAAGCTCACCTTCCGATGCTGTATTGTTTATTAATCTAGAGAATTGTGAATCACTATAAAATAGATCACGTGCAATCTTTGAATTGCTCGTCGATTCAAACTTGTTCGTGTTCGAATCGTATTTGCCATAATGGCGTTCTAGTTTTGAGATAAATTCCGCATGAATTTTATTTATCTCGTCTTCTGTGTGCATGTAAGTCGGTTAAAAATTGATAAAAATTGATAAAAGTTATTAAAATGACAATATAAATAGCGATTATTTATATAATTGTCAATCACATAAGCACAATAATATCAAAACAACAACTTTTGTTTTTTTGGTAATTTTTACTCTAAACTAATCAAACTTAAAACATTTAAAATGAAATTCAGACTTAAGCATGCATTTTTGCTTCTTGGGGTCCTTTCCTTTCAAATTGTATCTTCTCAAAAACAAATTTCCGGAAAAGTAACTGACGAAAATGGGCAACCATTGCCTGGGGTGTCCATACTTGAGCGAGAGACAACTAATGGAACCACTTCAGATTTTGATGGTAACTATGCCATTACGGTACGGGACGAATCCTCACAAATTCTATTCAGTTATATTGGGTTTACCACGGTAACCAAAACGGTTGGGAGCGGTAATACCTTAAATATTGTTATGGAGGAGAGTGCTGAGGCCTTGGACGAGGTTGTCGTAACTTCTTTGGGATTTAAAGAACAGAAAGACGATTTGGGTTATGCGAGTTCTACGGTTTCCGGGAACAAGGTAGCCGAAGCCGGGGAAACCAATGTGCTCAATAGTTTGTCCGGAAAATCGTCCGGAGTACGTATTTCCAGAAACTCTAGCGATCCAGGCGCAGGATCTTACATTCAGATTAGAGGGGTGTCTTCCATTACCCGAAACAGTCAACCGCTTATTATTGTAGACGGCGTTCCAATTAGTAACGATGTACGAGGAAACAGCGATAGCGGTGGAGTGAACCAAGAATCAAGGCTGAACGATATCAACCCGAACGATATCGAGAGCATTACGGTGCTCAAGGGTGCGTCCGCAGCAGCTCTGTGGGGAACACAGGCCCTGGGAGGTGTCATCAATATTACGACCAAAACCGGTAAGTTCAACAGTCGACTTTCTGTAAGCTTAAAGAGCACTTATTCATACGATGAAATTAACCGTAAATATCCGCAACAGGATGAATATGGGCAGGGTGATAATGGAGTGTATGACCAAAGGGCAAGGGATTCCTGGGGAGATAAACTGTCCGAAAGGTCTGGAGGACTTGACGAGCTGGATACGTCGGGCGAATTTTATTTGGATCAAAACGGAAATGTCTATTACCCTATTTTGAACAAAAACTCACAGCAGACCTTTCATGATTCCAATTTTGATAAGATTTTCAATAATGGACACTTTTTGGAAAACAACTTGAGCGTTAGCGGAGGCAATCAAAAAGGTTCTATGTTCTTTAGCTTGGGAAACCTGGACCAACAAGGTATCATTAGGAACAATTCCGATTACAATAGAACGACGATGCGCTTTAATGCAAGACAAAACTTTACCGATGCCATTAGCCTAAAAGTAAGCTCCTCCTATTCACGGACCAAGTCCAATAGAATTTTAAAGGGTGCGAACAGTTCCGGACTATATCTTGGATTGCTAAGAAATCCAGTGGACTTTGATATATCCGGTTACAGAGGGGATTATTTCACAGACGGGGATGCTACTCCAGTATCGGACAGGCAAAGGTCGTATAGAGAGCCTTTGGGTGCGGACGGTACACCAACATACAATAATCCGCTTTGGACCATTAACGAGCAAGAAAATTTGGCCAAGGTAGATCGTTTTATTACCAATGTTGAGTTGACTGCTACACCCAGTTCTTGGTTGACTTTGATTGCCAGAGTGGGACTTGACCATTATAGTGAGAAAAGAAATCAATTTTTTACGCCAGGGTCCGCGTCAGGATCCTATAGATCTGGTTTTATAAGTCAGGAGTTGGCTACCAATACCATTTTTAATATGGATTACATCGCCAAGACCAATTTTGACCTAACGGACGATGTCAGTGGTGATTTTTTGTTGGGATTTAATTATAACGACAAATCAAGAGCGGTAAATGGATATATCGGGACCAACTTTGTTCAGTTCCTCGATGTGGACAGTGGTATAAGGGATTCGGATAATATCCTGCCCGAAAATATAGAGACCAATAGTTACCAAGGGCAGGAACGGACCGTGGGGGTATATTCGTCGGCATCATTTGCGCTGTATGAGATGTTGTATGTAAATGCCACGGTCAGGGGCGAAACCGCATCTACTTTTGGGGATATGGACAACAAGGCTTTCATTTTTCCATCTACCTCTGTGGCTTGGCAGTTTTCCGAGTTGGAACCTTTTCAGGAAAGTACCTTCTTTTCTTTTGGAAAATTACGGGCTTCCTATGGTGAGGTCGGTGTACAGCCCGCCCGATACAATACCTCAAATGTATATGTTTCCCCCACATTTGGGGATTCCTATGGAGGAGGGCTGAACCTTGGGCTGTTTGGCAACGGGGCATTTGTGCCAAGTGCCAGTCGTGGAAATACCAATTTGAAACCGGAAAGGAAAAAGGAAATGGAGTTAGGTTTGGACCTACGCTTTTTTAGAAACAGGCTTTCCATAAGTGGAACATACTTTTCCAATGTTACGGAAGATGTGCTCTTGGAGTTTCCTCAAGCCAATTCAACGGGATACACATCCGTATATACCAATGGTGCGGAAATCGAAAACAAAGGGTACGAACTGGATTTGGGCTATCGTATCATAGATAGGGGAGATTTTAGCTGGTCGATGGATGCGAATTTCACACAGGTTCGTAATAAAGTGACCGATTTGGCAGGAATCGAATCGTTGAACCTAGGGGGCTTATCGGCGGTAAGTTCCCGAGCGGTAGAAGGTGAGCCTTTGGGTGTGCTGTGGGGCTCCAGGACCCTCCGGAACGAGGATGGTTCCATTGTTTATGATGAATACGGATTTCCCGAGCAAGACCAAGTGGAAGGAGTCATTGGCGACCCCAACCCAGATTGGCAAGGGTCTTTGGCCACCAGTATTTCGTACAAGAATTTTAGGCTGACAGCGCTATTGGAAACCTATCAAGGAGCCGATATTTATGCAGGAACCAAATCCGTGATGCGTGATTTGGGAACTTGGTACGATACAGCTAACGAGGTCACGGCTACACGAAATTACTTTACAGCGGACGGTAACATTATCAATATCGGAGAAACTTTTAGGGGCAATGTGCAGGATTTTGGCGCAGGTCCGGTCGCTCTTACCGAAGCATGGTACAATGGTGATGGCGGTTTTTTCAGCAACGGGAACGATGAACTGTATGTAGAAGATGGTTCATGGACCCGTCTAAGGGAATTGAGCCTTTCCTATCGCTTAAAAAATGAATGGATGGCGAAATCCATAGGTGTTCAATCTGCCGAATTCTCGGTAACAGGAAGAAACCTTTTCTTATGGGCTCCATTTGAAGGAAACGATCCGGATACCAACCTTTCTGGTGTAAGTGCGGCTAGGGGGATAGATTACTTTAACAACCCTAGCACCAAATCATACTTGTTTAGCCTAACACTTAACTTCTAATCAAAAAAAATATAATAATGAAACGCTATATATCAATCGTAATACTTTGTGCACTACTGATATCCTGTAGTGACCTGGTCGATGATTTGAACAACGACCCCAATAATCTTACGGAGAGTTCTTTTGGTTCGGTTCTTACAGGTGCCGAAGTGGGAAACCTATTGTTCCAGAGTGGGGAATCAGCTCGTCGAGCAGCCATTTTTGCAGGTCAATATAGAGGAATAGATAGACAGCATGAAGGCTTCTATACGTATTCGGTAACCACCAGTGATTTTGACGCCCTTTGGAATGATGCCTTTGTAAATGGTTTCAGAAATGCCTTGATTGCGGAAGAGACCGCTCTCAATGATGAAATTGGCCCAATTGCACAGGGAATAGCCTTGGTTTTACAGGCACAGGTTGCAGGTTCTATTGCATCCTTGTATGGTGACATCCCTTTTGATGAAGCCGGGAATGTTGCTATCACAGACCCTGTGTTTGAAAGCCAAACCTCGGTCTATGGGAAAATACAGAACACCTTGGACACCGCTATTTCATTGTTGGGCCAAGGAACGGGAAGACCAAGTGCCGGTTCCGATATTTATTTTGATGGAGACGCCAATGCATGGATAGAGGCCGCCTACACGCTTAAGGCACGTTTTTACATGCATACCAAGAACTATCAAAGTGCATTGAATGCTGCCGGCAACGGAATCAGCTCCATGGCGAACAGTATGTATGGACCGCATGGAACCGCTGCGGAAAACTCCAATCTGAATTATCAGTTTTTTGCCATAGAAGTGCGACAGTCGGATGTTGTGGTATCTGATTTTATGGCAAGCCTTGTGGATCCAAGTACGGGCAATCCGATACCCTCCAATTATAGGGGAAATGCCAAGACTGATGAAACGGGACGATATGGTTTTCTTTTTACCACAAATAGCACAGGCATACAGCCCAATATAGAAGACGGTTTTGCTGCTCAGGATGCCCCGGCACCTTTGGTAACCTATGAGGAGAACTTGTTGATATTGGCTGAGGCAGGTTTGCGAGTCAATGGTTTTGGGACAGGTCTATCTAATTTGAACGAGTATAGGGCATTTATGGATACGGGAGGGTACCTGAGAAATGTAGACCCATCCCAAGTCAACTATGAGCCTTATGTATCGGCTGATTTTGAAGTGGGAGGTATGGAAAACACGGATGGTATCAGTCAGGAAAATGCGTTACTTCGCGAAATCCTGGAAGAACGTTACATTACCTTGTTCGGTCAAATAGAGACATTCAACGATACCCGAAGAACTGAGGGAGAAATAGTGGTCAGGGTGCCTATTACCCCGAACACGGGAAATCAATTACCACAACGGTTTTTATATCCACAATCCGAAATAGATAGGAACGACAATGTTCCCAATCCCATACCCAATTTTTTTGACGAAACCCCGGTCAATCAATAAACCAATAACAATTGCATTATCAAATTATGAGAAAAAAGCATATCAAGAATCTGAGTATATGGATAGTTGCACTGGTGCTGACCATTCCGGTTCAGCTAAGTGCCCAAGAAAAGGAAGGTCCCATCAAAATATTGTTTGTTGGAAATAGCTTTACCTACTTTTGGAACATGCCCCAATTGGTGGACGCTATGGCCGAAACACAGGGGGTTGATATTTCTGCACACCAATCCACTGTGGGAGGCAGTAATTTGGAACAGCACTGGAAAAGTGAAAAAGGAACGGTTACCCGCCAACTGCTTGAAGAGAAAGAATGGGACTATGTGGTGTTCGGAGACCATAGCCTGAGTACCATAGATACACCGGAACGTTTTAAGGAATACGGTACCAAGTTTGCCGAACTGGTCCGTTCCAAAGGGGCGCAGCCCATTTTCTATATGACCTGGGCCTATAAATCCAATCCATTGATGCAAGAGACCATTACCAA
>NZ_RZNA01000002.1 GCF_003992595.1 Flagellimonas oceanensis
GAGGTCTCGTAGGCGTAGCCCAGATTGAACCCGCTGCTGATGTTGAACAGGAACAGTCCACTGATGCTCTCATCGTACCTGTAGCTGGCCCCTAACTCAAAGCGTTCCCCAAAATCCAGAATTCCCGTGAATTCCACGGATATGGGCGATGCATCCACGTAGCGCAACATCCCCATGGTCTTCAGGTCCAAGGTCCTGCCCAGCAAAAAGGTATACCCACCGCTCAGATAGGCGTGCATACGGTCCACCCCGAGGTAGGCATTGCCATCACGCTCCTGCAAACGGTCGGGAGTCAACAGCTTTGGTGCCGAAAGGGACGCGAAATACCTGTCGTGCTTCAAATAGACCCCGGCGCCCACATTGGGGGTGAAGCGGCTATCATAATCCACCAATGTCCCGTCCTGTCCCACACCGTAGGTCACAAGGCCCTGTGTGTTGGCGTCGTAGGAATTGGCGCTTCCCTTGATCCCGAAGTAGAGCATGTGCTCATCGTCCAATTGGATGTTGTAGGAGACGTCGATGGCCACCCATGTCTGTTGCTCGATAAAGGTCTTGTCGTTGAGTATGGAGGCCCCGAGCCCTATGTTCTTGCCCACGGGCATCCCGAAAATGGCACTTTGGCTTTCAGGAGCCCCTTCGATTCCCGCCCATTGGCTGCGAATCCCCAATGAGAATTCGGCAGCCTCGGAACTCCCCGCAAAGGCAGGGTTGTAAATGTTCATGTTGTAGCGGTAAAAGGTATAGTTCGGGTCCTGTTGTGCACTTGCCGATAGGGAAAGCACGAGGAGGAGGACCAGTAATTGAATGTTATTTAAAAGTTTCATCTGTTGTGTATGGTGTTTTTTGTTGTGTTGGTTTAATAGTTGATGAATATCCATCCTTGCAATGGTGCACTGCCATCGCCTAGGTTGATGACATACATGTACGATCCCGCAGGGAGTTTTTCGTTCCTGTTCTTGTAGAAACCTTCCCAGTTGTTGCGATAGGATCGGGTTCCAAAAACTTCGTGACCCCAGCGGTTGTATACCTTCACCACGTTGTTCGGGTAATTATCGATTCCTGGAATTATCCAAGCATCGTTGTTCCCGTCACCATTAGGCGTAAAGGCCTGTGCAGGAACCAAAGAAGGCTCTTCGCTTGTTGGGAATGCATCGTCCGCATCTGGAACACCATCATTGTCGTCATCCTCATCCATGCTATCGGGAATACCATCCCCATCGGTATCCAATGGAGTGTTGGATGCATCCGTTGGGTCGGTTCCTTCGGTCAATTCCACTTCGTCGGAATAACCATCGCCATCGTCATCGGTATCCGCATTGTCGCCAATTCCGTCCCCGTCCGTATCGATTGTCTCTGAAGCATCATTCGGGAAATCATCCTGATTATCCGGTATACCGTCATTGTCATCATCATTGTCAACGTTGTCGCCAAGACCGTCTCCGTCCGTATCGGTATCGGTAACGCCGTCATTATCGTCGTCCGTATCAGAATTGTCACCTACACCATCGCCATCAATATCGGAATCTTCGTTTGGATCGTATGGGAAGGCATCCTCATCATCTGGAGTTCCGTCATTATCGGCATCGTCATCGGCATTGTCCCCGGTTCCGTCACCATCGGTATCGGTATCCTCGGAATCATCCTTAGGGAAGGCATCCTCGGAATCAGCTGTGCCGTCGTTGTCGTCATCCTCATCGGCATTGTCCCCGGTTCCGTCACCATCGGTATCGGTATCCTCGGAATCATCCTTGGGGAATGCATCCTCGGAATCAGGTGTGCCATCGTTGTCGTCATCGGTATCCGTACTATTCCCAATACCATCATTGTCCGTATCCAAATCATAATAGGTACCGTTCACGAATCCCAACGGTATGGTATAGTTTCCAGCTTCATCCCTTGCCATACCATAAAGATCATTATAGAAGACGATTTCACCTGGCACCAATGGGGTAACCTGAATGTCATAAACCAATCCTGCGGTCACCTCTTGAAGTGGACCCAAGGTCGCCATTTGTTCCCCGCCTGACCCTGGTGCAATCAACACTGGGTTGGGGGCCAGATCAAGAACAGGTTCTGAAAACTGTAATCGAATTGTGAAAGGGCCAAAGTATAGGGATTCTGCAATCACCAAATTAGGAACTGGCTCCACAACATCCTTTGTTTTGCTATCCGTGGCCGGAACCCCTTCGTTGCCATTGGTATCGGTAAGCGTTACGGACAACGTGATGCTTCCATCACCAAGACCGCTAAGGTCAATACCTGTTATTTGATCGGTTGCCGTGGCAATGGTTCCTGAGCCGATAACGTTTATCCCGCCACCGTCACTAGTGAAGGTATAATCGTAGTCCGCACCTATTTCGGCACCGGCTAAAGTAAAACTGATCGTGGTTTGATTTGAACTACTTATGGGATCTTGATCAATGGTTGCCGTATAGCCTTCAGGTGCAGCATCATCGGTGACGTTAACGGTAAATTCCTTGGCAAAATCATCCGTACCGTCATTGGTATTGATTCTGATACTGTAGTTACCTACCGCTAATGAGCTATTGGTTCTTAATGTGTTTCCACTGATATTAAAACTAGAGTTATCCGTATCACCAGTTCCCGATACCAGCGTGTAGGTATGGAAATCGCCAGAATCAGCATCGGTAGTGGATAACGTACCTACCATGGAGTCTACACCTGTAGCACTCTGGCCGATGCTATTATTATCTAGCGTAATATCGGTTGGAGCAATGTTGATCGCTTGAACCGTAATTTGGAAATTATAAGGCACATTATCTATACCATCACTCAGTGTAAGTGCTACATCATGGACACCCGCATCTGCATTGGTTGGCGTACCGGTTAATTCAGCCTTGGTTGCTATCTGTGCAATAAGTGTGGTAGTCAACAAATACAACTCACCTGCATCAGATATCGCTAAGTCGTCTGCAAAACCGCCCGCAGAAACTGTAAAAAATGTATCAATATCACCGTTGGTATCGATTTTTCTTATCCGCTTGCTTAATCTCTCGGAAATGAAAATTTCATCGTGTTCGTTAATGACTAATCCTGATGGGTCGGCAAATGTCGCATTGGCTGCAAGTCCGCCATCGCCAGCTTCCGTTCCTGCCCCTTGCATACCTGCTATGGTTTCAATGGTGTCTGTCGCTAGATCAACTCGCCGAATGATGTCGTTAAACCGGTCAGTAAAAACCAAGCGCCCAGCACTGTCAAAAGCCATACCGTGCGGTTGATTAACTTGTGAGGTTGACGCTGTCCCCGTATCACTATAACCCGATGATCCTGTACCAACTACACGCGTCCAGTTCGTAACAGGGTTATTGTTGGCAAGGTCAATTTCATAAATGCCTCCTCGCGCGGACGCATACAGTTTTGTACCGTTTGAATTGACTAGCAGTCTTAATATAAACGCTTCCGGCAAATCGGACAGAAGGGTCCGAGTACCTAAATTATCAATTTTCACGATATCCGACTTGGCATAATCTCCGACATACACCGCATCATTGGCCACATCATAGGCAATCCCTACTGGATTTAGATTCGTATAGGTTCCATCCCCTTGATACCAGGTTTGCACATTTCGGTTCTCATCAACATAGCGAATCCCATACTCTTCGGTGTCGGTGAAAAACAATTTATTATCGCCATGAGCGGCAGTACCTGTTCGAATCACCGTATTGGAGGCACTGGTCCCATCCGGCGACTGATTCACCCCATCTCCTGTATTGGTTGGTGTTGCACCAGTACCTACAAAACTGGTTTGCAGTGTACCACTGGTAAAGGTCAACCAAGCAGGGACGGTATTAGCTGTCCAGGTGATTACATCATTATCGGCATCTGTTGCTTTAATATCATAGTAATAAAGTGATTGAGCTGTTGCTGATGTGATTGACGTGGATGTTACGGTCGGGGAATTATTGGGCGGGGCAGTAATCGTTATTTGATACTCAGCACCGTAACTGGTACCTACACCATTTGTGGCAAAAGTTCGTATATAATAGGTGCCTGCAGCCAACGCTGGGGTATCCACCGAAAAAGTCCCAGTACCGCTGCCTTGGCTCACCTTGTTGTCCGCAATGGAAGGCCCTGTGCTCGTTGCATATACTATACCCCTATCGATTACCGCGCTGCCATTTTCCGAGGTTACATTTCCATCGACTGTAATAACGCTACCTGAAAGTGAGGCATTGGTGGTTAGAATAACTGGATTGCCTTCGGTTATAACAGTTCCTCCTCCCTCAAGCTGGATTGCATAATTATCGAAATGAGATACTCGTTGACCAGAAAAACTAAAGTAACTATAGATTGCTGGTGCCGAGGTTATACTTGAATTGGTAATCCCATTTACTTCAAAAATGGCATCAGCTTCAGCCGGTCTAATAAATGAACCATCTGCGTTGGCAGACCATATTTCCACTCTTAAATCGTATTGAGAGCTTGATGTTCTTTCAATGGAGAAAACGACCCTGTACCAATCATCAGGGGAACCACTGTTCAATAGATCTCCAATACTACTTGACTTGACAGCGGTAATTCCACCAGAGCTTCCTCCACCCCAACTTCCACTATAATTGGTGGTACCATTATGGAAGATAAAACCACCCCCATGGACCGAAATACCGAGGGCATTGTCTGGCCTATAAGCGGTAGAAACACTTCCTGGTGCAGGGGAGGCCGGTGCAAAGCCCAATCCACTATAACCGCTATTGTAAACACTTTTAACAAAACTCTCGAAAGTATAGATACTTCCTTCCGGACCAAGGCTATAGCCATCTTTTGTTGCGAAAATGGCATTGGTCGAAACACTGCCAACCGTTATGGAACCAGTATTGCCAGTTCCACCGGTAGTTGACTCTGTAACATTGGCGACATTTGGTCCCGAAGCGTTGAATACAGCACTGAGCTGACCTGGGGTGTTAAAATCATAGACGGCATCTGTTTGTGCAAACGATTGAAGACTAAATCCTGTTAAAAGAACAGTAATAAGAATCAAGGAGATTCTGTTTTTAAAATCTGTCCGAAAATTTAGCTCCAAGGTCCAAGAAAAATTGTTGGTACATATTTTGGAAATACATTCCATAAAAGAGTTAATGGTGGCAAAAAGGGAAGGTGAGGTTGATTTTTTAGTTTGCATGTTGTATATCAATTTATTGCGGTTCAAACATACACACGAAAGCAATGTATTTTCTTACATATGTTGTATATCAAATAAAACCTGTTGTAAAACTTTTCTAACTTGATATTACAAATGATGCCCAGAAGAAATATTTGTTTTTACACTAGAAATATGATTTCAAATAGTGCTTAATTCATATGGCTAATCAATTATGACAATCCATTATTAGCAATGATGAGTGGAACACCAGGGTAAGCCAAAAGACGTTTAAATGAGGAGGTACTTAGGAGCTATAACCACCTCCTTGCTTGCTCTAAACTTATTTACAATTTCGGTCATTCGCCATCTACACTTTTTTAGGGTGTTGTCTGTCCGCATGTTGAAGTTTTTAAATTAAACAATGGTTAGTGATCGGACCGGCCTTGATCCTCAATTGTGCATACCTAAAACTACAACAATCCGTGTGCGGGTGTGCACACCTTATTGCACACTTAAAATTTGGATTTTTATGGTATCAGATGAATTCGTTAAAAATAAAAAGCACTGATAATCACACAATTAACAGTGCTTTGTTTCTACCTATTTGGTGGTTCGTCGGGATGACTGAATCATCGACAAAATCTTATATTTCTGAAAATCATTGTTTTAACGCTGTAATCTTGAGGATATTCCCGTTAAGAACACGGAAAACAAAAAACAACTTTTGAACACAAATCCTATGTGTTAATACCTCTAAATTTAGTAATAAAATTTGTTCTAAACCAATTTCAAATAAGTTATTCCTTATTTATAACTTTAGTAAAAGTCAATAGGAAAGTTAATCTTCAGAAGTTAGAATAGTTATCAATTTATTGACCCAGCAACTAAACCTGGGACACTTTTGCAAGATAACTTCAATGGTTATCTCATCGAGTAACAGACTGCCATGAAGCACTTTATCGTAACCTCTAATATTCTTAATCAGTCTTTTAGAAGGAGCCGTATTAGGATCATCATTAATATCCTCAGGGTTAGGATACTCTTCGAAAATGGAATTGAGTTCATCAAAATCCGCCTCCGAATTTTCAAATAAACTCTCAAAACCTTCCATTGAACTAAAGACTAATGCCTCAAACTCATGTAGTTGTATATAGGGAATTAGATTTTCAAATTTCCTTCCTTGGGATAATTCTACCTCATTTTGAATTGCGGACTCGAGAAAGTCAAGACGATCTGATTTTTGGGCAATAGCCAATGAGTCCGAAAAATCTGGAAAATCATGTGGTAGTGCATAAAAATCGATGAGTGTAGTAACCACCGCCCCGTTTTCATATACTACATTAAGTATATCTTTTTTAAGATGTTCATATTTGGAAAGCCCGCCTTTAGAATGCTTAATTTTAAAACAACTTACACTAAGTATTCCTTTAGAATAAAGATATGGAGCAAGAATAGTGTTAACGAAGGCGAGTTCCGTATCTCCTTCCACAATTATTATCAACCGCTTCATATTGGCTGACCATTAATTACACTTTTACTCCAAAGTTCTCCAAGAGAATAATCATCAAGCCAATCTTTAAGTCGATTATGTTCTAATCGTGAGAAGCTGGATTGATTATCTACTTTATCAACAGTTATTACTTGGTCTATCTCAAAATTATTTAGAAGATTAACTGATTGCGTAGAAATAATAATTTGACAATCCTTTTGTGATGCTGATTTTATTAAAGCAGCCAATTTGTTAATTGCTACTGGATGTAAACCTAATTCCGGCTCATCAATAATAATCACTTTAGGTAACTTCGGTTGCATGAGCAAAGTTGTCAATGCAATAAATCTTAAACTTCCATCCGATAAATGGGAAGCATCAAAATAAGTGTCAATGTGATCTTTTTCGTTCCACACAAGTTTAATTCTAGATTCATCTAACCTATCTGGTTCAAGATTAAACTTCTCAAAGAAAGGTGCAATAGATTGAATCGTCTTCTCTATTCTTCTAAAGTTTTTTGGAAATTTCTCCATTATATAATAAAGGTAAGCCGCTAGATTATCCCCATCTTCTCGAAGCATCCTATTATCATCAATATTCGCCGGTGTCCTCAATGGGGCTGCTGAACTAGTATCATGAAAATGATAGATTTTATAGGATTCTAAGTGCTCCCGTAAATATCTGTCCCTTATTGAGCTTGAAGTTTTTATACCGCTCTCCTGTACGTTATTGTTCCAAAATGACTTGTTGTATGGAGCAGGATGATATATACTATGTTCTTCATTGATAAATAATCCACCATCATCATTAGGCTCCAACTTGAAAGAGTATGCGTTGTTTCCAAAATTTAAAAAACCTTCAATAAAATCTGTTTCCTTCCGACCAAAATAAAGCAAGTTATCGGATCCGCTTTTCATCGAAAATTGTTTCAATCTTTGTTCATAAATATTGTTAACCAATTTGAAGAAGGAAACAAAATTGGACTTTCCAACCCCATTGGAACCAATCAATATATTTACAGACTTCAATTCAATGTCTAGGTGTCTTATTGATTTGTAACCTTTAATTACTATTCGATCTAACATAACCACAAATTAAAGAATAATGTTAAGGAATCATATTTTTGAAAATTAAAGAAAAACTACCCCAAAAAATTCCGTTTATAACTAATTAACAACCTTGGTCAATTCTATATGGGGAATTAAGTAAGACATTAAATTAACCCTTCTTCTTGCATGATAATTACTTAACAATCCTTGTATTGAACCTTTAAGGGTACTATATTCATTATCTGCCTTCCCATCAACCTTTATAGAAAAGCTTTCATCATTTACATTTCCTTCATAAAGAACAACTGACTTATCTATTTCAGTAAGGTATTTCCAATAAAAAAATACCATTTCGGCTTGGAACCAGACAAAATATCCGTGTTTTTGTTCATCATGAATGGGGTGAAATAACTCAATTGTTTTATCCAGTATATCTTGTAAAGATAA
Organism: Flagellimonas oceanensis; assembly: GCF_003992595.1. Lineage (GTDB taxonomy): Bacteria > Bacteroidota > Bacteroidia > Flavobacteriales > Flavobacteriaceae > Flagellimonas > Flagellimonas oceanensis. The sequence continues at coordinate 8,087 of NZ_RZNA01000002.1, forward strand.
TCTTCGACTAACAAGTTTTTCATAATACCCATCCTCATTTCTTATTTTTAGAAGAATGAGGTAAATTATACACATTGGATTAGCATACTGATTAAATTTTAGTGACTTGACTACAACTGAAAATAAACCTAATATTTTTTCTAGTTGTCTTAATGTTGGAGAACAAGAAACCTGAATTAAATCTAAAATAAAAATTAAGGCTTCCATATCATTTTGAAACTCTCTAAGCTCTTGCCTTTCTTTACTAGAGTAATAATCATACAGTCCAAAATGAGTGGTCAAAAACAAGGTGTAATCCTTAACATCGGGTTTAGGTAATGAAAATTCGAGATCTATAAATCTTCTTAGGTACTCATTTGAATCTATATGCTCACTTCCATAAACACCTCTTATTGCATGCCCTAATTGAATTTTATCAATTGACAGAACAAATACAACACCTTCAACACTAAAGAGATGTTTCATTTTCTCCAATACCTCCACGGCATAATTTGGTCGACATCTATCAAGCTCATCAATAATAAAAACAATTGGATTATCATTGTCAACACTTTTCACATACTCCGTCAACACTTCTTTAAATTCTTTTATAGTAGCCCTTTTATTCTCAAAATCATCCAACTCTTTTTGCAAACTTGCTACCGAATATTCTCCCAAACCTTCTGCAATTACTTCTACTGCTTTTTCACCCGTAATCTTGCCCATTGCATGTTTGAACAATTCTACACCCGTACTTTTAAGTATCGGTAGTATCTTTTCCAAAACTTTTGCAAAAAGAATACCCGAATCACCTTTGATTTTTTTGAGTTCCGAAAGAATTGCAATAATTACATCATCTTGGAAATCATTCTCCCAAGCATTAAAATAAATTGTTTCATAAGTCTTTTGTTTCAAATATCCCATCCACATTTTTACAAAAGTGGTTTTTCCTGTACCCCACTCATTGTTAATTGCCAGCACAAAACCCTTTTTATAATTGTTTAAAATACTCGTAAGAACATTGGCATATTGTTCACGGTGTAGCAAATCGTTTTCAAAAGGATTAGCTTTTAGATCTTCAGACACCAATACATCTTTGTTTCTTAATTCCATGTAACATGTTTTATTCAACCATTTGATTTAAATGGTCTATTCGGTTTATTCTTTAGATTATTGATAGCCTGTTTTTTATAAAGGTTTTCTACAAAACTAACATAATTATCAAGCTGCCTTTTTAAATAGATCGATTAATCTTTTTGTTGATTGACAGGTGTCTTCTTCAATAATAGCTACCCATATTAAAGCATTTTAAACATCAATATAAAATATTGTAAGAGCACCTGTCAATTTGACATCTTAAACAATTCATTATGAGTTTAACCAACTGATTATCAATTTGGCAGAGTTATTGACAGCTAAAACCTAAAAAACTTAAGATTATGGCAACAGACAAACATGAGCACCTAGAAACAGTTTTAGAAACACATCGAATGACACACGTTCAGAATTTAGTTGATAAATTCAAAGAGAAAAGAAATGAAGTTAAACAAGCATTAGCTAATCATTACGGTTCTGATATATACTATCCATTTGATTCAGGTTCTTTCAAGAAGCATACGGCGATAAATACAAAATTCGACTTAGATGTGGTTGTACCTTTTAAAAAAGATTCATTCGATACTCTAGATAAAATGTTTGATAGCCTTAATGATTTTCTTGATGATGAATATGGAGAAATTGCCACCATAAGAAAGCAAAAAGTATCAATCGGGATAATTTTTGATGAGGATGATGATGGAGATGTAATAAACTTAGATATTGTTCCCGGTAGAGAACTCAACAAGGACCAGTACTCTGCTGATAATAAATTAAATCTTTTCGTTTACAGCAAATATGGCCTTTTCTCTAGTAGTACCTACATCCAAACTAACATACAAGCACAGATTGACCATATAAAAGCAAAAGAAAATGAAAGAAAGATTATCCGTTTGTTGAAAATATGGAACAATAACGATGGTAAAGAATATAAATCCTTTTTATTGGAACTTTTTACTATAAAAGCTTTTGACAAGGAAGATATTTCAGGTAACATCTGGGAAAAATTGGAGAAAGTAATGGAGTATATTAAGGATAACGCTACAAAAGACGGTTTCAAATTAATTGACCCCGGAAATAGCAACAATGATTTGATGGATACCTTAGAAAGTTGGGGGAAAACCAATTTATCCAATAGGATGGAAACAATCATTGAAAGAATTAATAGTAACAGTGATAATATCAAAAGTTATTTCCCAACAAATAAAGATTTTGAAGATGATGACAAATCATCAAGCAGCGTCGGTTACGGAATAAAAACTGGGGGGACAGCCTATTCGACACCTCCAAAGAATGAACGATTCGGATAAATGGAGTTTTTGGATGATGTTACGAAACTCATTAGCGATATTCCATTTGTTGAAAAAGTCTATGATTTTGTAGAGGAAGATTTACTAATAAAAGGAAAGGTTACAATATCGTTCAAAGAACTATCAACCCCTTTAGAATTTGTAGTAGAAGTATACAAGTGCTACCCTCTAAAAAATTATGATTCAGATTCCATAAAGTTTAAAAATTTGAATCTTTTAGAATATAGGCACGTAATGGGAGATGGTGCTATATGCATCCACACATCGCATCACACCAATTTAAAATCAAAGCTAAATTATGACTTCCATTCTTTGAAGAATTGGATAGTTAAGTATTTTATCAATAAAGACCAAGACGACCACTACGAACATATCATAGTTGATGAAAAATTAATAAACAATCAGTATCGCTCATTTCTTTTTACAGATATTGAATATAGTTTTGAAAAAGGAGAATTTGGAGATGTAACAATTACCGCGCTCCAAAATGGAGGGTTTAGAGGTGATTCAATTTCAAATCATATAGTTCAAAGCTTTATTAGAAGAAGTGGAGAACAATTAGATTGCCAATGGAGCAATCTTTATAAGAATATGGGCATTTCATATACTGGCGCATATTTATTTATAGAAAGGCCCCCTGCTAACTTTGGTAAGTTCATTTTTACTAAATGGTCAGATTTACTAGACCATCTTCCAAAAGCATTTTTAAACTTTTTACTCGAATTTCAAAAAAAGTTCATCAAAGAAAGAGGGAAATTGTTCCCTGTTTTTTTTGGGTACAAAATTGATGAAGTCAATATACATTGGCAAGTTGCTTTATTGGAAATAGGTGGTTTTCCGATTATAGGGTATCAATTACCAAACAAAGAATGGATAACAACTCCAAGAAACGAATTAGATATAAATTGGGGTATTACTAGAAATTCTTCATACAAGTATTTTTTCGGTAGGGGTTCTTTTTCACAAAACTTCATAGAAAAGAAAATACTGATTATCGGAGTTGGGGCAATTGGAAGCATGGTTGCTAAAACACTAACAAGATGCGGTTGTAAATTCATTGATATTGCAGACTATGACATCAAGGAACCAGAAAACGTATGTCGATCAGAATATCAGTTCAATACTGGATTGATGGATAAAACGGAAGAACTTAAAATTATTCTTGGTACGATTTCTCCATTTGTTGAAACGAGCATTATTGAGAAAGATTATTTTCAAGGCATCATAAAGTTATACCACAAAGAAAAAGGAGCAAAAAGCAATTTCGAAAATAGCCTCAATCAATACGACTTAGTTTTTGATTGCACAACTGACAATGACCTTATGTACATTCTTGACTCGCTCAAAATAAAATGTGATTTGACAAACCTTTCAATTACAAACTTTGCAAAAGAATTGGTTTGCGCATTTTACCCTAACATCTACACCTTTGCAATGAATCAGTTTATGAATGTTTTAGAAAATGACACCACTGATTTATATAAACCAACTGGTTGTTGGAGTCCAACTTTCAAAGCATCCTATAATGACATATCATTATTAGTTCAAATGGCAATAAAACATATTCATAATTTGTACGAAACTGGTTCAAGAAAAAACAACTTTATTATTGAAAGCGATTCATCAACTTTAAAAATAGTAGAGTATTGAAACTACATAACAAGCATAGAAATGTTGAACTAATCATAAATCAAGAACTACTAGAAAAAATTAGTCAATTAGGGATAGACCATTATCCGAATGAATTTGGTGGCTTTTTGATAGGAAAGTACTCAGATGATTACAACACATTATTTATAACCGATTATATTCTCCCCAAAAGTTATAAAGGAAGTAGGTCTTTATTTGAAAGAAGCGCCAAAGGAACAAAGTCCTTATTTTCCAAGCTATTTAAGATAAAAAAAGAAATTTATGTTGGTGAATGGCACACTCATCCTAATGGAAGCACTAGATATAGTGATATAGATTTAAGGGCAATGATTAACATTGAATCGTCCCCAAGTGTTAATATTAAAAACCCTGTTTTACTCATTTTGAGTGTTTCAGAAAAAAAGCTTAACCAGGCAACTTTTTATATTTACGAAAACAAAAAATTAATTCCTTATGAGTGATAAAATTTTACTTAAAGAACTTTTTTCCGGTTTACAAAATCAAATGATTGCGCAATTAAGCACAAACCGAAGTAACATAAAACACTCTACTTCAAAAGGCGATGCACTTGAAAATGCTTGGATTGAGTGGTTAAAGAAATATTTACCAAATAGATATAGCGTTGATAAAGGCATTGTAATAGATTCAACTGGAAATACAAGTGACCAAATTGATATCATTATTTATGATAATTGGTTCACCCCTTTTATATTTTCTCAAAACGGATTTCATTATATCCCTGCTGAAGGAGTTTACGCAGTTTTTGAATGCAAACCCGATATTTCCGGAAATTCTGATGGTATTACCAATATTGAATATGCAGCGAAAAAAATTGAAAGTGTTAGGAGATTAAAAAGAACTACTACTCACATAATAAGTGTAGGAGAACGAGTTGACCCTCGCGGATTAACTAAAATAGTAGGTGGCATCTTAACTTCAACAAAGTCTGGAGATAGAAGCAACAACAAGACTTTAGAAAAACATTTAGCAGCCCAAACGAATCTAAAAAGTATAGATTGCGGGTGCATTGCTGATTACGGTGCTTTCTTTATAGATTATGACAATAAAGAAGACAATGACATTAAAGACTTTGATAAACGATATTTTGAATATTATAAAAAAAGAGTTTTCAATAGGACTATCTCATAAAGTGTGTAAATAGAAAATTAGCGGGGGCATGCCCCCGCTAATTTTTTGTCTAATTTTAAATATTTTCACATTATGAAGAAAGAAGAATTGTTCAACGACGATTTCCTGAAGCAGTTCAAATCGGGAGACGAGCTCAACGGTTTTCTCAAGGAACTCCAGAAGCGCGGCATCGAGAAGATGCTGGAAGGGGAACTGGACGGCCATCTGGATTACGAAAGGCACCAGAGGTCCAAGGACGGCAACTCCCGTAACGGGCACTCCAAAAAGAAGGTGCGCACCTCCTTCGGGGAGTCCGAGATATCCGTCCCCAGGGACAGGGATGCCAGTTTCAACCCCATGGTCGTCCCCAAGCGGGGCAACATGGTGGACGGCATCGAAAATGTCATCGTATCGCTCTACGCCAAGGGGATGAGCAACAGCGATATCGGGGAACAGATACGCGAGGTCTATAATTTTGACATCTCCACTTCCACCATATCAAGGATAACCGAAAAGGTGGCGGAGGACATCGTCGCCTGGCAGAACCGACCCTTGGAACCGGTCTATCTTATCGTATGGATGGACGGTATCGTCTTCAAGGTCAGGGAATCCTCCAAAGTAATCAACAAGACCGTGTACGTGGCCGTGGGCCTGCGCAGGGACGGGAAAAAGGAAGTGCTCGGCCTTTGGCTGGGCAAGAACGAATCGGCGGCCTTCTGGATGTCGGTGCTCACCGATATCAAGGCCCGCGGCACCGAGGACATCCTGATCACCGCCACCGACAACCTGAACGGGTTCACCGATACCATCAGGAACGTCTTCCCCGAGTCCAGAACCCAGATATGCGTGGTGCACCAGATACGCAATGCCTGCCGCTACGTGGTATGGAAGGACAAAAAAGCGTTCACCGCCGATATGAAGGGCATCTACAACGCACCCAACGAGAAGGCCGCAAAGGCCGCCCTGGAGGACTTTGCCAAGAAGTGGGAAACCAAGTACTCCTATGCCATAAGGAGCTGGAGGGACAACTGGGACGAACTCACCGTGTTCTTCGAGTTCCCCCTCGAGATACGAAAGATCATCTATACCACCAACCTTATAGAGAACCTGAACGGGAAGATCAGGAAGTACACCAAGAACAAGCTTTCCTTCCCCACCGACGATGCGGTGATGAAATCCGTATATTTGGCAACAAGGGAGGCCACCAAGAAATGGTCCATGCCCATCAGGAACTGGGGCATCATTTTAAACCAGTTCCTTACGATCTATGAAAAAAGGGTCAGGCTCTAGAAAAGCCCAACCCCCGTTATTTTTAACTTACACACTTATTGGGATAGTGTC
>NZ_RZNA01000003.1 GCF_003992595.1 Flagellimonas oceanensis
GGGTCTGTAAATTAAACTCTGTCCGATCCATCAATCCCTCTGGGGCTAGCCCCAGAGGGATTGGGATTTAATTCCAAGGGAATCCTCTCCCCAAATTTAATATAAAGTTGCTGGACCACCAGGCTCCAATTCTGCAGGGGCGATGTCCATTTCTTCTCGATGTTCCTGGTGGCCAGGTAGACCAGCTTGAGCAGGGCCATATCGTTTGTAAAGGCCCCTTTGGTCTTGGTGACCTTGCGTACCTGGCGGTGGAAGCCCTCCACGGCATTGGTGGTATAGATCAGTTTGCGGATGGGCGGGGTGTATTGGAAGTACTGGGAGAGCTCTTCCCAGTTGTTCTGCCAGGATTCAATGACCACGGGATATTTGCCTCCCCATTTTTCGCCCAGGGCCAGGAGTCCGTCCTCGGCCACCTCCTTACTGGTGGCCCGGTATACCTCTTTGAGGTCCCGCATGAACTCCTTTTGGTCCTTTGAGGCAATATACCTGAGGGAATTGCGTATCTGGTGTACAATGCACTTCTGTACCTGGGTCTTTGGGAATATGCTGAGTATGGCCTCGGTAAAGCCCTTCAGGTTATCGGTACAGGCAATAAGGATGTCCTGCAGTCCACGGTTGTTCAGGTCGGTCAGCACCTGGAGCCAGAAGTTGGCACCCTCGCTCTCGGAGATGTACATGCCCAAAACTTCCTTATATCCCTCCTTGTTGATGCCAAGTATGTTATAAAGGGCCTTGTGCTCGATCTTCCCATCGACCTTTACCTTGTAGTGCATGGCATCCAGCCACACGATGCAATAGAGGGGCTCCAGGGGACGGTTCTGCCACGCCTTTACATCGGGGACGATCCGATCGGTGATCTGGCTTAAGACCGTATGGGAGATCTCCGTATCGTACATCTCCTTGATATGGGACGAGATGTCGCGGTAACTCATCCCAAGGCCGTAGAGCCCGATGATCTTCTCCGAGAGATTGTCCGCCAGGATGGTCTGGCGTTTCTTCACAAGTTCCGGCTCAAAGCTGCTCTGGCGGTCCTGCGGGGTATCGATGTCGAAGGTCCCAAAACCACTTTTCAGCGTCTTTTTTCCCTTGCCATTGCGTTTGTTGCCCTTGGTGCGCTCACCCTCGTCCAGATGGCCGTCCATCTCCGCCTCAAGGGCCTTCTCGATCACATTCTTCAGCATGGGGGCAAAGGCGCCTCCCTCACCGAAAAGGTTCTTGCCCGACATGAACTGCTCGAGCACCTTCTTTTCAAATTCTGTCTGTTCTTTCTTTGTCATGGTACTGTCTGAATAAAATTAATACTTCTAATCTTTTTCAGACAGAGTTCAGTTTACAGCCTAACACCACAAAAATTATTACAAATTCTAATCGCTAAAGGACACAACACACTTTTAGGCTTACTTTCTACTCTTTCACGAAGTTTTTCTGATTCTCTTAAAATCAGCGAGCCATATTTGGCAATATATAAAGATGAGATAAACTGAATGTTTTTGAAATGTTGTACCTATGTTGTACCCATATAAAAAAGAAAAACCTCCCAATTGCTTGAAAGGTTTATCTTTGTTGAGGTGGTCCCACCTGGGCTCGAACCAGGGACCCCCTGATTATGAGTCAGGTGCTCTAACCAGCTGAGCTATAGGACCCGCATTTTGCGGATGCAATATTAGTGTTTATTTTTCTTCAGCGCAAGGTTTTAACGGCTCTACTCCTCTTTTATTTCTTGGCAAAGCTCCACCAGTACGCCATTCGTGCCCTTTGGATGCAAAAACGCCACCAGTTTGTTATCCGCCCCTTTTTTGGGTGTCTCGTTCAAAACCACGAAGCCCTCATCTTTTAATCGGTCTATTTCCGAAACAATATCCTCCACCGCAAAGGCCACATGGTGGATGCCCTCTCCTTTCTTATCCAAATATTTAGCGATGGGGCTATCAGGTTTGGTAGCCTCCAATAATTCTATCTTATTGGGACCCGATTGAAAGAAGGACGTCTTTACCCCTTCCGAGGCAACTTCCTCTATTTTGTAGTGGGGCACACCCAACAATTTTTCAAACAAAGCATTGGATGCCTCTAAATCTTTTACTGCAATCCCGATGTGTTCAATTTTATCCATAGTTGCTATAATAGGCGTTAAAAATTCACCTTTTGTCAAAATTACGCACTGTAAATGGTTCATAAAGTGAGGTTAGTCATTAATTCGCTTATTTTTGCAGTATGGAGGAAACACAAAGACAGAAAAAAATAGCAGGAATCATTCAACAAGACCTGGCCGATATTTTACAACGGGCCGCTACCGATGGTGGCCTCAAGGGAACTTTGATCTCCGTGTCCAAGGTTTCCGTAACCGTAGATTTATCCTTGGCCAAGGTCTACGTGAGTATTTTTCCGAACAAAGGTGCCAAAGAATTGTTGGAGGGCATTAAAGAGAACCAAGTGGCCATTCGCTACGAGCTGGCCCAGCGCACCAAACACCAATTAAGACGTGTGCCCGAGCTCAATTTTTATCTGGACGATTCCTTGGAATATATAGAAGGGATTGAAAAATCATTGAAAAGAGAAGAAAACCCTATCGAGAACAGAGACTTGCTCGACAAACGTAAGAAATCCTGATTTTGAACTTTCCTCTTTATATCGCAAAGCGTTACTTACGGTCCAAAAGCAGCCAAAATGCGGTTAATATCATCAATTTCATCACTTTTTTAGTGATTGTGATAGGTTCTGCGGCTCTTTTTATCGTGCTTTCCGCTTTTGCTGGTCTAAAGACGTTCAGCCTTTCCTTTTCCAATACATTTGATCCCGATTTGAAGGCATCGCCCACCATGGGCAAGCATTTTACCCTTTCTGCAGATGAAGAATCAGACCTTGCGGAAATCGAGGGGCTGGCTAATTTTTCCAAAGAATTGGAAGAGCGGGCCTATCTTACCTACAAAGAAAAAAGTACCATTGCCTACATCAAAGGTGTAGACGAAAACTACCGAGCCGTTACAGGGGTGGACAGTACGCTCATTTATGGAAATTGGGGGCCCGATATCTACAATGCCGTTATTGGTTTTGGGATTTACAACCTGTTGGGCGTGCCCACGAACAATAGGGCTCCCATGGAAGTTTTGGTTCCGAAACCTGGAGAGGGCTCTCTATCACAAGGCTTTAATCCCAAACCTTATGATGACCTTTCCTTAGTCGTGAGCGGAGTATACGCGGTAGAAGAATCTTTGGACAAAAAATATGTGTTTGCCCGTCTTCCGTTAGTGCAAGAGCTATTACAGAAAGATAGTACCGATGTCTCTGGCATCAATTTTAAATTGATGGAGAATGCCTCCCCGAACGATGTTAGGAACTCCATTGCCGAAGTTTTGGGCGAAAAAGCTTCCGTTTTAACGCGGAGGGAACAAAACACCTCGCTCTACCGAATGTTGAATACGGAAAATTTAGCGACCTATCTGATTTTCACACTTGTATTGATCATTGCGCTTTTTAACGTGGTCGGGGCCATTATCATGATGATTTTGGACAAACAGCAGAACTCCAAAACACTGTTTAGTCTGGGCACGACCATCAAAGAACTACGTCGCATCTATTTTATTCAGGGTATCTTGGTTACTTCGTTTGGGGGGCTGATCGGTGTAGTGATCGGTTCTTTATTGATTGGATCCCAACTGGCCTTTGGGTGGTTGAAGATTACACCGTCTTTGGCCTATCCAGTGGAATTCAATGTCATCAACTTGTTGATTGTCATTGGAACCATCGTGGTTTTGGGGATTATCTCTTCGAAAATCGCGAGCAGCCGAATTACCCAAAAATTGATTTCCGCTTAAGCGAACTGATAATCACCGAATTTCTCCTGAACCTCGTCAAAAGCGGCAAAAACATCCGCGGCATCATCGTTGGTCACCATTTTCATTCGGTATTCCTTAAAGTGTGGAATGCCCTTAAAATAGTTGGTATAGTGTCTTCTGGTTTCAAACACACCTAGTTTTTCACCTTTCCAATCAATGGCCATCTGCAAGTGTCTTCGAGCAGCCTCTACCCGTTCCAGCATGGTGGGAGGTGCCAAGTGCTCACCTGTTTTAAAATAGTGCTTAACTTCTTTAAAAAACCAAGGGTAACCAATACTTGCCCTACCGATCATGGCGCCGTCCAATCCATATTCGTCACGCATTTTTACCGCTGCTTCGGGGGTGTCCACATCGCCGTTTCCAAAAACCGGAATGTGCATCCGTTGATTGTTCTTTACCTCGGCAATGGGTTTCCAATCCGCCTCGCCCTTGTACATCTGTACACGGGTACGTCCGTGAATGGAGATGGCCTCAATGCCAACATCCTGCAATCGTTCCGCCACCTCAATAATTTTGATGGAGCTTTGGTCCCAACCCAAACGTGTTTTTACGGTTACGGGCAACTTGGTTCGCTTTACTATTTCCTCGGTCAATTTTACCATTAAGGGAATATCCCGTAAAATACCCGCTCCGGCATTTTTGCTGACCACCTTTTTAACCGGACAGCCAAAATTGATATCGATGATGTCCGGATTCGATTTTTCCACAATATCCACCGCCTGCAACATAGAATCCAGTTCGGCACCAAATATTTGGATGCCCACAGGACGTTCCTTCTCATAAATGTCCAGTTTTATGACGCTCTTTGCGGCATCCCTGATCAATCCTTCGGAAGAAATAAACTCGGTATACACCATATCGGCGCCCTGCTCCTTGCACAGTTTACGGAAAGGAGGGTCGCTCACATCTTCCATTGGCGCTAGAAGAAGCGGAAAATCAGGGAGTTCTATGTTTCCAATTTTTGGCAAATCCTACGGTTTTTTGGACTGCAAAAGTACAAAATCGCTAAGAATCAAAAAGCTAGTTCTGCGATTGTAGTCGATCGCGTTCATTTTTGTCGATGCCACGCTCGTTATCCTCCAATCGGAAATTCCCAAAGTTATAGGTAAAACCAAACCGGATAAACTGCGTTTCGGGACGTCTTCTGTAAAAATTATCCTGATTGAGGTACTGCGAACGGTACGTTGGCACATATTGCTCTAAGATATCTTCGGCAGCAAGCGACAAGGTGATTTTATTGTCGAACAGGGTTTTTCTTAAGCCTATTGTGAGGTTAAATTGTTCGTCGGAAACATATGACCCAAAAAGAAACTTGGAAATATATGTTCCCGCAATCTCCCCTGTAAAAGTTCCATCTTTTGACAAGGTCAAATAGTTGCCCAAATAGGCATAAACCCCATTTACTTCGTTCGTAAAGCGTACATTGCCGCTCTCTTCGGCCAAAAAAGTCTCTTCTTCGTGGAACAAGGAGGTGTAGGCATACATAAACCATGCAGGGGCAATGGATTTACTCAAGGTAAAATCCAACCCGTAGGATTGACTTTCCAGCACATTCTGCTTCAGCTCCACCAAAGTTTGGTCGTCATTGTCCTGAAACACCAAATAGGCAATGTTACTTCCATTGTCGCGGTAATACACGTCAAAGAAATATTCGCTGTTCAATGTATAGTTAAAGTTGAAATTATTGCTGAAGCTTGGCCTCAACCCAGGGTTTCCTTCCTCAAAATCGTTTTCATTATAAAAAAAGCGGAAAGGGTTTAAATCGTTGTATTTAGGCCTATTGATATTTCGTCCATAATCAAAAGAAAAGCTATGCTTATCCGATGGCGAGTAGAGTAGGTATACGGACGGGAATGGTTCAAAAAAGTCTTGGGTATTGGTCTCTCCCAATGAAATGGAGTTTCCTTCTGCCATGGTCAATTCGCCGCGAACTCCAAGTTTCATAGACCATTTATCCCAATTTTTCACAAAACTCAAATAGGCGGCATACACGTCCTCATCGTAAATATACCTGTCGGACTGTGATGCATCCACCGTGTTGCTTGAGCCATTAAAATTGAAAAAGTTCATCGTATTTTCGGAGGTAATCGATGAAATCTTGGCCCCGGATTCAAACGAAGCGCTTCCAATTGGGGTGGAATAATCCAGCTGTCCCGTAAAAATCTTGATTTCTTGGTCCGAGTCTGTATCAAAACCAAAGTCCCTCAAAAAAGTGCCGTTGGCATCAAAATAATTGGAAGACAGCCGTTGGAACATTTCCCCATTAAAATAGGTATAGTGCCCATTCGCTCGGATTTGAGCCCCCTCTTTCTTCAGCTTGTGCACATAGGTCAGGTCGAATGCCAGGTTGGTGTTGTCCATGTTGGCATTGTTCTGTGTCGTGAACGTGGAGTCCAATTGTGCTTGGCCGTTCCTCATTTCGTTGTTGAGCAAGGTTTCCTGCTCTTGATCCAAATTGAAAAGCAGGTTGGATGTGACATTCAAGCTGTTTCGGTCATTAAAATCATAATCCAGGATAAAGCTTGCATTTTGCGATTGTGATCTATCGGTTAGTTTGTAATCCGTATCCCAAATAGAGAAAACATCATTGGATTCATCCATAAAATTGATGCCCTTTTTGGTTTTATTGATTTCCTTTTTGGGGTTGATGGTATAATTAGCGAACAAGTTGAGTTTGTCCGTTTTGTAATAATGACTGGTTCCAATACTGAACTTAGGAAACACGGCCTGTGTAAAAGTTCCGTTGACGCTGCCCTTGTATCCTGGAACAATGTTTTTACTGGTCACGATGTTCAATATCGGTCCGCCTTCGGCATCGTAACTGGCGGGGGGGGTTGCAATTACTTCAACCGATTTAATATTGGTGCCCGAAAGCCCCTTTAACAAATCCTGAACCTCTTGTCCCGAGAGCTGTACCTTTCTATCGTTGAGGTAGACGGTTGCATTTTGACCACGAATCAATAATTCATCTTGATTGACGATGACCCCAGGTGTATTTTTAAGAATGTCCCATGATGTCCCTTGGGAAACGACAGTGTTTTCAACCGAGAAGACCAGTCTGTCTGGCAGTCGTTGAAGCTTTGGACGTTGCGCTGTGACCACTACCTCATCCAATTCATTGGTTTCCATGGGAATGATGAGTGCTCCAAGGGAAATATTGTCTTTTATGTCCAATGCCCTCGGCTCGGAACCTCTGCCCACGTAACTTGCCTGCAACAAATAAAGGTCGGGTGCTACTTCAGATAGTTCAAAAAAGCCTTCCTCGTTAGCGGAACTACCCTGCACAAAAGTTGAATCCGTGGCTTGTAGCAGTAAGATATTTGCATAGGGAATTACCTGATTCTGCTCATCCACCACCTTTCCCGTAATCGAAAAGGTTTGGGCGTACATGCCATATATCGCAGAAAACACCAATAAAACACTAAAGGCGAGGTTCTTCATTAGAGGTTTGGGTTGAACATCAAATCTAAGAAATTATTTTTGAGCGAAATATGCCACAATTTTCTTATCGACAAAAAACATTTGCAGGTATTTAAAACAATTATATTTGCAGTTGATTAAATCCCTTTTTTAGGGTATGTTATTGTTGATATGGAGAAGATCAGGAATTTTTGCATCATTGCACATATAGACCACGGTAAAAGTACCTTGGCAGACCGTTTGTTGGATTTTACAGGCTCAGTGACCGAACGCGAAAAACAGGACCAGCTGCTTGACAATATGGACTTGGAGCGCGAACGCGGTATCACGATAAAGAGTCACGCCATTCAAATGGATTACGTGCACAATGGAGAAACCTACACCCTTAACCTGATCGACACTCCCGGACACGTCGATTTTTCATATGAGGTTTCCAGATCTATCGCAGCCTGTGAAGGCGCTCTTTTGGTAGTGGATGCCGCACAGAGTATTCAAGCGCAGACCATTTCCAACCTTTATCTGGCCCTGGAAAACGATTTGGAAATCATTCCCGTCCTCAACAAAGTGGATCTCCCAAGTGCCAATCCCGAAGAAGTTACCGATGATATTGTGGACCTTTTGGGCTGCAAACCAGAGGAAGTGATTCCTGCCAGTGCAAAAACAGGAATAGGTATCGAAGAAATCTTAACGGCCATTATTGAACGCATTCCCCCTCCAAAAGGAAACCGTGACGAGCCGTTACAGGCCTTGGTCTTTGATTCCGTTTACAACCCATTTAGAGGTGTTGAAACCTATTTTAGGGTAGTCAACGGAGAAATCACAAAAGGACAAAAAATAAAATTCGTTGCCACGGGCAAATCCTATGACGCGGATGAAATTGGTACATTAAAGTTGACCCAGCATCCCAAAAAGAAGATTTCCACGGGTGATGTGGGTTATTTGATCACAGGAATCAAAGACGCTCGCGAAGTAAAAGTGGGGGATACCATTACCGATTCGGCAGAGCCGACCAAAAACCCCATTGGTGGTTTTGAGGATGTAAAGCCTATGGTTTTTGCTGGTATCTATCCTGTGGACACCGAAGATTTTGAGGATTTGCGTTCTTCCATGGAAAAACTGCAGTTGAACGATGCTTCTTTGGTCTTTACACCTGAGAGCAGTGCTGCTTTGGGCTTTGGTTTCCGTTGTGGGTTCTTGGGAATGTTGCACATGGAAATCATTCAAGAGCGTTTGGAGCGGGAGTTTGATATGACCGTGATCACTACCGTGCCCAACGTTAGTTATCATGCCTACACCACCAAAGGTGACCCTGAACCAATCATCGTAAACAACCCAACAGATCTTCCTGACCCTTCGACCATTGATAGGGTCGAGGAACCATATATTAAGGCCACCATCATCACAAAAGCCGATTTTGTAGGCAACGTGATGTCCCTATGTATTGAAAAGCGTGGACAAATCGTGAATCAAACGTACTTGACCACAGAGCGGGTGGAGTTGGTTTTTGATATGCCTTTGGCAGAAATCGTTTTTGATTTTTATGATCGCTTAAAAACGGTTTCCAAAGGATATGCTTCGTTTGATTATTCCCCTATTGGAATGCGTACCTCCAAATTGGTTCGTGTGGATATTTTATTGAATGCACAACCTGTGGATGCCCTTTCCGCTCTGGTTCACTTTGACAATGCCTACCATATCGGTAAAAAGATGTGTGAGAAATTGAAAGAATTGATTCCAAGGCAACAGTTCGACATTCCGATCCAAGCAGCGATTGGTTCCAAGATTATTTCCAGGGAAACCATTAAAGCGTTGCGGAAGGATGTGACCGCTAAATGTTACGGTGGGGACATTTCCCGAAAACGTAAATTGCTCGAAAAGCAGAAAAAAGGTAAAAAGCGTATGCGCCAGGTGGGCAATGTGGAAATTCCACAACAAGCTTTCATGGCCGTGCTAAAACTAAATGATTAACGCCTCCCTTTTTAAATAAAAGTTGTCTTAAAACTGTAGTTCGCCAGTATCATATTGACAGGTTATTCCTATAAATTCATAGGGGAGATACCCCTCTAATTCGCCCTCTGTGATTGTTTGAGTTATCCTATTCATTGGTAAATTATATGTGCCATCACCATTATCACAAATTGTAAACTCATTTCCAATTTAGGAGATGCAAGATTCACATCCGTCTTCTTTACAAGATTTATCAACAAACCCTTTAAGAGTGCGCCCATCCAAATCTGATTTAGAGATTGTGGTGGTTATACCATAAGCAGTGCTTTCATAGGTTCCATCCCCGTTATCACAAACTTCAAATTTGTTTCCTAGTTCCGAGGTACATGATTCACATTAAGGCCCATCATCTTTTGAACAGGCGGTCATAAACGCTGCGACCATTGCAGCCACTAGTACAAGTTTTTTCATGTTTAAATGATTTATATTGGTTAATGAGCCACCAAAATACTTGTACTAAATCTTTTATTTACCCCTCAATCGATGGATGCCCTATATGAATTGTTGTATCGGAAATATCCCTTTATTTGCTGTTTGCGCTACTCTTCTTCTCCGCCATTTTTCTCAACCTCTAGAATTTTACCAAGGTAAACCAATTTGAAGCCTTCGCCCTTTGGGGTAAAGTCCTTACTGTTGGCTGGAATAATTTCAATGCTACCATTGGGAGCCTTCGTAAACAACGGAACAATATCACGCTCCTGGTAAGTAATGTCGATAAGTTTATCGTAATGTTCTTTGTCCTCTAGATCTATTTCATGAATGGTTGGATGCTTACGCACCGTATCCATCAGCTGAATAAAATCGTCCGTGTGGGAAAAGAGACCTTCTTTAGGGTTGTTCTCTGGATCATTTACCTCTTCGGTGTTCACCAAACGAAACGCACCATTCTCTCCAAACTGTTTCTGGAACTTATTGATGGCAAATTTGTTGATATCCGAGTTGCCTGTGAGCGCCATCAAATAGCCCATGTCGTTCAACTCGATATTATCGGTAAGCGTATCGGAAAAAATGTTGGCCGTGATAGCTTCCAACCCTAATTTTTTGGCCTTTTCCACATTGTTCTGGTTGTTATCTATCAAAACAACGTGCCTGTTGTTCTTTCTTAGGTAATTACCAATCAGCCTAGATAGTTTGGATGCACCAATAATCAAAATACCTTCGGACTTCTTCAAGAACACCCCTACAAGCTTGGCAAACAATCGGGCTGTAGTGGCATTCAACAATACCGTTCCCAACACGATCATAAACACCAAAGGAGTGATATAATCCGCCCCAGGTTCCCCCCTAAGCTTCAATTTAGAGCCAAAAAGGGATGCAATACCTGCAGCAACGATACCTCTGGGGCCCACCCACCCTATAAAGAGCTTTTCGTTGAACTTTAAATTGGACCCCTGTGAACTCAGAAACACCCCCAAGGGCCTCACAATGAAAACGATTACGGCAAAAAGTGCTACGGTGTTCCAATTGTATATCAGTTCCATGTCGCTCATGTTGATGTTGGCGGCCAATAGAATAAAAAGTATCGAGATCAAGAGTACACTCAAGGATTCTTTGAAATAAAGCAGTTCCTTAATATTGGGCAGGTTCATGTTTCCCATGACCATACCCATGACCACAACGGCCAAAAGCCCTGATTCATGAGCAAAAAGATCGGATTCCACATAAACCAGAAGTACGGTACTCAAGGAAACCACATTGAGTAAATAGTGTGGGATAAAGTCCTTTTTAATGGCAAACGCAAGTGCATGGGCAAAAGTGAATCCAAAAGTGGTCCCAAACAGAATAATTTTACCAAACTCAATAAGGGCTGTTTGTGTAAAGGCTTGCCCTTCTCCAACACTGATAAACTCAAATACCAATACCGCCACCAATGCGCCAATGGGATCAATGAGGATTCCTTCCCATTTTAATACGGCGGAAACGTCTTTTTTGAGCGGAATGTTCCTTAAAATCGGTGTGATTACCGTAGGTCCAGTAACAATGATCAACCCGGAGAACAAGAAGGAAATTTGCCAAGAGAGCCCGAAAATGTAATGGGCCGCTACCCCAGCACCAAAAAAAGTAACAATGGTCCCGATGGTGATCAATTTGGTAATTACCGGTCCCACGTTGGATATTTCGGCCCTTTTCAACGTCAGTCCCCCTTCAAAAAGAATGACACTAATGGCCAAGGACACGAAGTAGTATAGCCCTTCTCCTGGAAATAGGCCTTTCTCTCCGTTCCAAATTGGTTCTATAAGTTTTGATCCGTCTTCGGTATATAAAGTGGCGATGGGGCCCACCAACAATCCAATCAATATCAAAGGCAAAATTGCCGGTAGTTTAAACCGCCAAGCCACCCATTGAGCAATAATGCCTAGAATTATAATTCCAGCAAGTTCGAGCATGGTCTAAGTTTTGTGGAAATTTACTGTTTTTCTTTTAGATATTCATTATAGCTAGAGGTTGTCAAACAGATTGATGGTGCCCTAACCGTTCAAACCTTAGCCGATTTAACGAAACTCATCCTCTTTTTGTTAAAATACGGCCAATATATCTTTATTTTTTCGCCATTTGGGTAGTGCTTTTCTTATTTTGCAACCCATTTTACTTTCAGAATGACAATTTATCCCATAGAGACCGGTAATTTTAAGTTGGATGGTGGTGCCATGTTCGGTGTGGTTCCCAAATCCATTTGGAACAGAACCAACCCTGCGGACAGCAATAACATGATCGACCTTGCTGCACGTTGCCTTTTGATAGAAGATGGCGACAGGCTTATTCTAATCGACAATGGACTTGGAAACAAACAATCTGAAAAATTCTTCAGCTACTACTACCTGTGGGGCGACCATTCTTTGGACAAGTCCTTGAAAAACGCAGGTTTCCATAGAGATGATATTACAGATGTTTTTTTGACCCATTTACATTTTGATCATTGTGGAGGCAGTATTCAATGGAACAAGGACCGGACCGGATATGAACCCGCATTTAAAAATGCCAAATTCTGGACCAACAAAGATCATTGGGAATGGGCAACCAAGCCAAATGCAAGGGAAAAAGCCTCTTTCTTAAAAGAGAACCTTTTACCTATGCAAGAAAGTGGTCAGCTTCATTTTGTGGACCGACAGGAATCCTCCTTTGTTGAAAATTCGGAACTCGGTTTCGGCATCCACTTTGTGGATGGACACACGGATAAGCAAATGCTTCCCCATTTAACATACAAGGGTAAGACCTTGGTTTTTATTGCTGATTTAATTCCCACCGTAGGTCACATTCCGCTTCCTTATGTAATGGGATACGATACCCGACCATTACTGACCCTAAAAGAAAAACAATCATTTTTAAATAAAGCCGTGGAGAACGATTGGCTGCTATTGTTCGAGCACGATGCCCACAATCAAATCTGTTCATTAAAACAGACCGAAAAAGGAGCTCGTTTGGATCAATTGTTTACCTACGGAGAACTATTCAAAGTACAATAACCTCACTTTTTTACATATACATTTTATGAATCGCACATATAATAAACTATCATTCCTATCCGTATCCGCCGCTCTGTTTTTAATGGGGTGTGGATCAACCGCATTGGTTTCAACCCCTGTTGAGAACATTGATGCTGTTCCCTTAAAAGTTGCCGATCTTACCGAAGCCGAGAAGAAAAATTGGGGCCACTTGGACCTTATCAAAGACACCATTCCCGGTATGAGCGTGGATAGGGCTTACAATGAAATCATTCAGAATAGAAAGGGAAAAACTATAGTAGTTGCCGTTTTGGATTCTGGAATGGACTTGGAACACGAAGATTTAAAAAATGTTCTCTGGACCAATTCCGATGAAATACCCAATAATGGCAAGGACGATGATGGCAACGGATATGTGGACGATGTTCACGGTTATAACTTTTTGGGCGATTCTTACAACGAGCAATTGGAATACGTAAGAATGCTTCGTTTGAACATCGGGGATGCATCCGAAAGGGCAGAAGCAAGACTTCTGCTTGACAAGGAATACCCGGAAGCTGTTCAGAACAAACAGCAATACGAGCAAATATTCCAAGTGGTAAAAGGCGCTGATCAGTTGGTAAAAACCGAATTGGGCAAAGAAAGCTACACCAAAGAGGATCTGCTTTCCATCGAACCTAAAACCACGCAAATGGAACAAAGTGTTGCCGTTTTGACCCAAATGTTCACCTATGGCGATAGCATTCCTGAAGTTTTGGACGAGCTCGAAGAGGGCATCAAATATTTTACGGAACAGGCCAATTATAACCTCAACAAAGACTTCAACGGGAGAGCGCCTGTGGGTGACGACCCTTATGATATTTCTGATGTTCCCTATGGCAATGGAAACCCAAAAAATCAAGTGGATAGTGAAAGCCACGGCACCCATGTGGCCGGAATCATCGCCGCTAAGCGAAATAACGGAATTGGAATGAACGGTGTGGCCAATAATGTTGAGATTATGAGCATTAGAGCCGTTCCCAACGGAGATGAATATGACAAGGACATTGCTTTAGGCATTCGCTATGCGGTTGATAACGGTGCGTCCATAATCAACTGTAGTTTTGGAAAATCATTCTCCCCAAAAGCCGAATGGGTATACGAAGCCATAAAATATGCGGCTTCCAAAGATGTTTTGATCGTACACGCTGCAGGTAATGATGGCGAGGACTTGGAAGACCCTAAAAACAGAAATTACCCCAATGACGATATGGAAGGGGATAGTGAGTTTGTGGACAATATGATAACCGTTGGCGCATTGTCCAGCAGTTATGGTTCTGAGATGGTGGCCTCTTTCTCGAATTACGGTAATCAACGTGTTGATGTATTCGCCCCTGGAGCAGAAATTTATTCTTCCATGCCCAATAGCGAATATGAATTTCAAGGCGGAACATCAATGGCTGCCCCAGCAGTTGCCGGTGTTGCGGCCCTGATTCGTTCCTTTCATCCAAATTTATCAGCTTCACAGGTAAAAAATATCATTATGCAGTCCGGTCTTAGAACAAAAACATCGGTGATTGTAGCTGGAGATGAGACCAAAGCCACAACTTTTGACAAAATTTCCAAGTCAGGTAAAATGGTAAATGCATATAATGCCTTAATTTTAGCAGATAACATCTCAAAAGGTAAATTGACCTTAGAAACTAACTCAAAATAACCTATGAAGCATTTAAAATCACTCTTTTTCTCCGCTTTTCTTGGAGCAAGTTTTTTCATTACTGCGCAAAACAACGCGTATTGGCAGCAGCATGTGGACTATACCATGGATGTGGAGATGGATGTAGAAACATTCCGGTACACCGGCACCCAAAAACTGGTCTATACCAACAATTCCCCGGATGAATTGAGCCGTGTTTTTTATCATTTGTACTACAATGCCTTCCAGCCCGGAAGTGAAATGGACATAAGGCTCCAGAACATCAAAGACCCTGACAAAAGGATGATGGAAGACGACAAAAGTAGAATTGCGTCACTATCAGAAACCGAAATAGGATACTTGCATGCAAAATCCCTTACCCAAGATGGCCAACCTGTTACCTTTACTGAAGAAGGAACCATTTTGGTGGTAGACTTGGCCAAACCTATCCCTTCTGGAGGAAAAACCACCTTGGAAATGAGGTTTGAGGGGCAAGTTCCCGAACAAATCAGACGTTCTGGTAGAAACAGTAGAGAGGGTGTGGCACTTTCGATGAGCCAATGGTACCCTAAGCTTTCCGAATACGATTTTGAAGGATGGCACCCCAATCCATACATTGCTCGTGAATTTCACGGGGTGTGGGGCGATTTTGATGTAAAACTCACATTGGATAAGGATTATACTGTTGGAGGTACGGGTTACCTTCAGAATCCTCAAGAAATAGGCCATGGCTATGAAGCCAATGACACCAAGGTAAAAACAAAGGGGAAAACTTTGACCTGGCACTTTAAGGCTCCCAATGTACACGATTTCATGTGGGCCGCTGACCCAGATTACATCCATGATGTTTATGAGATGGTAGATGGGCCAACGCTTCACTTTTTGTACAAAAACGATCCTGAGATTATTGAGAACTGGAAAAAGCTTCAGCCCAAAACAGCGGAAGCTATGGCATTCTACAGCAAAAACATAGGGGAATACCCGTACGATCAATACTCTGTCATTCAAGGAGGTGATGGAGGAATGGAGTATGCCATGAGCACCTTGATTACCGGTGGGCGAAATTTTGGGGGCTTAGTAGGGGTAATGGCCCATGAAATGGCCCACTCTTGGTTTCAACATATATTGGCCACCAATGAGTCCGAGCATGAGTGGATGGATGAAGGCTTCACTTCGTTTATCAGTAGCCTATGTATGAACGAGATAATGGATAGAAACAAGGAGAATCCCTTCCAAGGATCTTACAGAGGCTATTTTGCCTTGGTCAACTCTGGTTTGGAAATGCCACAAACCACACATGCAGACAGATATACCACCAATTTTGCCTATAGTGTTGCCGCTTACAGTAAAGGGTCTATTTTCCTTTCCCAGTTGGGTTATATAATCGGTCAGGACAAACTCATGGAGACCATTCATAAATATTTTGAGGACTTCAAATTCAAGCACCCTGTTCCGAACGATATCAAAAGAACGGCAGAGAAAGTATCGGGCATGGAGCTTAACTGGTATTTGACCGATTGGGCACAGACCACCAACACCATTGACTACGGCATTAAAAGCGTTGAAGCAGATGGTGAAAACACCAAGGTTACCATGGAGCGCATCGGAGAAATGCCAATGCCATTGGATATTTTGGTCGTTGGCAAAGATGGAACACAGAAAACTTACTATGTACCATTGCGTATGATGTACGGGGAAAAAGACAATCCTTATCCCAACCTAGAGCGTACCGTTTTGGAAGATTGGCCTTGGGCTTACCCAACATACGAGTTTAGCTTGGATATGCCTTTGGATAATGTAAAAGCCATTATGATCGACCCATCGCAATTGATGGCCGATGTAGATGGGGAAAACAATGTATACCAAGCAGAGGAGGAGTAATTCCCTTTTCCTTATAAAATAGCAAGGGCGGCCGTTTGTGTCGCCCTTTTTTATTCCATGTAAGATTTATTTAAGTAATTTACCTTTTCAAAGGAGTTATATCTGAAATGCAACGTGAAAAGCCTGGTTTTGAAACAGAAAAAACACCCCTAAATTTCTCGAAGGGGGTTAATTCTGATTTTTCCTTCCCCAAAAAAGAGAAGCTTACCAATAAAAAACTATTCGAAGCCCTTTTTACCGAAGGTAAAGCCCTTAAGGAATTTCCTATCAAACTTATTTATCTACCCACCCATTTTGATGATGGCACGCAGGTCAAGGTTGCAGTAGTCGCTCCCAAAAAACGCTTTAAAACAGCAGTGGACCGTAACCGTATCAAAAGGTTGCTGCGAGAGGCGTACAGGCTCAACAAGCCCTTGATTTTTAACAACATTGAGGGAAATTTTGCGTTCATATTTTTATACCTTGGCAAGAAGACACCAACGTTCAATGAAGTGGATACAGCAATGAAAAAGCTGTTACATGCCTTTATAAATATAGAATCCGATGAAAAGATTGATTAAAAAACAGGTTTTGATTCCCATTTTGGCCGTGGCCGTTCTGGTAGGTGCCAGTAGTTTTAAAAGCGACTTTTTTGAGATTGCCAAACAGATAGAAATCTTTACTACCCTGTTCAAGGAACTCAACATGAACTACGTGGACGAGACCAATCCCGCTGAGCTGATGGATTCCGCCATAAAAAATATGTTGGGTGAGTTAGATCCCTATACCCAGTTTTTGAACGAGCAGGATGTGGAATCTTACAAAATCAATAATTCCGGTGAATATTCAGGGATAGGAGCCTTGGTACGTTCATATGAGAACAAATTAGTGGTCGTGGAACCGTATGAAGGATATGCTGCGGATAAGGCAGGCCTTAAGGCAGGGGATGAGATTATCAAGATCGGGGAGACCTTAGTGGCCGATTTTGACGATAATGCAGGGGAATTGCTAAAAGGCGCCAATAATTCTTCCGTCGAAGTTACTTTTTTAAGGCAAGGAGCCACCAAAACCGCAACCATCACACGTGAAGGTGTAGAGGTTGATGCGGTTCCTTTCTATGATATGATCGATGACAAAACAGGATACATCGTATTGTCCCGCTTCAACAGGAAAGCTTCCAAACAAACGAAATCGGCCATGCAAGACCTTAAAGGTCGTGGTGCGGAAAGATTGGTGTTGGACCTCCGTGGAAATCCAGGAGGACTCCTATCAGAAGCCATTAACGTGACCAATCTGTTCGTGCCCAAGGGCGAATTGATTGTAACAACGAAATCCAAGGTCAAAAAATTCAATCAAGAATATAAGACCAGAAACAAACCCGAGGATGAAGAGATTCCCTTGGTCGTCCTAATCAATGGAAAAAGCGCCTCTGCGAGTGAGATTGTTTCGGGCGGACTGCAAGATTTAGATCGTGCCGTAATTATCGGGGCCAGAAGTTTTGGCAAGGGATTGGTGCAACGTCCTTTGAAATTGACGTATGGCACCCAATTGAAAGTGACCATTTCCAGATATTACACCCCATCAGGAAGGTGCATCCAATCGTTGGATTACTGGAACCGTGATGAAGAAGGCAATGCAGTTCGAAACACAACATTCAATGAATTTACCACTAGAAATGGCCGCAAAGTCTGGGATGGTGGTGGTGTAATGCCCGATATAACCATTGAATCCCTAAAGACCAATTCCTTGATTGAAGCTCTGGAAGAAAACAATATTGTTTTTGATTTTGCAACGGAATATTTCTACGATCACAGTTTTGATTCTGTGGACAACTTCAAATTTTCCGACGCGGACTACAGTGCTTTTAAGACCTATGCCAAAGACCAGAATTTCTCCTACCAGACCAAAACAGAAAAGGTGTTGGAAGAGACCATCAATAGTGATGATACGTTATTGGGTTCAGAAGTCCAAGAAAAGTACAAAGACCTTCTGTTCGCTGTAAACAGGGGTAAAATTGAGGCTTTGGATACCTTTGAAAATGAAATCAAAAAGAACCTTGAGGACGAAATCATTACCCGATACTTTTATCGTGATGGGCTTTACAAATACTATTTAGGTAACGATGAGGCCATTCTTACCGCCAAAGAGTTGTTGGCCGATGCAACAAAATATGCCGATATTTTAAAATAAAAAAAACCTTCAACCAACTCATATAGGTCATCTATCAATTCAAATACGGTAACCGTCAAGTTTAGCAAAAAATTTACATAGCAAGGTGCTAACTTAACTGAAAAACCAGAAAATGACCTACACGATTTTAACCCTGACCTTGGTTGGGATTGTTCTTCTGTTTTGGCTTTACAACCTGATGAAGAATTGTTTTTCTCAGTCTTTCTGTATTTTGAGAAACCGAAAAAGCAGTTCCATTATTACCAAAGATGCCTCCATTATCTCAGTAAGAACCATCAAAAAAGGAAAAAAACCGCTTCCTGAACATTTTATTTATGGTGGTGGCCTTTATTTTTTCGGCTGTTTTTGTCTTCTCGTTTTACCAAACCGTTTTCGGTGCCCATATTTAAAATCGTAAAAGCAAGAATAAATCCTATTTTTGGGCATGCAACAACTCAAGGTCTGTGAACTTTTTGCCGGTGTGGGCGGCTTCCGTCTCGGATTGGAAAATACGGGCAAATATTCCGTTGTATGGAGCAATCAATGGGAACCTTCCACCAAAATGCAGCATGCTTCTTTGGTCTATGAAGCTCGTTTTGGTGCTGAAAATCATTCCAACGCAAATATTGAAACTGTTGCTACTGAGGAAATTCCAGATTTTGATATGCTGGTAGGCGGCTTTCCCTGCCAAGACTATTCCGTGGCCACATCTTTGAAAAATTCCAAAGGACTCATCGGAAAAAAAGGGGTTTTGTGGTGGTCCATCCATCGGATTTTGTCCGAGAAAAAGAAAAAACCGAAATATCTTTTTTTAGAAAACGTAGATCGTCTTTTAAAATCGCCGTCGAATCAACGCGGAAGAGATTTTGCCGTGATGCTCCGCAGTTTATCGGATTTAGGCTATGCTGTGGAATGGCGCGTAATAAATGCGTCTGAGTATGGAATGCCACAGCGACGAAGGCGCGTTTTTTTTCTGGCGTATTTTAAAGGTTCAGAGCTATATAAAAAACTCCTAGAATCCGAGTCGATTGACTGGATACTCAGAGACGGAACCTTTTGTGATGCCTTTCCTGTGGCCCAAACGTCTGAAAAACCGATTGAATTTGAATTGGACGAGGATTTAGTATCCGTATCTGATAATTTTAATCCTGAAAAAGGGCTTTCCCCATTTTTGAACACGGGTATTTGTGTAGATGGGAAGGTTTCAACCCTTAAAACAACACCTTCCTACGATGGTAAAAGAATCCTTTTATCGGATATTCTGATGGCAGATGACATACCACCTGAATATTATATAGATGTCAATGATTTGCCCAAATGGGAATATTTAAAAGGCTCCAAAAAAGAAATACGCAAGACCAAAGCTGGTTTTGAATACAATTACAGTGAGGGCAGCATGGTTTTTCCCGATGCCCTTGATCAACCTTCCAGAACCATTATAACCGGAGAGGGCGGCAAGTCCCCATCCCGGTTTAAGCACGTAGTCCAAACCTCCAAGGGGCTGCGAAGACTTTTACCTGTTGAATTGGAACGGTTGAACATGTTTCCGGAAAATCACACAAAATTGGAGGGCATTTCAGATGCCAAACGTGCCTTTTTTATGGGTAACGCTCTGGTAGTGGGTATTGTGGAACGGGTTGGTACATCCTTGTTCCAGAAAATATCCCAACTTGAAAAGCAATTTCAAAGCTGATCTATCCAAAGAAAAACAACTGACCTCCTTATTGGATTTTTATTATCAAAAACACTTGAAGAATTACACCTTTGAACGTGTTTCCCTTCTTAAAAAACAATTGCAAGGCATTGATTTTATCCTAAGGGATAAGCAATCGGGAAAGCAATTTTTTCTGGATGAAAAAGCTCAACTGCATTACATCAACGAAAGCTTGCCCACATTTGCCTTTGAACTATTTTATCAAAAAAGGGGTTCAAAAACAGGGCTGGTTGTTCGATGCTTCCAAAAAAACACAGTTTTATGCCTTGATCACCAGTATTTTTTCTGACGAAAAAGATGAGTTCACAAGTTGTAATATCACTTTTGTAAATCGGGAGAAACTGATTTTTCTGTTGGACAAAAAAGGATTATCCAGAACATGTCTGGAACATATCATTTC
Organism: Flagellimonas oceanensis; assembly: GCF_003992595.1. GTDB lineage: Bacteria > Bacteroidota > Bacteroidia > Flavobacteriales > Flavobacteriaceae > Flagellimonas > Flagellimonas oceanensis. Next base: position 20,522 of record NZ_RZNA01000003.1, read on the forward strand.
GGAAAACTAAAATGTACACGGCAAATGGATATTAGAGCAATTAAACTCAAAAGCTGAGGGTTACCTCTTTTTTTCTACCCAAAACAAAGCGGAAAAACCAGTAAACCTCGTTCTTAAACTTGACTATTTGGAGCGCTTTGGTGTGGCGAAAAAGTTGGTTTAAACTACTCTTTCAACATTCTTCTATGGGGAATTCCATCTTCCAAATATTCTTCGCCAAAGGCGTTAAAACCAAGGTCGGTATAAAACTTCAACAGATAACATTGTGCAGAAATTTCAATGGGTTGATTCGGAAACCTTTGGTCTATAGCAGTCAGTGAGGCTTGCATAATCTCTTTACCCAAACCATATTTACGTTGGTCTTGGCTTACCACTACCCTTCCAATACTTGTATTTTTAAAATAGTCCCCAGGTTTAAAGATTCGGGTATATGCAACCACATCGCCATCTTTACTTCCGATGACGTGTAGTGCTTTTTGGTCCTTGTTGTCCACATCTTGGTACACACAATCCTGTTCCACTACAAAAACTTCACTACGGAGTCTTAGTATTTGGTACAGCTCATCAGTGGACAGCTCATCAAAAGTTTTAACGGATACCTGCATTAATCTTGGACTATTACACTTTTGGAATCGCATTTATCAAACTCCGGCTGTATGTTCACGTGGTTGATACCGTGCTTGTGGTAGACATGCTCCTCTATTTTTTCAAGGATTTCGTCAAATTCTGACAATCGGATGTCATTTTTAAAATCGATGTGGGCTTCCAAATGAACCTCTTCTTCATTCAATTGCCAAATATGTACATGGTGCACATTTTTTACGGGTTCTATAGTACAGATGGATTCCACAATATCTTGAATAACCACGGATTTCGGTGTAAAAAGCATCAACACCTTAGTGGATTCCTTTAAAAGGTCATATCCCATATAAATCAAGTATACGCCAATAATCATGGTAAGCAATGCATCTACCCAGTAAATCTGGAAGTACTTCATCAAAACACCACCTATCAACACGGCTACGGAGGCCATCATATCGGTAAGGAGATGTAAATAGGCGGATTTCATGTTCATGTTGTGATTGGAATCCTTTTTCAACAGCAAGACACTGAATCCATTTCCTGCAATGGCAATCAGAGCCAACCAAATCACAAGATTGGATTCAATGGTCCGTGGATCCAGCAGTCTTTCAACGGCTTCCTTCATTAAAATAATGGCCACAACAACAAGGGTGGCGGCGTTTATGAAAGCCGCTAAAATTTCAGCACGTTTATAACCGAAGGTTTTAAGGCTGGATGCCTGGCGTTTCCCCAACCTTTGTGCACCATAACTAATGACCAAAGAAAGAACATCGCTGAAATTGTGAAGGGCATCGGACAACAAGGCCAGACTCCCCGATAACAATCCCCCGATAATTTGGGCCAGGGTAATGCCAATGTTAAGGACAATTGAGATAAGAAGGTTTCTTCCCTTTAAATCGGGATGTGCATGCGTATGTGAATGTCCGTGATGATGATGGTGACCCATAGGGCTTATCTACAAGGAATTTTTTCTATTCTACGTTCGTGTCTGCCACCTTGGAACTCGGTATTCAAAAATGTCTCCACCATATCCAATGCCTGCGGAAGTGAAATAAAACGTGCGGGCAAACTCAATATATTGGCATCGTTGTGTTCCCGTGCCAATTGGGTTATTTCCCTGTTCCAGCAAAGGGCACCGCGAATGTTTTGGTGTTTGTTGATTGTCATGGTAGCGCCATTACCACTACCACAAAGTACTATTCCAAAATCTACCTTACCTTCGGCAACGTCAGTGGCAACTGGATGGGTAAAATCCGGATAGTCCACACTATCGGTACCATCGGTACCATAGTTGACAACTTCCATTCCCTTGGATTTTAGAAGACCTATGATAGCAAGTTTATAATCGGTTCCTGCATGGTCGTTTCCTATGGCAATTTTCATGGTTTTGTATTAAAATGGGTACATCACAAAGGTACAATATCTTTTCATGTTATGCTGTTTATAAAAATGAAGGGATTTTTGCATTGGGTTCAAATACAAACAATTAACAATAACACCTTTTTGTTAACTATTTGCAGAAAACTAATGGTAATGAAATTTTGTTTTTCAAGAAAATCGATCAGTAGAAATTATTATTTAATGTTGGGGTAATATTCCATTAAAAATTAATCAACCAATATGAACCTTTTTTTGTGGGTAATTAACATTAAAATCACATTAACTTTTCAATAAATTGATGTTGATAACGGTTATTAAAAACCGTGGACAAAAAATCTAATCCGTTGATTTTTAATTTTCTTGTCTTCTGACAAATTGTGAACAACTAATTGGGATCGTTCAAAGCAACTTTTTAATGAAAATTTTATTCCACATTTCAACGATCCATCATAATCATCATTTTAATAAAATTTAAAAAGGAAGAAAAAAGATAATATTGATTATTGTTGATAAAGTTCATTTTGTTTTGGATTACTTTTCCTTTCCTTGTTGGTCAAGGATTATAATTCGTATTTTTCAAAAAAATAAGGACGTTAATGTCAAAGAAAAAGAAGAGAGCTGGTAGTCAGCGAAAGAATGAAATTACGAAGGGCATTTTCACCGTACTGGAAAAAGAACCATCCAAGACCTTCAATTACAAGCAAATAGCTTCTAAATTAGGTATTACCGATACACAAGATAGAAACCTTTTGATCAAACGTTTGGGGCAATTAAAAGCCACCGAACGTATCGTGGAGCCCGAAAGGGGCAAGTACCGGAAAAAAGCATCCCAATATACGTACTACACTGGAAGGGTTGATTTGACCACTAGTGGCAATGCCTATATTGTAGTGGATGAATTGGAGGATGACATTTTTGTATCCAACAACAATCTCAATAGGGCTTTTCATGGAGATACCGTAGAGGTATTTATAAAACCTAGAAAGAAGAGCAAGAAAATGGAGGGGGAAATCTCCAAAGTGCTCGAACGGAAAAAGACTTCTTATGTAGGTATTGTGGACAAGCAAAAAAGCTTTGCTTTTGTTCGACCTACCGATTCCAGGATGTACACTGATATTTTCATACCGCCTGAAAAATTGAAGAAAGCCAATGATGGTGATAAAGTATTGGTCAACCTTGGCGATTGGCCCGATGATACCGATTCTCCTTATGGGGAAATTGTGGAGGTATTGGGCAGACCTGGAGAGCACAATACGGAGATCCATGCAATTTTGGCCGAGTATGGTCTGCCGCATGAATTTCCTTATGAAGTGGAACAGTTCGCCAAAACCTTGGATACCAGTATCAAGGAATCGGAAATCGCGAAGCGTAGGGATATGCGGGACGTATTGACCTTTACCATAGATCCCAAGGATGCCAAGGATTTTGATGATGCACTTTCCTTTCAACAATTGGAGAACGGTAACTATGAAATCGGAATCCATATCGCCGATGTTTCGCATTATGTGCAGCCCGATACCGTTCTGGAAGGGGAAGCCTACGACCGTGCCACATCCGTTTATTTGGTGGACCGTGTGGTTCCGATGTTGCCTGAAGTGCTGTCCAACAAAGCCTGTTCACTGAGACCGAATGAAGAAAAATATACGTTTTCCGCAGTTTTCGAGATGGACGATAAGGCCAGATTGGTAAAACAATGGTTCGGCAGGACTGCCATTAATTCCAACGAACGCTTTGCCTACGAAGAGGCCCAACACATTATTGAAACGGAGCAGAACAGGATTCCAAAAGACATATCCATCAGGGAAGGAGCCTATTCCGTTTCTGATGATATTGTCCAAGCAGTGCTCACTTTTGATAGATTGGCCAAAATCATGAGACAGGCCCGTATGGATGCTGGGGCCATCTCTTTTGATAAGATCGAGGTTAAATTCCATCTGTCCGAAGATAATGAACCCGTGGGTGTCTATTTCAAGGAAGCCAAGGATGCCAACAAGTTGATAGAGGAGTTCATGCTCCTGGCCAATAGGAAGGTTGCGGAATTTATTGGCAAGCAAAAGAAGACATTTGTGTACCGTGTGCACGACAAGCCCGATGAGGAAAAATTAATGGCCCTCAACGGGGTTATTTCCAGATTTGGACATAGTATCGACCTTAAGGACAGTAAAACCATCAATAAGTCCCTGAACCAGTTATTGGAGGACGTAAAGGGTAAGAAAGAACAGAACTTGGTGGATACCTTGGCGATTCGCAGTATGAGCAAGGCCATCTATACCACGGAGAATATCGGGCACTATGGATTGGGGTTTGAATACTACACGCATTTTACCTCTCCCATACGGCGTTATCCCGATGTGATGGTGCACAGATTGCTGCAGCATTACTTGGATAAGGAAAAAACACCAAAGGCCACTTTGTACGAGGAAAAGTGCAAACATTCTTCGGATATGGAACTATTGGCGGCCAATGCGGAACGTGATTCCATAAAGTACATGCAGATCAAGTTCATGGAAGACCATAAGGATCAAGAATTCTTGGGCGTGATTTCAGGTGTTACCGAATGGGGCATCTATGTAGAGATTGTGGAGAACAAATGTGAGGGCATGGTTCGTATCCGGGACATCAAGGATGACTATTATGTGTTTGATGAACGCCAGTATGCGATTGTCGGCGAACGGACCAAGCGAATGTACCAGCTGGGGGATGAAGTATATGTGATGGTAAAGAACACGGATTTGATCAAACGGCATCTGGACTTTTCGTTGATCGGTAAAAAGAAATGATACTATTTTGGAATAAAATTTGTTATCCTATTGAGAACCAAATTTTTATAACATGAGAGTCATTACGTTTGTTATAGTATTCCTATCCCTTCAATTTATTGGGGCACAGGATGCGACCATAACCCAAAACCTGCAAAAGTTTACCCAGGTCAAGGGCTTTGATGGAATTTCCATCAATCTTATCAAATCCAATGAGAACAAAGCGGTGGTCACAGGGGCCAATACCGATAATGTGGCCATTGTAAATAATGATGGTGTCTTGAAAATCCGAATGGAAATCATTAAAATATTCAGTGGATACAGAACCTATGTGGATTTATATCATTCGGAAGAACTGGTGGTAATAGATGTAAACGAAGATGCAAGAATATCATCCGATGATACCTATGTACAGGAAGTTTTGGAACTTAAGGCACAAGAGGGTGGAAAACTCGAAATCAATTGTGAAGTGGACCAACTATTGATCAAAGCGGTATCTGGAGGAGAGATTTTTGCCGGTGGATTTTCAAATAACCAGGATGTGATCATCAATACCGGTGGTACTTACAATGGAAGAACCTTTAAGACAAAATTTACCACCATCAGCGTGAATGCTGGAGGAACTGCGGAAATATTCGCATCAAACTATGTGAAGGCCAATGTGAAGGCCGGTGGTGAGGTGCTGGTTTATGGGGATCCCAAAACAATGGACGAACACACCCTTTTCGGTGGAAAAATAAAAAGAGTAAAGTAAAGAATGATTGACGATATCCAAGCTGCTATCCCTTTGGGATTTTTGTTGAGCTTTATGATTGGCCCCGTTTTCTTTGTTTTGTTGGAAACAAGTGCGACAAAAGGCTTTAGGGCAGGGGTTAGTTTGGATATAGGTGTAATTCTGGCCGATATCGTTTTTTTGCTCATTGCCTATTTCAGTAGTTTTCAGTTATTGGAGAATTTGAGCAATGAACCGGGACTTTTTGTGTTCGGGGGAATGATTTTACTGGTCTACGGAATCTTTCTGTTTGTGAAAAAGGCAAAGAAAAAGTCCAATGTCAAGGCTTCCAAGGGAACTTATCTTGGTCTTTTGGTAAAAGGTTTTCTTTTGAACTTCATCAATATCGGTGTATTGGCCTTTTGGTTGGGATTGATCATAGTTGTGGGGCCTAGCTTGGAAAACAATCCGAATCGAATGATGGTTTTCTTCAGTACTGTACTGATTGTTTATTTTGCCACGGATCTGATGAAAATAGTTTTGGCAAAGCAATTAAAGCGCTATTTAACGCAAGAACGTATTGTGCTTATTAAAAAAGGCCTGGGCATAGTTTTGATTATTTGCGGGATTGTACTGATTACCAAAGGATTTTTGCCCAAGGACCAGTTTGATATACAGGAGAAAATTGAAAGGATAGAGAACCTGTAAAACAAAAAAACCCAGCACATTGTACTGGGTTTTGAGGCATCGAGCGGATTCGAACCGCTGTACAAGCTTTTGCAGAGCTCTGCCTAGCCACTCGGCCACGATGCCAATTGGATCGCAAAGCTAAAAATATTTTATGAATTTTTAGATGGAAAAAGTAATCTAAATAAAATGTAGCATACTTTAATAAAAGCATATCTTTGAGGCATCGGGTGGACTCGAACCACCATAAAAATCCTTGCGGGACTTTGTCTATCCAATTCGACCACAATGCCGTTTGTATTGTTGCAAACAAAAATAATAAAAGATTAACATTGGTCACTTGCTAAAAGTGGTTGTTCATCGAGTAATTCCGAGTTTCACCGAAACACTCTCTACATCACCACCAATGGGTGGGTTTATTTTGGAAACTTCCACTTCCACTTCGGTTACTTCCTTGATTTCCTTGAATATACGGTCAATGATGCGTTTGGCCACGTGTTCCAATAAATTGGAACGCACTGTCATTTCCTCTTTGATTATATTATTCAAGTGGACATAATCCACTGTTTCGGATAGTTGGTCCGAAACGGCAGGTTGGGAAAGGTCAGCGGTAATTTCAAGATCTACCCTGTAATCGCTCCCTATGAGCATTTCTTCCTTTAAACATCCGTGGTTGGAATGTATTCTAATGTTTTTTAACCTGATTTTGCCCAAAGTCCTCGTATTAAGAAAGGGCAAAAATAGGGTAAAACGGTTTAAATCAATACATGCACCTACAGTTACTTATCCCTTGGAATAGATCCATTCCCACGGTAAGCACATGGGTTCCTGTACTATAGCCTAAGATTTCGTTGGTTATCACTTGATAGGAATACCCAAAATAGAAATTACTTTTCTTCAGACCCGCTATGGGTGCAATGTAGAGTGGACTCCCCAACTGGTCATTCAAAAAACGATAGGTAAGGCCCACATAATAGTAGTCTTCAAAATCCCTGAAACGGAATTTGGTGTTCAAATCGGTAACGGAACGGCCATCACTCTCGAACCATTGGAAAAATACAGAAGGCTCTATTTCCAATCTACTGTTCTTGCTCTTGGAAAAGCTATAGCCTGTATAAGCATAGTAATTTCTGAGTTTATTGGGTTCAATGGTAATAATATCGGTATTGAAGTTGGATAGATCTTTGTTGAGTACGTTTCCCGCATTCAAACTAAAAAAGAACTTATCGAAGCGATAAAGTACACCGAGATCGAAGTTATGGTTGGTTGTGGCCTTGTCATCCGCGGGCAATTGACCGTTGTTTTCCTCGAATTCCTCCACATCTATCCTAAACTGGTTAAAGTTATAGGAGATACCAAAGGAAAGGAAGACATCCTCGTAATAGTCCAGTGTCAAGTGGTGGGCAAAGGATACCCGTGCCCCTCGTTGTCTGGTGTAGCCATTACTATCGTTGTATAAAAGCATACCTACCCCAGATCTATTTCCTACCCTTGCATCGGCGGCCAAGGTCTGGGTATCCGGAGCATCCTCTATACCTACCCACTGCGTCAAGCCGTTTAAACGAACTTTTATATGATCCCCTATACCTGCATAGGTAGGGGACATCAAAAATGGATTATCGGCTATGTATTGGGATAATTGGGGTACGGTCAACTCTTGTCCTTTGACAACGAATGCCAAGGAAAACAATAGTATAGTTGAGTAGACTTTTTTTAACATGGGGTAATGTAGGTTAAGCGTTATTCTCTGTATAATGTAAAGTGACCTACAAACTCTCTGTTGTCTTGTTCTCCTTCGAGTCGGACAACATACCAGTAGTCTCCGGTCGGTAATGGTTTTCCATCGTAATTTCCATCCCAACCTTGGACGTTTCGGGTCATCTCTTCCACTACTCTACCATAACGATCGTAAATCTTAATTAGTACGTCCGGGAACCCTTCAATGTTGTCAGGTATCCATATATCGTTGCGACCGTCGCCATCTGGAGTGAAAAAGTTCGGAAAATCAATGTCCATGAACTCCATGTATATCTCCGCAGTAGCTTCACAACCGTTCTGATCAATAACCGTTACCGTATACGTACCGGTTTCACTGATGTAGTATATGTTATCGGTTCCGTTGTCGATATCATTGAAATAGTAGGTATATTCCTCTACGCCCCCAGCTGCTATTGCGGTTATTTGATTGTAAATATTGTTTTCCAAAACCAATGTAAGTGGTTCGTAAGCTTCAATGGTAAAGTCGTAGGTGGTCATACATCCATTGGCATGTGCAATGGTAAGATAATGTTCACCTGGTGTCATATTGCCAAAGTCAGCGGATAGTTGCATATCCGCTGGATCTGTGGAATCCAAAGCGTACATAAGGTCGGCCCTTATGGATTCATCCTCCAATTCAATCTCCAAATAATTGTCAGGAACACTGCCCGTACACTCATAAATTGGAGTTACGGTAGCGGCAAGGTTTACACCGGGTCCTATTTCGACAATCACATTGGTTTCACAACCTTGTGCATCCCTGATGAACACCACATGATTTCCTGCTGCCAGGTCTTGGAAGATGAACTGGTCTTGGACAAAGTTTCCATCAGCACTTGAATTCAAACTGGTTTCATAAGGAGCTGTTCCTCCGGATATTTGCAATTCGAATGAACCATCCCCACTTTCAAAACATACTTCGTCCATAATGTTGACAGCTTCTGCCACGATGGGTTCTGGTTGTGTGATCTCAAATTGGAAGGTTATGAAACATCCGTTCACATCTTGGGCGATTACATCATAGATACCGGGTTCTAGATCAGTAAATGTGTTCGTCGTATCAAACTGATCTAGATTTGGTGAAATGGCGTAAAGGATTTCACCTGTTCCACCCGATACCTCTACTGTAATAGTACCATCGTTCATTCCTGAACATGTAATATCTGTAAATTCTTCTCTATCCACCACCAATGGCTCTGGATTTACTATGGTGATTACCGGTGATACCTCAACACAGTCCTCACTGGTTACCCTTACGTAGTATTCGCCTGCTGGCAATCCATTGAATGTTCCATTGGTTTGTGGACCATCGATCAAATTGGTCAATGCGGCATCGCTGAACAATTCATAGTTGTAGTTGCCCAATCCACCTGTTGCCTGGGCAATTATGGTGGCAGATGCTTCGCCCATACAGTTGATAATGGCCGCGGACCCATCGATATCCAGCATCAATTCCGGAACTTCGTCAACAGTCACTTGGTTTGATATCATGGCATCACAACCATTGGCATCACGAACATAGTATTGATATGCTCCTGGTCCTACATCGAAAGTATGGGTATCACCACTATCCATCGCTGTAAAGTTGATTCCATCGGTACTGTAGAAATACGGTGCAGTACCTCCTATTGCGGTTAATTCCAACTGGGCATCATCGTTACAGGTCATTTCACTCAACTGAATAAGCGAGGCACTTGTTTCTGTGGGTTCTGTTATGGTTACGGTATCTGTGGTATCACTACAGTTCCAACCATCTGTAACGGTAATACTGTAGGTTCCAGCACCCAATCCATTAAAGGTATTGCTACCTTGTGAACCGGTCGTGAAAATGATGCTTGTACCGGTTTGATTATAGTAATTCAACTGGTAGTTATAAGAACCACTTCCTCCGGCAACATTGTCCGCCCAAACAGAAGCACTGTCATCTCCGTAGCACAATAGATCTATTGGAGCAGCGTCAATGTCAGCTGTGATTGGGTCTGGTACTTCCAAAGTCAATCCTCTATCTTCATAACAACCCCCATCATCGGTAACCCGTACGGTGTACACTCCAGCTGATAATCCCGTGAAGACGTAACTTGATACATCGTTCATGGTATAAACTTGTGATGTGGTCGTATTGGTCAGTACAATATCATAAGGTGCATAGCCCCCTGTTGGATTGATCAAAATCTCACCTTGATCATTGGTACAGGTAACATTTGCTACTTCTTGTGGTGTGTAACCCAATTCAGCACTTGGAGAAATAATGGTTACCGTACCTGATACTGCTGGACAGAAAGGTGCATTGGTCCCCACAATTTCCACGTAATAGTTGCCACCTCTCAGGTCTGGGTGGGTTATGGCTACCGAACCAGAAGAAGTATTATCGCTTCCAGATACGATCAGTGTACCATCCGTTCTATATACATCATAGTCATAATCTCCTGAATAGCCTGAAACATTTATAGTTAATTCTCCTGCATCATCAAAGCACATAGCTGGTCCTGTTGCTGCCGCATCAACGTCAATGGTGTCGTATGGAGCAATTGTATAGGTTTCCTCTACGTAACATCCTGTGACATCGTTAGTGGCACGGAAGGTATAACTACCGGCTTGGGTCAACTCAAAAGTAGCGGTTGTGATGGTTGAAGCTGTCATTGATCCATAAGGATTACCAATAGGTAACAGTTCAAATGTATAGGTATCACCAGGGTTACTTTCCGTAACGGTAAGGTTTACCCTTTCTGGATCGTTACAAGTTATGGCAAAATCCTGCGCAATACCCAAGGTAAAGGTATTCAAGGGTTGAATAGTGATAGTGTCTGGATATTCACAACCATTGGCATCCCTAACAATGTAGTTGATCGTTTGAACGGTTCCATCGTCCACTACATCAAAAGTGTTGTCCGATGTAAAGCTGTTCCCCCCAAAACTGTACAGATAAGGGTTGGGACCTGCAAATGGGGTACCTCCACTTGGGGTTACGGTAATGGTCGATTCATTCACGGTGTTGCCTGGAGAACACACAAAGTCAGTGGCCGTGGCCGTAGCACCCAACGGATTGGGTTGATCAACGGTTTCGGTTTTGATGTCCTCACACTCCCTATCAGAAACCACACGTACTTGGTAAGTTCCTTGGGGAAGATTCTCGAACAATGGTTCATCTTGAAGCGGTCTGCTTGGAGCACCTACACTTATTCCGATCAATTCGTATTGATATGGTGGATTAAGCGCAGTGGAAGGATCTAGTTGGGCCAAGATACTACCATCACTGCCTCCAGCACAACTTACGTTGATAATGGTTGCATCCTGTAATACGGGATCCACCTTATCATCCAATGTTTGGCGGACTTCATAGGTACAAGGCTCGGAAGTATCCAAATCGGTAATGGTGAAGATATATTCCCCAGGTTCCGTAAGACCTGTGAAAACACCATCCGCATCTGCATCAATAGTAATATTGCCCAATGGATCTTCAACACTGTACTGCAAGTTGGAAGAGCCACCAACTACGTTGATGGTGATCTGTCCTCCTGGATTCATGGTACAGTCAATGGTCTTATCCACGGTAGCATTGGCTGTCATGGCATTGTACAATTCCAAATTATCCGGAAGTGTTATGGAACAGCCCCACTGATCGGTAATCAGTACTTCGTATGTACCTGCGCCCAACCCAGAGAAAATAGTACTGGTCTGAGGAGAGCCAAAATTGCTTCCATCCTTGATCAATTGATACATGTAGTTGCTTCCTTGTCCACCGGTAGTGCCCACTACTTCAATCTCGCCCTGTAAATTCACACAGTTGGACTGGTTGATTTGCAATGTGGCCGATATGGGGTCTGGATCTTCAAGAGTGATTGTATCAATATGTTCTTCACAACCTCTGGTATCTCTTGTCCAAACTTCATAAGTATTTGCGGTAAGTCCAGAGAAAATAGGGTTTGATACGTAGGTACCGGGAGCGCCAACACCTACATAGTAAGTGTATCCACCCCATCCACCAGAAGCGAGGACTTCAATAGTGCCGTCATCCACACAAGTAATCTCGGTAGCAATGGCAGAACCAGTGATTGCCGCATTGGGCCCTGCTATGTTGAAGGCTTCCAAATTGGTACATTCCGGGAATGCATCCTGGGAAACCTCAACGGTATAGCTTCCGGCCGGCAAAGAAATAGGGGCAGTTGGCCCTGTAGTAGCAGAGGTTCCGTTGGTTACAGGAATATCATCAGCGGTGTTGGTAGGTGTTCCATTGGTATCATAAATGGTCCAGTTAAACCCTCCTGCATATGTGGCGTCCAGAAGCTCAAATGTTACTTCGCCAGTGGCCGTACCATAACAGATGACATTGCTTACAACATTCACATCAATATTGAATGTGTTGGGGTTGGTTATGGTTTCAGAAGTGGAAACCACACAACCTGTATCCAAATGACGAACAAGGAAATTATGGGTTCCAGCATCCAAACCACCAAATACATTAGGGTTTTGCCAAGAAGAACCGTTGTCGATACTGTATTCGAAACGGGAGGGGTCGCCCAAGGTCGATGTAACCGTAATGGTAATTTCCCCATCCATCCCTGGATTACAGCTCAATGGGTTTGTGATGGCCGCTACGGCATCGGTTATCTGGTCATAAGGAGCAATAACTGCCGTTGTTGTTCCCAAACATCCATTGTCATCATATACATTGATGGTATAGTTTCCTCCATTTGTATCGGTTTCAAAGTAAGTAGGATTACTACCTGATTGAACCACTACCGAACCTGCATCGTTGATAAACTCGTAACGAACATAAGTTCCACTTCCTCCAGTTATGGATGAAGTATCCACGGTAATGCTGGCGTTGTTTGGATTGTTGCCCACGGCACATGCAAACTCCACCACATCAATATCGATGTTGTCGATCGGTTCGGGTTCGGTTATAGTAACCGATTCTAAATCATCGCAATTATTGGCTGCGACAACTTCTATATCATAGGTTATACCTGTTGTGGAACCTGCTAGTCCTGTAAAGGTAGCCGTTGTGGCCGTTGAGCTTGAAGGCGCAATCGGTGTACTGATGGAACCATCGGAAGCTGAAATAATTTGAAATGTATACGGACCTATTCCATTGTCCACTGCTTGAACGGAAATGGTTCCGTCATCAACACCATTACAGGTTACATCCGTGTAGGTTGTTGTAAAGGAAGGGTGAGGAGCTTCAGGTACATCCACTGTAATTGTTTTGGGACAGTTTGGTGGTGATGTTCCCATATCGAATACAATAACATTGTAGCTTCCTGCCACACCTGCACCAGTCCAAGTTAATGGATTGGTTGTAAGTACACTTCTTGGTTCGTCATATGCTGTTCCTGGTCCATCAATGATGTATTCATAATTTCCAGACCCGGAAATCACTTCGATTTCAAGTTCTGCATTACCATTAGTGCCCAACTCGCAATCCAATTCAACGGTTTGAGTCACTATAAATTCCAATGGAGGGTGTATATCGAATGTTACATCATCAATACAACCGTTCAGGTCTCTTACTTCAATGGTCTGACCCAAGCCTGAGCTCAATCCTGAAATCAGGTGTTGATCGCTTCCATCAAAAGCAAAGTTTTGGAATGCCCCGCCATTTACACTGATTTGGAAAGGCGCCATGGCCTCAGCAGGATTATCCAAAGTGACCATTACTTCAAACAAGCCTTCATCGACACATTCGTCGACAATGGCAATGGATATTTCCGGGCTTGGGTCTTCATCAACTGTAACAGTATCACTTTGAATACAATCGTTGGCATCTTTTACATAAACGATATAATTTCCACCATTATCTACCGTGGCAGTAGTGGAACTGGTCCACCCGCTCGATGTTGGTGTCGGAGCTGGATCTGTGGTCGGTAGATATTGGAATTCATATGGGGGCAAGCCAAATCTTGCAGTTGCTGTAATAACCCCTGAATCTGGATTACAATTTGCATTGGTCGGTGAGTCAGCAGATATTTCAAGCAAGGTTGGAGCTTGTTCAATTAGGAATGGATCTGAGGCAATTACACATCCAGCATTTGGGCCATCAGCTTCTTCAAAAAGAATGTAGTATTCACCAGGACTTAAACCAGATGCAGTATCAGTTTCTGGACCGCCCATAACTCCGGATATTGTACCTGTAATTCCTGTTGAGACATTGGTTACATTATAGAAAATCTCATAATTTACGTTGTTTCCTCCATAACCCGAAACGGTAAAGTCAACACTCCCATCCATGGCGCCGGTACATGAAATATCTGTTGAAGCATCTATTGTTGGTGCCAAAGTTGAATTTGTCGCTACTGGAACCGTTGCTTCTTGAACATATTCACAGTTGGTGTCAGTATCAAATACTATGAAAGTATAGGTAACACCGGGAGTCAACCCAGTAAACAAGTATGAGTTGGCCGGTGCAGGTGGTGAAGGGTCTTCCGAAAACCAAGCAGGATCAGCTGCATTAAATGCAGGGGCAGGATAAACAGCAAAATAAAAAGTCCCCACACCCAAGGTTCCATTTGAAGCTTGTGCTTCAACGGTCATTTCTCCACTGCCCGGAGTACATCCAGCGGCACCTATAGTGGTTATCAATATATCCGGACCCGTTGTAATAGTAACTGTGGATATATTTTGACAGCCATTGGCATCTGTGATTTGTACGGTGTAATCTCCAAAATCAAGCCCTGTGAAGGTATGATCATTGGTGCCGGTTGAGGTGTCGTAAGTAAGGTTTACACTAAAATCGTTGTTGGATACCTGATAGATATAGTCTGGTGTTCCTCCAGAAGCATCCACGGTAATTGTTCCCAACTCAGTCGTTGATGCAACACAAGTAAGATTAGTGTGCGATGTATTTGGAGAAATTGCTGTAGGTTCAGAAATTGTTACCGAGTATGGGTCTGATACACAACCTTTAGCATCGGTCACAGTAACTTGGTAGTCACCAGCGGGCAATCCTGTGGTCTGGGTTAAATAGTCTATTCCCGTAATTGTCTCGTATACATTTATGGTGTAGGGAGGAACTCCTACGGAGGTATCGATCACAATGTCGAGTGCACCGGTACTTTCCCCATTACAGAGAATATCAGTTGGTGTAACATTGCTTATCACAGGTTGATCTGCAGGAGTCACTACAATACTGTTGGTCGTAGTGGTACAACCAGCTGAATCGGTTACACGAAACATATAGGTTCCATCAGTGTTCGTATTGAATACATTTCCTGTGAACCCTGTTGTGTTATAAGTAGTTCCTCCATCATTGGACCATTCGTAGGAATACGAACCAGTACCGCCGTTCGCGGTCACGGTAATGGTGGCATCTGCCAAACAGGTCAAATCATTATCAAGGAAAGCCGAAGCGTTCAAAGCAGGATTTATCGTTGCTGTATCCTGGACAGAACAACCATACTGATCTCGAACATCGATAGTATAGGTTCCGGCAGTTAGGTTGTTAAATGTATATGTCAGATCGGTTGAGGGCGAAGGAGTCATCCAAGCGCCGCCATTTAAACTGAACTGATAGTTTCCATTTCCGCTGGTTACATCCACTTGAATACTTCCGTCATTGTTTCCACTATAACAAACAATCGGCGCTAGATCAAATGCAATGACTTCGGCTGGATCTACGGTAATGTTCGTTGTATCCTCGCATAGGTTTGTATCCCTTGCCCTGATTACATAATCGCCTGCAGGTAGACCAGAGAACACATTTGAAGATTGGTATGCTACAATAATAGTGGGCGTAGCACTTGTATCCTCCAATTGATATTGATAGGCAGGTGTACCTCCGGTAGCTGTGGCAGTAATCGTTGCCCCACCGTTGGTACAGGTAAGTTCCGTAGTCACGGATGCTGTGACATCAACCACATCGGGTTGTGTCAAGGTTTGGTTCAAGGCTACGGAACATGCGGGATCTCTAAGATCAACCAGGGTAATGGTATGATTCCCTGCTGCAAGACCGGAAATAGTAATTGGACTGGCTGTTTGCGTGCTGGACACTGGATTACCATCCACTTGATAGGTAAACCCTATTCCAGAATCAAAGTTTTCAACTTCAAAAGTGATGGTTCCATCATCAGCACTGTTACAAGTAAGATCGGTAAATGAAGTAACGGCCCCATCAAAAGCATGACCGTCCTCAACATTCACATCCAATGTGATGGCTCCGCCACAAACTTCAGGAATCTGATAGGCCTCGATATCATCTATGGCAATATCATTTCCATCTGTTACGGAAGAGTTCGTACGGATTACAATATCCAAATTGGAATTGGACCCAGGGTTAAGCGTTACATTATAGTCGTGCCAATCGGTAACCCCGGTATTTTTTGGGATACTTCCAGTTGTTGTGCTTTGAATCACTGTTCCTCCTGCATCGACCAATTGGATTTCTATGGACGGATCCCCACCGCTTGTCCCTGTTCTCAGCAAGTTAAATGCCCAAAGTGATACGGTAATGTCCCTGTTGGGCACCACTTCAACGTCTGTTTTTTGATACACAATCCCACCTACGCCGGCTACTCCACCTACATTGATGGCCAAGAACCTACCATTGGACAAGCCTGAATGGTCATCGGGGCTTTCCCAGGTTCCATAAGGGTTTATGATTTCCTGTGTTACGGAATACTCCCCATCTTGAATATGGGTGTCCGTACCAAAACCACATAGGCTCGTGCTGCCATCTTGAGGCTCGTAACAATACACGGGATCTATTTCAGAGATACTCGTATTTGGTCCTGTTCCGAAGTTTTCAGAAAGCAAAATACTTGGAGATGGTGCCGAATTACTAAGATAATTAATGGTTATGGTATGGTTTCCAACGGGCACATCATTAAATACATTGGAGTCGTTGGGCGTATTTGGCGAACCATCAATTTCATAGGTGTAGTCAAAATCCGAACTGTCAGGTGTTACCGTAATAGTTCCTTCGCCATCACATTCATAATCCACGGAAGCGGTTGCACCGGGAGGGGTTGGTTCAGGGTCGATCGTGACCGACATAGGATACGTACATAGATTGGCATCCCTAATGTAAAGGGTATGTGTGCCAGGCAAAAGGTATCCAATGGAGCTGGCTCCATAGGTAGAGCCGCCATCAAAACTGTATTCGTAAGGAGCGGTACCCCCGATGGCATTGGTAATCCGTACCTCAGCACCCATACCTGGATAACATTCTGCCAAAGCAGTAACTGCAGCAGAGGCTGAAAGGGTAATTGGCTCGGTAATGGAATATATTTCGGTTACTTCACAATTGTTGGCATCCCTTACACGGATATTGTAACTGCCAGCAGGTTGGTTGTAAAATGTATTGGAAGTCTGATATGTTGCACCATTGTCAATACTATAGGTGTATGGTGCTTCTCCACCACTTGCTGTAATGGTAATTTGTGCTTGTGACTCACCACTACAAAGAATATCGGTATTGGTCACAGTAATAGCCAACGGATCATCTTGGACAATGGTAATGTCATAGGAGGCTTCGCAATATCCTGAAGCTCCACCATTATCCCGTACATAAACATCGTAATCACCAGCTACTACACCTGTAATAGGGTTTGTTGGGGCAAAATCGGAATCGGCTGGGGTTGCTCCATCCGCAACCACGGCATATACGTAGTTCCCATCGCCACCAGCTGCGGTAACGGTTATTTCGGTGTCCGCTTCACAAGCAGTAATGTTTGGAGCGGAAGCCACTACGCTGAGTTCTGGGTCTATGGTAATGGATTCGGAATCAGTACATCCGTTGCCATCCCTAATATCAATTGTGTAATCTCCTGGTGCAAGTCCAGAAAACACATTGTTCGTAATAAATGGTCCTCCATTTAAGCTGTACTCATAATTTCCATCACCTCCAGCGATTACATTGGCTGTCAAGGTCAATCCCACGGCGTCATCGTAACAAATATCGTTGGGAACAATTTCCAGTTCTGGGGCAACGGCTTCGTTTATGGTAAAGATATCCGTGAACTCACAACCGTTGGCATCTGTTACAGTGTAGTTGTAGTCTCCGCCAAGGGTCAAACCACTGAATGAGCCATTATTCTGTGAAGCAGGAGGAATATAACCTGTGGGACCGGAAGTGATCTCGTAGGTGTAGCTTCCCCATCCACCTGTGGCCACAATGTTCACTGAACCATCTGCCAAACAGGTAGGTTGTACAATTGTTGGTGTTGCATCAAGTAAAGATGGTGGCGCATTAATGGTCACATCAGCGGTATCCGTACAATTGGTAAGATTATCGGTTACGGTAATGGTGTATGTTCCTTCGGCCAATCCGGTCAGGGAAATGGTACTGTTGGTCTCGTTTGTTCCAGAGAAATTGTCTGGTCCAGTAACGGTGTAATCGTAATCTGAATTAAAATTATTTACGGTGTATTGAAGTTCGCCATCGCTATTGCCAAAACAAGTAATATTGTTTACGAGCTGCCCGGTTACTGAAATTTCAGTTACTGGAGCAATGGTATAACTTTCTTCATAGCTACATCCATCATTATCTGTTACTCGGAACATGTAAGTTCCGGGAGCCAATCCTGTAAATGTATTGTTGTTACCATTGTTTACAGCACTTGTCGCTGGTGAGATAAGTTCGTACACCAAGTTCGGTTCCCCTCCTGTTACCGATAAAGTGATATCGGAAATAAAGGTTGGACACAGCGGGTCTGTAGCTGAAAAATCGATATCCGTTGGAGGTTCCAAAGGATCAATGGTAATGGAATTGGTTGTAAATGTACATCCTAAATCATCCCTAACGGTTACCGTGTAAGTTCCATCTGTAAGGTTATTAAAGGTAGTGGAACTACCAAAGTTAACCCCGTCTATACTGTATTCGTATGGTGCAGTACCCCCAATTACATTTTGAACATTGATGATTCCATCTTGCAAACAGGTGTATTCCTGAGTCAACACGGCATCTGCATCCAAAGCAAAAGAAGGAGCTGAAATACTTGAATATTCAAAATAATCACATGAAGCACTACCTTTTCGTTGGTTGATGACCACTACATAATCACCATCGGTCAATCCTGGGAAGTTACCAGATGCGTTTGTTGCCAAAGCATTTGCATAATCGTAATTTGTTTCATCAAATCCGGTTGCATCAAACAGGTAATAGGTCAATTGATAGCCATTGTCATCGACAAGGTTGAATGTGATTGAACCTGTGGAATCACCATAGCAAACCACATCTGTAACGGTTGTTGCGTTATACTCTGCAGCTGGCCTGAACTCAATGCTTACTGTATTGGAAAAGTTGTAACAATTATTTTTGTCAACAACTACAAAAGTGTAGTCTCCTGGTTCCCAAATATCCCAGATGTTTCGTTGCGTAAACTCAGATGCTGGTATGTCACTTACCGAAGGATATGAGATTTGGGTTACACCATCTTCATCCACATAGGACCAAATAGCAAACGAATGGGGTGTTGTTCCTCCAGAGGGGTCCAAAAGAATATTTCCTTCCCTACAGGTAATGTGCTGGGAAATCCTTGCCGTCAATTCCAAATCCTCTGTATCGACAATGGTTACCTGTTCCGTATACTCACAG
Organism: Flagellimonas oceanensis; assembly: GCF_003992595.1. Taxonomy (GTDB): domain Bacteria; phylum Bacteroidota; class Bacteroidia; order Flavobacteriales; family Flavobacteriaceae; genus Flagellimonas; species Flagellimonas oceanensis. The sequence continues at coordinate 39,930 of NZ_RZNA01000003.1, forward strand.
CCATCATCGGTGGTTACAGCGACATCGTATATGCCACTGTTCAGGTTTTCAAATGTGTAGTTATTATCGTTGGATGGTCCTTGGGTATCTATCACAGTACCTCCTTGGGAGATTTCGTAATAATATTGTGCTTCCACATTAAGTACGGAAATGGCAATTTCACCCAAACCGTTGCAGTCGGTGTCTTGAGGAACAACATTTACCTGGAAATCCCTGTCCAAAATACCAATGTTGTCCAAAACAAATACACAACCATCAGTAACACCTTGTTGTCTCATTTCTACCATGTAGGCACCATTGTTGGTAATGTCAAAACTTGGATTGGAGCTGTAAGGCACAACAACATTACCGGTAGATTGATCTACAAGTTGGAACTCATAGGTCAATGGCATATTGGTTACCGTAATGTTACCTGGGGTATCACAAATAATATCACTAGAGGTGTACTGGGGATCTAATGGGTTTTTGTAGATATTGAAATAGAATCTACTGAAACACCCATTTTGATAGTTGATCACCAATCTATATTGGCCGGTGTTTTCGGCCAAGAAGTCGTTTCCTGTGTCAACTGTGTTCCACGTACATCCCGCGTTGGTGTTGGCACAACCATCAACAGATGCACCACAACTGGCTTCGTCCAATTGTTCCCAAACAATACTGGTGGCATCTGGAATGTTTATTTGGATAAGTTCGGTGTCGTTGAGTCCGCAAAGGAATATTTCGGGCAACTCGCTACCATCATTGGGGCATATTTCAATGTCTCCATCAATGGTGTTGGAAGTATCGTTGATCAATGCTGTGATGGGATTGGATTGAACCGAACCGAACAATTCAACGGTAATGATTTCCTGGAAATCCTTACATGGGTCGGCAACTTGCTTGTCGACAATATAAGTTCCTGTTTCGCTTACCAGAATGGTACTTGGATCATTGTCGGAATCACTGTCCGTGATAACGGTATCCGTTCCTACATCAATAAGGTTGTTTCCGTTCACGTCACGATACCAGACGTAATTGTCAAAGTTATCCCCCGCATCCAATAGTACATCATCACCGCAAAGTTGAACGGTTCGTGAGAAGTTACAGGCACTGAGATCATCCAAAAGGAAGTTGGTGGCACCTGGGTAGGGAAATCCACAGCCATCTATGTCGTAAACACTGGGGTCATCGGTTATTTGCGCATCGTTGAGTTCGCCACGGTAAGAAGAGTAGGCCAAGTTTTCAATGATATCGGTACAGGCGTCTATAAAATCAAAGCAGTTTTCTGCCACTTGTACCCGCATTCTGATACTATAAGGGCCATCACTTTCCTCAACTATATTATCGGGTATGGTGAAAACAATGGTCCGTGTTGCGGGGTCAAAGGTATAAGTAACCCCCGTAGGCATATTGATACTGGACTCATCCAATGTTACATTGATGGGAAGAACATCTCTAATGGTGTACCCAACGGCATCATCATTCCCCACATTCTCAAAGGTGAGCACATAGTCCAAGTATTGGCCTAAGTGTACACCTTGTCCCGTAATATCGTTACCGCCGATATCTTCAACGGTTTTGGCCAGGTTTATTTTGGGCTCTATGATCTCTACATCCAAAGAGGTAAAAAAGATGTCGTACTTGTCCTGTGTGGATGATGCCCTAAGCGTAGCTCCGGTTTCATCATTGGGAATAACGGAATTGGATGGATTGGGAATGGTAAAAAGATCCACGTCCCATCCTAAAGTGTTGACGCTGTTAGGGTCTCTGGTGGTAATTAAATTACCTTCAATGGTAATATTACTATTGAAAAAGTTATTCCATGGATTTTCCGTGTTGGATAATGTCGTAAAGGAACCATTGCTGTCGGCCCTTATGGCCAATTGGTCTCCTGTGATTCTATTGTCCCCCTCCAATGTGGCTACCCCTAATTTGGCGTTCACAGGAAAGGGATTGGGAAGTGTGGTGAATCCACTGAATGGAATATCTACGGTCTCACCGGACTTGATACCTGCATAGCCATCAAAAGTTGTGATGAACTTCCCGGGATAGGTTGGGTTTTCATAGACGACCACCATGGTCCATCCACCTGAAATACCACCAGTTATGGAACTGCCCGAACTAGCCCTTACATTGGCCACGAAATAGTCGCCATCCGGATTGGCCAAAGCAGTTATCATATCGGTTACGTCCTTGTAACAGGCATAAGGGCTGTAACTTCCAAAATCCCCGTCATTGTAACCATCGAAGAGTATTTCATCTGCGGTCAAGTCCACATAGGAACCTCCGGGGACCCTGAATTTGACTTGATCAAAATCACTTCGGTCACTTCCTTTATATACAGCGGACCAGTAGAGTCCAGCGTATCTAATCTGTGAACAACTGGGGTCTGGAACGGTCAATGTTGCACTACTGGAACTGAATGTTGAAGGATCACCATCAACATCTATGTATTGCATGTTGAGCCTATCATTGTATTCTGAAGATCCGCCGGTCAAGTTATAAGGGTCTTCAGGAGAAGATCCTCCCTCATCCCTGTTCACTATATTATTGGCAATAAAGGTCAGATCACCTTTGAGCCTGTTTTCATAACGAACATCAAAGTCGTTCTTTATCTGTGACGTACCTGTATACGCAAATAGGAGTATACAAACAAGTGTGCCCCACCGGAGTAATGATATTTTCATAAGCATGGTGGTTGGTTAAATGGTTGTGTTTGGTTTTATACGCATGATCCACATTTCTTCGTCATACGAAGCATTCAATTTCGTATAGTATGAGGTCAATGCATTGTTCCAGGTCTCGTGTCTTTTTAAATACACGTACCTGTTATTATCGGCAGGACTTACGAAATAGCTTGCATGTAGGCCCTTTGCATTCAAATCCTTGACAAATTGTTTGGCACTTGATGAATTTTCAAAAACATTGGCAATGATGTAGTACCCTTCTGCCAATCCATCTCCGGACTGCGTGCTAAGAACTACATGATTGCTGCCTCCTTTGTTGGGTAGGCTGGTAACATTTTTAGAAAGTTGGTTGTTGCCGTATTTGGAGCTTTGGTTATCCACGGAACCAGAATATCCCGCAATTGGAGAATCTCCTCCGTTGACGTTCATTACCCAGGCATCACCTTGGTAGGCACCGTTCATTTTGGAATGATAGGCATCCAGAGCTTCGTTTTTGTTGCTGAAGTCGCCTATATAGACGTAGTTGAGTCCGTTCTTTGGGTTTTGGAAATAATCTGCCTCAATCCCTTGCGAACGTAGCTTTTCTATAAAATTGTTGAGGTTGTTGGTGTCTCTGAAGACATTGGCTATCAAGTAATGACCGCTTTCCACATTGGGCACGGAATGTGACTTGAATCCTGTTGTTTTTTTACTTCTTACCGGCCTGTAGGTATTATCTCTTTTGGCCTTGGAGTTTGATGCATAACTTGCCTTGGTGTTGTCCTTGGCCTCGTTGATCTTTATGACCTTTTTGGTGGATGTGTTATTGGACAATCCATGGTTGGCCAAGGGCTGTCTTCTTTGGGTCACGATATCGGCAGTATCCATATTGGCAAAGTATACTTTCTTGGCTTTCTCCTCCAATGCTGGGTTTTGCCCGCGAGTTTCGCGTTTCACCATTTTCATCACGGTCTCAAAGCGTCGTTCCAAATCTTTTTTACGCGTGGATTCAATGGAGTCCTGACGCATCAACAGTTCATCAAGTATGGCATCGTTTTCGGCCAACTTTTCCTGTAATTGTGCGATTTCAAGGTCTTTGTCAGTAATATTGAGGCTGTCCTGTGGCACGTCCTCATCATTGGAGGCCAATGTTTCATTGTCCTTTTCAAGCATTACACGATCCTCGGTAAGGTTGGGCGTAAAGGAGTATGCCAAAGAGATTTCGTGGGTAACACCAAAGTTTTCAAATTCATTGGACAACCCTTTTTCCACGGTATATCCCAAGGAAATATTTTTGGTCAAGTTGAAACCCAATCCTGCGGAAGCTCCATAAAAGTCATCGTAGCCCGCTTGTACCCAACCTAACCTGGGCAAGTCAAGAATCAAGTTTCCTCCCAAGGTAATTTCTTCTTCGCCTACTTTGCGCACTCTTGCCAAAGGCATTAAACGTGCACTTTCCATAATGCCCCTCCCATTTTCAAACTGATGGGTATATTGTAGGTGGCCAGAATATGTTTTTTCATTGAAATCTGTTACGGATTCACTGGTTTTCAAGTTGTAATCGAACAGATTTTCGGCAAAACCACCAATGTCGAACTTTCCTATGGAAAAGTTGAAACCAGGTTGGAAACTTACCAGGGAGCTACTTTCCAAATTGCTCAACAATGGATCGATCTCAACAGAATTGGCCCTATCTTGATTAAAGGCACTCTGATAATAGCTTACGTTGGCTCCGAAGGTAAAAGTGTTCTTAGGACTCAAGCGTACACCATAGGCATAGTTGGCGTGTACACCAAAGTTATTGAACAGGCCCTCACGGTTGGTAAACAAGCTGACACCAACACCACTCCTGTCACTTACTCTACCGCTATAGCTCAAGAAGTAAACCTGGTTGTTGTCATCAAAAGATACCGATTGGTTTCTGTGAAATAGGTTGATGTACGATTTGTCTTCCCTAACTGTGGAAAAGGTAGGGTTGAGCAAGAACCGATTGAACTTCAATAGGTTTTGGGATGGCACGTTATACGGCACATAGGCTTCTTCTTCCTGTCCTCTCATTCCAGAGAGGGCAAGTAGCAAGACGGCAAGTAATAGTAGAGGTTTATTCGTCTGCATTGCTGCTTATTTAATAACAGTGATGGTTCCTTGTTTCAGGCTCTTACCACCACGTGTGATCTTGTAATAGAAAATCATGCTTTGTTTGTTGAAATTTGTGGTGGACTGTGGCCAGTTGTTTTCATAGCCAGCTTGGCTAAAGATTTGTTCTCCTCGTTCATTGAAAATAGTAACGAGAACATTGGGATCTCTGGAATATGTGTTGGGCAACACCCATAGATCGTTGATACCGTCGCCATTGGCGGTAATAACGTTTGGTATGTTGAACATATCCCTGTAGGTCACGGTAATTACTTTACTAACTGTACAGGTTCCGAAACTGGCGATCAACAGGAACTCCCCTTCTTCAGCAAAACCATAGGAATTGCTGTTGGAAATCAGGTTGTTACCCGCATCATACCATTCGTATGAATCTGCACCGCTAGCGGTAAGGGTTTGGGTCTCCCCTTCAATAATGATGAGGTCTTTGGGTTTATCGAGAACCAACAGAGATTCATCAAAAGCACTGATGGTTATTTCGTTTGATATGATTGGACACTCGTTGGATGTAATAACAAGTTGATACACCCCGGTTTCGTTTACCGTCAAGCTCTCTGATGCTGAATCGACCACAGTTCCATCTTTCTTCCACTGGAAGGATTCGTTGGAAATATCTGTAGCGCTCTCAAGTACTATCGCTTCGCCTCCTTCACACAACACAGTACCATTGGTGGTTATCTGTAGTGATTCGTTGGAAGCAAGTTTTAGCTGTAAACTGTTGGATGATGCCTCAAAAGCATCTATGGTGCCGACCAAGGTATAATTTCCGTTGTCATCTTGACTTGATACCGTGATGGTTTTGGAATTCTCTCCAATCACATCGGTACCGTCAAGTTTCCACTGATAGGCAAATGAATTTTGTAAATCCCCTGTCACATCGGTTTTGGTTCCATTGTCGCTTACCGCATTGATGGTGGTAAGGCTCAAGGTGGCATCTGTGCTCTCGCAGGAAGAATAAGTGGTTACGTAGTCGACCACAAATTCAAATGAATCCGGCGAAACAACAGTGGTTTTTGCTGAAGCCATTGGGGCAGGCGTACAAGCGCCGCCGTTTTCGGTGACTTCAACATAGTACTCCCCTACCTCATTGATGGACAATGAGTTGTTCGTAGCATCAGCAATCGCAGCGCCATCTTTAAACCATTGGAATGTTGGGCTTGTTGCGGTTGTGTTTACCGACAATGTTTTGGACTGCGAAGGAAGTAATACAATGTTTTCTGCATTGTTCAGTGTAATTTCGTAAGAACCTGAACTTGTAACGGATACCGGGTCTGATAGTTCCACACAAATCCCTGAGCCTGAAATTTCAACCTCGTAAGAACCTTCAAAACCGCTGGTCCCTCCATCAACAGTATATGTGCTGGCATCCACAGTGGGACCACTGACTATGCTTCCGTCCTTGTACCATGTATAGGTGTATCCTTGACCGCTGATATTGGCCTCAAGCAATTGGGTTTCCCCTGGGCAGATCTCAACATTGTTGGCACCATTGATGGTCAATCCGGAACTGGTTCCAGTTGAAATTTCAATAGTGTTTGATAAGGTATTTGCGGATCCCGAACAATCTCCATAATCAAGTTCCACGTAGTACATGCCCGGCTCGGAAACGGTGATGCTTTCCGACTTTTCAGACAATAGTGTTCCACTGCGATACCAATTATAGATGTAGGTGCTGGAATTAGGAATATTATGCGGCTTTAAGGTAACCGAACCTCCGCCACATATTTGGATAATGCCTCCAGAGGGAATATTTCCACTTCCATTCTCACTGATCAATAACGGTAAATTGTAGTCGATGAAATACATGGAAAAAGCCTCCGAAGCGGGACTTGTCTTAGCGGGATTGGTACTTCGAACCCTTATTTTAAAGTTATCGCCCCTGATATCCGAAGGGAGTTCAAATTGAAACTCAAAATCAAAAACGGTGTTCTTATCAGTGACGCGCGCCAATTCGGTGGGAGCTGAAAAATAACCATCAGCGTCCGATAGCTCAAGGATAAACTCGTTATCGCTTTCAACAAAGGGAGGGTCCCATTGGAAGTTTACAAAGTATTGGTTGAAGTTGTTGGAGGCGCATACTGCTGTCCATGGGGTATTTCCACCAAGATTTGGATTTGCAGCTGGCTCGGGTTGGTATAGCACCTGTGCCTGCATACCGATAGTGCCTAGTAGCAAAAAAGCCAAGGCCAGAACCAGAACGCTATACGTTGAATTACTTTCTTTCATCACCGTTAGTTTTTAAGAGGTTATGGGCTTAATAGCCCTGTTAGTTTGTGCCCCTTAATTGTAATTCATTCAAAAAGACGTTGTTCAGGCGTCTCTTTCGCATATAGTATTCAATAACAAATATGTCTCTAATTTCGATGAAAGGAAAGATATTGTTGTAGGCTATACCCAAAGTGTTGTGAAATCACCTATTTTGTATACACAGATTCACGAAAAATAGCTATCAACAGGGGATTTTACTACATTTGCGCATCAAATTACTGGTATGGCAGAAGAAGCTAAATCGCTCAATTTTATAGAACACATCGTAGAGGAAGACCTTAGGGAGGGTTACACACAGAATGACTTAAGGTTTCGTTTTCCACCCGAACCCAATGGCTATTTGCACATAGGACATGCTAGCTCTATTTGCCTGAATTTTGGTCTGGGTTTGCGCTACAATGCACCCGTTAATCTCCGTTTTGATGATACCAACCCCGCCAAAGAAGAGAAGGAATATGTCGAGGCCATCAAAAAGGATGTGAGCTGGTTGGGTTTTGAATGGGACACTGAATGCTATGCATCCGATTATTTCCAACAATTGTACGATTGGGCAGTTATGCTCATCAAGGATGGGAAGGCCTATGTGGACAGCCAAACCTCTGAAGAAATTGCCAGTCAAAAGGGAACTCCCACCGAACCAGGCAAGGAAAGCCCATATAGAAATCGCTCTGTAGAAGAGAATCTAAAACTTTTCGAAGGGATGAAAAACGGTGAGTTCAAGGATGGCGAGCATGTATTGCGAGCCAAAATTGATATGGCATCTTCCAACATGTTGATGCGAGATCCTGTAATGTACCGGGTACTACACAAAGCACACCACCGCACAAATACCGATTGGTGTATTTATCCTATGTACGACTGGACACATGGAGAAAGTGACTATATTGAACAAGTTTCGCACTCCCTTTGTACATTGGAATTTTTACCCCACCGAGAGTTGTACAACTGGTTTTTGGACCAAGTGGTATCTTCCGATAAACTACGCCCTAAACAGCGTGAATTTGCTCGAAGAAACCTGAGTCATACCGTAGTGAGCAAACGTAAGTTGCTTCAATTGGTGGAAAAGGGAATTGTTTCGAGCTGGGACGATCCCCGTATGCCCACCATATCCGGATTGCGAAGAAGAGGTTTTACTCCGGAGTCCATCAGGAATTTTGCTGATACCATCGGAATTGCAAAACGAGAAAATGTTGTTGATGTTTCCTTGCTCGATTTCCAAGTTAGAGAACACCTTAATAAAATAGCCCCACGGGTCATGGGGGTACTCAATCCTTTAAAAGTGGTCATCACCAATTATGAAGAAGGTAAAGAAGAATGGCTTGAAGCCGAAAACAATCCAGAGGATGAATCAGCTGGAACCAGACAGGTCCCTTTTTCAAGAGAATTGTATATAGAGCAGGAAGACTTCCGTGAGGAGGCCAATAGAAAATTCTTCAGACTTAAGCTTGGTGGCGAGGTTCGCTTAAAGAACGGCTACATCATTAAAGCGGAAAGTTGCACCAAGGATGATGATGGAAATATCATAGAAGTACAATGTACCTACGACCCCAAAAGTAAAAGTGGTTCCGGTACCGAGGAAAGCCTTCGAAAAGTGAAGGGTACGTTACATTGGGTTTCCATCCCGCATGCCATTACCGCCGAAGTGCGATTGTACGATCGTCTTTTTACCGATGCTACACCGGATAGTCATAAGGATAAGGATTTCTTGGATTTAGTTAACCCTGATTCATTGCAAAAGGTTACTGGTTACTTGGAACCCAGTTTAAAAAATTCCAAAATCGGAGATCAAGTACAGTTTCAACGATTGGGCTATTTTAATGTTGACAAAGATTCGACTCCCGAAAATTTGGTGTTCAACAGAACGGTCACTTTAAGGGACACTTGGGCCAAATTAGAGCAAAAAGGGTAGCATAACATTTCCTTATTTAAACATGTTGGTTCATTGAGGAATTCTATTAAAAAAGACTTCTTCAGGTCGCATATGAGAGTAAAAAACTTTTAGCTGTATTGATTGTTCAAGTCCGTTGTTGAAAGGCCCTCAAATGCGCTCATTTTCGATTTTTCTTCAAATTTTATCTAAAGCGTCAAGGTTTCGAGCGATTGCATCGATCATTGCGGTTTTCCTACCTTAATTTTGAGATAAATCGATTGGAACAGGAATTTCTTCACTTTTAAATCTGACCGATTGATTGATTCACTGAAGTCTAATTTAAAATATACAACATTATGTCAAATAACACTGGAAACGTATTAACCGCATTGTTAACTGGAGCTATAGTAGGAGCCGGAGTTGGTATTCTATATGCACCAGATAAAGGAAAAAAAACAAGAAAGAAAATTAAAAAAAGTGCTGTGAAAGCAAAAGATGACATCTCACAGAGCTTAATCACAGCCAAAGAGGAATTTTCCAAAAGTGCTGATGCCAAAAAAGAAGAGTTTGAAGAAAAACTCGAGGATACATTATCGAACATGAGTTACAAAGCCGATGATATTTTGGTAGCTCTGGAAAAGAAATTGGAAGACCTTAGAGAAAAGAACGCCCAACTACAGAAGTAATATATGGCATTCGAAGATATCAAAGAACAGATAGACCATGTAGAGGACGGAGTTAAGGCCTACGTGAAAAACAGCTTGGACTTTTACAGACTCCAAAGCTTCAGGTCTATGATGAAGGGAATAACCATGGCCACTAAAGTCCTTCTTATAGGAGGGGTGGTTTCCATAGCCCTGCTGTTTCTTTCGTTGAGTGCTGCCTTTTGGTTTGGCAATATGTTGGACAACACAGCACAAGGGTTTCTAATTGTAGGAGGGTTTTATGTACTGGTCGGTATCATTCTCTTCTTAATGAGAAGAAAAATTGAAAAGCCGCTTTTGAAAAAGTTTTCCAAATTTTATTTTGACGAATTATGATTCAGACACAATACACATCTTTTGAAGAAATTGACCGCGACCTTAAAATATTGAAGCTGCAGCGACAGATTGAGGAGGAAAAGGTAAAGCTGGCGATTCAGAACACCAAAAAAGAATTGTACCCCACCAATATTCTTGGAGGATTGGCGCCTCTTATTCAAAAAGTCGCCATCTCCATGGTTGCCAAGAAACTATTGAATAAACTCAACTAGTTTTAGCCCTCATATCAAAACAAAAGGCTCCCAATTGGGAGCCTTTTTCTCTTATGAATAGTAGTCTAAGAGTCAGCAGAACCTTTCTCGTTCTGTTTGCGTTTCATGGCCTCACCAATTTGGTTACTGGCTGTAAATGAAGCCACCATATTATTCAGCATATCACTTCCTGCTTGGGGCGAGTTTGGCAATAGAATTAAGTTGGTGTCCGTTTCTTCTCCAATGGCCTGCAGGGTATCGTAGTGTTGGGTAACGACAATCAATGCTGATGCTTCCTGGGAATTGATGCCCACTTTGTTCAGTACTTCGACGGATTCTTCAAGACCACGGGCAATTTCCCTACGTTGATCGGCAATACCCTGCCCCTGTAATCTCTTGCTTTCCGCTTCCGCTTTAGCTTTTTCAACAATGAGGATACGTTGTGCATCACCTTCAAATTGAGCGGCGATTTTTTCACGTTCTGAAGCATTGATTCGGTTCATAGCTGCCTTGACCTGGGCATCTGGATCTATATCGGTTACAAGGGTTTTGATGATGTCATAGCCATAATCCAACATGGCATCTTGTAACTCTGTTTTCACGGCGATGGCAATATCATCTTTTTTAACAAAGACATCGTCCAATTTCATTTTTGGAACTTCGGCACGAACTACGTCAAAAACGTAAGAAGTTATCTGATCGTGTGGGTATTCCAATTTGTAAAAGGCCTCGTAAACCTTATCAGTAATTACAACATATTGTACGGATACTTTCAGTTTCACGAATACATCGTCAAGGGTTTTGGTCTCAACGATAACATCCAATTGTTGGATTTTCAGGCTCAATCGACCGGCAATACGGTCCACAATCGGAATTTTCATTTGAAGCCCGGAGCTTCTGATACTGTGAAACTTACCGAAACGTTCCACCGCAACGGCGGTCTGTTGTTTAACGATAAAGAAAAACTTGAAAAGAATAACAAGCGCGACAAACGCAATAGGTATAAGTAAATAGCTGCCCATAGTGTTTAGATTTTTATGTTAGAAATGGAAATTACGAAACTTGGCCATAGTATTAGTAGCCATTTGTCAAATAATGTTACACATCCGTCAATTTCTAAAGCTGGGCAATGGCTGTTTTGATACGTTTGATACTTTCCTCTTTACCAATAAGGTCCATAATATCGAACAAGTGCGGTCCCTTCATATCTCCGACGATGACCAAACGGAGTGGGGGCATTACTTTTCCAAAGGAAAGCTCCTTTTCCCCGATCCATGCCTTAATGGTTTCTTCAATTTTCGATGATTCAAAATCTTGAATGGATTGCAGCACGGTGGTAACCTCTTCCATGATTTCTGGGGTGCCTTCTTTCCATTGTTTTTTGACCGCTTTTTCATTGTAAGAGGTAGGTGCTTGAAAGAAATAATCGGAAAGCTCCCAGAAATCTTTCACGAAAGTAGCGCGTTCTTTAATGGAAGACACCACTTGTTTGATATAGCTCTGCTCTGCAGAAACCCCTTTTGCATCAAGTTCTTCGGCAAACAGTCTAGCAAGTACCTCATCTGACTTTAATTGAAGCCATTGCTGATTATACCAATTGTTTTTTTCTGGGTCAAAACGGGCCCCTGATTTATTCACACGTTCTAAAGTGAAAGTATCGACCAATTCTTCCAGGCTGAAGATTTCTTGTTCTGTGCCCGGGTTCCAACCTAACAATGCCAAAAAGTTGACTACGGCTTCAGGGAAAAATCCGGCTTCTCGATACCCTTCGGATTGGTTCCACGTCAGCGGAAAAACGGGAAATCCTCCTTTTTCGCCATCACGTTTGCTCAATTTTCCTTTTCCCACAGGCTTCATGATCAAAGGTAAGTGGGCAAATTCCGGAGCATCCCAACCAAAGGCCTTATACAACAACGTATGCAATGCCAAGGAAGGCAACCATTCTTCACCACGGATTACATGGGTAATCTGCATTAAATGGTCATCAACAATATTGGCCAAATGATAGGTAGGCATGCCATCACTTTTGAACAAGACTTTGTCATCAAGAATGTTGGTGTCTATTTTTATTTCTCCACGGATGATATCGTTGAGCACTAATTCTTCATTCTCGGGAGATTTAAATCGAATCACATAATCTTCTCCAGTAGCTATTTTATCTTTTACTTCCTCATTGGAAAGCGAAAGGGAGTTGGTCAATTTTAAACGATTGTGCCAATTGTAGATAAAGGTTTTTCCTTTTGCTTCATGGTCTTTTCTGTGCTGGTCCAAAGCTTCAGAAGTATCAAAAGCGTAATAGGCCATGTCCTTTTCAACAAGTTTAAGGGCGTAGGATTTGTACAGTTGCTTGCGTTCGCTCTGTCTATACGGTCCAAAATCGCCTTCCTTTACAGGTCCTTCATCAAAAGGAATTCCACACCAGTTCAGAGCCTCGATAATGTATTCTTCGGCACCTTCAACAAATCGGTTTTGGTCGGTATCCTCGATACGAAGCACAAAGTCGCCACCATTTTTTTTGGCAAATAAATAGTTGAACAAAGCGGTGCGAAGACCTCCAATATGTAGCGGTCCCGTTGGGCTTGGTGCAAATCGAACTCGTACTTTTTCTCTCATAATACCGAAAGGTTAGACAGCAAAGATACAGTGCAGCATAGTAAATGGAAAGCGTTTGACCACTGTCTTTCATTTGATTTATGAGATGGAGAACTTTAAGGTTTAACAAAATTTTGCTGCACGTTTCCCATGGATCGGGTATTTTGGTAATATAAACACCCTATTTTGAGTGCATATCAGGACATTTTAGCCAAACTAGAGGGCTTTATCAAACGCTTTTATACGAAGCAATTGATAAAGGGCATCTTCTTGTTTTTAACTCTGGGCACCCTTTTTTGGATTGCCATAACATCATTTGAATATCTGTTATGGTTGGATAATTCGTGGCGATTGACCTTGTTTATTCTCTTTATTGTGGTGGAAGCATTTCTCTTGTATCGATATGTGCTTGTACCCTTGTTGTACTTGTTTAAGATGCGGAAGAGTATCGACAACAAAGTGGCATCCAAGTTGATCGGAAAACATTTTCCAGATGTCGATGATAAGCTTCTGAATTTGTTGGAGCTTTCCGAGAACCCTCAAAAATCGGATTTGTTAGTGGCAAGCATTGAGCAACGGGCCGCAATTCTTGGTCCCGTTCCTTTTGCTGAAGCTGTAAATTTTAGGGAAAGCTATTCCTATGCGAAGTACATCATCATTCCTGTACTCTTATTTGGTTTTATCTGGATAGCGGGGGATATCGTTTCTTTCTTTAATTCCCATCAAAGAGTGATGCATTACGACATGGCCTACGAACGGCCTGCTCCATTTACGTTTCAGGTTCTGAATTCAGATTTGGAGGTAATGGACAATGAAGCATTGACGATACAGGTCAAAACGGTTGGCGATATTAGACCAGGTAATGTTGAGATTTTTGTTAACGGGGAATCCTTGTTAATGCAGAACCGTGGGTCGTTTTATGAGTATACTTTTCAACCGCCAGTTCAAGATAGTAGTTTTTATCTATCAGCGAACGGATGGGATTCTAGGAGTTACACCATAAGTAGTTATAGAACGCCTAAACTGGTTGATTTTGCATTGGAATTGGTATACCCAAAGTATCTTAACCTTAGACCAGAAGTGATTACCGGAACAGGTAATGCTGAGATTCCTGAGGGCACTAAAGTCACATGGAAGATACAAGGGGATTATGTGGACAATATTAAAATGATTACTGCTGATACGACTATCTCCTTTCAAAAAGACGACAATCTTTTTTCCAACTCTAAAAGGCTGTTCAGTCATTTTGATTATGAATTGAGTACATCTAATAATAAGGTTCAGGATTTCGAGAAATTGGCGTATCGGCTTAGTGTGATTAAGGATGCAAAAGCAACGGTTCAGGTAGATCAGGTTTTGGATTCTTTGAACCCTAACGAATCGTATTATACGGGTCAGGCCGCCGATGATTATGGGTTGCGTGAGATTCGTTTGGTTTGTTACCCTTCGGATGATGTGAACAATGTACAGCGGATTTCACTTGAAGAGCCTAATTCCAATGTTTATCAATTCTATTACACCTTTCCGTCAGGCTTGGCGCTGGAGCCAGGAAAGCGGTATAAATTGTTTTTTGAAGTTATTGATAATGACGGAGTTAGAGGTGGTAAGGTAACCAAGAGTGAAGTTTTTAACGCTACTCTTTACGACGATAACCAGTTGAATAACAAAGAGGTAGAGTTTCAAAAATCTACATTGAACAAGATGGGAGAATCCTTAAAGAATTTTAAGGAGCAGGAGGAAAAACTATCTGACATTAACAATTTACAGAAGGAAGAAAAGTCTCTTAGCTTCGAGGACAAGAGTCAAATCAAGAATTTTTTGCAACAACAAAAGAAGCAAGAGGAACTGATGCAGAAGTTCAGCCAAGATTTGAATAAAAGTATAGATAAGACCTCGGAGGATACCGAAATGAAAAAGATGCTTCAAGAACGATTGGAGCGTCAAGAAGCTGAAGCAAAAAAGAATGCTGAGTTACTTGAAGAGCTCAACAAGATTGCGGATAAAATAGACAAAGAGGATTTACAACGCCGCTTGGAAGAACTGGGTAAAAATCAAGGTAAGAATACCCGCAACCTAGAGCAGATATTAGAGCTGACAAAACGCTATTATGTTACAGAAAAGGCGTCTCTGATATCCAAAGAACTTGATGAGCTGGCTAAAAGGCAGGAGATATTATCTGAACTAAAGTTGGGCCAGGATTTTAGTGATAAGGAGCAGAAGAAGTTAAATGAAGGTTTCGACAACCTAGAAAAAGAAATTCGTGCGTTGGAGAAGGATAATGATAAGCTCCAAAAGCCACTAGAGTTTGATACTGATAAGAAGATGACGGATGCCGTTAAGCAGGACCAACAAGAGGCCCTAGAAGAAATTAACAAGCATCAAGGTATGGAGGAGTCTTCTCAGTCAGAGGAGAAACAACAAGCAGGAAATAATGCTTCCAAGAAACAAAAATCAGCAGCTCAGAAAATGAGAGAGATGAGTCAATCCATGAAATCGAGTGCCATGGGTGGAGGTGGAGAAACAGATGCAGAGGATACGGAGATGCTACGACAAATTTTAGATAATTTGGTAACCTTTTCATTTAAACAAGAGAATCTTTTTGATAACATTCAAAGTGCCGATGTAGACATTTCACAGTTCTCTAGAACTGTGAAGGACCAACAAAATTTAAGGAGATTGTTCGAGCATGTCGACGATAGTCTTTTTGCGCTTTCATTGCGAAGAGCGGAGTTGTCTGAGTTCGTTAATGAGCAAATAACAGAGGTGTATTATAATATCGATAAGTCCTTGGAAAGCATTGCCGAGAATCAAATTTACCAAGGAGCTTCATATCAACAGTACGTAATTAATGCGACCAATTCTTTGGCAGATTTCTTGGCAAACATTTTGGATAATATGCAACAAAACATGAGTCCTAGCCAAGGCAGTGGAGGAGAGGGTCAGGATTTTCAGTTGCCGGACATTATCAAAGGACAACAGGGAATACAGGAAAAGATGAGTGGCTCAGGTCAGCAAGGCAAACCGTCTGAAGGACAGGGTGAGCAAAAGGGAGAGAATCAAGGCGGTCAGCAGGAAGGAGATAAAGGAAGCGAAGGCCAGGGTCAAAATGGACAAGAGGGAGAAAATGGAGAGAAAGGCAAACAGGGTTCTGGACAGAGTGACGGTGGTCAATCCAATGGAAACGGACTCAGTGAAATGGACCTCAATGAAGTCTATGAAATTTACAAAGAACAACAGTTCCTTCGCGAAAACCTCGAGAAACAGCTGGAGGATATGATGCGTGAGTCCGACAAGAATTTGGCTCAGAAACTGATTCAACAGATGGAGGATTTTGAGAACGATTTATTGGAGAACGGAATCACAGAAAGGACGCGGAACAAGGCCAACAATATTCAACACCAATTAATGAAGTTGGAAAACGCTTCTATGGAACAAGGAAAAAAGAAGGAGCGAGAAAGTAACACAAATCTAAACCAGTATTCTAATCCCATCACGACGAAACCGGAACTACTTCAAGATTACCGGAATAGCATTGAAATATTAAATAGACAAGCATTACCTTTGCGGAAAAATTTTGAAAAGAAGGTAAAGGTTTATTTCGATAATGATTGAGTTTCATTTTAAAAGCGACTTGCTGTTAGAGGATAAATCCAAGTATGCCGATTGGATAGATAGGATTATTCAATCAGAAGGATTTGTTGCCGGTCAAATCGATTATATTTTTTGCACGGATGAATATTTGTTGCAGCTCAATCAAGAGTATCTAAACCACGATACTTTGACTGACATCATCACTTTTGATTATACCGACGCAAAGACAATTTCAGGGGATATTTTTATTTCAACTGATAGGGTTGAAGACAATGCGAAGGAGTTTCAGGTGGATGTTTGGAATGAACTTCGACGAGTAATGAGCCACGGTATTTTACACTTAGTGGGTTATGGGGATAAGAGTGATGATGAGGCTAAATTGATGCGTGAAAAAGAAGAGGAAAAAATTAAAATGTTCCACGTGGAACCATAGATATGTTTGAGAAGGAATATGATGTTATTGTAGTAGGAGGAGGTCATGCAGGCGCAGAAGCAACTGCAGCCGCCGCCAATATGGGTTCAAGCACTTTGTTGGTTACAATGAACCTTCAAACTATTGGGCAAATGTCTTGTAATCCCGCTATGGGTGGAATTGCAAAGGGGCAAATTGTCCGTGAAATCGATGCCCTGGGAGGTTACAGTGGTATCGTAACGGATAAGTCTGCCATCCAGTTTAAGATGCTGAACAAGTCCAAGGGTCCTGCGATGTGGAGCCCTCGAGCGCAGAATGATCGTATGCGTTTTGCTGAGGAATGGAGGATGGCTTTGGAGAATACACCGAATGCGGATTTTTATCAAGAAATGGTCAATGGCCTTCTGGTTGAAGGCGATAAGGTCGTGGGAGTAAGAACCAGTCTTGGTTTGGAAATCAGGGCTAAAGCTGTAGTCCTTACAAACGGAACCTTTTTGAATGGATTAATTCATATCGGAGAGAAACAATTAGGTGGGGGGAGAGCTGGAGAAAAAGCGGCAACGGGTATAACCGAACAACTTGTTGAGCTTGGTTTTGATAGTGGCAGAATGAAAACAGGAACACCCCCAAGGGTTGACGGAAGGTCGTTGGATTATTCCAAAATGATCCTTCAACCTGGCGATGAACTACCCGAGAAATTCTCTTATTTGAACACTCCCATACTTCAAACACAACGCGATTGCCACATGACGCACACAAGTAAATTGGTGCATGATTTGCTTCGCGAAGGCTTTGAAAGGTCTCCCATGTTTAATGGTAGAATTCAAAGTATTGGGCCTAGATATTGCCCCTCGATAGAGGACAAGATCAATCGGTTTGCCGATAAAGATTCACACCAAATATTTGTAGAACCGGAGGGGTGGAATACCGTTGAGGTTTACGTAAATGGTTTCTCTACATCCTTGCCCGAGGATGTTCAATACAAGGCATTGAAATCTGTAAAGGGGTTCGAACACGTCAAGTTTTTTAGACCAGGTTATGCTATTGAATATGATTATTTCCCACCTACCCAATTGAGGCATACACTCGAAACGAAGCTGGTCAACAATCTATATTTTGCAGGTCAAATTAATGGGACAACTGGATATGAGGAGGCAGCTTCTCAGGGTTTGATGGCGGGTATAAATGCCCATTTAAAAATCAATGAAAAAGAGCCATTTATTCTGAAAAGAGATGAGGCCTATATCGGGGTTTTGGTTGATGATTTAATCACAAAAGGAACGGAGGAACCGTATCGAATGTTTACATCAAGAGCTGAGTATCGCACATTGTTGAGACAGGATAATGCGGATTTACGATTAACACCAAAGGGGTATCAAATAGGATTGGCGAAAGAAGAGCGTCTAAAACGAATGGAGGATAAGATGAGCAAGTCCGACAATTTTGTCAAATTCTTTAAAAAGACCAGCTTCACTACAGATGAGATCAATCCTATTTTGGAATCATTGGATTCATCCTTGGTTAAGCAATCCGATAAGTTGTTCAAGGTATTCTCAAGACCAAAGGTTACCATGGACCACATGCTTCAATTGGAATCTGTTTCCGATTTTGTGAGGGAAAATGAGTTGGATACAGAGGTCTTGGAGCAGGCCGAAATACAGGTCAAATATTCAGGCTATATCGAAAAAGAAAAGACCAATGCGGACAAATTACAACGTTTAGAAAATGTCCGTATTCCTGATAATTTTGATTATTCAAAACTTAAATCGCTGTCCTACGAAGCAAGGGAAAAATTGGAATCGATACAGCCTGTTACCATATCACAGGCATCTCGGATCAGTGGCGTTTCTCCTGCTGACATAAGTGTTCTTTTAGTGTATTTGGGCAGATAACCCATCAACTTGTTCCACGTGGAACAAGTGCCTTTTTATTTTCATTTATATATAAGTGGCTCGGTTTTTGAATTCATCTTTGGTATAACACTATGCCAGATGAAACGATTTTTACTCACCATTTTTGTTGTGGTCTTTTTAGGCCCCTGTATTCCATTACGGATTGCTCCAAACATAAAAGATTATAAATTGACCCAAGGAAAACGATTTAAAAAAGGTCTTCCCAAAAAGAATGTTTTTGTTTTTGAAGACCCAAAAGATGCGAATGAATTTTACGATTACATCAACACAAAATTCAATCTCAATGATTATTATGTGGATGTACAAGTTCCGTTTTTGGTTGATGGCAATACCTGTTATTTTTCATTTTATGAAGTTGAAATTCCGACCAAGACCATTAATTTAATTCCCATGGCTCTGGATTTAGCGTTGAGTAAATCTGCCGATATGAATCCAATTTTGGAAGATGCATATTCCTCTCGAGTGGGAAACTGGTACATTGCCATTGAAGTTTTTAGCGATACGGAAGAGGATTGTTTAGCTGAAGATTCAATTTCAAGAGAAAAGGTTTTGTCCTATCTTCGGAAATTGAAAAACGAATATTTGGCAACAGATAATTATAATGAAGTTGTTTTTAAAAACTAAAGACTTTTCTGTTTCAGGGGAAGCGTTCGAGCTATATCGAGATGAAGGATTGGATATGCTGGTAACCAAACCGCAACCACAAAACCTCGGTCCATATTACGAAAGCGAGGACTATATTTCCCATACAGACGCTAAATCTACTCTTACAGACAGACTGTACCAGCTGGTTAAGGCAAAAAATCTTAAGGATAAGGTTCAATTAATTGAAAATCAATATGTTAAAAGCAAAAGCCTTCTCGATTTAGGGGCCGGAACAGGGGATTTTCTAATTACTGCTCAAAATTCAGGTTTTAGGGTAACAGGGATAGAACCCAATGCTAAAGCGAGGAAGTTAGCTGAACAAAAAGGAGTACATCTACAGGAAAGCTTAAAAGAGGTATCCGGACAAAAATTTCAAGCCATAACACTATGGCATGTTTTGGAGCACCTTCCTAATCTTGAGGAGCAAATTACAACCTTGGCCAATCTTTTGGAAGAGGATGGCGTTTTGGTAATTGCGGTACCCAATTTTAAATCCTTTGATGCGAAACATTATAAGTCGTATTGGGCAGCTTTTGATGTGCCCAGGCATCTTTGGCATTTTTCTAAAACGTCCATTGCAAAACTTTTTGCTCCCCATCAAATGGAGGTGGTAAAAATCAAACCGATGTGGTTCGATGCTTTTTACGTTTCCATGTTGTCGGAAAAATACAAGGGGAACAAACTTTATTTAATCAGTGCTTTTTTTGTGGGATTATGGTCCAACTTTAGAGCCATCTTCACTAAAGAGCATTCCTCTTTAATCTATATCCTCAAAAGGAAGAAATAAGTGATTTTCGGGGCCGTTGTCGAACGAACCCACCTTCTGGCACACAATCCTATCAAACCAAAAAGAAACGCTTAAAACGACCCGTTTCTGAGGGTCAACAAAATAAAGGGAGACAATACCCCGGGAATATTTGCATAGAAAATGCTTATGGTTAAGTGAACCCCAATTTTGAGATGACAAAAACTTAATGATTGGCTTTCCAAAAGCTTTTCTATTTTTGCGCATCGATAAAAAGTAAAAGATGAAAAAATTAGTAGTGTTTGCGATTGCCATCACGGCCATGGCATGTCAGCAAAACAAAATTGGATATGTGGATAGTGTTAAGATCATGGACGACTATCAAGAAAAAATTGATGTCGACGCCAGATATCAAACCAAGGCCCAAGCCATAACACAAAAAAGGGATAGTATTTCCCAAGCCTTCCAAATGGAATTACAGCAATTCCAGACAAAGGCGCAGAGCATGTCCCAACAAAGTGCACAAGAGGAGTATTCCCAACTACAACAGCGAGGGCAACAAATAGGGCAGCAGTTGCAACAAGAAGAGCAACAATTGCAACAAAAAGGCCAGGCTGAGATGGATACCTTGGTAAGAAAGGTTAAAAAAGAAATCAGAGCTTACGGTAAGGCGAATGGTTACACCTATATTCTAGGCGGCGGCGATGGCGGTTCCGTAATTTATGGAGACGATGCCAAAGACCTGACCAACGAAATCCTTAAGATTTTGAACGATAAGTACGAGAACTAAACTCGATACATCCCTTTACGTAAATAAAGCCCACTCATTAGAGTGGGTTTTTTGTTTTGGCGGCAGCTGCTTTATAAGAGAAAAACATATATACCCCAAATCCAAGCTCTATGATTGAGCCAGAAAGGGCCGAAATGGATGGGGACGCCTCAAGGAAAAACAAGATAAAGGACGATGCGCCCAATAGAGCACCCAATATCCAATAGGTTTTAATGCCATAAAGCGTAGCAAACGTTAAATACCTTCCTCCGATAATCAACAACATGCCTTGGAAAAACCAAGCATGGTCCTGGAAGGAGAGGAGCAGGGCCAAGGGAATACACATCAACATAAAAATGGTGTTTTCCATGACCAATTGGCCCAAAGGGTTTTGTTTGGAATGACTTCCTTGAATACCCGCAACCTTGGCCAGTAACAATCCCAAAGGATGAATAAGCATACCACCAAAAAACAAGGTCCAAATAGCGGTTTGCGAAGAAACCAAAAAGGAAACCAGTGCGGCCGTCATCCAGACCATTCCAGAAGCTAAAATACCCAAAGAGCCATCAGCATAAGCTTTTCTTAAATCCGCTTGAGCAGTTGAAATGGAATTAACCGAAGAATCCTTGGTGTTGTGTAATTGTTCGTTCATTCTTTTATTGAAAGATGATTATTTTTTGGACTTTTTCTTGTTCTCGAAGATTACAATGACCATGGCAATAATCAATAATATATTCGAGACAATGCCCCATATGGCAGTATTGCCATTTTTCAATCCCATCAGATTAATAACAAGAAGCACTAAACTGATTACGATGACCACCAAAGGAGCGATTGTTTTTTTGTCAAACATGGATTGTGTTTAAAGTTCAATATCAAGTTGTCTACCCTCTTCTTTTGCCTTTTTATCCATATTTGAACCCATGGCAAGGCCAATTGACATACCAACGGGCAAACCAATGCCCAAAAAAGCCATGTTCCTCAAGCTGACTCCCAAAGCGGCTCCGATGGGAAGTCCAAAAACCGTCATACCCAAAACAAACCATGTTTTTTTGAAATAATTTTTAGGCACGATTTTGAGTTTTTGGGCCAACAAACCAACAATTTTGGATTGCTCTTTGCGGATTTCGTTGCGCAATTTTTTATCGGCATCCGATACAGCATTGAGTTGTGTAATATGCTTATTGATGACCAGCTCGATTTCTTCGGGCAGTTTCTTTTTTTTGATTTCTATGATCAATCTTTCGAATTGCTCGTAAGCACTTTTGGTTTTGTCAGTGAGCTCAGGACGTTGTATGGGTTCTAGAATCATGCTCGTAAAGCTTTATTGCATCAAATACACTAAAAAAATAGTTGGAATCAGGTATACAACAATAGTTTGTGCCCCTACATAGTCTTTGGCCACACGCTGACCTAACAAAAGCATCAAAAGTGTCACTGAAGAAAGTATGGCGCCATAAAAACCGAACATGCTTTCACCGTCCACAGCAAGTTCGAATATGCCTACTCCAGAAAGTATTCCAGAGAGCATTTCCAAGACCAAAATTACACCCAGAAGCACGGGAACCGTCCCTTTGAAAATTGACTTGGAAAAATGACCGGTCAGCCAACCCAGGTTGCCTTTCCAGTCCATGAGTTTATCGATTCCGCTCTGTAAAAAAGTAATGGTTAAAAAGGCCAGCAGCAATATTTCTGTGGCGTTAGAAAATACGTTGTTCATGGTTAGGTTTATTTAAGCGGCCTTTGCATGCAAAAGCCGTGTGAGTTTTATGGATAGATCCGTGAAAATCAACTTGGAGTTCCCATTGCGTTCCACGTGAAAAATCGCTTGTTCCAACTCTTGTACAATATCCAAAATATTGTTCTCATGTACAAAGGGAGCAAATTTCCTTAGATCAAAACCTTCCATATGAACTTTTACATGAACCAGTTCGTTGGCCTTATAATTGAGCAAGAGAGCTTGTCGCATCATGGTCAGACAATAGTTCAGGAACTTTTTTTGCACTTCACGGCCTGTTTTGGCCACCTCTTCGCTCCATAGGATCAATTCTTGAACGGCGCCTTTGTTGCCCTTTGCCTTAAAAGCGCTCCGGACCCACTGTACAAACCAACGCTCAAAGACCAGATCTTCAGAATCCTTGTTCAGCAGGTCGAGTGCCTTGTTGAAATTGCCATTGGCTTCCAAAGCAATGGTCAGCGCCTCGGTTTGGGGCACCCCTTTCAGTAAAAGTTCATCTGTGATGACCTGTTCCGCCAGTGGTGGAAAATTCAGGATTTGGCAACGGGACCGTATAGTATTGATAATTTGTTCCTCCTCTTCGGCCAAAAGAAGCAATATGGTTTTGTTCGGGGGTTCCTCGATGAGTTTCAAAAGCTTATTGGCAGCGGAAATGTTCATCTTTTCGGCCATCCAGACAATCAATACCTTATACCCACCTTCGTAGGATTTCAAAGAGAGCTTTTTCACCATGTCCTGGGCTTCGTCAACCCCGATTTGGCCCTGCTTTTTTTCAATGCCGATGTGGCGGTACCAATCAAACAAGTTGCCATAAGGTTGTTCCTTTACAAATTGGCGCCACTCTTCCAAATAATGATCACTGACCGCATGTGATTTTACCTTGTCCGAATTGGAAACGGGAAAGGCAAAATGAAGATCGGGATGCGTCAAAGAGTTGCATTTGGTATTGCAAACGGTGTTTTCCCCGTCATTTTCACCACCCGTATTGCCACAGAGCAAATATTGGGCATAGGCGATCGCCATGGGCAGCACCCCAGAGCCTTCGGGTCCTACGAACAATTGCGCGTGTGCCACTCGACCCGTTTCTGCCGTGGTTACCAAATGGTTTTTGATGTGCTCGAGACCTAGAACATTTTTAAAAAGCATGTCCCAAAGATACATTTTTAAGTGCTGAAGTTGGTCAAGGAACCCTTGCCTGGCGTTCGGCTGGTTTAACATATCAAACCGAAAAGGTTAAAAAGCGGAAAACTTTGAAATATTAGGCCCGTGCGACCACCGAAAAAGCAGGAAATCTTTACATTTGGAACTCGCAAAAAAGAACACACCACATGAAGACGATAGACGATTTTAATTTCGAAGGAAAAAAAGCATTGATCAGAGTTGATTTCAACGTGCCGTTGGATGGCGATTTCAATGTGACCGACACCAGCCGCATCGACGCTGCAAAACCGACCATACTCAAAGTTCTGGAAGATGGCGGTTCCGCTGTTTTGATGAGCCACTTGGGCAGACCAAAGGGGAATCCAAACCCGGATATGTCCCTATCCCATATTGTTGAAAAAGTGTCCGAGATTATCGGGGTACAGGTAAAGTTTGTTGAAGACTGCGTAGGCGCAAAAGCCGCCGAAGCTGTTACCGGTTTGCAGGACGGGGAAGTGCTGTTGTTGGAAAACCTTCGTTTTCATGCCGAAGAGGAATCCGGGGACGAATCTTTTGCCGAACAATTGTCCCAGCATGGGGATATTTACGTGAACGACGCCTTTGGAACCGCTCATAGGGCCCATGCCTCAACGACTATAGTCGCGAAGTTTTTCCCAGAAAATAAATGCTTCGGATATTTATTGGCCAAAGAAATCAAAGCCATTGACAAAGTGATGGAAACGGGGGAAAAGCCTGTGACCGCTATTTTAGGAGGGGCCAAAGTATCCTCCAAAATCACTATCATCGAAAACATATTGGACAAAGTCGACAACCTCATCATCGGCGGTGGAATGACCTATACTTTTGTTAAGGCCAAGGGAGGTAAAGTAGGAGACTCTATCTGCGAGGACGATAAGATGGAGTTGGCTTTGGACATTCTAAAGCAGGCCGAAGCAAAAAATGTAAAGGTATTCTTGCCGGTTGATGTTTTGGCGGCCAACGACTTCGATAATAGCGCCGACACACAATTTGTTGATGTGGACAAAATTCCTGATGGATGGCAAGGATTGGATGCAGGTCCAAAGACCTTGGAAATCTTCAAGCAAGTGATATTGGCCTCCAAGACCATTTTGTGGAACGGTCCCGTTGGTGTTTTTGAAATGGAGAACTTTGCCAAGGGAACCATCGCCGTAGGTAATTATATTGATGAAGCTACCCAGGGAGGAGCATTCTCTCTCGTAGGAGGGGGAGATTCCGTTGCTGCGGTAAAACAGTTCGGTTTCGAGGACAAAGTAAGCTACGTATCTACAGGGGGCGGAGCCATGTTGGAGAGCCTGGAAGGTAAAACCTTACCGGGAATCGCTGCAATATTGGGCTAAGTCTCACGTTGTGAGTTATTGGGGGAAACGTTAAAAGAGGGAGATTTTTGTCTCCTGGCTTTACTATTTCAGAAAAAAAAGCCATTTTAGTTCGCCCCAAATATCAAACCTTAGTCCAAATGAACCAAAAATTGAAGATAGCTGTTCTTGCAGCCATGTTTTCCGCGGTTTCCTTTGTAAATGCACAACAAGAAGATGTTGCGTCGAATTCGGAAAAAGATTCCACGTTAGTTGACAGGGAGGAAAGAGCAGCCATTGCCGTATCCAATATCAAAATAGATGGTCAGCTGATGGCCTTGGAAACGCATGAAGACGGAAAGTTCAAATTGCGTGATTTGGAAGAGGCTTGGCGTTACGACAGTCTATGGCTGAACGAACTCCATAGCAACGCTGAACTGTTCAGTGATATGCTGTTGGAGATCCAAAATGGACCTGGACAGGACTCTATCTTTACCGTAGACCTGCCCACTGATACCTTAAAGGCCCGCTTGGCTCGAATGGATGAAAAAACACCATTCAACATTACATACAATTCATCGTTGGAGAGCGTGATCAAGTCGTTTTTGACAAGAAGAAGGGATTTGATGCAACGGATGATCACGGCTAGTCAGTTTTACTTTCCATTGTTTGAGCAAGAACTGGACAACCAGAACATTCCTCTGGAAATTAAATATTTGGCCATTGTGGAATCGGCCTTGAACCCCAAGGCAAGGTCTAGAGTGGGTGCCAAGGGACTATGGCAGTTTATGTACAGTACCGGAAAAATGTACGATTTGGACGTGAGCAGCTATGTGGATGAAAGACACGACCCAATCATGGCCACAAAAGCAGCCAGCAAATATCTTTCGAGACTCTACGGTATTTTCGGGGATTGGGATTTGGCCCTGGCAGCATACAACTCCGGTCCAGGCAATGTGAACAAAGCCATTCGACGCTCTGGAGGATACGAAAACTATTGGAACATTCGCCCGTTTCTTCCACGTGAAACAGCGGGGTATCTTCCTGCATTTTTGGCCACCATGTACATTTTTGAATATGCCGAAGAGCATGGATTACAATACAAAAAAGCGGAACGCGCCTATTTTGAAACGGATACCGTTCATGTTAAAAACCTCATCACTTTTGATCAAATATCCAAGTTGGTGGATATCGGAACAGAGGAATTGGAAATGCTTAACCCAGCCTACAAACTGAATATCATTCCGAAAGTGAAAGGGAAGGATTATGCATTGCGATTGCCCGTGTCCAAAATTGGAAAATTTGTGTCAAATGAGGAGGAAATCTACGCCTATGTAAAAAAGGAGTTGGACTCTTTGAAAAAGCCAATGCCCAATATGGTAACGGCTCAAGACCAAATCAGATATCGTGTTAAAAGTGGGGATTATCTGGGCAAGATTGCGGAACGATATGGCGTTGGGGTTAGCCAAATAAAAAGATGGAACGGATTGAGAAGCAACAACCTCCGGATTGGGCAACGATTGACTATTTTTCCAAGAAAGCCCTATATCGCCAAAAACACGGCAAAAAGCACCAGTTCCAAAACTTCAGGAACCACGGTTGCAGGGGGTTCCAAAATCCATACTGTAAGGTCTGGCGATTCGTTGTGGACCATTTCCCGTCAATATCCTGGGATTTCCATTGAAAATTTACGAGAATGGAATGGTATTAGTGGTAATAATCTAAAACCGGGCACAAAACTTAAATTGTGTGATTGTTCTTCGTAAATTTAACACAAGATGAAAAAATTAGGAACACTATTATTTGCTACAGCGATGTTGGCATTGGGAGCTTGTAAGGACTCAGGCTCAAATGAAAGATTTCTTCCGCCTTCCACAGGGGGCATCAATTCCTTGATGGTCATTATGGACACCGAGCTCTGGAGAGGGCCCGTAGGAGAAAAGATAAGGGACGAATTTGCGGCCCAAATTGTTGGGCTGCCACAAATAGAGCCAAAATTCAGTATAACCCAGGTGCCCCCAAAGGTATTCAAGGGCACGACCACGCATTCCAGGTCTATCCTTTATGTGGAGCAGGACTCTACGTCTTTAGCGCACATCAAGGACGATGCGTATTCAAAACCGCAGAAAGTAGCGGTCGTGACAGGACCTACGGAAGAAGTGATGATCAAAAACTTGGATTCTTTGGCTGATAGGGCCATTAAAGAATTTAGAGCTAACGAGATAGCCGAGGCCCAAAGACGGTTTCAACGTTCTTTGAGTAAGGACAACGCCTTGGAGGAAGAGTTTGGCATTCATTTAAACGTGCCATCCTTGTACAAAGTAGGTAAAAGGGAGGATAACTTTGTTTGGATGGACATCGAAATCCCAAAAGGAACCATGAACATCATCGCATACGAAATGCCATGGGATTACTTTAGCAACGATTCCACTTTTGTGCAGGATATTGTTCACATGCGTGATTCCATCGGTCAAAAATATATTCCAGGGCCTTACGAGGATACGTACATGATTACCGAAAAAGCCTTTTCTCCGTATGTATTTCCCGCAGAAATAGGAGGTAAAAAGGCCGCGGAGGTCAAAGGTGTTTGGGAAATTCATGGCTACCCAATGGCGGGCCCATTTTTAACCTACATCATCAGCGATAAGGAAAACAACCGGAAAATGGTCATAGAAGGATTTACCTTTGCACCATCCGAAGCAAAAAGGGATTATATGTTTGAATTGGAAGCTATATTGAAGACGATTGATTTTGAACCGTCTACCCCTGCTTCTGATTAAGTAGAAGACAATTTATATAAAGCAAAAAGGCCCGAACGATTAGTTCGGGCCTTTTTGTTCTTTAAAGCTTAGGGGGTTAATCAAATGCAAAGCCCGTGGCTATCCTGTATACAAATGCATAAAGCACTATGAAGAACATGACAAAGCTGAACCAGGCAAAGATTTTAAAATATTTTTCAACTAAAAAGTGCCCCAAGTTGCGGAACCCTTCAATATAAATCTCTTTAACAAGTAGTAATTTTTTCATAAGTATGATTTAAGGTTTAAAGACATGTCAAAGATTTGATTTGTAGCATAAGCATCGAAATCTGGAGGTTGAAAAGCACTAAAAAAAGGTTGAAAGAGAGGGGGAAGGACTGAAAATCCGTAAGGCTATTTCTTTGATCGATGAAATGCATATTGCCATGAGCAGATAGCCGAAGGAAATAATCGACGAAATGCACTTTGTTCGCCACTTTCAGGCTTGAAATGCTATGAAACCAATAAAATAAGGCAGGAATTATTCAGAAATAAGGATAAACTCCGATCTCCTGTTCAAATGATGTTGTGCGGGTGCACAGGGATGACCATCTGAACAATCATTGAGCAGTCGCTCCTCTCCGTGGCCAATGGCGCTAATGATTCTTGATTCGTCAATTCCTTGAGCAATCAGATAAGCCTTGGTGGATTTGGCCCGCTTTTCGGACAGGTATTTGTTATAGGCCTTTGGCCCAATGGCATCGGTGTGGGACGCTATCTTCAGGGATAATCCCTTATTGTCTTTTAGGACGGTAACGAGTTTGTCCAATTCCCTTGCTGATTTCGGGGTAATTTCAAAACTGTCAAAATTGAAAAGAACGTCCTTGGGCTCGAAAACTTCAACAATGGGCTTTTCTTTTTTGACCTTCCTTAAAAACTGTTCTACGGAAACATTCTCGTTTTCCTTGGTGCTTACTGATAAGCTGTCGGTCCCATAACCCTCTTTATTG
This sequence comes from Flagellimonas oceanensis, assembly GCF_003992595.1. Classification (GTDB taxonomy): domain Bacteria; phylum Bacteroidota; class Bacteroidia; order Flavobacteriales; family Flavobacteriaceae; genus Flagellimonas; species Flagellimonas oceanensis. The sequence continues at coordinate 68,728 of NZ_RZNA01000003.1, forward strand.
GCTACCACCATGTAGTCAGTGGTTGGGCTCAAATATTGGAAAGTATAGTTCCCTGTGGAATCAGCAACTAAAGTATTTAGTGCCGAACCATCTTTGGCGATAAGGGAAACATCTGCGTTGGGGATGGGCTGTCTGGTTACCATGTCAGCGACACTGCCTGAAATGGAATTTGAATTAAGGGTATATGCAAAGGAATAGATGTCATCATCCCCTTTGCCACCTTTCCGGTTGGATGCAAAATAACCTTGAGTCCCTTTTTCATCAATAATATAGGAGAAGTCATCACGATTGCTGTTTATGGGTTGTCCCATATTGATACCAACACTGAATTGTCCATTCGTACCTTCAGATTTGTACACATCCAAACCGCCAAACCCCAAGGGCCTGTTGGAAGAGAAATAAAGGGCGTTTTCCGCGATGTAAGGAAACATTTCCTTTGCTTCGGTGTTGATGGTCCTTCCTAGGTTTTGAGGCTCGGAGAACGTGCCATTTTCATGAATGTCCACCATGTAGATGTCCGTTTCCCCAAAACCGCCAGGTCTATCGGAAACAAAGTACATTTTTGTGCCATCCTTGCTTATGGCAGGGTGGCCAGTGGAATAATCCTCGCTATTGAAGGGTAGCTCTTCGCCCTTGGTCCAAGCTCCACTAACGAATCTTGAACGGTATATTTTTAAATGGTTGATGCCGTTTTTACCCCTTTTCAGCCTTTTGCCATAATTGTTCCTCGTGAAATAGATGGTTTTCTGGTCTGGGGAGAAAGCCAGGGAGGCCTCATGGTATTTGGTGTTGATGTTCTTGGAGAATTTTTTCGGGGAGGATAGGTCCCCTTCCTCATTTTTCCTTTTTGAAACATATAGGTCCAAGAAGGGCTGATTGGTCCAACGATATTTTCTGGTGGTCAGTACAGAGGAATCCTTAGCGGAAGAATAAACGATATCCGATCCGTTGTGAAACATAGGGGAAAAATCCGAATAAGGGGAGTTGATTCCCAAATTTTTGATTTTTACCGTGTAAGCTCCTTTCCAGGTGTTATTGTCGATTTTTTTCAGTTCGTTCAAGGGTTCGTCCCTTTTTTGCCGTACTATTTTTGTGAGGGCGGCGGCTCGTCGATATTTGCCGGTCCCCTTCAGGGTTTGGGTATACTTGAAAAAAGTGTCCTCCTCCATCTGATTTTCGTACGACCGGTAGATTTCGTTATACCATTTGTAGGACTTCTCAAGGTTCCCGATGTAATAGTGGGAATCCCCTGCCCTGGAGAGCAATGGTAGGGTATGCTTAGCCTCGGTCTTCTCCAGTACAATATCAAAAATGCGTGCGGATTCGGCGTACCACATTTTGTCGAAGTACTCGTTTGCTTTTTCAATAAGTTTTTCGGCAACACCTTCTTTTTCAAGGTAGCGGGCAAGCTTTTTATCGGTCAACCCATCAAGTTGTGTTACATCATCTGAAGAATTCCTTTTTGAATATGGCCTTAAGTTGCCGGAATGTGAAGATGTCCCATCATGCTCGGATAGGGCAAGCTCTTGGGAAAACATCCCAAAAGAGCATAATAAGAATAAAAGCAAGATCAGTCTTTTCATTACCACTCCATCTGCACAAATGAACGATTTTGGTTCATTTGGAGGTTAAGCATAGGGGGCTTAACATTTTAGTTTGAACCGCTAAAATAGAATATGGTAAGTGGGGTGATAATTTTTTGTTGTGAAAGAAGTGATTTGCAGCATTGAACGTTGAAAAAATGTTGTCGTTGGTCGAAAACCAACTAAAAAACAACGGGTTTCAAGCTACAAAAGGTCAATTTAGGATTTTGACTCTTTTCTTTCTCCTTCGATTTTGTCGTCTTCCTTGGTAGCGTCCTTGAATTCTTTGATTCCGCTTCCCAATCCTTTCATAAGCTCAGGAATTTTTCTACCTCCAAAAAGTAAAACCACCACAGCAACGATCAAAGCGATCTGCCAAGGGCCCAGCATTCCAAGAAATATAGTTTGAGCAATCATATCTTCAAAACTTTGATTAGAAATGTAAAAGTACTAAAAAGATGTTGAAGAGCATGTTCGATTAACGAAAATTAGCATTTGAAAATGATTTTTAAGAACTTATCCCCTTCAGCTTTTTAAAAAGCTTAACATGCATATTAAAATCTAAGCCTATCTTTGTTCATCATGGCAAAGGACAAAAAGAAAAGAAAGGAGATAAAACGCAAGCTGCTGCACAAGTACCGCTTGGTCATTCTTAACGAGAGCACCTTTGAGGAAAAGATATCCTTTAAGCTCAACAGGCTGAATGTTTTTGTTACCGGGACCATGTTCATTATTGTTTTGATAGGAATTACCACCTTGATCATTGCCTTTACACCTTTACGGGAATACATTCCGGGCTATTCTTCCACCAAATTGAAGCGCCAAGCCACGGAACTGACCTATAAAACGGACTCTTTGGTTACCGTACTTAACTATACCAATCGGTATTTGGATAATGTCAGGAAGGTGCTGCGGGGCGATGTGGAGAACAATCAAATGAACCGTGATTCTCTTTTTGAGCAATACAAGTTGGATCCAGCCTCCGTTGATCTAACTCCGATACGACAAGACCTGCTCTTGCGCGAAGAGGTGGAGCTGGAGGACAAGTATAATCTTTTTGAACGGGACGTGGAGAATCTGGGGACCTTGTTCTTCTCCCCTGTCAATGGAACCGTTTCCCAAGGTTTCGACCAAAAGACCAAACATTATGCGGTGGATTTGGTGGCGCCGAAGGACACGCCTGTAAAGTCCATTGCCGATGGCACCGTGCTGTTTGCCGAATGGACCACGGAAACAGGCTATGTCATCATCATAGAGCATCAAGAGGGAATTACTTCTGTGTATAAGCACAATGGCTCATTGAGTAAGTCTCAAGGTGATTTGGTCAAAGCAGGTGAAGTGATTGCCTCCATCGGAAATACGGGAGAACTTACTACGGGTCCCCACCTTCATTTTGAGCTTTGGAGAAAAGGAAAGCCCGTGAATCCACAGAACTATATTGATTTCAACTAAATGTCCTTAAAAGCATTTGCAGCCAAAATATTTGCCAACCGGATTGCCAAAAAGACCGAGAAATGGGTCAACCAACCAGTGAAAACCCAGCAAAAGGTGTTTAATCACTTGGTTTCCCAGGGCAAGGGAACCATTTTTGGCAAGGACCATCAATTTGGGACAATCAAATCACACCAAGATTTTGTGGAATGTGTTCCCATTAGGGATTACGAAGAGCTTAAAGGCTACGTAGAGCAAATTATTTATGGCAAGGCGGATGTACTTTGGCCGGGCAAACCCATTTATTTTGCGAAAACATCAGGAACCACATCGGGGGCCAAATACATTCCCATTACAAAACCCTCCATCAAAAATCAGGTCGAGGCATCACGGAATGCGATACTCAACTATATACACGAAACGGGAAATGCTGATTTTGTGGATGGACGTATGATTTTTTTACAAGGGAGTCCCGAATTGGAAGAAAAGAACGGCATCAAATTGGGTAGGCTCTCGGGAATATCGGCTCATTACGTCCCCAATTATCTCCAGAAAAACCGGTTGCCCAGTTGGGAAACGAATTGCATAGAAGATTGGGAAACCAAGGTGGACAAAATCGTTGAGGAGACGGAAAACGAGGATATGACCGTTATTGCCGGGATTCCGTCCTGGGTACAGATGTATTTTGAAAAACTCCATGCCAAGACAGGGAAAAAGGTCGGCGACCTTTTTAAAGGATTCCAATTGTTCATCTACGGCGGTGTGAACTATGAGCCCTATCGTGCCAAATTTGAAAACCTAATGGGCAGAAAAGTGGACAGTATAGAGCTTTTTCCGGCCAGTGAAGGGTTTTTTGCCTATCAAAACTCGCAAAATGAGAAAGGGATGCTTTTGCTATTGGATGCGGGTATATTTTACGAGTTCGTAAAGGCAGATGAGTTTTTTGATGAAAACCCCAAGCGATTGACCATTGCCGATGTGGAATTGGATGTGGATTACGCAATGGTCATCTCCACCAATGCCGGGTTATGGGGATACAACCTTGGGGATACCGTTCGGTTTGTTTCTAAGAACCCTTATAAAGTGGTGGTTTCTGGGAGAATCAAGCACTTCATTTCCGCTTTTGGGGAACATGTGATTGCCAAAGAAGTGGAAGAGGCACTTAGACTGGCGGTTGAGCAGACGGATGCCTTGGTAAATGAGTTTACGGTGGCTCCACAGACTACTCCAGAGGAGGGAGAACTACCCTATCATGAATGGTTCATTGAGTTTGAACGAGCACCATCAGACCAAGCAAGATTCTCTAAGATTATTGAAGAGAGCATGAAAAAGCAGAATAGTTACTATTTTGATTTGATTGACGGCAACATTCTTCAGCCATTGAAAATCAAGAGTATTCAACCGAATGGTTTTCAGGACTACATGAAATCCATAGGGAAATTGGGTGGTCAGAACAAGGTGCAGCGCCTTGCGAACGACCGCAAAGTGGCCGATGGGCTGCAGCCCTTTAAAATTAGTTGACTTGGAACGGCTTCATTTTCATAGGAATTCACTTATTTTTGCCAGAAGTTATGATGGCAACAGAAGTAAAACAGACGACTAGGGCGCAGGAGTCCACCAATGCGATCGAGCGCTTGTACATTACCATGCGACATTTGCTCAACCGTGGATTTTACAAGCCCTCGGGTGTTTCTGGGAATGCACTGCGCAGTGCTCTTTTATTGTTACGACCCGAAATTTACGGCACCATTGCCGAAGACAAAGCGGAACTCAACGGACTTATCTATGTGCTGGAACGTTTGCCGGAAGGGATCGAGGAGTGCCGATTTATCAATTTGACCTCGGATGAAGGTTTTGCCAAATCCCATTTAAAAGCGATTGTTCCTCCCAAACGTAGGAGAAACTGTTACCGTATCGATGATGAGCAGATGAACATCGAGATCACTCGTGGTAGGAGCGACATCTATGATATTTTGACCCACCTGACGTTTTTGTTCGTTGAGTCGGGCAAGATCTGCAGAAGGGTGTTGGTGGATAATGGCAATGCCACCATTCGTGATTGGGACAAGCTAACGGAGTTTGTGCTTTCCGAAGAAAAAGATGATGAGGAAAGAGAGGTTGCCTTGATTCATTGCGCCAATATCCTGGGCAGGACCTTTGATGAGGTGGTGGAAATTGAGAATAAACTGAAGACCTCAGAGGACCCTGACCGTTTTCTCAACGTGATCTATTGGTTGGGTAAATTGGCCATTGAGGAAGAGACCACGGGCAACAAAAGGACCATTACCTTCAGCCCGCTGCTAAGGGAGCGTTTGGGACATCATTTGCATGGTGAGAAGTGGGCGGATAAAATCAAGAGTACGTTAAAGGATCATAATTTGATCCACAGGCCACTTCATATCATAAGCGCCAACATGCACAGTGTGATGAACTCCCTTTTTGCCAAAAAGGCATTGGCACAAGAGTTTCCAGACAGTGATTCCTTGGATATTTATGAGGCATTGGGCTCCGAGAAGCATAAATCGCTCAATAAAAAAGTAAGAAGCCATGCTGAAAAGAACGGCATGATCTTTCTTGAGGACGAATCCGGGGCCAACATCGATGTACAGATTTTTGATACGGCCAAGTTCGGCAAGCAAAGTTGCTGTTATAAGTTCCCAGAAGGTATTTCACAGGAAGAAAAACCCGTTATATTTGTGATGGACTATGCCTTTGGGGAACAGGCTTATGAGACCATAGATGAGCTCCTAAAGCCCATGGAAGAAGGAGAAGAAAAGATTTTTCTTAATGTGGATTCGGTCTCCATCATGGGAAAGGCGGGCATTTTGGAAGGCGGCAAAGGCGATTTAATGATTCCATCGGCCCATATTTTTGAGGGAACAGCTGACAACTATCCCTTTAAAAATGAACTTAGCGGATCAGACTTTGAAGGTCATGGTCTTAAAGTAATGGAGGGCACCATGGTAACTGTATTGGGAACATCATTGCAGAATAGGGACATTCTCCAGTTCTTCCATGAATCCACTTGGAACGTGATTGGATTGGAAATGGAAGGAGTGCATTATCAAAAGGCGATACAATCGGCTTCCCAAATACGAAAGAGCATTAAAAAAGATGTGAGAGTACGATACGCCTACTACGCATCGGACAATCCCTTGGAAACTGGAAGCACATTGGCTTCTGGTGGATTGGGAACAACAGGGGTAAAGCCCACATATTTGATAACGGACAGGATTTTAAAACAACTATTCAATTTATAAGGTAATGGCAGACCAACCAGTAAATCAGAACAATTCGGATGAAATAGATTTGGGACAGTTGTTCCAAATGATTGGCAGGGGCTTTCAAAAGTTCTTCAATTTCATTGGTAGCATATTCAAGGGAATTTTTCATATCATCATGCTGTTTCTCCTTTTTGTTCAAAAGAACATTATAGTAATAGCGGCCGCGATTATTCTAGGTGGTGTTGGAGGCTTTATTTTGGATAAGGTTTTGCCGGAGAGATATATTTCCAGAATGGTGGTAGAGCCAAACTTCAATAGTGTTCAACAGTTATACAACAATATTGCTTTTTATAATGATTTGGCCAAGGCACAGGACTCTGTAGCTCTGGCTACCGCATTGGACATCACGGAACATGAAGCGGCTAGTATAAAAGAGATTTTTACAGACTCCTATTCCGATGAAAATCAGAAAATCAAGCTTTTTGATGAGTTTATTAGAGAGTTGGACACTACCACCGTTAAGGCAATTGATTATGAGAATTATCTGCAGAATTTTAACTCCATGGATGCCAGGTTCCATCAAATTTCTTTGATTAGTACGGATAACAGAGTGGCAAAGAAAACTCAACCTTCAATTATTAACTCTATCTCTGTTAATGAGTATTTCAAGCTTCAGAAAAGGATTAATGATGAAAACCTGGACCTTCAAGAAGAGATTTATAAAAGACAGTTGACTGAAATTGATTCGCTTCAAAGTCTATATCGAACTGTCTTGGTAAAAGAAGCTGATAAACCTATGCAAGGTACTAGTATCAATATGGCAGAAACAGGTGAGGCAAGTAGTAGAGAACTCGCCCTAGTGCAGGAAAAGGATGTACTTAAGGAAAGACTGGTGCAATTAAATAGGGAGAGAGCCAATAAGTCAACCATCATCAATGTAATCAGTGATTTTCCAACCCGTGGAGTAGAACAAAAGGGTATTTGGAATAGCTATAAATTTAAACTCCCCGTCTTATTATTGATATTGGTGTTTGGAATCTTGGCGTTGTTGGAACTTAACAGATATTTAAAATCCTATAATCAGAAATAGCCTTAGTTTTAGTTCAGGATAAATCAAACAGAAAAACAATGAAACGAATCTTGGTAACTGGAGCAGGGGGGCAGCTGGGAAAAACATTGAAGGATTATATCATTGATTTTAAAGAATCGATTTTTGACTTTAAAACCTCAAGGGAACTGGACATCACTATCCCTGAAGAAATTGAACAGACCTTAAAAACAGGCAATTATAATTATTGTATTAACTGTGCCGCATATACCAATGTCGAACAGGCAGAAAGGATTCCTGTTGATGCCTTTAAGGTAAATGCTGAGGCTGTAAAATCCTTAGCCATGGCCTGCAAGAAACAGAATGTTACATTAGTTCATATTTCAACGGATTATGTTTTTGATGGCAACAAAGATCAAGCCTACACAATAGAAGATGTAACCAACCCAATCAACGAATATGGAAAATCAAAATTAGAGGGGGAGCAAAATATTCGCAAAATATTACCCAACCATTTTATTATTCGGACATCTTGGTTGTACAGTAAAAAGTTTGGGCATAACTTTTATCGTACTATTCTGGCTAAGGCAGAACAAGGGTTGGAGTTAAGGATTACCGACCAACAGATAGGGTGCCCAACGGACACCGAGACATTGGCAAAATTTATCCTAGAGGAGATTATAATGGGTGAAAAATTCTTTGGCACATACCATGTTACAGATGGCAAGGCAATGACATGGTACGACTTTGCAAAGAACATACTCCACGAAAATGGGCTAACAGGAAAGGTGAGTCTTGTTTTGGATAGGAATTACCGTACATTCGCCAAAAGACCAAAGAATAGCGTACTTATTTAAGAAAATTACACTTCAAATTTTAATGGGGAAAGGCAACAAAAAAAATATATTAGTTACAGGAGGGGCCGGTTTCATAGGTTCTCACGTGGTAAGACATTTTGTTCAAAACTACCAAGATTATCATGTCTATAATATTGATGCACTAACTTATGCGGGTAACTTAGAGAATCTTAAGGATATTGAAGACCAAACCAATTATACATTCATAAAGGGGGATATAACGGAAGATGATTTTCTGACTAAACTTTTTTCAGAAAATGAATTTGATGGTGTTATCCATTTAGCAGCAGAGTCTCATGTGGATCGGTCTATTTCTGATCCGCTTTCTTTTGTGAAAACTAATGTTTTGGGCACAGTAAACCTATTGAACCAATCGGTTAAAATAGCAAATAAGAACCCAGATTTCCGTTTTTATCATGTTAGTACTGATGAGGTTTATGGAGCTCTGGGAAATTCGGGCCTATTTACTGAATCTACACCATATAGTCCTAACTCCCCTTATTCGGCGTCTAAGGCGAGTTCAGATCATTTTGTTAGGGCATATGGGGAAACTTATGGGTTACCTTTTGTAATCTCCAATTGTTCTAACAATTATGGGCCAAACCATTTTCCCGAAAAATTGATACCCTTATTCATCAACAATATCATTCAAAATAAAGCGTTGCCCGTTTATGGGGACGGAAATTATACCCGAGATTGGTTGTATGTAAAAGACCATGCCAAGGCTATTGATTTGGTTTTTCATAGAGGAACGAATGGTGAAACCTATAACATTGGCGGGTTTAACGAATGGAAAAACATTGATTTAGTTATGCTGTTATGCAAGCTAATGGACAAAAAACTAGGAAGAACTGAAGGAGTTTCCGAAGAATTGATAACTTTTGTTAAGGATCGCCCTGGTCACGATTTGCGATATGCCATAGACGCATCCAAAATAAATACTCAGCTTGGTTGGGAGCCCTCTGTAACCTTTGAACAAGGTCTTGAGCTAACTATAGACTGGTACTTCGATAATCAGGAGTGGCTTAACCATGTTACTTCGGGAGACTACAAAGAATACTATAAAAAGCAATACCTATAAATTTCCAAGAAAATGAAAGGAATCATTTTGGCCGGAGGGTCAGGTACTAGATTACACCCATTAACCTTATCTGTTAGTAAGCAATTAATGCCTATCTATGACAAGCCAATGATTTATTATCCACTATCCACTTTAATGTACTCTGGAATAAGGGAGGTCCTTATTATTTCAACACCAAAGGATTTACCACTTTTTAAAGATCTATTGGGTGATGGAAAGAAATATGGGTGTTCATTTACCTACGAAGTTCAAGAATCACCTAACGGTTTGGCTGAAGCTTTTGTCATAGGCGAAGAGTTCATTGGTAATGACAAGGTGGCTCTTATACTTGGAGACAATATATTTTATGGTACCGGCCTGTCAAAACTTTTACAGGCAAATAATGAACCCAAAGGGGGTGTTATTTACGCTTACAGAGTTCATGATCCGGAACGCTATGGTGTGGTCGAATTTGACAATGACGGCAAGGCAATCAGCATAGAAGAAAAACCAGTCAACCCAAAATCCAACTATGCAGTTCCAGGAATATATTTTTATGACAATGAGGTTGTTTCTATTGCAAAGAACATAAAGCCAAGTCCGCGGGGAGAATTGGAGATTACCGATGTAAATAAGGAATACCTAAATAAAGGCCAACTCAGTGTAAGCATACTGGATAGAGGAACAGCTTGGTTGGACACTGGAACTTTCCAATCGTTGATGCAGGCATCTCAATTTGTTGAGGTCATAGAAGAGCGTCAGGGATTAAAGATCGGCGCTATAGAGGCCGCTGCATATGAAATGGGCTTTATAGATGAAAATCAATTCAAGGAATTAGCAGAACCACTAATGAAAAGTGGCTACGGGAAAAACCTTTTAGGCATTTTGAACAAGGAGAACCAATGAAGATAACTGAAACCAAGTTGAAAGGATGTTTTATTATAGAACCAAGAGTTTTTGAAGACGAACGAGGTTATTTTTTTGAAAGTTTCAACCATAAGGCCTTTTGTGAGGCAATCGGGCAACAAGTAAATTTTGTACAGGACAATCAATCTTATTCAACAAGAGGAGTTTTAAGAGGGCTACATTTTCAAAAAGGGGAACATGCCCAAGCCAAATTGGTCAATGTTATAAAGGGAAGTGTTTTGGATGTGGCCGTTGATTTAAGAAAGGGTTCCAAGACCTATGGCCAACATGTTTCTGTCGAATTAACCGCTGAGAATAAAAAACAATTGTTCGTTCCAAGAGGATTTGCACATGGCTTTGTTGTGTTGAGCGAATCGGCCCATTTCTTTTACAAGTGCGATAACTATTACAACAAGAATTCGGAGGGGGGAATAAGATATGATGATGCCAGTTTGAATATTGACTGGCAATTTTCAGGGGAAATCAACATTTCATCTAAGGACATGGGATTACCTTTTCTAAGACATTGATCAAATGATATTCAGCTCAACAACTTTTTTGTTTCTCTTTTTGCCAATTGTCCTTGCTGTTTATTATCTGATAAACACCAAATATAGGAATGGATTTTTAGCTTTGGCGAGCTTGTTCTTCTACGCTTGGGGAGAGAATAAATTGGTTATGCTGATGATTTTCTCAATAGCCCTTAATTACATTGGCGGACTTTCTATTGGGCTATTTCTAAAAAAAAATCAGCAAACAAACTCCAAATACGCTCTTTGGTTTTTTTTGCTAATAAACATTCTACTTTTAGTCTATTTTAAATATGCCAATTTCTTCGAAGAATCACTAAAAAACTTTGGCATATTGGAGAATACTAGTTTGGGTAAAATAATATTACCGATAGGGATATCTTTTTTCACATTTCAAGGAATGTCTTATCTGATAGATGTCTATTATGAAAAGGTAAGACCACAAAAAAACCTTGTCTCGTTGGGCCTTTATATCTCCATGTTCCCTCAATTAATAGCCGGTCCAATAGTCAGATATATTGATGTTGAAAAACAAATACGCAAAAAGAGGAAGTTTAATTTTGAACAATTTTCTGAAGGCATAAAAAGGTTTATCGTTGGGCTGTTTAAAAAAGTGGTAATAGCCAATCAAATGGGATTTGTAGCAGATTTTGTTTTTGATGGAACAGGGTATGCAGGAGCACCTTCCTATTGGTTGGGAATCGTTTGTTACGCGTTTCAAATATATTTTGATTTTTCTGGCTATTCCGACATGGCGATTGGTTTGGGAAAAATGTTTGGATTTGATTTCTTAGAGAATTTCAACCTTCCATATATAAGTCGATCCATAAAGGAATTTTGGAGAAGATGGCATATTTCACTATCCAGCTGGTTTAGGGATTATCTTTATATCCCATTAGGGGGGAACAGAAAAGGTCTGGCAAGAACGTATATCAATCTTTTGATAGTTTTTTTCATAACAGGTTTATGGCATGGGGCCAGTTGGAGCTTCATAGTTTGGGGCCTTTACCATGGTTTTTTTTTGATTTTGGAACGTCTTGGACTAGAAAAGCTTCTTACCAAGACCCCTCGTTTGTTTAGGCATGCTTATACAATGCTTGTTGTGCTTTTCGGGTGGGTGTTTTTTAGGGCCGAGACACTTTCCTCTGGATTGAGTTATATTGGCTCAATGTTTTCGTTGAACAACAATTATAATGAGGTGTTTCAGTATATGAATCCATATTTCATGTTCGTCCTTTTTTTGGCGATTTTATTGTCTACAAACGTGAAGACATATTTGCTAAGAAAAATTGGACACGAAAAGACAACGACTATTTTGTCCTACATAAAACATCCCTTTTATATACTATTGTTTGTGTTTAGTTTGTTTGAATTGGCAACGAACAGCTATAATCCCTTCATATATTTTAGGTTTTAATGAAGTTGATGAATAAGAAAAGCCCTAAACATATATTGTTGTTTCTCATTTTCTGGGGAGGTTTGTTCATTGGTATCTATAGCTATAACAAAAACTATGTTTTAACTAATTCGAGTTCTCCAGAGATAGAGATTGATATTAAGCTTAAAGTCCAAGAGGATGATGTCTTTCAGCTTTTTTATCGTGATTCGATTAAGGTTTTTAATGAGAAATATTCTCAGAGAATTTTAGTTGAAGGGTCTAATGACTTTCAATGGATAAAATTCTCAATACCTGATAGTTTGAATTTAGCCCAAATTAGATTCGATTTTGGCAATAGGCTCAAAACTTCTCCCGTAGAGATAGACAAAATTGACTTTAGATATGGAAAAAACATCAAAACCATATCAAAAGGCAATTGGGAGGCCTACTTTACTCCCAATAGTTTTGTAACTGTTAAAGAGGGGATGGTCTTTGGCAGAAAGGTAAGAGGAAATAGATCGGACCCATTTTTTATCTCAAAGAATTTACGGCCCTTGGTGAAGCAATTAACGGAAAAGAAAAGTGAAGGTAAAATTGCAGTAAACATAACTCTCTCATTAGTATTTTCTACAGCCCTGATATTTGCATTTTGGTTAAGGTTCAGAGAGACCCAAGTGAAGGTGACTTTCGAAATGGTTTTTGCAATCATTTTTTTGCTTTTAATAGCTTCTCCTTTGATGGATAGCATCTTTGACCTGGACAACACTGAAATACAGGAAAAAAGAGAACTGTTTGCCAAGCCAAAGTTTAATTATAATTCAATAGATGAATATCCTCTTCAGTTTGAAAATTATTTTAACGACAATTTTGGATTTAGGGACAAAATGATATCCTATGGGGGAATAATCAAGGCTAAAATTTTTAATACATCCCCAAGGGAAGAACGCGTAATTGTCGGGAATAACGATATGCTTTTTTACTGGGTGGATCCAAGTAGACATTCATACTACAACAACAACCCTTTTCCAAATAACAGTTTGGAGCATTTGGGTTCAATGCTCTACAATGCATCAATAAAGGCCGATTCTATCAATGCGGATTTTTACGTGAGTATTTATCCTGACAAGCATAGCGTTTATGGAGAAAATATACCATATAGATTTAGCAGAAAGGAAAAACAACCCTTGGAGAGGGTTAAACAACTTGAAAAGTTTTTGGCAAACACAAGCATTGATTTTGTTCCTCAAAAGCAAGAAATATTGGAATTTAAGACCAAAACAAACTTGCCACTTTACTTTAAACTTGACAGTCATTGGAACTCTTTGGGTTCTTTTAAGGCCTATCAGAACCTTATCAACAAAATGGGATACAATTTAAATGTGTCCAAAGCACTCACAATAGATGACTTTAAAATTGATGTCAATAAAAACTATTCTTCGGGGGATTTGCTAAATTTAATGGGTGTTGACAATTCTTATTCCTTTTTCAAGGACACAAAGATCACGTTTGTTCCCAAAGATAGGAACAGCTTTAAATTTACTTCAAAGAAAGGAAAAAATGGCGCTAGGATTATTACAAACCCTAATAACAACAAGGGCCTTTCCCTTATGATTGTTGGAGATTCCTATACTTTTGAATTACTTAAATTCTTGCCTTACCATTTTAAGGAAATAATTTTTGTAAGAGGAATCAGAATTAATGAAGAATTAATTGAGCTGCATCATCCCGATGTAATTTTATATGGAATAGTTGAACGGAATCTAGAAAATTTTTAAATCACAAAAACATGAAAAATTTTTTTTTAATCCTTATTGCCCTGTTTAGTATTATTGGTTGTAAGCAAGAACCTAAAACCGAAAAGTCTACGGAAGACTCGACCCAAATAAAAGAGTCTCCGAATTTAAAAGTAGTTTTGGAGGTGTTGACAAAAAAGGATGATGTTTTTGAGGTATATTATTATGAGCCAGGAGAAAAGACGTTTTCATCAAACAAATTTGTTTTTGCAAGAGTAAATGGTTCAATGAATGTTCAAGAAGTCACTTTTAATCTCCCATCAGATGTTTTTCCTGAAAGGTTAAGATTAGACTTCGGCAAGAACGAACAACAAGATGAAATGAAATTTCTGGGCGCTAAATTGGTTTATGGAGACAAAGAGTATAAATTTTCCCAAGAAGAAATGGCCAATCAATTCAAACCAAGCAAATTTTTATTGTATGACCCCAGCAACAACAACATAAAAACGATGTCAATAAATGGTAGATATGACCCTTATTTCTACACTATGAAAGTAAACAATATTGTAAATTTTTTAATGGAGGATTAACTCCACAACTATTTATTGTGAAAGAGACAAATCAGTTAAGGAAACATTTAAAATTTAATTACTTAAATAGGATAAGATTTTACGTTCAACGAAAACGTTTAGGTTTCTTGGGACGAAATGTTTTTATTGATAGGAATGTTTCATTGCTACGTTTCCCCAAGAATATTTTTGTGATGGACCAAGTGGTCCTAAAAGAAGGTGCTAACATCTGTTCTTGCAACAAGTCTGCAAGAATACAAATAGGAAATCGCACAACAATTGGTTTTTATACTTTTATATATGCCTCCAACAATATTAAAATAGGAAGTGATTGCTTAATTGCCCCTTTTGTATATATTGTAGATAGCGACCATGATATTGCAAAGGGAACAAACATTAATCAACAACCAAATATTACTGCACCGATAGAAATAGGAAATGATGTTTGGATTGCAACCGGCGCCAAGATTTTAAAAGGTGTAAGAATAGGAGACGGCGCTGTAATTGCCGCAGGCTCCGTAATCAATACCGATGTGCCAGAAAATTGTATTTATGGGGGAATTCCAGGAAAGAAAATTGGAGAAAGAAAGTAGGTATGACAGGAATTATTATTTTATGTAGGTTTAATTCGTCCAGGTTGCCGGGAAAAATTTTAAAAAAAATAAATGGAAAAACTATACTCGAATATATAATTGAAAGGTTGTCTCCACTTAAAAACGACTATCCAATAGTTGTATGTACCTCTGCTGAAATTTCGGATGATCCTATTGAAAAATTTTGTCAGGACAAAGGGTGGGAAGTGTATAGGGGTTCCTTGGAAAATGTTGCGGAAAGATTTAAAAATTGCGCTAATCAATATGGCTTCTCAAGTGCTGTAAGGATTAATGGAGATAATATTTTTGTTGACCCAGAACTTGTCAAAAAAATTATTCAAGAGCATGAATTGGGCGGCTATCTTTTTTCATCAAATGTAAAAGACCGTACATTTCCAAAGGGCATGAGTGTTGAGGTAGTTAATATTAACTATTATGAAAAAAAATACCCGTTTTTCACGGAAAGTGATTGCGAGCATGTAATGACCTATTTTTATAAAATTGAAGAGGACATGCATAAATTTCATTATAACACCGTGAATTACGGTAAAACATTGAACTTTGCAATTGATACCCAAGAGGACTTTGAAAGAGCGAGTAATGTTATTGATAAAATGAATCCAAGGGATATTTTTATTGGTTTCGAGGAAATATTAGAATTATATAACAAGATAAATGAAGAAAAGTAACTGGGAAGGCAAAAACGGACCACTATTGATAGCGGAAGTAGGAGGCAATCATGAAGGTGATTTTGAATATGCCAAAAAACTTACTGAATTGGCAATTGAATCAGGAGCGGATTTTGTAAAATTTCAACTATATTCTGGTGATACTTTGGTGAGTAGGATTGAGTCACCACAAAGGAACAAACATTTCCAGAAGTTTGAACTTGGTAGGGATAAGTACATTGAACTTGCAGAAATGTGCAAGGCCAACAAGGTTGGGTTTATGGCTTCGGTATGGGATCCTGATTATGTGAGCTGGATAGATGATTATATGCCTATTTATAAAATTGGCTCTGGAGATTTGACTGCTTATCCACTCTTGAGAAAATTCGCAAATTTAAGAAAGCCCATCATTTTATCAACAGGACTTGCAAACACTCAGGACGTAAAAGGTGCTGTTGAGTTTATTCAACAGGAAAATGAGATTTATAAAAGCCCGGAATACCTATCATTATTACAATGTACTTCCATGTACCCTATTCCATTTGAGGATGCAAACTTAGAGGTTATGAAATCATTTTCAGAAACCTTTGGTTTGCCGGTAGGATATTCCGACCATACCGAAGGTTATTTTGCCTTGTTAGTTGCTGTCGCGATGGGAGCACAGATTTTGGAGTTTCATTTTACCGATACAAGGGAAAACAAAGAATTTAGAGACCACAAGGTCTCTTTAACAAAGGATGAGGTTAAAGATTTGATTGAACAGATTAAAGATATCGCAAAACTTAAGGGTTCGCCAGAAAAAAGACCACTTGAAATAGAAGGGGACCATCCTACCACATTTAGAAGAGCTGTTTATCCCAAAAAGGACCTTAAGAAAGGTACTGTGATCAAGGAAGAAGATATAACGGTGCTAAGGCCCAACCACGGCATAGATGCACGGGAGTACTATAATTTGATAGGGAAAAAGCTGGTAAGGGATGTCTTGGAGCATCAAAAGCTAAGCTGGGACCTATTTGAGGATCAATAATGTTTGTAGCACTATTATCAAAATATTACAGTATTAAGGCCAGAATATTAGGCTTTTTAGTTAAGCTTCTTTTTTCTGGAGGTAGAATAACAATAGGGAAAAACTTTGCCTGTGATTCTATACCAAGGATAATTATTGATAAGAACGCCAGATTGGTTATTGGAGACAATGTGATTTTCAGAAGAAATGTCGAAATAAGATGCCATAATTCTTCGAAAATTAGCATTGGGGGTAATTGTAGGATAGATCGAGGCGTAAGGATTCTGAGTGCAAATGAAAGTAATGTCTCATTAGGGTATAAGTGCAGAGTGGGACTGTATACCGTATTCAATGGTGGGGATAATATTGAAATTGGGGAAAATACTTTGATATCTGGATTTGTTTATCTCCAGACTAGTATGCATAATTATGAAGGGGACGGAAACATTAATGCCCAAGGATATCAACATGCCCCAATTAAACTGGGCAAGGACTGTTGGCTGGGCACTCATGCCGTGGTATTTCCAGGGGTTGTTCTGGGGCCTGGTTGTGTTGTTGGCACAAGCTCTGTCGTCAACAAATCTTTTGATAAAAATACCGTAGTGGCAGGAATACCGGCTAAAGAACTAAAAAAGAGGAATACAAAAAAATGAACTATTCGACACCACTGGTAACCGTTTACATTACCAACTACAATTATGAGAAATACATTGAAAATGCCATAGAAAGTGTATTGGGTCAAACAATGCAAAATTTCGAATTGATAATAATTGATGATGGTTCCAAAGATAATTCCAGAGATATTATTGAAAGATATTCGGAGCACCCAAAGATTTCAATTATTTATCAGCAAAATAAGGGCCTCAATATCACAAACAATGTTGCTCTTAGGGCTTCCAAGGGAAAGTATATCGTCCGGCTAGATGCCGATGACTATTTTACAGAGGACGCGCTAGAAAAAATGTCTTCTATATTGGAGGAAAATGATACTCTTGGCCTAGTTTTTCCAGACTATTTTATTGTTGATTCGGAGAACAATGTGGTTTCAGAGATCAGAAGGCATGACTTTGAAAACGAAGTTACCATCCTTGATCAACCTGCACATGGAGCTTGTACGATGATAAGGGTAGAATATATGAAAAGTGTCGGTGGCTATGATGAGAGCTATACGTGTCAAGACGGGTATGAGCTTTGGGTAAAGTTCATTAGTAAGTTTAAGGTGACCAACATCAAAGAAACCCTTTTCTATTACCGCCGGCATAATGCTAATTTGACCAATAATGAAGATCGAATTTTGTCCACCAGGTTTAAGATCAAGGAGGCTTTCGTTGAAAACGAATCTTTGAACCTGCCAAAAGTAATGGCTATAGTGCCCATACGACTTGGATATAATCTTGCGATGGAGAGGCTTAATGGAACAACATTTCTAGATTACAAGATTCAATCACTGCTAGAATCCAAAAAAATTGACTTAGTTGTGGTTGTTTCCAGTGATAAGACAATAAAAAAGCACGTAGATTCCATGTACGGTGATTCGGTTTGTTTTTATGATAGACCTTCCAAACTGGAAAGAATAAACGTAAGCCTTTTCCAAACACTTTTAATGCTTTCGAAAGAGCCTAGACTAGCATCGATGGATTGCGCAATGTTTTGCTCACTCAATTATCCTTTTGTTTCTGAAGAAACAATAAATGACGCCGTAAATACATTAACTATTTTCAAGGCTGATTCTCTGATAAGTGTGCGACCTGAAAACAATAAATTTTTTAGGCATACTGGTCAGGGTATGCAGGCCATTTTACAACAGGACAAGTTTACCAAGTTGGAAAGGGAATCACTTTATAAGTATTCCGGTGGGATTTTGCTGGGAAACATTAAATCGGCACTTGCTGCCGGAAAAATAGTCCATGGAGATGTAGGGCACATTGTAATCAGTGAGAAGGCCTCTTTGAATGCTGAATCTAGCTTTGAAAAAGGTATTTGTAGACTACTCATGGAAAAGAACGAGATTGAGGCAAAAAGTTAAAAACTTAAGCAAGGGAGAGGGATTGCTCAACCTGGGCCTGAGGGCCTTGGCAATTGGCGCAAAATTTTTATTGTCAATATTAATTGTTAAAAAGCTTACCGTAGCCGATTTAGGTGTATATGGCATTTTACAGACTACAATCACTCTATTAATATATATCCTAGGTTTTGACTTTTACACTTATAACGCCCGTGAAATCCTAAAAAAAGACCAGAAATCTTTGGCAAGCTGCATTATCAATCAACTGGCATTTCATGGACTGGTCTACCTAATTGTAATCCCAATAAGCTTTTTCTTATTCATGTATGGGGTCATAGAAACCAAATACATGCTGCTTTTTTATCTATTGCTGGTATCGGAGCACCTGTCTCAGGAGTTATATAGACTATTGATAGTTTTAAAGAGATCGGTAATAGCTTCACTTATTTTGTTCATTCGCAGTGGTGTTTGGATCTTCTTACTTGCACTGATTTGGTTTTTGGAGTCTCAAACCTCAAGTATATACCAAGTTTTAATTTATTGGCTGGCCGGCGCCTGGTTATCGGTATTCGTGGGAATCAGGATGATATTGCCGTTACATAGCTCAAAAATCGATTTTAACTGGATAAAAAAGGGCATAATAATTTCACTCCCCTTTTTTGTAGGGACTATCTTCTATAAAATAATGGAGTTTTCCGGGAGATATTTTTTGGATTACTACGGGACAAAAGAAGATGTTGGAGTTTTCACTTTTTTTTCCAGTTTATCCAACACAATCTTTGTTTTTGTACAGGCCACTGTAATAATGGTATATTCTCCTTACTTGATTGAACACGCACAACTTAATTCGGAAGACTTTAAAAAGTATTTTTCAAAGTTCAAGAAAAAAACATTGATAAACACCTTGCTCGGCTCATTTTTAGGAGCCGCCTTTATTTATCCGTTTTTGATTTATTTAGACAATAAAACATTGAGTGCTGACATTTATGTGTTTTTTGTTTTATTGTTAGCAACAATCAGTTTTTGCATATCTTATATTCCTCATTACAAGCTTTACGTTTTTAACCAAGACATCCACTTGTTAAAAGCGTCCATAATTGGAGCGGTCTGCAACCTTTTTTTTAATTTTATTTTGGTGCCTAACTATGGTGTTGAAGGCGCCGCATATGCACAGTTTTTGGGAATGTTCTCATTATTAATTGCAAAAACGGCTTTCTCATTTAGTCGCAAAACATGAAAAGGACGACAAATATTTTTATTGTTCACACCCCCCTTCAAAACTATTTTGTGACCCAAATCGCGGAAAATTTTTTTGGTGGGAATCAGTATGAAAACATTTTGATCAGCTCGGTTCAATCGAAGGAAGTTGATATGTTCGATAGAATTCAAATCATTGAAAAGAAAAATGGCATTAAAAAGATAATAGGAACATTAAAATCAAAATTTTTAATAGACAGGTACTCTAAAAAAAAAGAAGTGAAAATTTTCATTTCTCATACATCCGGCTTGTTGGATAATTATATTTTCAATAGGATCAAGGAATCTAGGCCTAGTATAGAAATAAATTTTTTTTACGATGGAATCTTATATTTTTATTGCTATCGGGAAAGGTTCAGAAAGTCGCATAAAACAAGAAAGATTATAGGCCGTCTTATAGGAATCGATTACAAGTACGACCCTGTGATCTTCCCTCATGATTCTGAAAAGATATCCAAAATTTATACTATGTTGCCAAAATACACCCTTGGATTACCGGAAAAACATGTGAAGGTTGAATTAAGGGGATTGGAGTACAGGCCCAAACCCTTAAGTTCACTGATTTTGGGAGGAAAACCTGCTTTGTTGACAAATGCTGAGGTACAGAAAATATATTCACATATTCTCGATAAAATTAGTTTGAACAAAAAGCACAAACTGTTTTTTAAGGGGCACCATGCTGATGTGTCACGAAATTTTGAAAAGGCAAATGTTGCTGGTCAGGGCTTTGAAGATGTTACTCAGGATAGCCCTATTGAGGAGGTGATTACGCGGTATTCACCAGCACGAGTTTATTCTTATCCATCTTCTGCGCTTATTAACCTAAAATCGATGTATGGTGATTCCATTGAGCTTTTTTGTTTCTACATAAAAGAAAAAAAACAAGAGATAGATTATCTCATGCCAATTCTTGAAGATTTGGACATTAGTGTTGAATTAATATAATGGTTCTTTTAACTGCCGTCATCTTACTTTATATGGTCAATAGATTCTTTGATATTAAGAACCTGTTGAACCCTTTTGTGTTTTTTTACTTGTACCAAACCGTTTTTTGTTTTATTGCGCTTTCATATTACGAAAGGTATCCTGTGGAAATAAGCGAAGAACTGAAAAGACTACTGTTTTCAGCTTACATTCTCACCTTTGTTGGCGCCATGTTTTCTAGATACCTATTTCAAAAAGCAGGGATAAGATATGTTAAGTACAATGAAATAGGCATTGGCAGCAAACCATCACGAGCATTCTTAAACTCGGGTCTTTTAATATTGATTCTAGGCTTTTTGATTTTTGCATATTTCACTTACCGAACAGGGGGACTAATAATTTTCGGCGATGAAATCGAGAATGCAAGAATTGAAAAAAGGAAAGGGGCGGGCATGGTAAATGTCCTATTTATCTCATTTATGTTATATGGCTTTTTGGTATTGTTGTTGGACAATCGTATATCAAAGGGAATAAAGGCGGTGAGCTTCATATTTGTAGCGTTCGCCCTTTTGTCCTTTGGAAGCAGAGCTCCGCTGATTAAGCTAATTGTTGCAATGTTCTTATTGATCGGGGTATTATCCTCAAAGAAATTTACCATAGGAAAATATTTCCAGATAGGTTTGTTTTCTATATTGATCGTGGTGGTCCTGGGTGCTTTGAGAACCAACCTTAAAGGAGATGTTGGCTTTATTGATTTAGTTTTGTCTAGAGCAGGATGGAGACCCTTTGTCAACATACAAAATCTTCAAAGAATTTTTGATTTTTTCCCGGAACAGCATCCATTCCTATATGGGGAAACCTACATATATGATCTGAAAATATTATTGCCGGGCCACAACCCTAACTTTGGCACACAACTAAAGGAAATAATGAATTGGGAATTTGATGGCGGCAGTATAACACCTACTTTTTTGGGTATTGGATACATAAATTTTGGGAAGTCGGCATTTTTTCTCTACCCTCTGATGTATGGTTTCTTTTTTAATTCCATTTACCAATTGTTTTTTTATAAACCCGTATCAAACAATTTTAAAGTGGTTTTTTTGATATTGTTTTCTATTGGGATAGCTGGCTCACTTAGCACAGGGCTATTGCCGGCACTCATAGCCAATACCGTTTTTCTGTTATTTTGTGTTGTGGTACATATAGTGTTCAAGCAGTTATTTATGAAGAAACCATTTAGGTTAAAATTTGATTGAAAATCATTTCCTAAAGGCATTAATAAAAGGCTTTTCGATATATGTATATACCAGAAGGCTGATTCCAAAAGTTAGAGAAACACAAATAGCAAAGTTCAATCCTGCTCCAACATTTTTAAAAAGTTCATAATTGTTGAGTGTGTAAAAGGTAAGAGGATGAATAAGATATATGGAGTAACACATTTCACCACATTTGTCCAAAAACACCTGGAATGGTCTGGGGAAAGAGTATTCAAGCTTGTAGGCGGAGAGAACCATGGATGCGGATAGCACAGAGAAAACAAAACGATTTATGCCTCCTACCAGATTGACACGGTCTCCTGATACGGGGTATATTATAAATCCAATTAAACCAAATAACAATATCAATCCAAAAATGAGATTATTTTTCCGGGTCTTCCCAAATAGCTTTACGATAACAATTCCCGAGAAAAATAGAAAAAACTGATTGAAAGGGTTAATGTAGGATTTCCAATTAGAAGATAAACTATTGGTTTCATCTATTACAAAAAAGGCAAAATAGGCTCCGATCAAAACAGAAATTCCAAAAAGGATATAAAGTAATTTTTGACCCCATCTTTCGAGAAAGATAATCAAGGGAAAAATGGAATAGAAAACCAGTTCATTGCCAATGGACCACGCTCCTGTGGATATATATCTTTCGGGAGCATAAAAGCCAAACATTCCAGTAAGGTTTAAAATTAGGGTCGCCGCGGGACGTGCTTTACTGAAGTAAACCTCCCAGTCCCTTAAAAGAAAGATGGTCAATAATGTCACCAATATCAATAATGGATAGATTCTAAGTGACCTCCTTACAAAATATTTTTTTAAAGTTTGGACATTAAGCTTTTCCGAATACACCCAATAAAGGGTTAAACCACTTAAAATGTAGAAAATGGAAACACCGTACACGCCAATTCTCCCTAAGAAGGTAGAGGAATCGAAATACCCATAAATCCATGAAGAATAATGGTATATCATTATTAATATAGCCATTATTCCCCTTAGATGGTGGAGTCCTGAAATTCTGTTGTTCTTCAAAGTCAAGTATTGCTCGCTAAAATTAATCACTTTTTGGAAGAAGTTTGATTAATATTGTAAACAAAGTAAAATTAAACTGGCATAGAAAAAATTGAGATAAATGCGGATAGCAATTTTAGGTACTAGGGGAATACCGAACAATCATGGTGGTTTTGAGCAATTTGCTGAATATCTTTCGCAATATTTGTATGAAAAGGGCCATGAAGTTTATGTTTATAATTCTCAGCTGCACCCCTATCAAGAAACTATTTGGAAAGGAGTAAACATTGTTCATTGTAAAGACTTGGAGGATAAGCTCGGCACTTTTGGTCAATTTATCTATGACTTTAATTGTATTAGGGACTCTAGGAAAAGAAAATTTGACATAATACTTCAATTGGGTTATACCAGCAGTTCCGTTTGGGGGTGGTATTTGCCAAATAGTTCTGTGATTGTTACCAACATGGATGGCTTGGAATGGAAGCGAACCAAATATAGAAAGGGAGTAAGGCGGTTTTTAAAATATGCAGAGAAATTAGCCGTCAAAACAAGTGATTATTTTGTTTCTGATTCCATTGGCATCCAAAAATACCTTTCAGAGAAATATAACCTGGAATCAGTTTATATTCCCTATGGAGCAAATGTTTTTGAAAGTCCAATACCTGAAGTGATAAAAAAATATGGATTGACAAATAACGGCTATAATATGCTAATAGCAAGATTGGAGCCAGAAAACAATATTGAGACTGTTTTAGATGGCCATGTTCTGAGTGAATCTAAAATCCCATTTTTGGTAATTGGAAAGCATGAAACAAAATATGGTGAATATTTAAAGAAGAAATACTCCAATAATAAATGCATTCGGTTTTTGGGAGGGATTTATAATAACAATCATCTTAACAACCTAAGATTTTTTTCAAACTTGTATTTCCATGGTCACTCTGTTGGCGGAACAAATCCATCTTTGTTAGAGGCCATGGCTTCAGGGGCATTGATTGCTGCACATAACAATGTTTTTAATCGAAGCATATTGGGTCAGGATGCAGTGTACTTTAAATCTTCCGAAGATGTTTCAAAAATAATGAATGTTCAGAAATCCGAGTGTTTAAGTTATGTTAGGAATAATACGGATAAAGTTGTTCAATTTTATTCGTGGTCAAAAATCAACCAAGCTTATGAGGAGTATTTGGTCAAATGCTTTGCTAAGCAGTAAAAATCAGCTTTTCGGCAATTCAATTCTTTTTTTTATTGCAAGTCAATTTTATGGGAATGCGTTGGTCTCAATAGCTTTAGGGCTTTTGATTGGAATGGGGTTACTAAAATTTGCTTTTGATAAAAAAAGCAGAAACATTAAAAAAGTTCCGCTTCTACTTCTTTTTTTCCCCATTTTCTTCACATCAAATTTTATTTCCGCAGTAATTAACAGTTATGATTTCTATGACATTGGAAAAGCTTTTAAGTTACTTCCCTTCATATATTTTCCTTTTATTTTTTTGATAGGCAAAAAGTTTTTTTTGGACAAAACATTCAGAGAGAAGTGCCGAAAGGTATATTTTTTTTCCGCTACGTTGAATTTTCTAGTACTATTGTTTTGGGCGCTTTTCAGAACAGTAGAAACGGGCAATTTTATTTTCTTAACATATAACAACCTCGCTTCTGTTTTTGGTTTACAGCCAATTTATCTTAGCGCCTTTTACATTGTCGCTGTGTTATTTGGTGTTGAGCTCTTTTTTAAAAACAAAACCAATACGAAAGCCTTGTATCTCATAGGGTCACTTATTCTTGTTATTGGTGTAATTCTTTTGGCTTCTCGAACAAGCTGGATTATCTTAATCATGGTCTTGCCAATTAAGCTGTACCCTTTTTTTAAAAGAAAGATTATTTTTTGGAGTCTAATACTGTCATTTGGATTAATTGCTACAAGTATGGTATTTCTAAGTCCTACCTTAAGGTCAAGATTGGTTGGTGTCCATGCTAATGTTGCTTCTTATTCCGGCCTGGACTTGAGAGTCAAGATCTGGAAAAATGCATTAAAATTGATTGAAGAAGAGCCACTTTTCGGATATGGTATGAACAATTCAGATGAAGCCTTAAAAAACAGATATATGGAGACCAATTTTAGAAGAGCATATATATATGGACTAAATACACATAATCAATATCTTCAAACTTGTCTTGATTCGGGTCTCATAAGTCTATTGTTTTTGATTTTAATTGTTTTTGCTCTCCCTTTTTTCTACAAATTGGATAGAGACGCTATCCTTTTTATCGTCATTATCTCTTTATCTCTATTAACAGAATCTTATTTTAGGCGTTTTAATGGAATAATTTTCTTTACTTTTTTTTATCTCTATTTCGTACCCAGTTCAATTAAGAAGCATTAAAAACCATCGTATCTTTGAATAATGTTTTTCAGACAACACAGATATTCCAACTTAATAACACCTATTTCAACAGGAATGGACTTGCTGATTGTAAATTTGTTCTTATATATACTTCCAATCAACTTTCAGACCCCGCTTCTCATTCATTTTTATATTACCCTTGCTTGGATAGTTATATCCACTAAAAACAACTTCTATACTGTTTATAGATTTTCAAAAGTCACCCATATACTTCGGTTGATTTTTGTGCAATTTGTCTTTTTCTTTTTAATGCTATATGCATTTATTGGGTTTTTTAAACAACCGATTATTAGTAGGCTAGCTTTAGGAGAGTATTTTGTTCTAGTTTTTTCTTTAATATCAATAATCAAATTATTTAGCTATTTCTTGTTGATGGAGTACAGGGAAAGGGTAAAGGGCAATCTGCGTAATGTTGTTATAATTGGGAAAAACAAGAAAACAGATCAGTTAAGAAAGGTTTTTGAAGAAAGGACAGAGTTTGGGTATAATTTCACAAAACAATTTTCACCAAAATCAGCGGGCTTTGATCTAGAACATTGTTTTGAGTACGTGTTGGGAAACAGTATTGATGAAATTTATTGTTCCGTGTCAGAGCTTAAGAACGAGGAGATTGCGAAATTTATAAGTTTTGCCGACAACAACTTAAAAACGCTAAAGTTTATACCAGACAACAAAAATATATTTTCCAAAAAGCTGAAGTTTGAGTATTATGACTACATTCCTGTTCTATCCCTTAGGGATATCCCATTGGACAGCCCCATAAATTCATTTATTAAAAGGAGTTTTGATATAGTTTTTTCTTTACTTGTAATTCTAGGCCTACTATCATGGCTCACCCCTATTCTGGCAATATTGATTACTTTGGAATCCAAAGGACCGGTATTTTTTAGGCAAACCAGAAACGGTATCGATAACAGGGAATTTTATTGCTATAAATTCCGGTCAATGGCACCAAATAAAAATGCTGATGACATTCAAGCTACCAAGAACGACATGCGCATTACAAAAATTGGAAAATTCATCAGAAAAACGAGTATAGACGAGCTTCCACAATTTTATAATGTGTTGTTTGGAACTATGTCTGTTGTTGGCCCGCGTCCACATATGGTAAAGCACACCAATGAATATGCAACAAGTGTAGACAAGTATATGGTCCGTCATTTTGTGAAACCGGGGATTACAGGGTTGGCACAAGTTCGTGGATATCGCGGGGAAATTGAGCAAGAAGCCGACATCCAAAACAGGATTAAGTTCGATATTTTTTACATTGAAAACTGGTCGTTGTTCCTAGACTTAAAGATTATGCTCCAAACAGTGTTAAATGCATTTAAAGGGGAGGCCAAAGCGTATTAAAATTATATGAAAAAAACACTCATTACCGGAGCAGCCGGATTTTTAGGTTCTCACCTTTGTGACAGATTCATAGCCGAAGGCCACCATGTCATTGGTATGGATAACCTCATTACTGGCGACATTAAGAATATAGAACACTTGTTTCATTTAAAGCGGTTTGATTTTTTCCATCACGATGTGACCAAGTTTGTCCATGTCCCGGGAAAAATGGATTATATCCTTCATTTTGCATCTCCTGCGAGTCCAATCGATTATTTGAAGATTCCTATTGACACTCTAAAAGTTGGGTCATTAGGGACTTTGAACTTGTTGGGCCTTGCCAGAGACCACGGAGCGCGAATTCTTGTGGCGTCGACTTCTGAGGTATATGGAGATCCTCTGGTTCATCCGCAAAACGAAGACTATTTTGGAAATGTAAGCCCCATTGGTCCACGTGGGGTGTATGATGAAGCAAAACGTTTTATGGAGTCTATTACCATGGCCTATCACAGGCATCACGGATTGGATACACGAATCGTTCGGATTTTCAACACCTACGGTTCCCGTATGAGATTGAATGATGGTCGCGTGGTTCCCGCATTTATGGGACAAGCGCTCCGCGGTGAAGATTTGACCGTTTTTGGGGATGGCTCGCAATCCCGTTCCTTTACCTACATCGATGACCAAATCGAGGGAATCTATCGCTTGTTGATGAGTGATTATGTTGAGCCCATCAATATTGGGAATCCGGATGAGACCACCATTCTCGAATTCGCCGAAGAAATCATCAAACTAACAGAGACCGACCAAAAAATCATATTCAAGCCTCTGCCACAAGATGACCCCATGCAACGTCAGCCCGATATTTCCCGTGCTAAGGAAATTTTGGATTGGGAACCCAAGGTACATCGTTCAGAAGGACTGAAAAAAGTATTCGAATACTTTAAATCCCTTTCTCATGATCAGTTATGGGAGGCGCATAGAGATTTCTCTCCAAATAACTAGACAAAAGTTCCTGTCAAAACGTATTTTTGCCAAAACGTTGAATCATGAATATTCTGGTCTTAGGCTCTGGCGGTCGTGAACATGCCATTTCACTTAAAATCTCTGAAAGCACTAAAGCATCTAAACTTTTTGTAGCGCCTGGTAACGCCGGGACCTCTGAAATAGCCACAAATGTTGAGGTAGAGGTAAACGATTTTGAAGCCATCAAGCAATTGGTGTTGAAAGAAAATATCGAGTTGGTTGTAGTGGGCCCGGAAGACCCCTTGGTCAATGGAGTACATGATTTCTTTCTGAATGATACCGAGCTTACATCCATACCCGTTATCGGACCGGAAAAAGCTGCTGCAGAACTCGAAGGAAGTAAGGAATTCGCCAAAGAGTTCATGATGAGGCATAATATTCCCACGGCTGCTTACGAAAGTTTTACCAGTGAAACATTGGAGAAAGGATACGCATTTTTGGAAACACTGAAACCACCATATGTTTTAAAAGCGGATGGACTTGCCGCAGGAAAAGGTGTTTTGATTCTGCAAGATTTGCAAGAAGCCAAAGACGAGCTCAAATCTATGCTGCTCGATTCCAAATTTGGAAATGCCAGCGCCACGGTGGTGATTGAAGAGTTCTTGGATGGGATTGAACTGAGCTGTTTTGTCCTGACTGATGGAACCAACTACAAGATTCTGCCAACCGCCAAAGACTATAAAAGAATAGGCGAGGGAGATACTGGACTCAACACAGGGGGTATGGGCGCTATTTCCCCAGTTCCTTTTGCAGATTCCATCTTTATGGACAAGATAGAGCGTCAAATCGTAAAACCGACCGTAGAGGGTCTTAAAAAGGATGATTTGCCTTATGTGGGCTTTATCTTCATCGGTTTGATAAAGGTCGGTGAAGAGCCCAAAGTAATCGAATACAATGTTCGGATGGGTGACCCTGAGACCGAAGTAGTTATACCACGACTCAAAAGCGACTTGGTGGAAGTACTTCTCGCAATGGCCAACGGAACCTTGGACCAAGTAGACCTTCAAATTGACGAAAGGGCCGCAACTACGGTAATGGCCGTATCGGGAGGGTATCCTGAAGCTTATGAAAAAGGCAAGGAAATCACAGGTACGGAAAATATCAAGGATTCCATAGTGTTCCATGCGGGAACCAAACTGTCAGACGGAAAAGTGGTTACCAATGGAGGGCGCGTGATAGCCATAACTTCCTTTGGAAAAGACTTTAAGGAAGCACTGAAAACATCCTATCAAAATATGGAGAAACTCCATTTTGATGGTATGTATTACCGAAAGGATCTAGGATTCGATCTATAGGTAGGAGTGGGAGCTGATGCTCTTGTTTTCCTCGCCGTTGTCGTTGAAAATTTTCAACTGCTGCATCCAGTATACCGCGGCAATCAAACCAATAACAAAGAAAATCCAGTTAATGGTGTTGGAACCCCACCAGCTGTGCATAAAACGGAAAAAATCCAATGGTGCGAAAAGGTAGTTTACAAATAAGTCCTCTATACCGTAAAAAAACTTGCTCATGTTGGCTATATTTACTTTACAAAAGTAGCAAAAGATAGGATGATTTCAAGCTTTTTCGGAAAAACTAAACCCATAAACTACATAGTTCTTGCCATCTTCCTGTTCCTGTTCTATTTTACCAATCTGTTTTTTCAACTTAACGGGCAGAAAATCAACCAAGTCATCCCCTTGGAATTGTTGTTGTTCTCGGTCTTATTGTTCTCGGTTTTCATCATCAATCAGATTGTAAGAACCGAAAAGGCAACAGAGTCCAACTCTTATACCATGCTCTTTTTTGTTTTGATGATCGTGACGTTTTCCGATGAACTGGTGCTCAGGTATGTGGATTTTGCCAACTTCTTTCTGCTCTTGGCCTTCTGGAGAATACTGTCCATTAAGTCCACTAGAAATGTGAAGCATAAGATTTTTGATGCCTCATTGCTGATTGCCATTGCGAGCCTGTTCTATGATTGGGCAATCGCATTTATGCTTTTGGTTTTCTTTGTAATTGGGGTGTACGACCGTAAAACCCTAAAAAACTGGTTGGTCCCTTTTTTGGGAATGGCAACCATATTCATACTTAGCTTCACGGTACTCAAACTTAAGGGGACACTCAACTTTTTTGAAGACCATTATCAATTTTCCCTTGGGCTTTTTACCACCAGATCTTTTTTTCAAGTACTCAACATAAAGACCTTGATTTATCTGATTTTGTCGGTTATGGTTTCCATGGTCGTATTTGTTCGACTTAGAAATGTAAGTGGTGGAAAGCTGTTGTTGTTGCGTATAGTGTTCCTCATATTTTTGCTGGGAACAACCCTGATACTCTTTACCCCGGCCGATGCTTCCCCGGTATTGCTCACTTTTTTCCCATCAGCTGTTTTTTTGACCAATTATTTCGAGGGCATCAAAAAGCGCAAGTTTCAAGAGGTAATGCTTATCGGCTGTATGGTTTTGGCCTGCACGCTTTTTGTGTTTCATTTGAATTAAGTACGGCATAAAGCAATATCTTTGAACAAATTTTAAGCTATGTTCAGCGATTTTGCCTTCAACATATTTGAGAAAAGTATTGAAACTTATCACATTAAGGACGATGTGCACCAAGAATTCACCAACCCTTATCCAACTGATAAAGTAGAACATTTGCTCTACAGAAAAAACTGGATAGATACCGTGCAATGGCACTACGAGGACATCATTCGTGACCCCGATATCGACCCCGAAGCGGCACTGGACCTCAAACGAAAAATCGATGCCAGCAATCAGGACCGCACCGATTTGGTGGAGTACATCGACAGTTATTTTCTAAAAAAATACCAATCGGTTCAAGTAAAGGATGATGCCACGATAAATACCGAAAGCCCGGCCTGGGCCATCGACCGACTTTCCATTTTGGCATTGAAAATATATCACATGCAGGAAGAGGTCAACCGTACCGATGCATCCCAAGAGCATATCGACAAATGCAGCGCGAAGCTGACCGTCCTTCTGGAACAGAAAAAAGACCTTTCCACTGCCATTGACCAATTGTTGGCCGATATTGAAGCCGGAGATAAGTACATGAAAGTCTACAAACAGATGAAAATGTACAACGATGACGAACTAAACCCAGTGTTGCGTGGACAAAAAGGGTAAACATACCCATATTCTGGTCATTCGCTTATCGGCCATGGGCGATGTGGCTATGACCGTCCCCGTGCTTCGTACACTGATTGAAAAATACCCTGGAATACAGCTAACGGTGCTTACCAAAAAACCATTTACTCCTATTTTTGAGGGGCTAGAGCGTGTGCAGGTAAAAGTGGCAGATGTTAAAAACCGTCATAAGGGTTTGATGGGATTGTGGCGGTTGTACAAAGAACTCAAGCCATTGAAGTTTGATGCCGTAGCCGACCTTCACAATGTATTGCGCAGTCGTGTGCTTAAAAAGTACTTTGCTTTGGAGCGTATTCCTTTTGCCCAAATTGATAAGGCAAGAAAGGATAAAAAAGCATTGACACGGCCCAAAAATAAAGTTTTTGAAAAGCTAAAGACGACCCACGAACGCTACGCCGATGTTTTTGCGGAACTGGGTTTTCCAATTGACCTGGCCACGGCCAAATCATTGGACCGAATCCAACTCTCGGAAAACGTATTGGGATTTGTACAGCAGGACACCAAAAAATGGGTGGGCATTGCCCCTTTTGCAGCCCATGAGGGTAAAATGTATCCGTTGGACTCTACCGAGGAAGTCATCAAGCAGCTTAACAATACCGAAAAGTATAAAATCCTGTTGTTTGGTGGAGGGGCCAAAGAAGAGGAAGTATTGGAGGGACTGGCCAATCGTTACCAAAATGTGGAATGCATGGCGGGTAAACTCAGTCTATCCGAAGAACTACAACTTATTTCCAATCTGGATGTGATGCTGTCCATGGACAGCGGCAACGCCCACATGGCGGCCAATTATGGTATCCCTGTAGTTACCATCTGGGGCGTTACCCACCCGTATGCCGGTTTTTATCCCTTCGGACAACCCATGGAAAATGCACTTATGGCCGATCGAGAGGCCTATCCCTTGATTCCGACCTCCGTGTATGGCAACAAAGTGCCCGACGGGTATGAGAAAGCCATGAGTACCATCAAAACGCAAGAGGTGTTGGATAAGCTGATGAGGGTTCTGGAGAGTTGAGCAACCTATTGTTGGTTGTTGCATCATTTCCATAAAAACATTTTATAGTAACTTCCCACTGTCCATTTATGACATTGACCCAAGTCACATAAAAAACAAACTATGAAAAAGACAAACTTGATTTTTTCCGTATTGATGGGAATCACTATGTTTTCCTGCTCCACGGATGACCCAATCGTTGATCCAAGCCAAGAAGACCCAAGGTTGAACATTACCTTTATCATGGATGTTGATGCCGAACGATTGGACAATTTGGGTAAGCCCGTAGTGGTGTCTGAGGGCAATGCCGCACAAGACCCCGATTTCGAGATTCTGGGACTGCACTTTATCGGATTGTACCCTGATAAATTTACACCCTACGATGGTGGCGTTACCATTTCTTCCACAGCAACTACGGGAAGTGGAGGCGAGACCGCAATAGATTTCAACGGCGAGATCTTTTTCAATGAAGAGGTAAATACCATAAGTGTGCCTTTGAAGAATGTTGCTGCGGGCTCTTATGAATATTTGAGAAGTTCCATTGGCTATCAGAA
This sequence comes from Flagellimonas oceanensis, assembly GCF_003992595.1. Lineage (GTDB taxonomy): Bacteria > Bacteroidota > Bacteroidia > Flavobacteriales > Flavobacteriaceae > Flagellimonas > Flagellimonas oceanensis. The sequence goes on from NZ_RZNA01000003.1 coordinate 101,233, forward strand.
GTATAAAATCACTTACAATTTGGAAGGTGCTGCAATGGAGATTCCCGATTGGCCAGAAGGCGTTGACGATAATATTGATGTGGACGGCGCTGTTGCCTCCTTTTTAGGATATAACACCTATATAGGAAGTTATGTTATCGATACGCAAACCGTCACGGTAAACGGAAATAGGGCCCAAGGATATTTTGGAATGGAAACTTCCGGGGATATCCAAGGATTTCAATTCATAGAGCTTACCGAAGGGGAAGCACCCCAAACCACAGTGCCCAACCCGATCAATGACACTTCTCCCGTACCCGAAGGCTCTTGTGTGGTAACAGGGCAATTCCCAACCGCTTTAGTGATTCCAGAAAACCCTTCAGAGGATATCAATATAGAAGTTGTCATATCCATCAACAACAGTTTTGAATGGGAAGATGGTAACGGAAATGGCAAATATGAGCCCTTGCTGGGTGAAACTGTCGTGGATATGGGTACTAGGGGGGTGTTCCCCTCAGTGGTAAATTAAGCCACCGTCCCCTGACAACTACTTCCCGCCCCTGCCGTACAGCCGTAACAATGCTGTGAGATGATGATATCCCGATTGCTCAATATATCATCATTGTAATCCTTGATGTGCTTTACCTTGCTCGCGACCTTTAGGTCGAGCATTTGGTTAAAATCACAATCATACAACCATCCGTCCCAGCTAATTGAGATGGTGTTGGTGCACATCACATTTTCAACAGCGGCAGGGTTATAAGCCTCCACCAAAGAGTACATATAGTCCTCATAATTGTCCGAAGCGATGAGGTAGTCCAAAAAGCGTGAAATCGGTAAATTGGTAATGGCAAATAGATTGTGGAAGTCAATATCAAAATCCTCTTTCAGCGCCTTTTTGAAATCGTGTTCCATGGCTGCTTGGTCGCCAGGTAAAAAGGCGCCGGAAGGATTGTACACCAAATCAAGGCGCAAATCACTCTCTGGCATACCATAACCTACCTCATTGAGCATCTGCAAGGCTTTTATGGATTTATCAAAAACACCATCGCCACGTTGCTTGTCCGTTTTGCCCCGGGTGTAGTGTGGCATGGACGATACCACATGGACATTGTGCTTTTTAAAGAACTCGGGAAGGTCGTGGTATTTTTTATTGGCCAAAATAATGGTCAGGTTGGATCGGACTATAAAATCTTTGATGCCCGCTTTGGAAGCTTCTTCCACAAACCATCTGAAATCGGGGTTCATTTCGGGTGCGCCACCGGTAAGGTCCAAGGTATGTGCTCCTGTATTTCGAATGACCTCCAGACATTGCTCCATGGTTTCACGCGTCATGATTTCCTTGCGGTCCGGTCCTGCATCCACATGGCAGTGCCCACACACCTGATTGCACATATACCCCACATTGATTTGCAGCACTTCCAAAGTTTTGGGCTTTAACGGAAACTGTCCCGTTTCAGCGATTTTATCTTTAAAATAGGGCAACTCGCCATCTTCAAAAGGTCCTCCATTCAGAATTTCTAATTGTTTTTGGGTGTTGGCAAGTGCATCCTGTTGTGCCTTCAGAGACTTCTTTGCTGCTTTTTTTATGTCTGTGAGTATGCTTTGCGTCATCAATAAAATAGGTTTACATGGACAGTTTGTCGTACTTGTTCATCATCTGTACCCCATGTACCAAGGTCGCACCGCTCTCTATGGCGGCCCCGGCATGGACGGCTTCCATCATTTCTTCTTTTGTAATGCCCCGTTGTAGGCCATCTTTGGTGTAGGCATCAATACAGTACGGACATTTGACCACATGCGAAACCGCAAGGGCGATCAAGGATTTTTCCCGGGCACTCAGAGCACCTTCTTCGAAAACCTTTCCGTAATAATCAAAAAACTTATTGCCCAGTTCTTCGCTCCATTCGGTGATCTTTCCGAATTTTCTTAGGTCTGCTGGGTCGTAATATGATTTGGCCATGTTTCTTTATTTAATGTTACACCTAAACATACAACAAATATCACTATTCACTTTGGTCGAAAGGCTAGGGGAAAGATTACAATTTCTTATGATAAAGGATGCATTTCCCATTAGAGCTTTTGCCTAGATTTGAAAATGAGAGGGTTAAGCCATAAAAAAGAACCAAACTAAAGAGTACTTTTGTTAAGTCAGAAAAAACAACAATACGAATGCTCAAAGATAAATCCATAGGCCTGGTGCTTTCCGGGGGAGGTGTACGGGGAATGGCGCACATAGGATTGATTAAGGCCATGCGCGAACATCAAATTGAGGCCAAAGTGGTTGCCGGTACCAGTATAGGCGCCTTGGTGGGTGCCCTATATGCGAACGATAATACGGTGGATGAGATGTTGACCTTTTTTAAGGAAACACCATTGTTCCAGTACAGCTTTTTTGCCATCAACAAGCCTGGGTTTATAGATACCGAACGCTATGTCAGTATTTTTAAGGACTTTTTCCCTGACAATAGCTTTAAAAGTTTGAAAAGACCCCTTTTTGTGGTTGCAACGGACTTGCTCAAGGGCAACGAAAAGGTGTTCTACGATGGCGAACTCATCAAACCATTATTGGCTTCTGCAGCTTTGCCCCCTGTTTTCAGTCCTGTGAACATTGACAATATCCTATATGCCGATGGAGGTATCATGAACAACTTTCCAAAGGAATATGTGGACCACTTGACGGATTACGTTATAGGAAGCAATGTTTCCATAACCGTCCCTCTGGAGAAAAGGGACCTGAGGAATTCATTTCAGCTCACGGCCAGGGTCACCAGTCTGATGATTCATGCCTCCAACCACGAAAAATTGCAGGAATGTGATGTTTTTATTGAGCCAGGTGAATTGGATTCCATTGGTGTACTGGACAAAAAAGGTATCGAAAACGCCTTCAATATCGGGTACGAGCACGGAAGCAGGGCCTTGGAAAAACTTTTGTCAAAGTCGTAAGCCCATCAATCCGTTACACATCGTCGTAATCCACCTTTATCGCTGAGGTCAACGGATGTGATTGGCATGTCAGTATGAATCCCTCTTCGATCTCCCCATCGGTAAGGATCTGGTTTTTTACCATTTCCACTTTCCCAGCGGTAAGGCGGGCAATGCAACTACTGCAAACCCCTCCTTGGCACGAATAGGGGGCATCGATATCCTCTTTGAGGACGGCATCCAGTACGCGTTCCTTTTTGTCCATCACAAAAGTGAAGGTTTCATCATCCAACAGCACTTCAACTTTGGTCTTGCCTTCGAGTTCTTCGGCAAGTTCATCCTCGGTGTCGTCGCTGGTAAACAGCTCAAAATGGATTTTTTCCTTAGGCACACCATTGTCTTCCAAGGTGTCGGTCACCTGTTCGATCATTTCTTCAGGGCCGCAAAGGTAGAAGCCATCAAACTCGGTTCCCTTGAACTTGTTTTTCAGCACAAAGTTCACGGTCGATCGCTCTATTCTCCCAAAAAGGGCGTCCTCTTCATGGGACCTACTGTAGATGTACTGTACGAACAAACGCCCACCATATTGCTCTTTCAAAGCTTGGATCTGTTTGAAATACATGGTCTCCTCGGGAGATTGATTTCCGAATACCAATACGAAAGTACTTTCCGGATGGCTTTCCAAAACGGTTTGGGCAATGCTCATGATAGGGGTAATGCCACTCCCTGCAGCAAAGGCCGCTATTTTTTTCGGCGAGGTTTCATCAAAAACAAATCGACCTTCAGGAAACATCACATCTATGGTATCGCCGGCTTTTAGTTCCTCGTTGGCATACACGGAAAAGGCTCCCCCTTCCATCTTTTTGATGCCCACTGTTAATTTGCCCGACGATGGCGGAGATGAAATGGAATAGGCCCTACGAAGTTCCTTTCCGTTCAATGTGTGCTTTAGGGTAATGTACTGCCCCGCTTTAAAGCTGTAATCTTCTTTTAAATCTTCAGGAATGTCAAAGGTAAGGGCCACGGCATTTGGGGTCAATCGATCTACCGCGGTTATCTGTAAAGCATGGAAATGACTCATGAATGGAATTTTGCTCCAAAATTAAGCAATACACGCCTTTTGAGCATCAATTTTAATAAAAAGCACTTCTTTGTGTAACAAATCCGATAAATTAGACACCAACTAAAAAAATGCCAACCATGCTCAAACATTTTATTGGACTCCAATGGAAGTCTTTTTTTAGGTCTGCCAGTTTTAAAACAGAGATCTGGTTTAAAATATTGATGGCCTTAGGGGCGTTGTATTTTATCGTTGTCTTCTTGGGAATGGGCGTCGGAGCCTTTTTCATCATCGAGGATATGGAAATTGGGGACCCCCTGCGAGTGGTCAACCAGTTTATGGTCTATTATCTGGCCTTTGACCTTGTGTTCAGGTACATGCTTCAGAAAATGCCCGTGACCAATATAAAACCCTTGCTGTATTTGCCCATCAGCAAAACCAAGGTGGTCAACTTTTCGTTGGGGAAAACGGTAATCTCCTTTTTCAACATTGCCCATGCTTTCTTTTTTGTGCCCTTTAGTATCGTGCTCCTTACCCAAGGTTATCCGCCATTACAGGTAATTGGGTGGCATTTGGCATTGATGGCCCTTTTTTACTGTAACAATTTCATCAATGTTATGGTAAACAACCAGAATGTTGTTTTCTATGTGTTCGCGGCCTTGTTTATTGTGGCAGGAGCATCTCAATATTATCAATGGTTTGATATTACCCTCCATACCCAACCTATTTTTGACTTCTTCTATGATATGCCCTGGACTGCCATTGTGCCTTGGGCGCTATTGGTAGGGTTGTATTATGGTGCTTTCGCTTATTTCAAAAAACATATGTATCTGGATGGGGGATTGGCCAAAAAGCAGACCGAGGCCAAGACCGAGAACCTGGAGTGGCTGGATCGTTTCGGGAATCTGGGTACTTTTTTGAAGAACGATATAAAACTGATAAAACGAAATAAAAGATCACGTTCCGCCGTGATTGCTGGAGCCTTCTTTATATTTTATGGACTCCTCTTTTTTACCGGTGCACTAGAGGTTTACGACGGGCCTTTCTGGAAAATCTTTGCAGGGATATTCGTTACGGGTGGGTTCCTGTTCAGTTTTGGGCAGTATGTGCCCAGCTGGGACAGCAGCTATTACCCTTTGATGATGAGCCAGAACATCAAGTATCGTGAATATTTATCATCTAAATGGTATTTGGTGATCATAGCGACCATCATTTCAACCATTTTGGCCACTTTTTATATCTATTTTGGCTGGGAGGCCTATGCCGCTGTATTGGTGGGCGCCATTTATAATATTGGAATCAACAGCTATTTGGTGCTTTGGGGAGGAGCTTATGTAAAGACCCCGATAGATCTTACATCGAACAAAAAGGCATTTGGGGACAAACAGGCCTTTAATGCCAAGACACTTTTGCTCACCTTGCCCAAGCTGGTCTTGCCCATCGGGATTTACGCCATTGGCCACTTTTTGATCAGTCCCATGGCGGGATACATCTTTGTGGCCGTCTTTGGAATCCTTGGATTTGCTTTCAAGAACAAGGTCTTTACCATGATCGAGGGCATTTACAAAAAAGAGAAATACAAAACATTACAAGCATACAAACAGAAATAACCTCCATTAACAGAAAAATACATGATCACAGTTCATAATTTAACCAAGACCTACGGTGAGAACACCGTTTTGAACATTGACAATCTCGAAATCCCCAAAGGACAGAGCTTTGGTCTGGTAGGGAACAACGGGGCGGGAAAGACAACCCTTTTCAGTCTGTTGCTGGATCTGATACAGCCCTCGTCCGGCCATATCATCAACAAGGATGTGCAAGTGGACCAGAGTGAAGATTGGAAACCATTCACCTCTGCTTTTATCGATGAAACCTTTTTGATAGGGTATCTTACCCCTGAAGAGTACTTCTATTTTATCGGGGAACTGCGCGACAGGAACAAAGCCGATGTGGACGCACTCTTGTCCAATTTCGATGATTTTTTCCACGGAGAGATCTTGGGCCAGAAAAAATATTTGAGAGATCTTTCCAAAGGAAACCAAAAGAAAGTGGGCATTGTGGCCAGCTTTATCGGGAACCCCGAAGTAGTGGTTTTGGACGAACCTTTTGCCAATTTGGACCCCACCACACAAATCCGATTAAAAGGGATCATTAAAGATCTCGCGGCAAAAGAAGGGGTGACGGTGCTGGTTTCCAGTCACGATTTGATTCATGTTACCGAAGTCTGTGAACGTATCGTGGTGCTCAACAAAGGCGAAATTGTGAAGGACATCCATACTTCTGCCGAAACCATGAAGGAACTTGAGGCTTTCTTTGCAGGTTGATCTGAAAATCGCCAACTTTAGGACATCAACCATTAACCATGTCCAGTGACTTAGACTTGTTGATCGATTTTTATCAATGGGAAAAGCAGCGCCTATTGCTCGAGATTGAAGAAAATAAAAGAGATCAAGATTATCTGGCTGTTCATCATATGCACGATGAGCTACGATATGTCCAGAATGAACTGGATTGCCTTTTGGAACTTCGGAATGCGAATCACCGAAAAATCCAACGGCTTAAAAGAAATATTGATTCATATACCGAAGAAGATTCTTCAGGTTATTTTAAACCTCAAATCGACCAATACAAAAGGGAATTGGAGGAATTAAACAAGAAACGCCCAATTGCCCCTGAGGAAACCCAGATATTGGACGAAGCATTATTTTCTTTGGTCAACGAAGAAATCGAAGGATTCACGGTTTATTTTGATTTGAAAAAGCAGGCCTACATCGATGTGGTCAAGATTGAAACAGGTCAGATCCGGTTAACTTTGGCAGAAGGAACAAGCCAGGGTGGTTTTGGGTTCCTGAAGGAATATATGTTCAAGGACGAACCAAAATTAATCCTCGATGGGTCATCAAAAAGTCTGGTTGCCTTGCTCAATGTGGATCGATATAAAAATGTGCTCCCCATCAAAGAAACCATCTCCAGAATAGTGATAGGATCAAAGTATTGGTTGGGATTGGACGACACGATTTTCTTAAAACTGAAGCCTTGATCAAGGAATAATGCATTTTATCGATAAGCCTTATAATAATCCGCCCATTTTTGAGTTTAAGGTTACACAAGATTATCGATAATTTTGAAGCTTCATCATACATTTTTAGGCGCCATGGTTTTGGGAGGACTTGCATTCAATGCGTGTTCCACCCAAAAGGATAAATTCATCAACCGAAATTGGCACGCACTCAATACCGAGTTCAACACCCTGTACAACGGTAATTTGGCCTTTCAACAAGGCTTGGAGGAAATCAATGCCAACTACAGGGATGACTATTGGGAAATCCTTCCCGTGGAGCGCCTCAAGGTCACCGATGAGATAAAACTCGACTCCGAGGACAACAACCCCAACTTTCTTATTGCTGAGGAAAAGGCCACCAAGGCCATCCAAAAACATAGCATGGACATCAAGGATGAGGAACGGAACCCACAAATAGACGAGGCCTTTCTTTTGCTTGGGAAGTCCCGTTATTTTGATCAGCGCTATATCCCCGCTTTGGAGTCCTTCAATTATATCCTTAGAAAGTACAGTAAAAGTGATGGTCTTAACCAGGCTACCATTTGGCGGGAGAAGACCAACATGCGTTTGGACAATCCCGAAGTGGCCATCAAAAACTTGAAGCGCCTTTTCAAATATGAAAAGCTAAAGGATCAGGAATATGCGGATGCCAATGCAGTTCTGGCCCAATGCTACATCAACCTGAATGCGCCCGACACCGCCATCCAAAAACTGAAAATATCCCAGGCCTATACCAAAAAGAACCCAGAAAAGGGAAGATACCTGTTCATTATTGGGCAGTTGTACGACCAGATGGGGCATCAGGATAGTGCCAATTACGCTTACAACAAGGTCATTGAACTGAACCGCAAATCGCCAAGGGTGTACATGATCAATGCGCATCTAAAAAAAATCCAGAACACCGAACTTACCGAGAGTAACAAAGAGGAAATGTTGGAATACCTTACAGATTTGGAAGAGAACCGGGAGAACAGACCATTTCTGGACAAGATTTATCGGCAGGTGGCCCAATATCATCTAGCGTATGAGGAAGATAGTTTGGCCTTGGCCTATTTCAACAAATCAATTCAGGCAACACAAGGTGAACGCAAATTATTCGCTTTGAACTATCGGAGTCTGGCGGATTATTATTTTGATGAGGACGCATACCGAATGGCAGGATCCTACTACGATAGCACACTGACCAACCTGAATGAGAATACTAGAAAGCATCGTGATATCAAAAAGCGATTGGACAATCTTGAAGATGTCATTAAGTATGAGGATATCGTTCAGCATGCGGATAGTGTAATCACTTTATACCAAATGCCCGTTGCCGAGCGTACGGCCTATTTTGAAGATTACATCGCCGGGATAAAACGTAAAGAAGAGGCCGAGGCCGAGAAACAACTGGAACGCGCCAATGCTGGTTTTGCCACGTTTGCCGAAAGCAAAGGGGGAAAGGAAAACCAAGGCAAGTTCTATTTTTACAACATCACAAGTCTAGGACAGGGCAGGAATGGTTTTAGAACCCGATGGGGCACAAGGACCTTGGAAGACGATTGGCGATGGAGCAATAAATCCAAAACATTGGTTTCCGAAGCCACAGGGGAGGAAATCGCAGCCAACGATGAGGTGTTGACCGAGGATCAAAAGTATTCGGTGGACTATTACTTGGAACAGGTCCCCACCGATTTGGCCGTAATTGATAGTCTGAAAGGCGAACGCAACTTTGCCAATTATCAATTGGGATTGATCTACAAGGAAAAGTTCAAGGACAATATGCTGGCCGCCGCAAAATTGGAACGTGTACTGTCCTCCAATCCCGAGGAACGTTTGATTCTCCCATCAAAATACAATCTGTACAAGATTTACGAGGAATCAGGGAGTCCTATGGCGGTAAGTATGAAGCAAAACATCATTACGAACCATCCCGATACACGTTACGCGGAAATTTTATTGAACCCACAAGCCGTGTTGGATGGAAATACCGATAGCCCCGATGCGAGGTATGCGGCTTTGTTCAAACAATATCAAAAGCAAGAGTTTTTGCAGGTCATTACCCGGTCGGAAGAATACATCAACCAATTTACGGGAGACCCCATTGTTCCCAAATTCGAGATGTTGAAGGCGAATGCCATAGGCCGTTTGCAAGGATTCGAACCATTTAAGGAAGCTTTGAACTATGTGGCGCTTACCTATCCCAACAATCCTGAAGGGAAGAAAGCGGAACAAATGGTGGAGGAGCAATTGCCGAAATTGGAGACCAAGGAATTCTCGCCGGAAACGGGTTCCACAGGAGCTGGAAACTGGAAAGTGGTGTTTCCATTCAAAATCAAGAGCGATGAAAAGGCGACCAAGCTCAGAGATCGTTTGATGGAGGTCATCGATGAACTGAACTACAAGAACATTGTTTCCAAGGACATCTATAATTTGGAGGATGAGTTCGTGGTGGTCCATGGCTTTCCATCGAAAGACTTTGCCCTTGGCTTTGCCGAGCTTATAAAAAACAATAGGGACTACCTTATTAAAGATGAGAATTTTGTAGTTTTATCGGACAATTACAAAATCATACAAGTCCACAAGAACCTAGAATCATACAAAGCGCAATTTTAACCCCAAAACCCTAGAACACAATGTTTTCTGACAACAAGAAACCCCGGCCTATGAATGAATTTGGCGGACAGCCCAATAGAATAGAAAAGAACACGAAAATAAAGGGTGACATTACCTCCGAAGCCGACTTTAGGATAGACGGTAAATTGGAAGGCAATGTGACCACTTCCGGCAAAGTTGTCATAGGAAAGGACGGCTACATCAACGGAAAGGTAGAATGTGTGAATGCAGATATCGAAGGAAGGTTCAATGGAGAACTTATGGTAAAGGATTTACTTTCCCTGAAATCTTCAGCGACCATTGAGGGCACCGTTAGCGTGGCCAAATTGGCGGTAGAGCCCGGGGCGACCTTCAATGCGGCCTGTACCATGGGCAAAGGAGCTGCATCCACTACAAAAATGCAGTCCACAAAGAAAGATGAGCCAGCAAAAGCCTCCTAAAAAAAAGTACAACAAAACCATCAATACAGCCGCCCGTTTGTCTGGTTCCGCCATTCAAATGGGCGTGGTCATTTATTTGGGCGTTTGGGGAGGCAAATGGCTTGATGGTCATTTTGGGACCGAAAAAGTGTTCTTGCCCATCTGTACGATTCTAGCGGTAGCGATTTCCATATATTTGGTTATACAACAAGTAAAAAAAATCAACGATTGAAATTCAGGCCGTATCCAATTCTTTTTGTCTCCATTCTTTTTGCGGGATTATTGGCGCTGTTCTTTGTCCAGGGTTGGGTTTTGGAAGATAAAGGGCATGACCTTTCCTCCCTTCATTTTACAAAGAGCTATGTGCTCAATGCTATCATGGCCCTGATCGTTTTTTTTGCCATTTATATATTTAGGAACAAATACCGTGATTTGTTGGGCTTCTTTTTCTTGGGAGGGAGTCTATTAAAGTTTGCACTTTTCTTCATTTTTCTTTACCCTTCCTATAATCAAGACGGTACTCTGGAACGTTTGGAGTTCCTTGTGTTTTTTGTGCCGTACGGATTTGCCTTGATGCTGGAAACCTACTTTTTGGTGAAACTGCTTAATACTGTGTGACAAAGGGTGGAAATCCTTGGAAAAAAACAAAGAAAAAAATAATACTCAAAAAAGCTTTTTTCTTTTGAATGGGGAATGTATTTTTGCACCAATTTTTGAGGACCCATAGTTGGATCATATGCGATATTCTTTTTTCAGTAAAAAACTAGTTGCCGTAATTTTTTTGATTGCGGGATTTGTATCGGCCCAAAACCATGAGGGAGAAGAAGTTGAAACCGGTGCCCACGATTTAAAGACCGAGATTAAGGAATACATCGACCATCACCTTTTGGATTCGCATGATTTCAATCTATATTCTTACACTACCGATGAAGGTGAGCACAAATATGTCGGGTTCCCACTTCCTGTGATTCTTTGGGACAATGGGTTGAAGGTTTTTCTTTCTTCGGAGTTCGAGCATGGAGAGGCGGTTGCTGAGGTGGATGGGAATCACTACGCACTTTACCACAACAAAATATATAAGACAGATGCGGAAGGCACCATCAATTTTGAGGGCCATCATGGAGATGAAACCCATACGGAAGATGCCTACGGAGAGGATTTGGTAGTGGATGATGCCCATCCTTCCAACGAAAAGCCTTTGGATTTGTCCATTACCAAAAACGTGGTCTTTATTATAGCCGTAGCGCTTTTAATGTTCTTGGTTTTCCGTTCCATGGCAAAAAGATATCAGAAGAGTACCATGCCTCGGGGTGTTGGTAGATTCTTGGAACCCTTGGTGCTATTTGTGCGTGATGAGATTGCCATTCCAAACATTGGTGAGCATAAATACAAAAAGTACATGAGCTACTTGTTGACCGTATTCTTTTTTGTGTGGATCATCAACCTTTTGGGCTTGACGCCACTTGGTGTCAACGTAACCAATAACATTGCCGTTACATTTGCCTTGGCAATGATCACATACCTTATTACAACTTTTACAGGGAACAAAAACTACTGGAAGCACATCTTTTGGATGCCTGGCGTGCCGGTTCCCATGAAAATTATATTGGCACCCATCGAATTGTTGGGAACGTTCATCAAACCATTCTCATTGATGATTCGTTTGTACGCCAACATTACTGCGGGTCACGTAGTGTTGATGAGTATTATCGGGTTGATGTTCATATTTAAAAACTGGATAGGAAGCCCATTGTCCTTCTTGTTGGCATTTGCACTTTCATTGTTGGAATTGTTGGTGGCCGCATTGCAGGCATATATTTTTACCATGTTGTCCGCCCTATATTTTGGTATGGCGGTAGAAGAAGATCATCATTAATTAGAACGTTTAATATTTAAATTCATATATCATGACAATTCCAAACATCGTAGGAGCTGGTTTGATCGTAATCGGAGCAGGATTGGGCATCGGTAGAATCGGTGGTCAAGCAATGGAGGCCATTGCTCGTCAACCTGAAGCTTCTGGTAAGATCCAAACAGCAATGTTGATTGCAGCAGCCCTTATTGAAGGTATCGGTTTCGCCGCTCTTTTTGCAGCGTAAGGACCGTAAAAACATTGATGAAGGCCATAGCGGTTGGCTATGGCCCTTCATTGATTTAAAGTGATAGAGTTTAAAGAATTTATATTTTAAGATAAATGGAAAAGTTATTAGAGGAATTTTCCTTAGGGTTGTTTGTCTGGCAGTTGGTTCTTTTTGTGGGCCTACTGTTGTTGCTGAGAAAATACGCATGGAAGCCCATTCTTGGCGCGGTAGAAAAACGTGAAGAAGGCATAAAAGACGCTCTTGACGCTGCAGAAGCCGCCAAGAAAGAAATGCAGAACGTGACTGCAGATAGCGAAAAGCTGTTGAGGGAGGCCAAAGTGGAAAGAGATGCCTTGTTAAAGGAAGCGAGAGAAATCAAAGAAAGCATTATCTCTGAAGCAAAGGAGCAAGCTCAGGTGGAAGGCGATAAAATGATCAAGCAGGCCCAAGCAACCATAGAAAGCGAAAAGAAAGCTGCTGTTGCCGATATTAAGGCACAAGTAGCTAACCTATCCGTGGAGATTGCCGAAAAGGTGATCAAAGAGGAATTGTCCGACAAAGGCAAACAGCAAAAGTTGGTCGAGGACATGTTGGGCGATATTAAACTGAACTAAGGGAACATGAACCAAAACAGGGCAGCCATACGCTACGCAAAAGCAACCTTGGATTTCGCAGTCGAAAAGAAAGCGGCAGATGCCGTGGAAAAGGACATGCGGGAGATAGCTGCGACCATTTCCGAGAACGTGGAGCTTCAAAATATGTTGGAGAGCCCGATCATCAAATCAGAGGTAAAGAAGAACAGTCTGTTGGAAATCTTCAAGGGTGCCAACGAAATCACTAAAGGTCTTCTTCAAACCTTGATCGGCAACAAGCGAATTGCCATGTTGCAGGAAGTGGCCTATAAATACATCATCCTTCATGAAAAATTGAAGGGCGAGGAAGTAGCTTACGTAACCACTGCCGTCCCATTGACTTCCGATTTGGAGAAGAAAATTTTGGAAACGGTGACCAAGGCAACCGGAAACAAGGTTACCTTGGAAAATAAAATCGATGAGAGCATCATCGGAGGATTTGTGCTACGGGTGGGAGATACCCAATACGATGCCAGCATCGCAAACAAATTGAACGGATTAAAAAGAGAATTTACAAATAGTCTATAAAAATGGCAGGAGTAAAAGCCGCTGAGGTATCAGCAATTTTGAAAAAACAGTTATCAGGTTACGAAGCATCCGCTTCTTTGGATGAAGTAGGTACCGTATTACAAGTAGGTGATGGTATTGCCCGTGTATATGGACTTTCCAATGCCCAGTATGGGGAGTTGGTGGAGTTCGAGGGTGGTATGCAAGGTATCGTTCTTAACTTGGAGGAAGACAACGTAGGTGTTGTATTGTTGGGCCCATCACAAGAGATTGTGGAAGGTGCTACTGTGAAAAGAACCGAGCGTATTGCTTCCATCAATGTTGGTGAGGGAATTGTTGGCCGTGTGGTGGACACCTTGGGTAAACCAATCGATGGTAAAGGACCTATTGCCGGCGAAACCTACGAGATGCCCTTGGAACGCAAGGCTCCTGGTGTAATTTTTAGACAGCCCGTTGACGAACCCATGCAGACAGGTATCAAGGCGATTGATGCCATGATTCCGGTGGGGCGTGGACAAAGGGAGTTGGTGATCGGTGATAAGCAAACAGGTAAGACCACCGTTTGTATCGATACCATCCTTAACCAAAAAGAATTTTACGATGCCGGGGAACCTGTGCATTGTATCTATGTTGCCATAGGTCAGAAAGCATCCACAGTGGCTGCTATTGCCAAGACTTTGGAGGAAAAAGGAGCATTGGCCTATACGACCATTGTTGCCGCCAACGCTTCCGACCCTGCTCCAATGCAGGTATATGCTCCATTCGCTGGTGCAGCTATCGGGGAGTTCTTCAGGGATACAGGGCGCCCAGCCTTGATCATCTATGATGACTTGTCAAAACAAGCGGTTGCTTACCGTGAGGTTTCCTTGCTTTTGAGAAGACCTCCGGGACGTGAAGCATACCCTGGTGACGTTTTCTTCTTGCACTCAAGATTGTTGGAGCGTGCCGCTAAGGTTATCAGTGATGATGATATCGCAAAGACCATGAACGACCTTCCAGAATCATTGAAACCAATGGTGAAAGGTGGTGGTTCGTTGACAGCACTTCCAATTATCGAAACACAGGCAGGTGACGTTTCCGCATATATCCCGACCAACGTAATCTCCATTACGGATGGTCAGATATTCTTGGAACAAGATTTGTTCAACCAAGGGGTTCGTCCTGCGATCAATGTGGGTATCTCCGTATCTCGTGTGGGTGGTTCCGCGCAGATCAAGTCGATGAAGAAAGTGGCAGGTACCTTGAAACTTGACCAGGCCCAGTTCCGTGAATTGGAAGCCTTTGCCAAGTTCGGTTCCGATTTGGATGCCGCTACCTTGAACGTGATCGAAAAAGGACGTAGAAACGTGGAGATCTTGAAACAAGGTCAGAACGATCCATTTACCGTGGAAGATCAGGTGGCCATCATCTTTGCAGGTTCCAAGAACCTGTTGAGGGACGTTCCTGTGGACAAGGTAAAGGAGTTTGAAAAAGATTACTTGGAGTTCTTGAACGCCAAGCACAGAGATGTTTTGGATACGCTTAAAGCCGGTAAATTGACCGATGAGGTTACTGAAACTTTGACTGCTGTTTGCAAGGACCTTTCAAGCAAGTACAAAGCATAACAATTGTCATTTCTGAAGGGCCCTGAGCGTAGTCGAAGGGCACTGCAGGAATCCATAACCAAAAAGATTCCGCATCAATTGCGGAATGACAAAGTAGAATATGGCGAATCTAAAGGAAATACGTAACAGGATATCATCCATCTCATCAACGATGCAGATTACCAGTGCCATGAAAATGGTTTCTGCTGCAAAGTTGAAAAAGGCCCAGGATGCTATCACGGCGATGCGTCCGTATTCCGATAAACTGACCGAGCTCCTACAAGGGCTTAGTGCCAGTTTGGAAGGAGACGGTGGAAGCGAGTACGCCGACAAGAGACCCGTAAACAAAGTTTTGGTGGTTGCCATTACTTCCAACAGAGGTCTTTGTGGTGGATTCAACTCCAACATCATCAAGCAGAGCAACAATCTGGTGTCCAATACCTATCCGGGTAAACAAGTTGACTTTTATACCATTGGTAAAAAAGGAAATGACATCCTCAGGAAAAGGCATACCATTTTGGGTGACCAAAGTAAGGTGTACGATGATTTGACCTTTGAGCATGTTGCCGAGATTGCGGAACTTTTGATGCGTTTGTTCACCAAAGGCGATTACGATAAAATCGAATTGGTGTACAACAAGTTCAAGAACGCCGCTACGCAGATCGTAATGACAGAGCAGTTCTTGCCCATTGTTGGAGCAGAAGGGGATGAAGCGATTGCTGCGGATTACATTTTTGAACCATCCAAAGTGGAAATAGTAAAAGAATTGATACCTAAATCCTTGAAGACACAGTTGTTCAAGGCCATCAGGGATTCCTTTGCCAGTGAGCACGGTGCCCGTATGACTGCGATGCACAAGGCGACCGATAATGCCGCGGAACTTAGGGATGAATTAAAATTGACCTATAACAAAGCACGTCAGGCAGCGATTACCAACGAAATCCTGGAAATTGTTGGTGGAGCGGAAGCGTTGAACAATTAAGATCATATACTTTTATAATAACAAAAGGCCACCACATCGGTGGCCTTTTTGTTTTTCTTAGGGCAAGAAGGTTTAGCTACTAATGGCTTTTGCGTAACTTGTGGGCACCTAATCAAGGTTTTTAAAGAAGCAACACCTATTGAACCCACTTAAGAGGCTTTTTAAACAAACGTTTATCTACGGTTTGGCCACGGTATTGCCAAGAGTGCTCTCTTTTCTATTGGTGCCGTTGTACACCTCCGTAATGAATCCTGAAACCTATGGTGAGATTTCAGTGATCTTCTCGTGGTTTGCCATTTTTAATGTGGTGCTCGCTTACGGTATGGAAACGGCTTTTTTCCGATTTTTCAATAAGCACGCGACTAAAGAGCATGTAATTTCAACTTCTTTGCTGTCATTGTTACTGTCTTCCTTGATATTCTTTGTAGCGGCACTGATGTTCAAAGAGACGTTTGCTTCGCTCATTGATGTCAAAGAGTCATTGATCATCTACATCATCCTGATTCTGGTTTTGGATGCACTGGCCATTGTTCCCTTTGCTTGGCTCAGGGCAAAGGAGCGACCGCTTCGGTATTCCATTGTAAAAGTGACCAGTGTGGCCATCAATTTACTGCTGAACATTTTCTTCTTGACCCTGTTGCCAAAAATGGCCGAAAACGGACAGCCATTCTGGTCGGAAATCTATAAAGAGGACTTTCAGATTGAATATGTCTTTATCGCCAATGTCATTTCCAGCGGCGTGGCCTTTTTGTGGATCAGCGGCATCTATTTTGATACCAAATACAAGTTCGACAAGCAATTGTGGAGGGAAATGCTCAAATATTCCTTGCCCATTATGATAGCTGGACTTGCATTTACGGTCAACGAAGTATTCGACCGTATCCTTCTGGATAGGTTATTGCCCGAAGACATAGCCAAGGCGGAAATCGGAAAATATTCAGCCTGCTATAAGTTGGCGGTATTCATGACGCTATTCGGCACGGCCTTCCGATTAGGGGTGGAACCGTTCTTTTTCAGTCATGCAAACACTGAAAACCCGAAAAAGGCCTATGCACAGATTACCAACTATTTTGTGATTATGGGCAGTCTTATCTTCTTGGGCGTCATGGTGTTTATCGACCCCTTGAAAAAATTATTGGTCCGCGACGAAGCATTTTGGGAAGCCTTGGATGTGGTTCCCATCATACTTTTGGCCAGCTTCTGTTTGGGCATCTACCACAATCTGTCCGTCTGGTACAAGGTAACCGACCGAACAAAGTTTGGCGCTTATATTTCATCTGTAGGAGCCATCATCACACTGGTCATAAACATAAGCCTGATTCCAAAAATCGGTTATATGGCATCGGCCCTGGCCACCTTGGCCGCCTATGGTAGCATGATGTTGTTGTCCTATCATTTTGGGAAGAAATATTATCCCGTGCCCTACAATATGCGGAAGATTGTGTTTTATCTATCCGTATCGTTTGTGTTTTCGGTACTTTCGTTCTATGTTTTTAATAGAAATTTAATAGCCGGCAGCCTACTGTTTTTGTTATTTTTGGGGCTAGTGTACAAGATGGAAGGAGATAAATTAAAAAGCATATTTATAAAGCGTGAAGATTAAGATCATCAACAAATCGGGCCATAAGTTGCCACATTACGAAACACTTGCCTCAGCAGGGATGGATCTAAGGGCGGATTTGGAATCTCCCATAACACTGAAACCCTTGGAGAGGGCCATTGTCCCAACGGGACTGTTCATGGAGCTTCCCGTGGGTTATGAGGCACAGGTTCGTCCACGAAGCGGATTGGCCGCCAAAAAGGGAATTACCGTGCTAAATGCGCCGGGCACCATTGATGCCGATTACCGAGGAAACGTCGGAGTGATCTTGGTCAATCTTTCCAATGAGGATTTTACCGTAGAAAATGGTGAGCGCATTGCCCAAATGGTCATCGCCAAACACGAACGTGCCGAATGGGAAGAGGTGGAAACCCTTTCAAGCACCGATCGGGGCGAAGGCGGATTCGGAAGTACGGGCACTAAATGATGAATAATGTCAGGTCGAGCGCAGTCGAGACCAACTGAATAAGTATAACCTATAAAAGATACCCGCCTGCGCGGGCATGTGTATGAAAATAATCGTTCCAATGGCGGGAAGGGGATCCCGTTTAAGACCACACACATTAACCATTCCCAAACCATTGATTCCTGTTGCGGGAAAACCTATCGTACACCGATTGGTCAGCGATATCGCCAAAGTCTTGGGTGAACCTATTGACGAAGTTGCTTTTATTTTGGGCGACCCGGCATTTTTTGGAGATGATGTGGTGGAGAGCCTCATGGAGCTGGCCGATGAACTAGGGGCCAAAGGCTCTATTTACAGGCAAGACAAACCACTGGGAACGGGTCATGCCATTATGAGTGCCAAGGAATCCTTGAGCGGACCTGCTGTGATCGCTTATGCCGATACCTTAATACGTGCTGACTTTGATTTGGATAAATCAGCAGACAGCGTTATTTGGGTAAAGCAGGTAGAGCGTCCAGAAGCTTACGGGGTGGTCCAGTTGAACAATGACAAAGAAATCATCGAATTGGTGGAAAAGCCGCAGGAATATGTCTCAGACTTGGCCGTAATCGGTATTTATTACTTCAAGGACGTTGGGGTGCTCAAAAATGAACTGCAGCACGTACTGGATAACGACATCAAACACGGTGGCGAATACCAAATCAACGATGGCATCAAGCGGATGATGGAGAAGGGCATGAAATTTGTTCCGGGAAAAGTGGACGAATGGATGGACTGCGGCAACAAAAATGTGACCGTAGAGACGAATCAGCGTATGTTGGGCTTCTTGGAAAAAGAAGGAGAGCAAATGATTTCCGATTCCGTAAAGCAGGAAAATGCCAATATCGTTGAGCCCTGTTTTATTGGTGAAAATGTGGTCCTAAAAAATACAACGGTCGGACCTTATGTGTCCGTTGGGGCGAATACCGTTTTGGAAAACTCAACGGTAAAGAACAGTCTGATCCAGAGCAATAGCAAAATCAGCAATGCCAATCTGGATAATGCCATGATCGGCAACCATGTAGTGTACAATGGTAATTTTGAGACCATTAGTATTGGAGATTATTCCGTTTTGGAATAACTTTAGAATGGATTTTTAGTTGGATGGGGACTTAGGGTGTTATTATGAAAAAGAAACTTCTTCTTGGTATGGTTTTGGGAGCATCATTTATGATGCTTTACGGCACCTATGCCCAAGAAGAACAAGAAGGTGCCGATGTCTACCTTGAAGAATATACCGATGAGTTTCAAGAAAACTTCTTTGAAGCCCTAAAGCAAAAGGGCATCCAGAACTACGATAGGGCCGTGGATTTGTTCCTAAAATGCAAGCAACTGGAACCCAACAACAGCGTGGTTGACTACGAACTGGCCAAAGCCTACATGCTGGACAAAAAATATGTACAGGCCCAAGACTATGCCATTGAAGCCTTGCTGTCGGAACCAACCGATTATTGGTATTTGGATAATTTATTGACCATTCTGGATAAACAAGGAAGTCCCATAGAGACTATTAAACAACGCATACCCTACGACAACAAGAAGTTACAGCAGAACATGGCCGTTTCCCTTTTTAAAATGAAAAAGTACCGGGAAGCTTCACAGGTGCTGGATGATTTGGAGAACTCAACATTGAAATCGGAATTGAACCGTAAGATAAAAGATTCCCTCCAAAAGGATTTGCAGCCGATAGAAACACCAATCGTTCAACAAGAAACAGATTTGGATGACCCACTGGCTCCATTGAAAGCTCAGATGGAGCAATTGATTGCGGATGCTGACTTTAAAAAACTGTTGAGCGATGCCCAAGAAGCATTGGGTTCGTATCCGTTGCAGCCGTATTTTTATTATGCCTACGGAACGGCTTTGAACAATACCGGAAATCCGAACAAGGGCATTGAGGTTTTGGAAAGCGGACTCGACTATCTTTTGGATGATGAAGGATTAAGGAACAAAATCTACAAGCAGCTATCCGAAGGGTATTCCAAAATGGGCAATACCCAAAAAGCAAACGAATATTTGAACAAGATCAATTCAGGATTATAATGAACCTATATAAAAACATATCTAAAATAGCCGCGGTTACGGTGTTTCTTTATACACTCGGAGCTTGTAAAAGTACCAAGTCGATTACGGGTGGAGAGGTTAACTCCCGACTGTCCGCAAAGAACATCATCAATGCACATTATTCCAATCAGCCCAAATTTAAAACCTTGAGAGGCCGGGTTAAAATCGATTACGTGAATGGAGACGATTCGCAAGGTGTGAACGTTAGCTTCCGTATGGAGAAGGACAAGGTCATTTGGATGAGCGCCCCCCTCGGTGTGGTTAAAGTCCATATTACACCGAACAAGGTATCGTTTTACAACAAACTCCAAAACGAGTATTTTGATGGAGACTTCAGTTATTTGAGCGATTTATTGGGTACCGAACTGGATTTTGAAAAGGTGCAGAACCTGTTGTTGGGCAACGCGGTGTTGGACTTAAGAAAGGAAAAATTCAATTCGGAGGTGTACAATGGCACCTACCAATTAAAGCCGAAAAAGGCGAGGCAGCTCTTCAAGATTTTGTTTCAGTTGGAGCCTAAAAACTTTAAAATAGCGACCCAAGAGATTTCACAGCCTGAAAACGCCAGACAGTTGATGGCTAAATATACCTATCAGGATATTTCTGGTAATGTACTCCCCGAGGATGTAAAGATCATTGCCGAAGAGGCAGGCGATTTAACCACCATAGATTTGAGTTTTCGTAACTTAGAGTTGAACAAACCCATGAACTTTCCCTATAAAGTGCCCAAGGGATATGATAAAATTACATTAAAGTAATATGAAAGGTAAAATTTCATATTGTATTTACTGTCTGATAGTTATATTTTTTACTTCAGTGGGTTCTTATGCCCAAACAAGTGAGCAAAAGGTGCTCGAGGCCAAAAGGGAACGGCTTCAAGAAGAAATCAAGGAAATCAATAGATTGCTCTTCGCTGAACGTAAGGAAAAGGGAACGGTTTTGGACCAAATGGAGGCCTTGGACAACAAAATCAATGTTCGTCAAGAGCTTATTCGGGTGACCAATCAACAATCCAATTTGCTTAACAGGCAAATCAACGTCAATATCAGAAATATAAGTAAGCTTCGGGAAGATTTAAAAATATTGAAAGAGGATTATGCGGAATTGATTCAAAAAACCTATCAGAACAAATCACAAAGTAACCGGTTGATGTTCTTGCTTTCTGCCGAAAACTTTTATCAGGCATACAAACGATTGCAATATATGCAGCAATACGCAAAGCATCGGAAAAAGCAGGGGGAAGGAATCGTCCAGAAAACGGAAGAGCTCAAGACCTTGAATCAGGATTTGGTGCGTCAACGAAAGGAAAAGGACCAGCTCATTGCCGAAAATCAAAAGGCCAAAGCGGAACTGTCCAAGGAAATCGAATCCCAAAGAAGCCTTTTGACAAGCATAAAACAAAATGAGGCGAAATACACCGCTGCGATTGCCGAAAAGCAAAAGGAGGCCCGTAAGATCGATCGTGAGATAGAACGAATGATCAAAAGTGCCATTGCCAGTTCCAATAAAAGCTCTGGAAAATCTACCAATAGTGCCACCTTTGCCATGACGCCTGAAACCAGATTGTTGGCCGATAACTTTACTTCCAACAAAGGAAGGTTGATTTGGCCCGTGGAAAAAGGTGTCAAAAGCCAAGGGTACGGTGTCTATGCGGATAAATTGTACCCAGGAATCAAGCACCGGAACAATGGAGTTACCATTACCACGGATGCAGGGAGCAAGGCAAGGGCCATTTTCGAGGGCGAGGTCATCGCCATACTTTCGGTTCCCGGCGGAAACAAAGGGGTGCAAATAAAGCACGGAAACTACATCAGTACCTACTATAACCTTTCCAATCTGTACGTGAAAAAGGGGGATAAAGTAGCTGCCAAAGAAGTGTTGGGAGACATAAATACCAATCGGTTGGACGGCACTACCAAATTGAAGTTCTATCTTTATAAGGACTCCAATCGCTTGAACCCCGAAGATTGGATCTATCAATTGTAACACTATGAAGAAAATAACAGATTTACAAGGCTCCTTTGAACTGCACAATGGGGTCCAGATGCCCTATTTTGGATTGGGTGTATATCAATCCGAGGATGGAAGGGAAGTGATCAACGCGGTAAAAGCGGCATTGAACCATGGTTACCGCCATATCGATACTGCTGCCATATATCATAATGAGGAAGGCGTTGGCACAGGAATCCGTGAAAGCAATGTCGACCGAAAGGACGTTTTTTTAACGAGCAAGGTCTGGAACAATGACCAAGGATACGATGCTACCCTGAAAGCATTTGATGCCAGTTTGGACCGTTTGGGAACCGATTATCTGGATTTGTACCTCGTACATTGGCCAAAAGGCGAAATTTCCAAGGACACCTGGAAGGCACTTGAAAGGTTATATCAAGAGAAACGGGTACGTGCCATTGGCGTGAGCAATTTTCTACAGCATCATTTGGAGGACTTATTGACCTCTGCCGAGATTGTGCCGATGGTCAATCAAATGGAGTTCCACCCGTATTTGGTACAACAGGATTTGATAGATTTCTGTAACTCAAAAGGGATTCAATACGAAGCTTGGTCTCCGTTGATGCAGGGGAATATCTTCGATCTCGATATCATGAAGGATTTAGCCTCGAAATACAACAAGACGATTGCCCAAATCGTATTGCGATGGGACCTTCAAAAAGGCGTGGTCACCATTCCGAAATCATCTAAAGAAAAACGTATCATCGCCAATTCCGACCTTTTCGATTTTGAACTATCAGAAGAGGATGTACAACTGCTCGATGGACTGGAAAAGGGCAAACGATTTGGCCCGGACCCGGATAATTTTGCTTTTTAAGAGTTAAGAAGTAAAAAGCGCCTTTAGTTCGGTGGCATCCGCGGGCTTCATTTTACCCGCAAGTACCAAACTCAACTGTTTTCTTCGAAGCGCTGCGGCATAGCGCTCTTTTTCCAGATCGGTTTCAGGTTCCAATGGCGGTACTTCCGTAGGTTTTCCGGTATCATCCACCGCAACAAAGGTATAAATGGCCTCGTTGGCCTTGGTACGCTCACCTGTAAAACGGTCCTCGATCCAAACATCGATAAAAATCTCCATAGAGGTTTTAAAAGCTCTGGAAACCGATGCTTCCACTGTTACCACGCTACCCAACGGAACAGCTCTGTTAAAAGCTACGTGGTTCACCGAAGCGGTCACAGTGATACGTCGGCTGTGCCTACGGGCCGAAATACTGGCAGCCCGGTCCATACGGGCCAAGAGTTCCCCACCAAAAAGGTTGTTGAGGGGGTTGGTTTCGCTGGGCAATACCAAATCGGTCATTACCGTGCGGGATTCACTGGGAGTTTTAGCGCGCATACCATAAATTTTGCGCAAAGATATTGAAGTGTGGAATGGTTTTTAAAGGAAAGCGGGATTATTTCTCTGAAAGCATCCAAGCATCCCTGGAATCCTCAGCTTTTACCTTTCTTAAAAAGACAAGAGCTTCTTTTGGGTCGTCAAAGCTATCGTAGGCCACTTGATGCAGCCCATATTTGTTTACACCCAAATAAAAAGCATTGTAGCCCTTTTGTTTAAGCTGGTCCACCTTTTTGTCCGCATTCTGCTCTTCACGGAAGGCACCGGCAATAATATGGTGTTTGCCCAATTGCTTTTTGGTCACTTTAATATTGATGGCAGGAAGTTCCAATGGAGCACTTTCAAAAAAAGTAGCTTCTTGAATCAAACGGGACACTTCTTGTTGGGCATCTTGTTGAGCGGCCACTTCTTTTTGTTGAAGGTCGCCGTAAGTACGATATGAAGTCACACCCAAAGACACCGCCAATAAAAACACGGCAGCATACTTTAACCAAGGTCTAAAGGAAGTTTGTTCTCTTTTTTCAGGAGTGATGATGAACGGAATGCGTTCTTCCAATTCTTCTACTTCTTCTTTGATGACCTCACGTTGAATAGGAGTAGCTGCAAATGTGGACAGTCCAAAAGAAGAAGTCAAAAAGTTGACTGTGTCCTCTGGCTGAAACTGAATGCGTTGTTCGCTGTTGTGCCACAATTTTCCAATGCCAAAAAGCTCAATGCTTTCTCCTTTTGCCAACTTATTGTTCCAATGCTGGGCAATGTTTTCCACCTCCTGGAGCATATCCTCATATCCCAAATTCTTTTCTTTGGAAATATGGGAGACCAACAGGCCATCATTCTTGGAAAGTTGGGCATTGAAGGAAATGGCTTTGCTTGGCGGCACCAACGTATTGGTGGCCAAATCAATTTCTGCGGATTTACCATGGGCCAAAAAAGCGCCAAAACCTGGTACCACGACACAGTTGTAATCGAACAACAATTTTTCTATGTATGAATCTATCCGCATAGCCACAAATATTGTAAAAAAAGGGACAGCACAAAATATGCTGGATAACTTTTTATTAACATTTGAAAATCTGTATTTTGTGGACAACTTTGACGCCCAAATCAAATGACTGAACCTGAAATTATTGCGGCTCTACGGTTGCAGAACATTCCCAATATCGGGGATGTTACGGCAAAAAATTAATTGCCCATTGTGGAAGTCCATCGGCCATTTTCGAGGACAAATTGCACCATCTTTTAAAAATAGATGGGATTGGCAAAATGACCCTGAAAGGTCTTTTTGATGCTACCCACTTGGAAGAAGCCCCAAAGGAGTTCGAATTTCTGTCCCAGGAAAAGGTTGCTATCTCATATTTTATGGACGATGATTATCCTGCCCGTTTAAAGCATTGCGTGGATGGCCCGATTTTGCTGTTCCAACGGGGATACATCGATTTGAAGAACCAAAAAAATCATCAGTGTGGTGGGTACTCGGAATGTGACCAACTATGGTTCTTCTTTCTGTTACCAATTTTATTGAGGAATTTGCGCCCTTGAACCCTTTCATTGTTAGTGGTTTGGCCCACGGGGTGGATATTGCCGTCCAAAAAGCGGCAATCGACCATGGATTGCAGACCATTGCCTGTATGGCGCACTGTCTCAATCAAATTTATCCGAAGGTACATGCCAAATACCAATCCAAAATGGAGCTAAACGGTGGCTTTCTGACCGAGTTTTGGAACAGTAGTCAGCCCAACCGTGAAAATTTTCTAAAACGCAATCGTATCATCACTGGCATAAGTGAAGCGACCGTTGTCATTGAATCAGCCGAAAAAGGAGGCAGTTTGGTCACGGCGGATATTGCGCACGGCTATCACAGGGGTGTGTTTGCGGTTCCGGGCAGGGCTGCCGATGAGTGGAGCAAAGGATGTAATGACCTTATCAAATATCAAAAAGCACACTTATTGACTTCTACAGCCGAGCTGATTTACCTCTTGGGTTGGGAAATTGAAGAGGAAAAGCAGGAAAAAACGGTGCAAAAGCAGTTGTTCATCGAGTTGGATGAAACAGAACAGTCAATCTACACGTACGTACAGTTAAACGGCAAACAATTACTGGACACCGTGGCTTTGGAGTGCAATATGCCCATTTTTAAAGTTTCGTCCACTTTATTGAACATGGAAATGAAAGGTGCAATCCGACCATTGCCCGGTAAACTGTTCGAAGCGATGTAGTTTCTGAGCTTCAGCTGGCGGATAGCAGTCGGAAGTAGGTCGTTGAGCGTATTCAAAAAGACAGTCGTCGGTTGTTCAGCAGAGAGTAAAGGGTTGTTAAGGTGTCATTCTGAGTTTGTCGAAGTTAGGGTTGGATTTTTCGGTAGCTCGGTTGTTGGATGGTAAAACCACGATTCTTTTGAAAGAAGCGTTTTTTCGGCTCAAAAATAGAATCAAGGTCTGCCGATGACCTGAAAAAACAGCACAATGAACGGACTCGAACAACTTAAAATAACAGCTCATCGATACAAATCTCAACAGAACAGTCACTCTGTTTTTTGGCGCAGTTCAACGGGAAGTTGCCACAAAAAATCGAGGCTTTGCCATGATTAAGGCTAAAAGCTATGCTTGAGTGGATTTCAAACTATTGAAAAAGAACAGCATGTTATATCCAAAGCACGATGAAAGGTTAATAGCCCAACTTTTCACGAACCCTAGCCAGCACCTCATCGGCAACTTTACGTGCTTTTTCGGCGCCAAAAGCCAAAGCTTCGTCCACTTCGTTTTTGTGGTTCATGTAGTATTCAAACTTTTCACGCGGCTCTTCAAACTTTTCATTGATGAGCTCGTACAAGGCCTGTTTGGCGTGCCCATATCCATAGTTTCCTGCTAAATAGTTAGCGCTCATTTCCTCTATCTGCTCCGCGGAAGCCAATAATTTGTACAAAGCAAATACATTGTCCTTGCTAGGGTCCTTGGGTTCTTCCATGGGTGTACTGTCCGTAACAATTCCCATGATCTGCTTGCGCAATTTCTTATCTGTTTGGAACAGATTGATGAGATTGCCGCGGCTTTTGCTCATTTTTTCGCCATCGGTTCCGGGAACGTACATGGTTTGTTCGTGTACCTTGGCTTCGGGCATTACAAAGGTTTCCCCCATTTGGTTATGGAACCGGGAGGCCACATCGCGTGTCATTTCCAAATGCTGTAGCTGATCCTTCCCTACGGGAACGATGTCCGCATCATACAGCAAAATATCGGCCGCCATCAGCATGGGATAGGTAAACAAACCGGCATTTACATCCTCCAACCTATCGGCCTTATCCTTAAAAGAGTGGGCCAACGTCAATCGCTGATAGGGGAAAAAGCAGCTGAGGTACCAGGCCAATTCAGCCGTTTGTGGGATATCGCTCTGTCTGTAAAAAACCGTTTTTTCAATATTCAGTCCAAAGGCCAACCATGCAGCGGCTATGGCGTAGGTATTGTTCCGTAGCAGCTCCCCGTCTTTGATCTGGGTAAGCGAGTGCATATCGGCAATAAACAGAAAGGAATCGTTTTTGGGGTCTTCGGCCATTTCAATGGCCGGTGCAATTGCTCCCAAAATGTTTCCCAAATGTGGTGTTCCTGTGCTTTGTATTCCGGTCAGAATTCGGGCCATGCTTAATTTTTGCCCGTAAAAGTAAGCAACCCGTACTTATAAAAAAAGTGGCAGCTTGTCTAAAAACCAAGTACTTTTTAAGCTGAAATTTGGAAATACTTTACTTTTGGAAGATGCTTGGAGTAATCAAAAATGCGGGCCATTTGTTGTATAGGGTTTGGTTCTATATTTTGGTTACTGTTCCCATTCTCTTGTTTTTTCCGTTTTTGCTTCTACTAACACTTTCCGAAAAGACCTATCCCCAATTTTTTTGGTTGGCCCGAAATCTATGGGCTCGTCCCATTTTATACGGAATGGGCTGTTTTCCTAAAATAATTCGAGAGCAGCGAATGTTGAAGGGCAAAAGCTATATGTTAGTGGCCAATCACACCAGCATGTTGGACATTATGTTAATGCTACATTTAAGCAGAAACCCCTTTGTGTTTGTGGGTAAAAAGGAACTGGTTAATATTCCCATTTTTGGATTTTTTTACAAGCGGGTGTGCATCATGGTGGACAGGGACAGTGTTAGAAGCCGAACTGGTGTTTACAGGCGTGCCCAGAGAAGGTTGGATCAAGGCTTGAGCATTTGTATTTTTCCTGAAGGTGGCGTACCCGAAGAGGATGTGGTGCTGGACAAGTTCAAGGATGGGGCCTTTAAAATGGCGATTGCCCATAAAATTCCTGTGGTTCCGATAACTTTTTTGGATAATAAAAAGCGCTTTTCCTTCACTTTTTATAGTGGTGGCCCTGGAAGAATACGTGCCATTGTGCATTCTTTTTTTGAAACAGGAATTTTAAGCGCTTCGGATACCTCTACGCTAAGAGAAGAGGTCAGGGACGTAATTTTGAAAGATTTAATTTGACTTCGAGAGATTTTTTCTAGGCTAGGTTGGGAAGCTCTATGATAATACTTTTTGCGTGGGTTCTTTTGTCAAAAGCACTGGAAGTATTGTGCTGGATTCCGTAGTTTTCAACAGTGTTGAGCAATTCCACTTGGTCTTCCCACTTCGTGATTTCTTTGCGATACTCATTTTTTGGAGCGCTGTTTTGCTCTTTGCTCTTACAATGATACTGTATTTGTAACACCACTTTTTTTACAGTTGTGGTTATGTCAATATTAAAGTGTTGATTGACCACTTTGTTGATATTGGACTGCTCCACCAAATTTTCGAAGACAAGAAGAATAACGAACGAAGGGATTATGGTTTCTTTGAGGTCGCCACTTTTCTTTTCTATGGAAATGGAGTATTCAAAAGAATCATCGTACCGCAATTTTTGAAGTTCCAAGTACCAGTGAAGCATATCTATTTCGTTATTAAGCGAAACAGTGTCTTTCCCCAATTGCTTCAGATAGAAGCGGACCAGCCTACTGAAAGTGGAAAAATAATCCAAGGCCAGTTTGGTGTTCTGAGTGGTTATAAAATATTGGATCCCATTCAAGGAATTGAACACAAAATGGGGATTGAGCTGTGAGTTCAGCGTTTTTAGTTTCAGTTCCAACATTTCCTCCTTTAGTTGGAAAAGTTTGTCCTGTTTTTCAATGAGTTCTGCATTATCCCTAACGCTTTTTATTTTTATGGCGCAAATGGAAGCAATAGCAGAAAGCATTTTAAGACGGCGGTCGGTAAAAAATCCTTTTTCGGGATGCTCACAATCAATTACACCGTAAAGTTCGTCCTCGTAGACTATGGGACACAAATTTCGGAAAGCCTATTGTCATCATCCAATGATATATCTGGGGTCTATTGATGTATCCATTACCAATTCTGGCTCTTTTGTCTTTGCCACACTCCCGGTTATTCCGTCTCCGATGGAAATGGTCACAGGGTAGTTTAGCTTAAAGTCTCTTGGATTTTTGGTCCATAGGCCGCTTTCTGGACCAACACTTGCTTAGGTTGGTCCACCAGATAAATGACACAATCGACAAATCCCGATTTGGAGATGTAATTTTTAGCTAAGTCCCATAGGATGTCTTCTCCATTTTCCTTTCCCATAAGCGATTTGGAAAAGTAAATGAGGATGTCCTTAAATTGTAGAAGTTTCACAGTATCAATAAGTTGTTCAGTATTCAAGTCCTGAAAGTAAGAAAAATATGTGAATGTTATATGGAGATGAAAAAAGCGCCCCATTTTAATAGAGCGCTCAATTGATTGCTTAAAGGAGCAATCTTCCTAACCAACGTCTTAAAACCTTAGAATTTAAAGCTGAATCCGCTATAGACCCCAATGGAATAAGGTCTAAAATTACCCGACACATTGGAGAACGTATTCAGTTGATATTTAAACACGGGTTCTACATTGAATCTGATTTTTGGACTGAATTGATAATTGAGCCCCATTCCAAAGTTTGCACTAAAATTCAATGAGTTGATATTGTTCGCTTCGCCCATTTCGGTTACGAGTTGATTTGATTCCAACAAGACCGAATTGTCCACAAGGAAGAGTGAGCTCAGCCCGCCAATGAGGTCGACACCGAATTTTTTGTCCAAAACCGCGTAGTTTACTTCGAGGGGAACCTCAATGTAGCCGAGTTGTTGAACCATTTTACCATCCAGAGTGGGCGCATCGTTCAGAGCAACCTCTTTGGAATCGAAAGCAGCTTGGTTTTTGGGACTTTCCTTGCTTTGAACCACAATGGATTCCGAGTTTGGACTATAGTCGATGTTTGCCAATTTATCAGTTGCAGCTGCTCTAAGGGTGGGGGAGAACAGTACATCATTGGTGCTGTACCCATAATTTACCCTATGCACCCCTGAACGGATTTTTACTTTTTTGCCCGCTTCGTAAGCTACGGTAAGGCCGTAACTTAGATTAAGTTTCCCGGATTTTGAATTGGAGGAAAAGTCGGGACCAATAGGAGAGCCGTCCCCGGAAGCATCAAAATATACAGGAGCCACGGATGGGCCAACCGACCATTTGCCTGATTTGTTATCGGCAATGGCTTCCTCTAGTTCATTTTGTTCTTCTATCGCATCATAGATGGACTGCTTTTCAACATCATCTTTTTCGTCTGTATGTTCCGCAACTTGATCATCATTCATTTTTGATGATATGATTGATTGATTTTGAGCAGGTGTCGTCTCATCAGGATTCACTACAACGGCATTGTTGCTTACCGCATTTTCATTAGCGGATGAAAGTGTTTGCGAATTGTTTGAACGATTGCTTTCAACCTGTGCCATCTCAGTTGATGAACCATCTCTGTTTGAACTGGAAGCAGCATTTTCAGCAACCGTTGATGCATTCTTGCTGCTAAGGTTGTTTCCTGTAGTCTGATGATCAGTAGCTTTTGTGTTTTCTTCATTGGACGTGTTTGCCAATCCCTCTTCCTGTATTTTTGAAGAGATTTCGGAATCATTAACATCTTGGTTATCCCTTTCTTCCAATTTGTTTGACGCTTCGCGAACTGCACTGTTTTCCGTATCCGTGATGATTTGTTCTTCCACGGGTTGCTCAGCAAATGGATTGATGACCATCAGCAATAGCACCAAAGCAGCGGCGGCACCCCCAAGGCTCCACCAAATGGGTATGGCCCGCTTTTTTTGTTTCTTCTTGTCCAAAGAGGCTTCAATGGAATTCCAGACTTTTTCGTCCGGAACTTCCTGAAAGTCCTGAAAGCTTTCTTTGAACAATTGCTCTAAATTCTTTTTCCCCATCATTGATCTATTTAAGCAATGTTGATTTTGGCTTTTTCTATTTTATCCCTCAAAATGGCCTTGGCCCTTGCCAAATTGGATTTTGAGGTTCCAGTGGATGTCCCCAACATATCACTGATTTCCTTATGACTGTAGCCGTCCAATACATATAAGTTGAAGGTCAACCTATATTTATGCGGCAGTTCTTGAATGTATCCCAAAAGGGTGGATAAACTAATGTCCACATCTTCGGTGTCCACCTCAATCTCATCTTCGGTATTTTCTGAAATAACGTTGAGGTGTTGGTCTTTTCTATATTTCTGAAGTACGGTGTTAACCGTTATCCTTTTGATCCAACCTTCAAAAGATCCTTTGAAGCTGAATTGATCGACCTTGTCGAATATGGTCATAAAACTGTCGTGCAGATTATCTTCCGCCTCGGTTTTGTTCCGGGAATACTTGAGACACATACCGAAAAGAATACCGGAATATCTCCGGTATAGCTCAGCCTGCGCCTGTCGGTTTCCCTTCTGACAGTTATGTATCAATTCATCAAGATCCAAATGTTGGTCAATTTTGGATTGTTGCTATTTAATTTGTCGGTGTTTCCGTTACCAACGGAACCGTGTATTCCAAGTAAGTGGCATTGTCATCGGCATCGTTCCCTGCGTAAAACCTAAAAGTATAATCATCCTTGTAGATTACTTTAAACCTTAGGTTGGCCACAACCTCCTCTACCGCTTCGGTACATGCTCGGTCTTCATCCGTTAGAACCGAACCTATTACCACAACATCTCGTCCCGTCTCCGCCGTGTCCGTTACATCAAACCCTTCAAAAAAGGTACAGTTGTTAGGGCGTAGGTAGGTTACCTCAATATCGTAGGTTTCCCCGTATTCAAAAGATTCAGGCATATCGACCTCGACCGTGGTCAGGGCGGTAAAGTAAAAATTTGGGGAATCATCGTCCACCTCACAAGAAGTGAACCATGAGCATGCCACAATCAAAATAAAGGGCATTAGCACTTTTTTCATAATAATCCTTTTATTCCCTAGATGTGCAGTATACACAAGGGTTGCGTAGAATCATCACAACTAAAAGTTAATCTCCCGAAAAAATCGATAAAAGGGTTATTCGCTTACCGCGGCGATGGCTTCTTTGATCTTGCCCTCCAATTCTTCGGCAAGTTCAGGGTTATCCATCAACAATGATTTTACGGCATCCCGTCCTTGGCCTAATTTAGTGTCGCCATAACTGAACCATGACCCACTTTTCTTGACGATTTCGTAGGCAACGCCCAAATCAAGGATTTCCCCGATTTTTGAGATTCCCTCACCGTACATGATATCGAACTCTGCGGTTTTAAACGGAGGCGCAACCTTGTTTTTTACCACCTTTACCCGTGTCTTGTTCCCTTGTACATCGCCATGGGTATCTTTGATCTGCGTCGATCTTCTGATATCCAATCGAACGGATGCGTAGAACTTTAGGGCATTACCCCCAGTAGTGGTTTCCGGGTTACCGAACATAACCCCGATTTTCTCCCTCAATTGGTTAATGAAGATTACGGTACACTTTGTTTTGCTTATCGTGGAAGTCAATTTTCTTAAGGCTTGAGACATCAATCTGGCATGCAGTCCCATTTTGGAATCCCCCATTTCCCCCTCGATTTCACTTTTGGGTGTCAAGGCTGCAACGGAATCCACAATTACGATATCGATTGCTCCGGAGCGAATCAGGTTGTCGGCAATTTCCAGGGCCTGCTCCCCGTGATCGGGCTGAGAAATGATCAAATTGTCGATATCCACGCCCAGTTTTTTGGCATAGAAACGGTCAAAGGCATGTTCCGCATCGATAAAAGCGGCAATACCGCCGGCTTTTTGAGCTTCGGCAATGGCGTGCAGGGTCAATGTGGTTTTACCGGAAGATTCAGGACCGTAAATTTCTACCACCCTTCCCTTGGGATAGCCTCCTACGCCCAAAGCAATATCCAATCCCAATGAGCCGGAAGGAATAATCTCTACATCTTCAACAACACTGTCGCCCATCTTCATGACGGCCCCTTTTCCATAGGTTTTGTCCAACTTGTCCAACGTAAGTTTAAGGGCCTTTAATTTTGCTTCTTTCTCTTTGCTCATGGTAAAAAATTGTTAGGAAGGCTAAAATACCATTTCTTTCCACATGAAAAAAAGGGCACGCAACCTTTTTAATAACAATACATCTTAGTTGTACTAACTCATCTATATAGAGCTGTTTAAAGCTCGGAATTGCTACGAGGGAGAAAATAATAGCTATGAAAAAGAATAGTGGATCAAGGGGCCATTAACAGGCCCTTTTGATTTACTCTGCCTTTAATTTCTATCTTTGCACCACATTTTTAAGAACCATTCTTTAACTTAATCGGGTATAGCATGCAACTGTACAACACATTGAGTGCAAAAGAAAGGGAAGCACTTATCGAGGAGGCCGGTAAAGATCGGCTTACCATCTCTTTCTATAAATATACACATATAGGTAATCCTCAAATTTTGAGGAACCATCTCTTCTTGACTTGGGATGGCATGGAGGTCCTAGGCCGTATTTACGTCGCCCACGAAGGCATTAACGCTCAACTTTCGGTTCCTGCGGACAACTTCAAGGTTTTTAAGGAGCATTTGGATAGCATTTCTTTTTTGGAGAATGTGCGATTGAACATTGCCATTGAGCAGGACAATAAATCATTTTTAAAACTCAAAGTGAAGGTCCGCAACAAAATTGTGGCCGATGGCCTGAATGATGCCACCTTTGATGTGACCAACAAAGGAATCCACGTAGGGGCAGAACAGTTTAATGAGCTTATTGAAGACGAGAACACCGTTTTAGTGGATATGCGAAACCACTACGAAAGTGAAATAGGCCATTTTAAAAATGCCGTAACTCCGGATGTTGATACGTTTCGTGACTCTCTCGATATTATTGAACAAGATTTGGCGGAGCATAAAGAAGATAAAAAGTTGGTCATGTACTGTACGGGAGGCATTCGTTGCGAAAAGGCCAGTGCATACTATAAACACAAAGGCTTTAAAAATGTATATCAGTTGGAAGGTGGCATTATTGAATACACCCGACAAGTGAGGGAAAAGCAATTGGAAAATAAATTCCTAGGCAAAAACTTTGTTTTTGACCATAGAAGGGGCGAACGCATTTCAGAGGAGGTGATAGCTCACTGCCATCAATGTGGCAAACCTTGCGACACCCATGTAAATTGTGCCAATGAAGCCTGCCATTTATTGTTTATTCAATGCGAGGAGTGCGCCGAAAAAATGAACAATTGCTGCTCTGTGGATTGTATGGAAATACATGCATTGCCCTACGAAGAACAAAAACGTTTGCGTAAAGGTAAAGGAGCCAGCAACAAAATATTCAAAAAAGGACGTTCCCCCGTGTTGAAATACAAGAAGTAGCATTTCACTACTGCAACAAATTGTACTATATTTACAACTAGTAATTTTTATGAACCCTATTGAGGTTGTTCAAACGGATAGGAAGAAATTTCATGTCATATCGAGCGCAGTCGAGATGTGTTCTAAATTTCTCAGTGCTTGATTAGATGTGACTGTAATCCGACTAACAACGTTTTATTGACACCTCAATCAAGATATTAAATATGGCGTGTAGCAGTTGTTCAACCGGCAAGGATGGACAACCGCGTGGTTGCAAGAACAATGGTACTTGCGGCACTGATGGTTGTAATAAGCTGACAGTCTTTGATTGGCTTTCCAATATGTCGTTGCCCAACGATCAAAAACCCTTTGATTGTGTTGAGGTACGTTTCAAAAACAGTAGAAAGGAATTTTTCAGGAATACGGAGAACCTCACATTGTCCATAGGCGATGTCGTGGCCACCCAGGCCAAATCCGGTCATGATGTTGGTGTGGTTACCCTAACGGGTGAATTGGTAAGGATTCAGATGAAGCACAAAAAAGTGTCCCCTGATGACAAGACCATACCCAAGATCTACAGAAAAGCCACCCAAAGGGACATCGATATTTGGCAAAAATGTAGGGATAGGGAAGAGGAGATAAAAAAACGTTCCAGGGAAATCGCCATCTCGTTAAGACTTGAAATGAAGTTGAGTGATGTGGAATTCCAAGGGGATGGATCCAAGGCCACATTTTACTACACTGCAGATGAGCGGGTTGACTTCAGGCAGCTCATCAAGGACATGGCCAAGGCATTTGGTATCCGTATTGAAATGCGACAAATCGGCTACCGACAAGAAGCCCAGCGATTGGGAGGAATAGGCTCTTGTGGTCGTGAACTCTGCTGTTCCACTTGGTTGACGGATTTCAGGTCCGTGAGTACAGCATCTGCCCGTTACCAACAATTGGCGTTGAACCCACAGAAACTTGCGGGGCAATGCGGAAAGCTCAAATGCTGCCTCAACTACGAATTGGACATGTACTTGGAGGCTTTGAAAAACTTTCCACCGTCCGATTGCAAGCTTAAGACGCAAAAAGGAATCGCATTCTGCCAAAAAGCGGATATTTTCAAGGAAACACTGTGGTTCTCCTACAAAGATGAACCAGCTAACTGGCATACGCTTTCCAAAGATCAGGTGTTGGAAATTTTGGAACTCAACAAGAAGAACCAAAAAGTGGCAAGTCTCGAGGAATATGCGGCCGATAATATAACAGAAGATAAAACGACTTTTGAAAATGTAGTGGGCCAAGATAGCCTTACCCGTTTCGATAGGCCCAAAAAGAAAAAACGCAGAAAGAAAAAACGCAGAAAACCAAAATCTAAAGCATCTTCCAATGCGAAATAAATTTTTGTTGCCACTGATTGCAGTCCTTGCCCTATCATCCTGCAATGAGTTGTTGGTGTATTCCGACTACCAGCCCATCAATGAGGGGAAGTGGGGGATGGACCAAGGGGTCGATTTTCAGTTCTCCGAGCTGGATTCTACCCAGACCTACAACCTGTTCATCAATATAAGAAATGACGATACGTTTGCCTTCAGTAATTTATTCCTGATTACCGAGATGGAATATCCAAGCGGAAATACCGTTAAGGATACGTTGGAATACAGAATGGCGGAACCCAATGGCGAATGGCTGGGAAAAGGAATGGGAAGCGTTAAGGAAAATAAACTTTGGTACAAGGAAAAGATCGATTTTCCGAATTCCGGCGTATATAAAGTGAATATCTCCCACGCCATGCGCAAAAATGGCGATGTGGAAGGCCTTCATATTCTTGAAGGAGTAACGGATGTTGGTTTGGAAATAGAAAAAGCACCCAAATTATAATGGCAAAGAAGCGTCAAAAAAAACAGCAGCAGAATTTTTTCCCTTTCATTAAGTGGTTTTGGATTTTATTCGGAGCAGGAGTTCTTTCTGCCGTTCTCATCTTTCTTTTGGCCTCCTGGGGGGTCTTTGGAGAAATGCCCACCTTTGAACGCTTGGAAAACCCAAGCACCAATTTGGCCACGGAGATAATTTCTTCCGATGGAGAGACCTTGGGCAAATATTATTTGGATGATAACCGTACCCCAGTAGCGTACGATGACCTACCTCAAAATTTAGTTGATGCCTTGGTGGCCACCGAAGATGTTAGGTATTATGACCATTCCGGTATCGATGCCCGTGGATTCGCAAGAGCCTTGGCCTTTTTAGGGACGAAAGGGGGGGCAAGTACCATTTCCCAACAGTTGGCAAGACAACTTTTTATTGGGGTAAGGGACAAGGAGAGTACCACCAATGCAATTCTTCAAAAAGTAAAGGAATGGGTCATTGCCGTCCGCTTGGAGCGCAACTATACCAAAGAGGAGATCATGGCGATGTATTTCAATATCTATGATTTCGGCAACAATGCCGATGGAATTAGATCTGCAGCCAGGGTATACTTCGGCAAGGAACCGATGGAGCTCAGAACGGAAGAAGCCGCCATGTTGGTGGGAATGTTCAAAAACTCTTCCCTATACAACCCTAGAGAACATCGAAACCCGGTAGGTACCAAAAACCGAAGGGATGTTGTCCTATCGCAGATGGCAAAGTATGGATACATTTCCGATAAGGAAAAGGACTCGCTCCAAACATTGGACCTGAACTTGAATTACAGTCCTGAACAACACAATGAAGGATTGGCCACCTATTTCAGGATGTACATGCAGCGTTGGTTGAACAATTGGGCAAGTGACAATCCAAAACCCGATGGCGAGAAATACAATATTTATTTGGATGGATTGAAGGTCTATACCACCATAGATTCAAGAATGCAAGCCAATGCGGAAGAAGCCGTACAGGAACACATGAAGAACCTTCAAGCGGAATTCTTTCATCAAAATACGCCCGATCGCAACCCGACCGCTCCATTCTTGGATGTGAGCAGAGGAGCTATCGACACCATTATGGACAGGGCCATGAGGCGATCGGCAAGATGGCGCCATCTAAAACGCGAAGGATTGTCGGAAAAGGAAATCGAAGCAACCTTCCACGAGAAGACGGACATGACCGTTTTTGATTGGAACAGTGACTCCTATGATAAGGACACCATAATGACCCCTATGGACTCCATCAGGTATTACAAAACCTTCTTACGAACCGCCATGATGTCCATGGAGCCCCAAACAGGCCATGTAAAGGCTTGGGTGGGAGGAGTTGATTATAAACATTTCCAGTATGACAACGTGATACAGGGCTCAAGGCAGGCAGGCTCCCTGTTCAAGCCCTTTGTGTATGCTGCGGCCATCGATCAGCTTCGCTATTCGCCTTGCTATACCTTGCCTGATAATCAATATTGTATTGAACCTGGAAAACATGGAAACATGGCTGCATGGTGCCCAAAAAACTCGGATGGAAAGTATTCTGGGGAAGATATGACCCTGAAAAATGCCTTGGCCAATTCTGTAAACACCATTACAGCGCAGCTTATAGATAGGGTAGGTCCCGGTTCGGTGGCTTCAATTGCCAAGAATATGGGCATTACCAAGGAAATTCCGGAAGTGCCATCCATTGCATTGGGGACACCTGATGTAAGCGTATATGAAATGGTGGGCGCCTTCGGGACATTTGCCAACCAAGGGGTCTATGTAAAACCTGTGATGGTTACCCGTGTGGAGGATAAGAACGGAACCGTTCTTTATGAATATACACCAGAGACAAAGGATGTGCTCAGTAAAGATGTGGCCTATGCCATGGTCAATCTTTTGGAAGGAGTGACACAATATGGTTCTGGTGGGCGATTAAGACACACCTATGGAGTTAACAATACGGTGTATAAAGAAATCATTACAGGATATCCTTACGAACTCAACAACCCGATAGCAGGGAAAACAGGAACCACCCAGAACCAAAGTGATGGCTGGTTCATGGGCATGGTGCCCAACTTAGTGACCGGTGTCTGGGTCGGGGGAGAGGATAGGTCCATCCACTTTAACCGCTTGGCCTACGGCCAGGGAGCAGCTATGGCATTGCCTATTTGGGCGGTTTACATGAAGAAGAACTATGCCAATGAGGAACTAGGTGTTTCCCAAGATGCTTTTGAAGAACCAGAGGAACTTTCCATCAATGTGGATTGTTCCCTGCAACAAGACCAAGAAGAGGAGCAAATCGATACAGAAGACGATTTGGACGACTTGGATTTCTAGCAGGAATCCATTTTGATAAAATAAAGCCCCAAGCATATTTTGATTTGCTTGGGGCTTTTTTATTTAAATCGTAATTTCAGGGAAAATAAATAAGGATTCTATGATCAATAAAACAGTTGCCAATGTTACTGAGGCGCTCAAGGGTACTGAAGATGGCATGACCTTCATGCTGGGTGGATTTGGCCTATGTGGAATACCGGAGAACGCCATCGCCGAATTGGTGCGATTGGGCATTAAGGACATTACCTGTATATCCAACAATGCCGGGGTCGATGATTTTGGTTTGGGACTGCTCTTGCAGAAGCATCAAATCAAGAAAATGATTTCCTCCTACGTGGGCGAGAACGATGAATTTGAGCGTCAAATGCTGAGCGGGGAACTTGAAGTGGAATTGACGCCCCAAGGCACGCTCGCAGAGAAATGTAGGGCTGCACAAGCGGGATTCCCCGCCTTTTATACACCTGCAGGATACGGTACCGAAGTGGCCGAAGGAAAAGAGACACGGGAATTCGATGGGAAGATGTATGTGTTGGAACCAGCTTTCAAGGCCGATTTTGCTTTTGTAAAGGCATGGAAGGGAGATGAAGCGGGCAACTTGATCTTCAAAGGCACAGCAAGGAACTTCAATCCGTGCATGTGTGGGGCTGCCACCATTACCGTGGCCGAAGTAGAGGAACTTCTACCAGCAGGCAGTTTGGACCCCAACGAGATACATATTCCCGGCATATTTGTGCAGCGTATTTTCCAAGGGGATACATTTGAGAAACGAATTGAGCAAAGAACAGTAAGAGAGAAAGCATAATTATGTTAGATAAAAACGGAATAGCAAAGCGCATCGCAAAAGAGGTCAAGGACGGGTACTACGTCAACCTTGGGATCGGTATACCAACTTTGGTGGCCAACTTTGTTCGTGATGACATTAGTGTGGAATTTCAGAGTGAGAACGGCGTATTGGGCATGGGACCTTTCCCGTTTGAGGGAGAAGAGGATGCCGATATCATCAATGCAGGTAAGCAAACCATTACCACTTTGCCAGGAGCCTCATTTTTTGACTCTGCCTTGAGTTTCTCCATGATCAGGGGGCAACATGTGGATTTGACCATTTTAGGGGCGATGGAAGTGGCCGAGAACGGGGATATCGCCAATTGGAAGATTCCCGGAAAGATGGTAAAAGGCATGGGAGGCGCCATGGACTTGGTGGCATCCGCTGAAAATATCATCGTGGCCATGATGCATACCAATAGAGCAGGGCAATCGAAATTGTTGAAGCGATGTACCTTGCCACTGACCGGAGTAGGCTGTGTGACCAAAATCGTGACCAACCTTGCCGTGCTGGAAGTTACCGAAGAAGGATTCAAATTATTGGAGAGGGCACCTGGAGTGTCGGTCGAAGGGATTCAAGAAGCAACAGAAGGTAGATTAGTAGTGGAAGGAGACGTGCCCGAAATGAATATTTGATAAATATTCGCGCCATTTTTACAACATAAACAGGGTGTTACACAACAATAGTTTTAAATTGCCATTCATCGATTATATATTTGGTTATATCGAAATTTTTACCCAAATTAACACCACAAACCAAATTAACCATGGCACTTAAATCAAACACCACTATGGACGAGAATGTTCAAGTTTACAGAAACGATTTTTTCACAGGTTTTATGCTCTTGATCAAGAAGCTTTTTATGCTATAGATCAGTGACATCCCCCTGAAAAATATGGAGCCAACGTTATGTTAGGCTCTTTTTTTTGCAATAGGACCGGGCAACCATATGCTTCAAAACTTTTATAAGTTCCCTAAATACAGGATATCCCATTCGGCCTGCAATTTGTACGCAAAAGAATTCCCAAAGGCGGCATGAACCAAGAGCGAAATGGCATTTGCATTCAGCTTGGTTAAACTGTTGGTTCGGTACACCACATCCCTAATTGTGGAAAAGCTCACATTTCCCTGTATGGCAATATTGGCAAAATCATTTTTGGAAGTGTTTCTTCGCAGTACTTTTGATAGTCTTTCGTTTATATGTTTTACGTAATCCTCTTCTTTGAAAATCAATTCACTCTTTAAAAACGGCCCAAGGCCTTTAATAGAACCCATATATAATCCGTGTTTAAAATAATTATATGTCGGGGTCAAATCCTATTTTCTATTTTTGGCTTGTAACCCAATTACAGAAAACTGAATGAATTGCTGCGTTGAGCGCATATTGCGTAACAATATTACACAGTATAGAAATAGATGTATATAATAAAGCAATTACGGGGAAAAAATAATATCAGCCAATCACAATTGGGCAAAGAAATTGGGGTCAGTTTACGCACCGTTCAGCTATAAGAGCGCAAGGATGCCAACATTCCTATAAAAAACCTTACCAAGATTGCAGAGTACTTTGGGCTTACCATTGCCGAGTTGTACATGCACGAGGTCAACGATATGGGGGAGGCCTACACCAAGCGGCAACCTTTTACCAAGCACGGCAGTGTTTTTTTACCCATTGGAGTATGGGAAATACCTTGTAATGGCACCCTTGGTCATGGTTGAATGGCATCAAGAATATATAAAGTCTGCAGATGGATAGTCTAGTCAATTCCTTTCAAGGAGGGTTTATTATTGATTTTTTGACGGATGAACCGCATCGCATATTCGATGTTTCCGGGGATTCCATGAACGACAATAGCGCAGCAGCCATTCCGAATTAGTCGTATGTCATCGGGTTGGAAATCAAAAAAGAATCTTTGACCCGGAACAAGGAAACCTTATGGAACCAATCCTATATATTGGTTTGTGCAGATCGGATTATCTGTAAACGACTTACAGGGTATGACAAGAAAAAGAAGGCATTCTGTGCCACTTGAATGCATCCCCAGAATTTCAGGATTTTGAATTGTCTCTTGATGATGTGCTCCAAGTCTTCAAGATTGTGAAAAAGCAGCTTTGACCTCATTGAGATGGGTCAGTACTTGTTCCAAGCATTCATCCAAATCCTTTTTCACCTCTGTTTCCCAAAAGCGGAATACTTTGTATCCTTCTTCTTTTAATGCTTGATTTACCTCTCGATCCCGTTGGATGTTCCGTTCAATTTTGGGAATCCAGAACTCACGGTTGCTCTTTATCTTATGTCTACGCTCTTCCCAATTATGGCCGTGCCAGAATTCCCCATCGATGAATACGACGGTTTTGTACTTTTTTAATGCAATATCAGGCCTTCCTATGAGCTTTTTGTAATCGATGCGATATCTGTAGCCCGATTGCCATAGCGCTTTTCTGAAGGCAAGTTCTGGCTTGGTATTCTTGCCCCGGATCTTCCCCATGATTTTCGAACGCTCTGGAGTTGTATAAAAACCCGATTCCTCATTGAAACGAGGTACTTTGATGCGCTCTTTTGGGTATTCTTTGGGCATATACCGTTAAGATAACAAAAAACCCAAACTCCTACTGGAATTTGGGTTTTGTATATGAAAATGTGATGTGTTTATCCCTTTAATGTAGCGGATAAGTACTCACGGTTCATTCTGGCAATGTTGGTCAAGGAAATACCTTTGGGGCACTCCACTTCACAAGCACCTGTGTTGGTACAGTTACCAAAACCTTCCAAATCCATTTGGCGGACCATGTTTTGTACACGCTCGGTAGCTTCCACTTGCCCTTGTGGCAACAAGGCAAATTGAGATACCTTGGCCGAAGTGAACAGCATGGCACTTGCATTTTTACAAGCAGCCACACAGGCACCACAGCCAATACAGGTGGCGGCATCCATCGCTTCATCCGCATCATATTTGTTGATTGGAATGGTGTTGGCATCAATCGTGTTACCGGAGGTGTTTACGGAAATGTACCCTCCAGCTTGTTGAATACGGTCAAAAGCGCTACGGTCCACGATCAAATCCTTGATCACGGGAAATGCTTTGGCACGGAAAGGCTCAATCACGATGGTATCGCCATCGTTGAACTTGCGCATGTGCAATTGGCATGTAGTCACCAATCTATCCGGTCCATGGGGCTCTCCGTTGATCTGCAAGGAACAGGTACCACAGATACCTTCCCTACAATCGTGGTCAAATTCCACGGGTTCTTCTCCTTTGGAGATCAAGTCTTCATTCAAGATATCCAACATCTCCAAGAACGACATATCACCTTCTACACCGTCTAGGGTATAATCAACTATTTTTCCTGGTGTGGATGCGTCCTTTTGACGCCATATTTTCAGATATAATTTCATAGCTTCTTATTTGTAGGATCGTGTCTTCAGTTCAATATTCTCGTACACCAAATCCTCTTTGTGCAATTCGGCATCTTTAGGCTCGCCTTTATATTCCCAAGCCGCCACATATTTAAAGTTTTCATCATCGCGGAGTGCCTCACCTTCTTCGGTTTGGTACTCTTCACGGAAGTGTCCTCCACAAGATTCATTTCTGTGCAATGCATCTTTGGCGAAAAGCTCGCCCAATTCCAAGAAATCGGCAACACGACCAGCTTTTTCCAACTCTTGATTTTTGGAATCGATGCTTCCGGGGACTTTTACGTTCTCCCAGAAATCCTTTCTAAGTGCGGAAATTTCCTCGATGGCTTCTTTCAGCTCTTTTTCGTTACGGGCCATACCACATTTGTTCCACATGATCTTGCCCAGTTTCTTGTGATAGTAGTCCACCGAATGGATTCCTGAACCATTGGTCAACTTCTCCATTCTTTCACGAACCTGTTGCTCGGCTTCCTCAAACTCCTTGGAATCCGTTGGAATGGCACCGGTTCTAATGTCATCGGACAAGTAATCACCGATTGTATACGGCAACACAAAATATCCATCGGCCAAACCTTGCATCAAAGCGGAAGCTCCCAACCGGTTGGCACCGTGGTCGCTGAAGTTGGCCTCTCCGGCAGAATAACATCCGGGGATGGTGGT
The DNA here is from genome assembly GCF_003992595.1 of Flagellimonas oceanensis. Taxonomy (GTDB): domain Bacteria; phylum Bacteroidota; class Bacteroidia; order Flavobacteriales; family Flavobacteriaceae; genus Flagellimonas; species Flagellimonas oceanensis. The sequence continues at coordinate 144,287 of NZ_RZNA01000003.1, forward strand.
CTGCAAGTTGTAATCCACCCAAAGTCCGCCCATGGTGTAGTGAACCGCGGGATAGATCATCATTGGGGTTTTATACGGATTTTGATCTACGATTTTTTCATACATCTGGAAAAGGTTGCCATATTTGGCCTCGACAACTTCTTCTCCAAGTTTGGTAATGGTTGCTTTGTCCGGATTCTTGATACCGGAGGTCAAGGCTTTCTCTTTTCCATAACGCTCAATGGCTGATGCGAAATCCAAGAACACGGCTTCACCGGTCTTGTTTACCCCAAACCCTGCATCACAACGTTCCTTGGCAGCTCTTGATGCAACATCACGGGGCACAAGGTTACCAAAAGCGGGATACCTTCTTTCCAAATAGTAATCGCGATCTTCTTCGGCCAGTTCCGTTGGCTTTAGTTTGCCTTCACGTATGGCAATGGCATCTTCTTTTTTAGCGGGCACCCAAATACGTCCATCGTTTCTAAGCGACTCGGACATCAATGTCAATTTGGATTGATGGTCTCCCGAAACGGGAATACAGGTCGGGTGGATTTGTGTAAAACAGGGATTGGCGAAGAAAGCTCCCTTACGGTGTGCCCTCCAAGCGGCCATTACGTTACTTCCCATGGCGTTGGTCGATAGGAAGAATACGTTTCCATAACCTCCTGTTGCCAAAACCACGGCGTGAGCGCTGTGTCTTTGAATCTCTCCGCTTACCAGATCTCTGGCAATGATCCCTCGTGCTTTACCATCCACCAAGACCAAATCCATCATTTCGTGACGGTTGTACGCTTGTATCTTACCTCGGTTGATTTGACGGTTCATCGCTGAATAGGCCCCAAGCAACAACTGCTGTCCTGTTTGTCCTTTTGCATAAAAGGTTCTGGATACCAATACACCTCCAAAAGAACGGTTGTCCAACATACCTCCGTACTCGCGTGCAAAGGGCACCCCTTGCGCCACACATTGGTCGATGATGTTCCCCGATACTTCTGCCAAACGGTAAACGTTGGCCTCACGGGATCGGTAATCGCCACCTTTTATGGTATCGTAGAAAAGGCGGTAGTTACTATCGCCATCCCCTTGATAGTTTTTTGCTGCATTGATACCTCCTTGGGCAGCAATGGAGTGCGCCCTACGCGGAGAATCTTGATAACAGAATGTTTTTACATTGTAACCCAACTCGGCCAAAGTAGCTGCAGCGGCACCACCTGCAAGTCCTGTGCCTACAACGATGATGTCGATGTTCCTTTTGTTGGCAGGGTTAACCAGATTGATGTCGTTTTTATGCTTGGTCCATTTGTCGGCCAACGGCCCAGATGGAATTTTAGAGTCCAATATGCCCATGCTTACTGTGTTATTGGGTTAAGGTGGTGGTATATGGCGATAAATGCAAATGCCAAGGGTACCACTACCGCAAATATTTTAGCAAATTTTTTGAATCCAGCGGTGTACTTGTTGTTAGCACCCATGGATTGGAAAGAGGAGGCAAAGCCATGCCACAAGTGCAAGCTTAACAAAACAAAGGAAACCACGTAGAGAACAGTTCTCCAAATGGGTTCGAATTTCTCGACCGTTTCGTGGTAATAGCGTGTTGGGTCCACTGGATTGGCCTCAACATATTTATAGGCCATTTCGTGTATCCAGAAATCGTAGAAGTGCAATCCCAAGAAAGCAAGGATGACCAGACCTGAGTAGATCATGTTTCTGGAGACCCACGGTGCATTTGCACCGCCATTGTACTTGACATAACCTATATCCCTAGCTTTGTTGTTCTGGATTTCCAAAACAAAGCCCATTACAAAGTGTACGATGACACCAGCGATTAGAATTGGCTGCATCAAGAACTGGACTATAGGGTTATAGCCCATAAAATGGGATGCTTCATTAAAAAAATCTGGAGAAAATACCGAGGCCAAATTAATGGTTACGTGAAGAATCAAAAATGTGACCAAAAAAAGACCCGACAGGGCCATGACATATTTTCGGGCCAACGAAGATTTTATCAAACTCATTAGAAGTTAGTTTTTACACAAATTTACGGCACGGATGAGTTTTTAACAAGCTTTCAACATTGTAAACACGGTTATTTAGACTCATTTTAAGCTACCGGGATTTAATCCTTCAGGATTTGATTTTGGGAATTTTAACCGATATTACCGTTGATTTTCAAACCAATCCCAAAAACATGGATGTTGCCATTCTTTCTGTAAGCCTTAATGTGTATTCCACCTCTAGGATTGCCGAGGAATTTGAAAGGGCAGGTCATTATGTGGAGCATATCGATCATACCAAATGCTCGGTACAATTGGGTGGGGACAAACCACAGATCTTTTATGGAACCGAGAACATCACCGATGAGTTTGATGCCGTTGTTCCAAGAATCGGCACCACGGTTACCAGGCACGGGGCAGCCATTGTGAAGCAGTTCGAGATGAACCATATTTTCAGTACGGCGAAGTCGTTGGGCATCATTCGGGCCAGAAATAAGGTCTCTACATTGCAAATGATGTTCAAAAAGGGTATCTCCGTTCCAAAAACGGTGTTCTCCATCAACCCGAACAATGTTGAAGATCAGATAGAGCTTTTGGGAGGAGCTCCTGTGATCATTAAACTACAGGAGGGCACCCAAGGCAAAGGGGTTATTTTGGCGGAAAGCAAAAAGTCGGCAAAATCCGTCATAGACACCTTATATAATATGAATACCAGCATTTTACTGCAGGAATATATTGAAGAGGCGAATGGAGAAGATCTTAGAATCATTGTTGTGGACAATAAAATCGTGGCCAGTATGAAGCGGACAAGTGGCCTTGATGATTTTAGGTCCAATGTGCACCGCGGTGCGGAAACCCAAAAGGTGCAATTGACCCCACGGGAAAAATTCATGGCCATCAATGCGACCAAGCATTTGGGACTTGGTGTGGCCGGGGTGGATTTGATTCGTTCCAAAAATGGTCCTTTGCTGATTGAGGTGAACGCTTCTCCGGGACTTAAAGGTATTGAGGCGGCCACTGGCGTGAACGTCGCCAAAAGTATCGTTCAGTTTGTGGAAAAAAATGGACGAAGGAACAGGAAATAGGTTAAACAGGTCGTGTTAGGCAGAGAGGTCAATTTTTTTCATTGATTTTGGCCAAACTCCATTTAATGGCGTTTTCAAGATTGGAGAACTGTCTGATTTTATTTCTAAAGAACATCCGCTCCAAAACCACGATCGCCAATCCACTATTGTCGTAAGCTACAATGGAATAAAACTCCAACTGATGCCGATGTTTGTGAAATTTCAACCAATCTGTGGGCACCACGGAATAGTTGTGGATGCGATTGCTGATGTATGCAATGGGTTCGTCCCGACCGAACACTTCGTAGGCAACATCTATTATTTTTTCGGCAATGGTCCAATTAAAAATCTCCCCTTCGTTCATTTCTGAAGTAACGAGGCCATCGAAAAAGTGGAACATTCCAAATTCGTATTCCCGTATCTCTCTAATCTGTTTAAAAAACTCTAAATCTCGAACGCGCTGCATGTCTTCTATCTGTTTGATGAATCAATTGTATCCATCAAAAGTGGCGGCAAGAGTTCGTTCCAGTTGAGGCTGTTTTAATAACTGATTATTTCTCCATGTTCTTTAATTGGATACCAAGCGCTTTGGTGGATAGCTGCACTTCCAAAAGGGAGAGTACCAAGGAGATCATCAAAAAAACAAGGCTAACACCAAAAATGACATTGGCCCAAACACGCATTTCCACATAGATCAGGAACATGGTCACGGCCGCGAGCAAAAAACTGATAATGGCCGAAGCCTGCATATTTTTGATGATGCCCAAGCGAGTCCGCAATTGGTTGATTTGTTCCTTTAAAGGTTGGGCAGAAGTTTCCTCGAATTGTTTATGCAATTGCCGAATCAATGCGGCAATGGCCAAATACCGGGCGTTATAGGCCAACATGGTCAAGGAAATAGCAGGAAAAAGAAGTGCCGGGATGCTTAAGTTGAGCTGCATTTTTTCAATTTGATATGGAAGGTAAGAATTTGTCTTCGGTAACGCAATTACCTACATTTGAACAAATCAAATTATACTTATGAAATACGCTCAAATAGACAGCAATCTTTTTGTTAAAAACCGCAAAAAATTCATGGCTCAGATGAGACCAAAAAGTATAGCGGTTTTCAATTCCAACGATATATACCCCATAGGCGCTGATAGTACCTTGCCTTTTGAACAGGACCGAGACATTTTTTATTTGAGTGGGGCCGACCAGGAGGAAACCATTTTATTGTTGTTCCCAGATGCCATGGATCCAAAACACAGGGAAATTCTATTTGTGAGGGAAACCAACGATCATATTGCCGTTTGGGAAGGAGCAAAGCTTACCAAGGAAAAGGCGACGGAAGTATCGGGTATAGAAACGGTGTATTGGCTTACCGATTTCGATAAGATCTTTTTTGATTTGATGACCGAAGCGGATACGATTTACTTCAACACCAACGAACATTACCGTCAAGCTGTGGAAACACAGACCCGAGAAGCTCGATTCATTGAAAAGTGCAAAAAGGAGTATCCAGCACACCAATGTGCCAAGAGCAATCCTATTTTGCAGAACATCCGAGGAGTAAAGGAACCCGAGGAAATCGAGTTGATGCAGAAGGCCTGCGATATTACCGAAAAAGGGTTTAGAAGAATATTGGAGTTCGTGAAACCTGGTGTTTGGGAGCACGAAATTGAGGCGGAATTTCTGCACGAGTTTATCCGTAATCGTTCCAGAGGCTTTGCGTATTCTCCCATAATTGCAGCGGGGAACAATGCCAACGTACTTCATTACTTGGAAAACAATCAAGAAGTGAAGGACGGAAGTATGATATTGTTGGATTTGGCGGCGGAGTACGCCAACTATTCCAGTGATATGACCCGTACCATCCCTGCTAACGGAAGATTTACCGATAGACAGAAACAGGTTTACAGCGCGGTACTTCGCGTAAAAGACGAGGCGACAAAGATGTTGGTTCCCGGAACCATTTGGGCAGAGTTCCATAAAGAAGTGGGCAAATTGATGACTTCCGAGTTGATAGGGCTGGGCTTATTGGACAAAGCCGATGTGCAAAATGAAAACCCAGATTGGCCAGCGTACAAAAAATTCTTTATGCACGGAACCAGTCATCATATAGGATTGAACACCCACGATTATGGCGAATTGAAGAAACCGATGAAAGCCAATATGGTATTTACCGTGGAGCCTGGCATATATATTCCAGCTGAAGGAATGGGCATCCGTTTGGAAGATGATGTGGTCATCCAAGAAAAAGGGGAGCCCTTCAATTTGATGCGAAACATCCCTATTGAGATAGAAGAGATAGAGGAATTGATGAACAAGTAAATTGTCATATCGAGTGCAGTGGAGATATACTGTTTCCTGCTTTACTCATCACGATAAAAACGGAACCATATGAATCTAATTTGGTTGATTCAACAATCAAACATTGAAAAAAAGATGGAGGAAGCTCCCGATAGCGCCTACGAAATTGGTGTGGTCATCGGGAGTTATCTCCCTTTTGTGGTATTAGCGGGTATCGCCTACGCCATATATCACTACAATAAAAAAAAGCGGGGCTCGGAATAAACCTGACAGCGCCTCAATCATTCATCAATCAAAAATCAAATGAAAATTGTTGACCTCTCCAAGCCTATTCGGTACAATAAGGCCGACCCTTGGTTTATGAAAGTCAAAATTAAGCATAGGCCACACCACAAGGCAAAATGGCTTTTACGTGCCATGGGTTTGCCGTTCAAACTCTTTCCAAAAGGGTTCAATGGATGGGCCGATGACACGATTAAAAAAATGGGCGTCCATGCCACCACACATATCGATGCGCCTTGGCACTATTCGCCGACCACCAATGGCAAAAAATCAAAGACTATTGACGAGGTTCCGTTGGATTGGTGTTTTGGCAAAGGCATCGTGATCGATATGAAGCACAAACAGGATTTTGACCCCATTACCGTTGCTGATATTCAGTCTTTTTTGGATGCTAATAAATTGAGCCTGGAACCTGGATTGATTGTTCTGGTCAAGACGGGAAGGGATAAATTGAACGGTACCAAGGACTTTCATAAAAAGGGGACTGGAATGAGCGCTGCTGCCACGGAATGGCTCATTGACAACGGCATAAAAGTGATGGGAATCGATTCTTGGGGCTGGGACCTGCCCTTGCCCTATATGTTGAAGAAGGCAAAGGAAAGCGGTAATTCGGAATATTTTTGGGAAGCCCATTTGGTTGGTCGGGAAAAAGAGTATTGCCATATGGAACAGTTGGTCAATCTAGATGCATTACCGTACTCTGGATTCAAAGTGGCAGTGTTCCCACTTAAAATAGAGGGTGCCTCCGGGGCACCGGCAAGAGTGGTGGCGATGTTGGATTAAACGAAAATTTCTCGATCATCAAATAACAAGAATTTGATGCGGGAAGAGTAACCAATTCAAAATTTGAAAACAATGAGAATCGCAGGCTGGTTTTTTGCTTTTCTGGTTCTGGCCATTGGCCTTGTCAATACGTTTTGGGGAAACGATCAAGGTTATGGCATTTTTGTAATGCTGTCCTCATTGTTTTTTTTCAATCCAGTGACCGACTATTTGAGTCGGAAAACAGGAGTGGTTATTCCGCTTTGGGTCAAGATCGTTTTGGCACTCCTTATTTTTTGGACCGCTTTGGGCGTTGCGGAGTTAAGTGACAAGATTGATCTTATGGTCAATGATTTTCTCTGACCCATGTAACCTGTTCCGATAAAGTGCCGTCATACCTTACAGATCAAAAAACGTAAGGTAAAATGAAAACCAAAATTTGTAAGGGGCTGTGGAAAGTCCTCTTGGCAACTGTTGTAGCAGGGTCTCAATTTTCATTGAATGCGCAGGACCTATCATCCCGAATAGATCAGAAACTTGAAGAGAAGTTTGCCGAAAATGGACCAGGAGCCGTTTTCCTGGTGGCAAAAAAAGGAGACATCATTTATAAAAAAGCCTTCGGTATGGCCAATCTCGAGCTTCAAGTGCCCATGGAGACCAATAATGTCTTCGAGATCGGTTCCATGACAAAGCAGTTTACCGCTGTTTCCATTTTGATGTTGATGGAAGAGGGAAAGTTGCAATTGAATGATGAAATAACCAAATACATCCCCGATTATCCCACACAGGGCAATTTGATTACTATCCACCACTTATTGAACCATACATCGGGAATAAAAAACTTTACAAGTGTAAAAGGACTCAATGCCATTGCAAACAATGATATGACCCCCTTAGAGGTAATCCATTTTTTTAAGAACGAACCCATGGACTTCGCCCCAGGGGAGCAATTCAAATACAACAATTCGGGCTACGTCATTTTGGGCCACATCATTGAAAAAACCTCTGGCATGAGCTATGCTGATTTTGTGGAACAGCGGATTTTCAAAAAATTGGACATGTCATCATCACACTATGCAAGCCACGCGAGCGTGGTGCCCAATAGAGCATCGGGCTACCATAAACGGGAGGCATATATCAACTCCAGGCATATCAGTTATTCCATACCCTTTGCATCGGGCTCTTTGATGTCCACTGTGGACGATATGCTCAAATGGGAGGAGGCTATCAAAAACCATGTGTTGCTCAGCAAGGAAACCACGGACAAGGCTTTTGCCAATTACCGTTTGAACAATGGGGAACTAACCAATTATGGTTATGGGTGGCATGTTGAAACCCTCAATGGCACCAAGAGTTTTGAACATGGTGGGTCGATTTTTGGATACAAATCCATGGGGGTCTATTTACCAAAAGAGGATATTTACGTGATTGGATTGAGTAACTGCGATTGCAACTCGCCCACAAAAATTACTCGGGACATAGCTGAAATGGCCTTGAATTCCATGGATTTTGGCAAATAACCACATTAAATTTGATTTTTGTCCCTGAAACTCGGAAATTCATGGGGTCGATGAAGAAGACATGACCAGAACATTTCCTATGGCCCACGATAAAAAACTGTATAGAACAGCATTTGCCTTGGCTTTGTTTACCATTTTTTACAACATAGCCGAAGGGGTTATTTCCACGTATCTCGGTTTTGAGGATGAAAGTCTTGCCCTTTTTGGGTTTGGCACTGACAGTTTTATCGAAGTGATTTCGGGACTCGGCATTGCCCATATGGTGCTGCGTATCCAAAATAACCCCGAAAGCAATCGGGACAATTTTGAACGAACCGCTCTCAGGATTACCGGTGTGGCTTTTTACTTGTTGGTCGTGGGCTTGGTCGTTTCCAGCATCTATAATATTTGGATAGGACACAAACCGCTGACCACTTTTTGGGGCGTCATCATTTCGTCGATATCCATTCTTGTCATGTGGATTTTGGTCTGGTGGAAAAGAAAAGTCGGGCGCGAACTTGATTCCGCACCTATTTTGGCCGATGCCAATTGTACGTTGGTCTGTGTGTACATGTCCATCATCCTATTGGTCAGTAGTGGTGTTTACGAACTTTTCAAAATACCCTACATCGACAGTTTGGGTACATTGGGATTGGCCTATTTTGCTTTTTCCGAAGGAAAGGAATGTTTTGAAAAAGCCAACAGCAACAAGCACTGTTGTTGTGACTGATAAAATATCCTAACTTTAAGTCCTTTAAGCTTCAAACTAAATAAACAAACCAGCACATAAAATTATGATGAAAACAGTAATTGCTCTATCAATGGTGGTTTTGGCCGTAAGTGTTTCTTCTGCCAAGATCAAACCTCAAAAAACACAGGACATGTATAAAGTAACCATGGTCTCACCCGTGAATGGGTCGTACACCATTTCCCCTGCATTGCCCGATGATGGTATGGTAGCTTCCGGAACGGAACTCACGGTTAGGGCGAATTCCTTTGACGGATATAGTCTGGATGCCATTTATTATACCTACAAAGGGGGGATGTGGGGAACCACCAGCGTGGAGAACTTCACGCCAACAATGAAGATAACCGTGGACAAGGACATGTCCGTTGGAGCCACTTTTGTGAAAAGTGATTTGGTCGACAATTTGAATGTGACCCACGATGTGGTATATGCCCAACCAGGGGTAAAGCCCTTAAAGTATGATGTGTATTCGCCCAAGGGAGCCGAAAACCTGCCGTTGGCCATTATTGTGCACGGTGGTGGATGGTCATCCAATAACGAAGACATTATGAGGGGACTTGCACGTGAGCTGGCCATAGGAGGTAAATATGTGATTTTCAGTATTGATTACCGATGGGTGAATACCTTGGACGGTGATGAAGAGCCCAACTCCATGCACGAACTTATTGAAGATGTTTTCGGTGCCATTGCCCATATCCAGGAGCATGCTGCGGAATATGGAGGCGATCCGACTAAGATTGCCATAACTGGGGACAGTGCAGGAGGGCACTTGTCTGCATCCGCTGCAATATTGAGCCCAATGATCGGCGATGGTGGTTTTGGCAAAGCCAATGGGGTATATGAGTTTATGCCGTCCTACATGCCTCAGGGAAAAACCGTGGAAGCAGTTAATAAAGAGATCACTGATGCCATAAAAGTGGCGGCTCCCAGCTATGGTCCGTTCAATGCTTCGGATTTTAAACAATTTATGCCCAAAGACGCTGGAGAAGATTATTATGATGCCGTATCGCCAGCAGCACATGTTCCAAATGTGGGGGAGAGGGTAATTCCATACTTTATCGTGAGAGGGACCCAAGACCCATTGATCAGCAATGAAGTGGTGCAGCCTTATGTGGAAGATCTAAAAGAGAACGGTCAAACCGTGGAATACATTCAGGTTGAAGGGGCAGGACATGCCTTTTTTGATTGGAAGCCCGATGCACAGACCAGGGCCACCTTTGCTAGATACGGGGTTCCGTATGCGGCCGAAATGAAATCCTTTTTTGATTCGGTTCTCTATTAATTGATTGTATTGGATAGAAAAAATCATTGGGAAACCGTTTACAACACCAAGAATCCAGATGAGGTAAGTTGGACGCAGGAAGTTCCGCAGACCTCTCTGGATTTTCTTCATTCTTTTGAGTTGGGGAAAACCGCTAAAATCATTGATGTAGGTGGTGGCGATAGTAAATTAGTGGATTTTTTGCTTACGGAAGGTTTTGAGGATATCACCGTGCTCGATATTTCTGGTAGAGCCATCGAAAGGGCCAAGGCAAGGCTTGGTGAAAAAGCACAAAAAGTAAAGTGGATAGAAAGTGACATCACTGAATTTGAACCCAAGGAAACCTATGAGGTCTGGCACGATAGGGCAGCGTTTCATTTTTTAACGGAACCCGAACAGGTTCAGGCCTATCTGGATTTGACCAAAAAGGCCGTTACAGGGTATCTTGTTCTAGGCACTTTCTCTGAAGATGGCCCCAAAAAATGTAGCGGACTGGACATAAAACAATACAATGAAGGGTCTATGGAGGCGACATTCCCACATTTTCAGAAGATTGAGTGTGAAACCATGGACCACAAAACACCTTTCGGTACCACACAGCATTTCATCTTTTGCAGTTTCAAAAAGATGCGGGATTAGCTTGATGATGGGGTTTCATTGTTCTTGATAACATTAGAGGCAATGAATGCAACCAGCGCGGGCAGCACCCATCCCATTTGATGCTGGCTCAACGGAATCCAACTAACAAAAGGAGTGATTTGCTTACCCAGCCCAATGCTTCCCAAAAAATCGGGAATACTGAACAAAATGGTAACCGCTACGACCCGTCTAAACACTTTTGGAACGGTCCACTTGTCCGGTGCGACATTCAGTAAAATCAAAATGATGGTAATGGGGTAGATGAACATTAAAGCGGGAACTGCTACAGTTATAATGTAGCCCACATCAAACTGGCCCACGAGTACGCCCAACAAGCATCCTAAAAAAGCTGTAATGCGATAGGCCAATATGGAATCGTTGAACCGGCCCTTTATAAAATCTGAAGTACCCGTAACAATTCCGACAGCGGTGGTAAAGCAAGCCAAACTTACGAGAATGCTGAGTAAGAGATTGGCTGTTTTTCCCAGTGTCTGTGAGCTAATTCCCCGTAAAAGAGCCGTTCTTGAGATTTCACGGTCAAAAGCATCCACGTGAAGGGCACCAGTTAAAATCAAACCACCGTATACCAAGAACAGACCGATTCCAGCCCATAGTCCAGATTTACCAATAAGTCTTCGTTTTTCTTCAAAGGAGGCGGATTTCTCTTTTAAGTTGATGGATATGATGATTACTGCCCCTACGACAACGGCCCCAATGGCATCAAAAGTTTGGTAGCCCTCCAGAATTCCCGAGCTAAAGGGCTGACTGATTTCAGAAGGGGCAAAATCAAAATCCAAAGTGAAAATGGCGGTCAATATCATGACCAACAAAATGATGAGGATACCGGGTGTCAAAAGTTTGCCCAGTGCATCCAAAACCTTGGTTCGGTTGATGGCAAAAACGAAAACCAATAAAAAATAAACGAGGCTTGTGAGCAACGAAGGGGAGTTCCAAAAAAGCTGTATGGCCATTTCGTGTGTTACAGATGCGGTACGCGGAGATGGCAGAGCAATGGCGATGGCATAGATTAAATAACAATAGACCACGCTAAATGTGGAGGATACTTTTTTGGCAAAATCGAACAGGGTGCCTTGCAGTTTGGCATGTGCAACAATGCCTAAAATGGGAATCAGCACTCCTGAGATACAGAACCCCAGAGTGACCAACCACCATAGATTTCCCGATTTAAACCCCAATAATGGGGGTAATACAAGGTTTCCAGCTCCAAAAAAGAGGGAGAAAAGGGCAAATGCGGTAACGGTCAATGATTTTTTGTCCGTTGGTTGTTGATAATTTGTTTTCAATATGGTATATTACAAAAGCGTTTTTGAGCGGAAAAAGACGGCTTTTTGTCGATTTTATGGTATTTCATCGAAAAAAATACTTTATCGACACAATCGCAAAATAAAAAGTTATCAACATCCGTTCCTATAAAAAGATGAACCTCTAAAAATCATTTTCTATAACAAAAAACTACGAACCAATTTAAGCATTTTTCGAAGCCCCATTTCGTAAACCTTTGCTTTTTCCAAACAACACCAGCTTATGAAAACAACTACTACGCAACATGGCAACAAATTTTCTTCTTTCTTCTGTAGCTTGTTCGGGCACCATTACACGGTTTCCAAAAAAGTGACACAGCACATCAAAGAGTACAAATGCATTCATTGCCAAAAAGAGGTCACAACGGATGTCAGCGGCAAGCTTTCCGCGTTGACGCCACAAATGCAAGAAATCAACAGTACATTGGAAGACATGTACAGAAAAAGAAAAAGTAGGGTAGTGCACCAAGTGGCATAGCCCTTTTTTGTTTTAGGAAAGACCCAAATCTTATCCCGGAAACTTAAGTAATTGCCTACTGCTAATGGTTGCGTGCCCCAATGCCATGATGTAGGGATGCCCTTGATTTTCGGGATTTTTTTATTCGTTGAACGAGTTCCACCCCTGTGCGGTAATCGGAATTTTAGTCTCCGCTCTGGTAATCAAGTGAATGCCTTCATTCTTTTCTGTCATATGACCAATCACCGTTAGGTTGGGATTCCCTTTTATTTTTGAAAAATCATCTTGGTCAATGGTGAACAATAACTCATAATCCTCGCCACCACTCAACGCAATCATGGTGCTGTCCATTTTAAATTCTTCGGATGCGGAAATTACCGTTGGATCTAAAGGAATCTTATCTTCAAAAACATTACAGCCGATATCACTGTGCTTGCACAGATGTATCACTTCGGAAGAGAGGCCGTCGCTGATATCGATCATAGAGGTTGGTTTTACCTTTAATTTTTTGAGGAGCTCCACAATATCTTTTCGTGCCTCTGGCTTCAACTGACGCTCTACGATATAGGAGTAGGGCTCTAGATCGGGCTGGCTGTTTGGATTTACCTTGAAGACCTCTTTTTCGCGCTCCAGTACTTGAAGCCCAAGATATGCACCTCCCAAATCGCCGGTTACCACCAGCAGATCATTGGGTTTACTGCCTTTTCGGTAAACAAGGTCATTATCATCGGCAGCGCCGATTGCCGTTACACTAACAATCATTCCCCTAGTGGAAGAAGTGGTGTCCCCGCCGACCAAATCCACGTTGTACAGTTTGCAGGCAAGGGCAACGCCTTCATAAAATTCTTCGAGGGCTTCCAGAGGAAACCTGTTGGAAATGGCCAAAGAAACTGTGACCTGTGTGGCCACGGCATTCATGGCGTATATGTCGGAAAGGTTGACCATAACCGACTTGTAACCCAAATGCTTTAGGGGCATGTAGCCCAGGTCAAAATGAACCCCTTCCACCAACATATCGGTGGACACGACGGTTTTTTTGTCATGGTAATCCATAACGGCGGCATCGTCCCCCACTCCAATTATGGTGGATGGTTGTTTGAGTTCAAAGTTTTTGGTGAGATGATCGATCAGGCCAAATTCGCCCAATTCTTCCAAAGATGTACGTTCTTGATTCTTGTCTTCTAGCATTTTGCAAAAATAATGAGGATAATCGTAAATTCTGTAGTTGGAAGGAACATAAAATTTTTTGAGGGAAAACCTGTCAAAAATCATGAAAAATGCGTGCGAATACAACATTGATGGGACTTATGGTCAAATCAAGCTGATTTTCCATAGGAAACACCTATGGAATCATTCGTTATAATAATGTTAGTTGCTATGGTAAAACCCTACATATACAGTATATTTGTGGGCTATTTAGATTAAATTCAAGTAAGATGATTAAGGTTTCAGAATCAGCAAGGCACAAAGTGGTGTCGCTTATGACCGAGGAAGGTTTTAATGCGACCACGGATTATGTGCGTGTTGGAGTAAAGAGCGGAGGGTGCAGCGGATTGTCTTATGAATTGACCTTTGACAATTCCGCAACGGATACGGATAAGATCTTTGAAGATAACGATGTGAGAATCATTGTGGATAAAAAGAGTTTTTTGTATTTGGTGGGCACCACATTGGAATATTCCGGAGGGTTGAACGGAAAGGGTTTTGTGTTCAACAACCCCAACGCACAGCGAACCTGCGGATGTGGAGAAAGTTTTTCACTATAAACATTGACAAAAAGCCTGTAATTGGCTAACTTAAAGATATATGGCTTATACAGAGGAAGAATTAAAAAAAGAACTGGAGACCAAAGAGTACGAGTACGGTTTCTACACGGATATTGAATCGGACACCCTTCCGAAAGGGTTGAACGAGGAAATCGTGATTGCCATCTCCAAAAAGAAGGAAGAACCCGATTGGATGACGGAGTGGCGATTGGAGGCTTTTCGTGCCTGGCAGGAGATGGAAGAGCCCGAGTGGGCGAACGTTACCTACAAAAAGCCGGACTTCCAAGACATTTCCTATTACTCGGCTCCCAACAAAAAACCCAAATACAATAGTTTGGACGAGGTGGATCCAGAATTATTGGAAACCTTCAAAAAGTTGGGAATCTCCGTGGACGAGCAGAAAAAGTTGGCAGGAGTTGCGGTGGATATTGTAATGGATTCCGTTTCCGTGGCCACCACCTTTAAAAAGACATTGGCCGAAAAAGGCATTATTTTCTGTTCTATTTCCGAAGCTATTCAGGAACATCCGGAACTGGTAAAGAAATATCTCGGGACCGTAGTGCCCAAAAAAGATAATTTCTACGCGGCATTGAATTCAGCGGTGTTTTCCGATGGATCTTTCTGCTACATCCCAAAGGGTGTTAGGTGTCCCATGGAACTTTCCACCTATTTCCGAATCAACCAAGCGGGAACCGGACAGTTCGAAAGAACCTTGGTGGTGGCCGAAGAGGGCAGTTATGTGAGTTATTTGGAAGGGTGTACCGCGCCCATGCGAGACGAAAACCAGTTGCACGCGGCAGTTGTGGAATTGATTGCTTTGGACGATGCTGAAATCAAATACTCCACCGTTCAGAACTGGTACCCCGGTAACGATCAAGGAAAAGGAGGTGTTTTCAACTTTGTGACCAAGCGTGGACTTTGCGAAAAGAATGCTAAAATCTCTTGGACACAAGTGGAAACAGGTTCCGCTGTGACATGGAAATATCCGTCCTGTATTTTGAAAGGTGACCATTCCATTGGAGAGTTTTATTCCATTGCAGTTACCAATAATTTCCAGCAAGCGGATACGGGGACCAAAATGGTTCATTTGGGCAAGAATACCAAGAGTACGATCATTTCCAAAGGGATTTCTGCAGGTCAGTCACAAAACAGCTACCGTGGATTGGTGCAAGTAAACAGTCGTGCTGAAAATGCAAGGAATTTCTCCCAATGTGATTCCCTATTGATGGGCAACCGTTGCGGAGCGCATACGTTCCCTTACATCGAGGCCAAGAACAAGACTGCACAGATAGAGCACGAGGCCACGACCAGTAAAATTGGCGAGGACCAGATTTTCTATTGTAATCAAAGGGGAATCGATACCGAAAAGGCCATTGCCCTGATCGTAAATGGATTTAGCAAGGAAGTGTTGAACAAGCTACCAATGGAATTTGCCGTAGAGGCTCAAAAACTATTGGAAATCAGTTTGGAAGGCTCCGTAGGATAATAAATACCATCATAAAATAATATTTGAAGAACAACAGCATGCTAGAAATCAAAAATTTACACGCAAGCGTAGACGATAAAGAAATCCTTAAGGGAATCGACCTAAAGGTGAATGCAGGAGAGGTACATGCCATTATGGGTCCTAACGGTTCCGGCAAAAGTACCTTGGCCGAGGTAATCGCTGGTCAGGAGGAGTTTGAGGTAGGAGAAGGAAACATTCTTTTGGAAGGAGAGGATTTGGAAGAACTTTCCCCTGAGGAAAGGGCCCACAAAGGAGTGTTCTTGTCGTTCCAGTACCCAGTGGAGATTCCAGGGGTGTCGGTGACCAACTTCATGAAAACCGCTATCAATGAATCCAGAAAAGCACAAGGTTTGGAGGATATGCCCGCCAACGAAATGCTCAAAAAGATTCGTGAGAAATCAGAAATGCTTGAAATCGATAGAAAGTTTTTGTCACGTTCCTTGAACGAAGGGTTCTCCGGAGGCGAAAAGAAACGCAACGAAATCTTTCAAATGGCAATGATGGAGCCCAAATTGGCCATTTTGGACGAGACGGATTCCGGATTGGATATCGATGCCCTGCGTATTGTGGCCAATGGTGTGAACAAATTGCGCAGCAAGGACAACGCCATTATCGTGATCACACACTACCAACGATTGTTGGAGTATATCGTACCCGATTTTGTACACGTGTTGTACAACGGGAAAATCGTAAAATCCGGAACCAAGGAATTGGCCTTGGAGTTGGAAGAAAAAGGTTACGATTGGTTAAAGGAAGAAGCTGCGGTATAAATAGATGTAAGACTTCAGGGATTGGATTTCAGAAAACCTATTGCTGAAAGCTGATGACTGAAAACTGAAAAAATATGGATTTAAAGGAAAAATTAGTCTCCTCTTTTATGGCTTTTGAAGATGGCTTGGATTTAGATCATCCAGTACATGAGGAAAGATCCAATGCCATGAAGAACTTTGAGACCAAAGGCTTCCCAACAAAAAAGGATGAAGCTTGGAAATACACCTCTTTGAGAGGCTTGCAGAAAGTTGATTTCAGCATTTTTCCAAAGCATGAGACCACGTTGGAATATAAAGACGTGAAGAAGTATTTTCTTCATGAAATAGACACTTACAAAATTGTTTTCGTTGATGGGGTGTACAGTTCATACCTGTCCGAAACCACACACGATGGCGTTGATATTTGTTTGATGAGCTCTGCGTTCAGCAAGCCAATGTTCCAACAGGTAATCGAAGTGTATTTCAACAAGGCGGCCTCCAAAGATGAGTCATTGACCTCACTGAATACAGCTTTCAGTAAAGAAGGGGCCTATATCTATATCCCAAAGAACAAAATGCCCAAAAAACCTATCCAGATCTTGCATTTGGCCACAGGTAATGAGGCGGCCCTGATGTTGCAGCCCCGTAACTTGATTGTTGCCGAGGACAACGCTGAGGTTCAGATCATAGAGCGCCACCAGAGTTTGACGGGCAACGAAGTGTTCACGAACTCCGTAACGGAGATTTTTGCTGGAAAGGATGCCATTGTGGACTACTACAAAGTACAGAACGATGAGCCGACCGCTTCATTGGTGGATAACACTTACATCTCGCAAAAGAGAAGTAGTGTGGTAAGGGTGCATACCTTCTCTTTGGGAGGGAAACTCATCCGTAACAACCTGAATTTCTATCAGAACGGGGAGCGTATCGACTCCACTTTGAAAGGGGTTACGATTTTAGGCGACAAACAGCACGTGGACCATCATACTTTGGTACACCATGCACAGCCCAATTGTGAGAGCCATCAGGATTACAAAGGTATTTTCGGTGACAGTTCCACAGGAGTGTTCAATGGGAAGATCATTGTGGACAAGATTGCCCAGAAAACGGATGCCTTTCAGCAGAACAACAATATTCTGTTGAGCGATAGATCGACCATCAACTCAAAACCACAGTTGGAGATTTTTGCCGATGACGTAAAATGTTCGCACGGATGCACCATTGGCCAGTTGGACGAAGAAGCGATGTTCTATCTGAGATCAAGGGGGATTCCAAAGAAAGAGGCCAAAGCTTTGTTGATGTACGCATTCGCCAATAATGTATTGGAGAGCGTTCGCATTCCAGAGCTTAAGGCACGGATCAATAAAATCATTGCCGACAAATTGGGCGTGCGTATGGGGTTTGACTTATAATCCAATCTTTCCCACAAATTCAGATAATGATAGAGACCACTTTGGACATACAGGCCATTAGAAAGGACTTTCCCATCCTCCAAAGAGAGGTCAATGGACAGCCTTTGGTGTATTTGGACAATGCAGCCACCTCGCAGACGCCACAGCAGGTAATAGATACCATTGTCGATTACTATCAAGGTTATAATGCCAATATCCATCGTGGAGTGCATACCTTGTCACAAGAAGCGACCGATGCCTATGAAGTGGCACGCCAAAAAATCCAAAAACACTTTAACATTGTCCATTCCCATGAAGTGATCTTTACTTCGGGGACAACGCAAAGCATCAATTTGGTGGCAACAGGTTTCACTTCCTTTTTAAAGGAGGGTGATGAGATTTTGGTATCGGCAATGGAACACCATTCCAATATTGTGCCTTGGCAAATGTTATGCGAGCGAACAGGAGCGGTTCTCAAAGTGATTCCAATGAATCTGGAAGGGGAATTGGTCATGGAGGAATACCAAAGCCTATTATCGGAAAGGACCAAGTTGGTATTCTGTAACCATGTGTCCAATGCGTTGGGAACCATAAACCCCATAGAAGAAATCATTGAAGCGGCACATAAAGTTGGAGCGGCCGTATTGATAGATGGGGCGCAGGCTGCGGCACACATCAAAGCTGATTTACAAGCCTTGGATGTGGACTTTTATACCGTTTCCGCCCATAAAGTGTGCGGACCAACGGGGGTTGGAATGCTTTATGGCAAAGAGGAATGGCTCAAGAAATTGCCTCCTTACCAAGGAGGAGGGGAAATGATCGCCGAGGTAACTTTTGAAAAGACCACTTATGCCGATCTGCCCCATAAGTTTGAAGCTGGAACGCCCAACATCTGTGGAGGCATTGCCTTTGGAGCCGCATTGGATTATATGAACAGCATAGGTTTTGATGCCATTGCCCAGTACGAAGATGAGCTGATGCAATATGCCACAGAGCAATTGCTTGCCATTGACGGTTTGAAAATCTACGGAACCGCAGCGCATAAAACTTCGGTAATATCCTTTAATATTGAGGGCGTGCATCCCTATGATATCGGAACCATTGTCGACAAATTGGGTATTGCCGTTAGAACTGGTCATCATTGTGCGCAGCCGATTATGGATTTTTATCAGATCCCTGGAACGGTAAGGGCCAGTTTTAGCTTTTACAACACCAAAGAGGAAGTGGATAAACTGGTGGAAGGTGTTGTACGTGCAAGGAATATGTTGCTATAGCCAGACCGTTATCATTATCATAAAGACTTGAATGGCAACCCTCCGAGTTGTACTTTTGAATAAAACCATCGCATGACCATAAAAGAGATACAAGAAGAGATAATTGATGAGTTTTCCATGTTCGACGACTGGATGCAGCGTTACGAATACATGATTGAACTCGGAAAATCACTTCCATTGATAGCCGAACAGTACAAAACCGATGACAACCTGATCAAAGGATGCCAGAGCAAGGTGTGGGTACATGCCGAACTCGATGGTGACAAATTGGTGTTTACCGCTGATAGTGATGCCATCATCACGAAAGGAATCATTGCCATTTTGGTCAGGGCGTTCAGCAATCAAAAACCACAGGATATTATTGATGCCGATGTGGAATTCATTGATGAAATCGGTCTTAAAGAGCATTTGTCGCCAACGCGGGCAAATGGATTGGTAAGTATGATCAAGCAATTGAAATTGTATGCGGTTGCCTATCAAACACAGTTAAAATAACACAGAATGAGCGAAGAAACTACCATAGATACACAAGAACTCGGTGAGAAAATCGTAAAGGTGCTCAAAACCATTTATGATCCGGAAATCCCTGTGGACATATATGAGTTGGGTTTGATCTACGATGTATTTGTGAACGAGGAATACGAAGTAAAGATTTTGATGACCTTAACATCGCCCAATTGCCCTGTTGCGGAAACCTTGCCCGTGGAGGTAGAGGAGAAGGTTAAGTCCATTGATGTTTTGAAGGACGTTGAGGTGGAAATCACTTTCGATCCACCCTGGACCCAAGAACTTATGAGCGAGGAAGCGAAACTGGAACTTGGACTCTTGTAAAGTACCCCGATAAACACAAAATGACCACAAGACAAATCGATAGAATCATTGAGATGGCTTGGGAGGACAGAACCCCGTTCGAGGCCATTGAATACCAGTTTGGCCTCAAGGAGAATGATGTTAGGGAGGTAATGCGAAATAATCTCAAGCGTTCCTCTTTTGAGTTGTGGAGGAAACGGGTAAAGGGGAGGAGGACCAAACACCAGAAAACTTCTCCTGCTGACAGATTTAAATCGCAGAATCAAAAATTATAGTGGATAACCTTCACGGGAAGTACAAATATGGAAAAGGAAATTGTAAATAGAGTAGCCCAAAGCAAGTTGATCACCTTCAACCTGGAGGATTATTATCCAAATGGAGAGCGAAAGTTGCTGGACATCAAGGATTGGTTGTTCGAAGGCTTTATCCTGCGTGAAAAAGAATTCCGTTCCCATATTGATGAACATGATTGGTCTACCTATCAGGATGCTTATGTGGCGCTTCAATGCTCTTCGGATGCCATTGTTCCAGGCTGGGCATTTATGCTGATTGCTTCCAAACTTCAACCTTACGCTAAAAAAGTGGTGCAGGGGAGCTTGGAAAACCTCGAAACCGCGCTTTACCAATCTATTTTGGAAAACTTGGATGTGACACAGTTCACGGATAAGCCTGTAATTATTAAAGGGTGTTCGAACAAACCCGTGCCAGAGAATGCTTATCTCATGGCAGTGGCCAGAATACAAGAGGTCGCTAAAAGCGTTATGTATGGCGAGGCCTGTTCCTCGGTTCCTCTCTATAAAAAGCGGAAGTAGCAGTTATTGATTTTCAAACCGAGACATTTCTTATTTTTGCGGTTCTAAACAGTAAACTCCATACTATGAAAAAATTGCTTTTTGCTATTGCGGGATCCATTTTCATTTTTTCCGCGACCGCCCAAACAAAGGAAGAACTAAAAGCTGAGATAGGTCCCAAAAAGGATTCTATTGCGGCTATTCAAAAAAGAGTGGACGGCCTGCAGGCAAAACTGGATGCCTTGCCTGGTTGGAAGATTGGTGCTTTTGGAACCATTGGGGGCAGTATTTCACAGTTCAACAACTGGTTTGCCCAAGGAATTCCGAACAACTCATCAGGAAATATCGGATTTACCGTCAATGCTTTTGCCAATCTCAAGGAAGAGAAATTCTTTTGGAGAAATGCGGCCAATCTCAACCTGTCTTGGGTCAAATTGGATGATAAGGATGACCCAACGGATGATGATAGCTTCCGCCAAGCAACGGATGTTTTCAATATATCATCATTATATGGTAGAAAACTGAGTGAGAAGTTTGCCATTTCCGGTTTGGCGGAATACCGCACCACAATATTGAGCAATTTCAACGACCCGGGCTATCTCGACCTTGGTGTGGGTGCTACATGGACCCCGATATCCGATTTGGTGGTGGTCATACACCCGCTCAACTACAATTTTGTGTTCAGTAGTGAGGACACCATTTTTGAATCTTCCATGGGTGCCAAGATAGTGGCGGACTATACCAAACAAATAGGCGCTGTAAGCTTTAAAAGTAACCTTTCCATGTTCCAGAGTTATGAGAGCAGTGACCTGAGCAATTGGACCTGGACCAACTCTTTTAGTTATACCTTATGGAAAATGATAGGTGTCGGGTTCGATTTTGGATTGCGAAACAACAAACAGGAGACCTTGAACTACATTGTGAACAATGCACCAACTCCAAATCCGGATGCTACTTTCGATACGATTGACAATGAACTACAAACGTACTGGACTTTGGGATTGAGCTATAAGTTTTAAGAAGAGAATTCAACAAAAAAAGCCCTCGATAATGAGGGCTTTTTTGTGGGGTGAAAAATGTTTTTCATGTTTTTAAGACCATGGTCTAAGTAGGTTAAGATCCGTAAGATCTGCGTTCGACACTAAAATGACTTAAAAACAGTGTGAAAGTAGGTCATCTGTGGTCACTCCCTAAACTTTTGTTGTGAACTGGTCTAAATATGTTGTGAACGGAACAGGTATTTGCAGTTTATCGAAGAAGTTGGAAAAAGGCCTAGTATTCATCCAAATGCTCTGGATACAAAAAGTTGTTGTACGGAAAACGGGTTACATGGATGTCCCGTACGGCATCGTACACACGCTTTCTGAATTCGTCCATGTTTTCCTTGTTCAAGGCCGAGATAAATAGCACTTTGTCACCAAGTTTGTTGAAATACGTTTTTTTCCACTCCTCCAAAGTGAAATGCGCTTTTGTGCGCTCTGTGACCAGGTCGTCCTCATCTATGGTTTCCGGAGTGTACCGGTCTATTTTATTGAAGACCATGATGCAAGGTTTATCCTTGCTTTCGATTTCATCAAGGATTTTATTTACCGAGTCGATATGCTCTTCGAAATTGGGATGCGAAATATCCACTACGTGAAGCAATAGATCCGCTTCGCGCACCTCGTCCAGAGTACTTTTAAAACTCTCCACCAGTTGGGTGGGCAGTTTTCTGATGAACCCTACCGTGTCACTCAACAAAAAAGGAAGGTTGCCCAAGACCACTTTTCTTACCGTGGTGTCCAAAGTGGCAAATAGCTTGTTCTCCGCGAATACATCACTCTTGCTGATCACGTTCATCAAAGTGGATTTCCCTACATTGGTGTACCCAACCAAAGCTACACGGACCAAAGAGCCGCGATTACCTCGTTGGGTTTCCATTTGACGGTCTATTTTGGCAAGTTTCTTTTTGAGCAAAGCAATTCGGTCACGAACAATACGTCTATCCGTTTCAATTTCGGTTTCACCGGGACCACGCATTCCAATACCCCCTCGCTGCCTTTCCAAGTGGGTCCACAGACCGGTCAATCTGGGCAATAGGTATTCGTATTGGGCCAGTTCCACCTGTGTTCGTGCATAACTCGTCTTTGCCCTTTGGGCAAATATGTCCAGAATAAGGCTGGTCCTGTCCAGAACTTTGCAACGCAACAGCTTTTCGATATTGTTTTGCTGTGCCGGGGAGAGTTCATCATCAAAAATAACGGAGCCGATATCGTTCTCCTTCACATATTTGCGCACCTCTTCCATTTTCCCACTACCGATATAGGTTTTGGGATTGGGCACATCTATCCGTTGGACAAATCTTTCTTCAACTTCGCCACCGGCAGTGTATGTCAAAAATTCAAGCTCATCCAAGTACTCCGTTACCTTGTCCTCGTTCTGGTATTGGTTCATTACACCAATGAGTACCGCCTTTTCATATTCTATTGACTTCTTTTCTAGCATCAAACAGTTTTAAAGTACAAATCTACGCAATGTTTTGGAAGCTCTTTTTGTACTTTGCCATTTCTATTGACGCAAAAGAAAAAACCTTAGCACTTTGCAAAAACAGGACGACCGATATACGATAGCTTTTTACAATCTTGAAAACTTTTTCGACACCAAGAACGATCCATATTTGCTGGATGATGATTTTACCCCCAAGGGCTTTAGAAAATGGACCAAATCGAAGTTTTGGAAAAAGGTCAAAAAAATCTCGAGGGCCATCTCGAAAATAGGATTGGAGGATAGTGAGTATCCCCCGGTTTTGGTGGGCATGGCGGAGGTGGAGAACAAAGGTGTGATCGAAAGCCTGTTACAGACCAAAAAACTACGGGATTTTGATTATGATGTGATTCATTTTGATTCGCCAGATGAACGGGGCATCGATACGGCACTGATTTACGATAAACAGCACTTTTCCGTACTGGATGCGGAAACCATACCCTTGTTGGTACAGAACACCAATGGGGACAGGGACCTTACCCGTGATATTCTGTATGTACACGGCAAGTTGCACCAAGAGGAAATCCATGTCTTTGTCAACCATTGGCCATCCCGAAGGGAAGGGGCCGAGGAAACCAGCTATAAACGCATCAAAGCTGCGGAAACCATTCTGAATAAAGTTGAACAGCTCCAAGGGAACAACTCGAATATCATCATTATGGGTGATTTCAATGACGACCCCAATTCGGAAAGCATAAAAACAATTATGGAGACTGGAAGATTCATCAATCCGATGAAAAAACTACTGTCCCCTATATCCGGTAGTGCCAATTATAGGGGAAAATGGAGTTTGTTCGATCAAATACTGCTCTCCCATAGTTTTTTGAACTATGAAGCAGGCACCCATAGCTTTGTAAAGGCCAAGATATTCTCACCTCGTTTCCTGAAAGAATGGAAAGGAAGGTACAAGGGGAACCCATTCAGAACTTTCGCTGGAGGTAGATATTTGGGTGGTTACAGCGACCACTTTCCGGTGTACATCGTTTTGGATGAAAACAAATCATAATAGTAGGAAAAAAGTTACACAACGTAAAAGTGGTTTTTCACAACACAATGAGGTAAAAAACTATGCATTTCATCGAATAAAGTAGGAATTTAATCGATAATTACTACATCTAATCATATATTCGTAGTCCAAATCTTACCTAAACTTAATTATGGACTACAGATTTCCTTCAGGGGCCAAGGGAGTGATCTTCTCCATTTTACTTTCGCTTTTAGGCGCGATTTCCGCACATGCCCAATCCCAAAATGCAAAGAATCGGATTCTTTCTTCCTACGATCAAGGAAAAATTTCCGCTTTTATTTCCCAAATGGAAATGGAGCATCAATCCAAACTCAAACAAATAGGTAAACTGATAAAGTCCAAAGGGCTTAAAGCTTCAGAGGAAAAGAACAATGGTGCCCAGATAGCATTGAAGGATATTGGTACTGATGGCACACCACTTTACTATACCACACTTACCGATCCTGCTTCACAAACTTCGAGAGCACATACATTATACGAAAAGGGCCTATTGAATTTAGGCTTGACGGGAGCCAACATGGAAGTTGGTGTTTGGGATTCCGGTATTGCCCTATCTTCCCATCAAGAGTTTGATGTCCGTGCCAAAAATGCCGATAATGCGGACGAGATAAGCTTGCATGCCACTTTGGTGACGGGGAATCTTATTTCCGCTGGAGTGGAGCCCAATGCCAAAGGTGTTGCCTATGGAGCCCAAGCCTTGACCCATGATTGGAGCAGAGATAAAATTGAAGTGGCAGAAGCAGCTGCCAATGGTCTTTTGTTGAGCAACCACTCCTATGGAATTCTATCTGACAGGGTGCCCGATTGGTATTTTGGTTCGTATATCAAGGTTACCCAAGATTGGGATAGGATCATGTACAATGCACCGTATTATTTGATGGTGACTGCTGCAGGAAATGCCCAGAAGTCCTATGATAATGAAGCGCCGAGTTTTGGGAAAACCGCTGATGGTTTTGATTTGTTGCTGGGCTTTACCACCACTAAAAACGGGTTGACCATCGCCGGAGCCAATACAGAGATTGATGGCAATGGTGATTTGAAGAAAGCTTCCGTGGCTGGGTACAGTAGTTTTGGTCCTGTTGATGATGGCCGTGTAAAACCCGATCTTGCTGGAGATGGCGGGGATATTCTTTCCACAAGCTCTGTTACCAATAGCAGTTATCAGGTATCTGCCGGAACTTCGATGGCAGCTCCAGGGGTTACCGGGTCACTCTTGTTGTTGCAACAGTATCATGAAGAACTTTTCGGTTCCTATATGAAAGCGGCTACCTTAAAGGGGCTTGCGCTTCATACTGCCGATGATGTGGATGCCAAGGGACCTGATTACAAAATGGGCTGGGGTGTAATGAATGCCAAATCTGCGGCAGAAGTACTTCAAAATAAAGAATACACCACTTTGGTGAATGAAGAATCACTATCCGAAGGGGAAACCTACTCGATTACCGTAATGGCCATGGAAAACGAACCTTTGGTGGCTTCGATTTCTTGGACGGACCCGGAATCCGAATATGTAAACCGAGGAGACCTAAACAGTACGACAGCTGCCTTGGTCAATGATTTGGATATTAGAATCACAAAGAATGATGAGACCCATTTTCCCTGGAGATTGAACCCGGCCAAAGCAAACGACGCTGCTACTAAGGGCGACAACAAAGTTGATCCCTTTGAGCGTGTAGAGGTGGAGAATGCTGTGGGAGTCTATACGATCACCATTTCGCATAAGGGTAGCTTGAAAACTGGATTGCAGGATTTTTCGTTGATAGTTTCCGGTGCCCAGATTTCCAATTGTTCCATTGAAACCCCCTCTGGTCTGGACTTGGAAAATTCAGCAAGTGACAGCACTGTCCTTTCATGGGATGGGGCGGAAGAAACCTTGTTCGAAGTACAGTACAAAAGTATTGATGTGGATGGTTGGCAAAGCGAGTTGATTTGGGACAACACTTTTGATCTTTCCAATTTAGAGATAGGTAAGGTGTACGAAGCCCGTGTGCGTTCCATTTGTACCGAGAATGCGGTATCGGAGTTTTCGGAAACCATTGAATTCGAGTTCAACGGAGCGGAAACCGAACTGATTCAAAATGCTCCAATGTCCATGCCCCAGGAACTCAATATATCAGTATATCCAAATCCTGCTGTTGATTACTTGAATGTGAACGCTGAGTTGTCCAAAGATGCTGAATTCTCCATTGTGACCACATCGGGAAACACCATTAAAAAAGGTAAGACCGAAGGTTCCATCAATGTATCATCGCTAGCTTCCGGATTGTATGTTTTGGTGGTCCAGGATTATGGAGGCATCAAGAGCACGAAATTTTATAAAAACTAGTCGACGAGACAGTGTAATCAAT
This sequence comes from Flagellimonas oceanensis, assembly GCF_003992595.1. Lineage (GTDB taxonomy): Bacteria > Bacteroidota > Bacteroidia > Flavobacteriales > Flavobacteriaceae > Flagellimonas > Flagellimonas oceanensis. Next base: position 170,775 of record NZ_RZNA01000003.1, read on the forward strand.
CATAGAATGACTACATGTTCAGTATCAGTTCGAACGCAGTCGAGAACCATTACACCTTCTTAATCTCCTCATCGGTCAAAAGTTCCTCGTTACGCAGTCGTAGGAATACTTGCGCCGTGGTCACCACATCCAGTTCACAATAGGTAATGATTCTATCGATATCCTTTTCCTTGTAGAACACATCCTTTACCATGCTGCCGTCCATATCCTCTTTGGGAGAAGGGATTCCGAGCACGTGTGCTAAGAGCTTGAGGGAAGTATAGTGTTTGTAATCGCCGAACTTCCAAAGTTCCATGGTATCCAAATGTGGGACTTCCCAGGGCTTTTTTCCGAAAAGATCCAGTTTGTAGGGCAGATTGATGCCGTTTATGATCATTCTGCGGGCGATATAGGGGAAATCGAACTCTTTCCCGTTGTGGGCGCACAAAAGATGTTTTACGTGGCTAAAATGGTCTTGAAGCAGTTGCTTGAACTGTTTTAGGATGTCGGGTTCGTCCCCATAAAAGGAAGTGACCCTAAAAGTTCTAACATCGCCTTGTGTTTTAAAATAGCCTACCGAGATACAAACGATTTTACCGAACTCGGCCCAAATGCCTGCTCGCTCGTAGAATTCATCGGGGGTGTACCCATCTTTACGCTGGTATTGCGTTTTTTGTTCCCATAGGATCTGGGCGGCTTCATCCAAATCGGAGAAATTTTGATGTTGGGGTACGGTCTCGATATCCAAAAAGAGGATATGCTCCAGGTTAAGTTTATAAAGCATGGTAGCCAATTAAAAAAGAGTCGTCTGCTTTACAGGACTCTCGTGTTCCAATAACCATTTTTTTCTATGCAGTCCACCTGCATAGCCTGTGAGGTCTCCGTTGGTTCCTATTACACGATGACAGGGAACCACAATCCAAAGTGGATTTTTGCCATTGGCCGAGGCTACTGCACGAATGGCCTTTACGTCACCGAGTTGTTTGGAAAGTTCCAAATAAGAAATGGTTTTACCAAAAGGTATTTGTAATAGGGCATCCCAAACTTTCTTTTGAAAATCGGTGCCCGAGGGATTCAATTTAAGGTCAAATACCGTTCGGTCTCCATTAAAATATTCCTGAAATTGTTCGGCAGGACCTTTCAGGACCTCAGGAATTATACCTTTTGGTTTTTTATTGTCCAAAACAGCAATGGATGCAAGGCCATTTTCATCACCTTTCATTTCAGCAATCCCGATAGGTGTCTGTATGTAAGCTGTTTCCATCACTCCACTTCATCTTCATCTTCAATGATTCCCAATCGCTTTGCTCGGGCATGCCAGTTCTTTCTAGCTAGCTTTTGAAGGTCTTCTACGTTATCACTTTCATCCATGATCTCGAAACCTAGCAGGGTTTCAATCACATCTTCCATGGTAACCAAACCACTGACCGAACCGTACTCGTCCACCACCAAAGAAATGTGCTCTCTCTTCTGCACAAATTTTTTGAAAAGGTCATTTATGGACTTGCTGCGGTTGGTGACCAATAGTTCCCTACGGATAGTGGCCAAGGTTTCATTTCCTTTTTTATTGACAATGGCTTCCAGCAATTCATCTTTCAATACAAAACCTGTAATATTGTCCATGCGGTCTTTGTACAATGGTATCCGTGAGAAGCGAAGTGGTCGGTTTTTTTCAAAAAACTCCTTTATTGGCGTGTCTTCGGATGCCACCTTCATTACGGTTCTGGGGGTCATGACATCGCGAGCCAAAATTTCATCAAAATAGAGCAGGTTTTTGATCATTTTGGATTCCGATTCCTTGAATACGCCTTCCTCATGGGCAATTTCGGTCATAGCGCTGAAATCTTCGCGGCTCAATATGCTTCCGTGCTCCCCTTTGGCACCAACAAGTTTGGTAAAGAGTTGTAATAGCCATAACAGTCCCGTCCATTTTAGGATGAAGACCATAATGTTCAGTGCTTTGCTGGTAAAGTTGGCCAACTGTTTCCAAAATGTCGCTCCTATGGTCTTTGGGATGATTTCTGAGGCGACCAATATCAAAATGGTCATCAGGGTGGAAACAATACCCACCATAAGATCTTCGGTCAGTGAAAAACCAAAAATGGTTCGCTCCGTAGTACCATATAGTTCTGCATAGGCGACTTTGGCCTGAACTCCCACCAAAATGGCACCAACTGTGTGCGCGATGGTGTTCAAGGTCAAAATGGCGATCAACGGCTTATCAACGTCCTTTTTAAGGGTTTCCAATGTGGTCGCATAATCTTTCCCCTCTTGCTTTTTTACATTGATGAAAGTCGGTGTGATACTCAACAGCACAGCCTCCAAAATGGAGCATAGAAAGGAAAAGAAGATGGAAATAAGGGCGTAAAATATAAGTAGTCCCATAGAATTTTTCTGAAATAGCAAGTTAACGATTATGAAAATACAATACTATGTGGAAAAAGAAACATTTTAAAGTTTCTATTAATTAATATCAAAGGATAGTGATTGATACGGGTCTTGTATATTTTAATTCCTTGAGGTCAATACGAAAAACTTCATTAGAGGCCTTGTCTGAGAAATTCCTTGATTGATTTCCGCCCAATATGTAAATATGGTTCTTGTAATAGTGGATGTCGGGGTTTTCGGCATCCACGTCTAAAAAATATTTTTTTAACTCCCCATATTTGGGGTCGTAAGTGAAGAGCATTTCCTTTTGATAGATATAAAGGATTCCATTCCCTTGAGTGAATTTTACGTCTTCGAAGGAAAGTTCCAATTCATCCAGTTTTTTCCATTTACCATTAATAAGGTCAAATTGATGGAGAATTTTTTTATCATTTTTGTCATTGACCGCTATATATAGTTTGTTGTCCAAAAGGGCTCCATCGGTTTCAAGACCTATGGGCATATTGCCGAGTTCGTACCAGTTTCCCGAAGTGACGTTGTAAAAGTGCATTTTGTTGATAAAGGTCTTTTTGCCGTTTTTGGTCATTTTGGTCGAACCTCCAATGACCAAAATATCATTTCCATGAGAAATACTTAACGGATTTGAAGCTTCGTGGGGATTCATGTAGTCAACAAAGACGGTATCCTTTTCAATGTCGTACACCTCTATGGTATTGGCCAAATATTCAAACAGACCGTTATCGGAGATGGTCTTACCTCCAATCACGTATATTTTTCCATTAAGAGGAACGATACTGTGGTATGCCCTTTTTGAAAACTCAGTGTCTGATTTAATCCAACTATCCTTTGAAATATTATAAATCTGAAGCTTATCTGAATAGGATTCCCAAGAAGTGCTTTGGGATAGGGCCATTTTTGTAAACACCATTGGGTCATTAAATTGCGAGGGGTCAATCTCGCTCATTTGCTCAAATGCCATCCTAAAATTATCTGGGTTTATAGATTGGTCCCCACCTATCACATAAATCTTTCCGTCAACGATCGTACTTCCAAAACCTGTAAGGGCATAACGCATTGGGGCAAGTTTTTCCACCTTGATTTTGTCAACCAACTTTCTGCGGCCAGCAACTTCCACCTCATCCAACTGCTCTTCTTTTGGGATAAGGAAAATGGTATCCCTTTGTTTGTCGAGAAATTCTTTTAGATTATAACTGAAGGTATGATATCCCAAGTGTGTGAATAGAATTGAACCTTTCGTTGTGCTGTTTTCCAGAGACCATTTGCCATCAGTATCGCTTTCGGTTCCAACAGCACTGTTTTTGAGATAAATATTGACATTTTCCAGTGGTTCTTTTGTTTCTGAATCTACAATCACGCCACTGATATTTTGGGCCGTAAGTGAAAAACTGCCTATGAGAAAAAATGAGGAGATAATTACCTTGGTCAAATCCACTTCCAAAAGGTTTTAAGATTAAAATTACAAGGGGATTGCCTAAATGTAGAGAATAATATAAAGTAAAGGAATGTTATGAAGGAAATTTCTGTGTTTGTTAACCTTAGTCGATCTTCAACCCCTCCGCTTTGTAAAAAACATCTTGTAGGGCCGTCCGGATGTTCAGACCATATAGTTGACGATGGTCCCTGGAAGGATACACCCGGTTGGATAGAAAGATAAAAGTGAGTTTTTTTTCTGGGTCCGCCCACACAAAGGTTCCTGTGAAGCCGGAATGTCCAAAACTTTTGGGACTGGCCAAAGGGGAGGGATAAGCTTCCCCCAAAGAAAGTTCAGCATTATCGAGCAGGGGTTTGTCAAAACCCAGCCCACGGCGGTTGTCGTTTTCAGGATATTGCACTTCGGTAAATTCCTTTACGGTCCCGGTAGAAATAAGCTGCTGTCCATCGATGTTCCCATAATTTTGATAAAAGAGCATCAATTTGGCCAAGTCATCGGCCGTTCCGAACAGACCCGCATTGCCCGAAACCCCTCCTTTAAGTGATGCATTTTCGTCGTGCACCCAACCTTTGACCAAGGTTTTTCTAAAGAGCGAATCAACTTCGGTGGGAACGATGGCATTCACGTAATGGTTTTCCTTAGGTAGGTATCCCAAGGTATGGCAACCCAAAGGTTGATAGAAATTTTCATCCAGATAGGTTTGATAATCGGTACCTGTGAGCTGTTCGATCAAACTGGGGAAAACCAGAAAGGTGAGCCCTGAGTATTTGTACTTCTTTTCATCAGAGACTTTGGACCGATTGACGATCCGGTTCATTTTTCGTTCAAAACGATTGTTGATGTAGAGTCCATCGTATACCTGTCCTTGAAATTTTTTATCCGATGAATTGTGGACAAACCTCCTTTTGATCTTGCCATTTTTCCGAAGCACTTTCTGTAAAAAGACGATGTATGGCACCAAACCTGCTTGATGTGCCAAGATTTCCCGAAGGGTAAGCTCTTTTTTGTCCTTTCGACGTTTCCATGGTTCCCAATAAGTGCTAAAGGGTTTGTCCAGATCAAGTTTACCTTCGTCCACCAACTTCATTAGCGCAGGCAACGGTCCCGAAATTTTTGTGACGGAGGCCAAATCATACATATCGTTCAACGCGACGGGCTGAATGCTATCGTAGGTGTGGAAACCGTATGCTTTGTGGAAAATAACCGTGTCGTTCTTGGCGACCAAGAGTTGCGCCCCGGGGAAGGCCAAACTATCAATGCCCATTTCCATAATGGAATCCACTTTTTGGTTGATGAAATTTTCATCGAAACCCAATTTGGAGGGATAAGCGTGAACAAGCTCCCGTTGGGCAAAGCAAAAAGGAATCACTAAAGTGATGAAGAAAAACGAAACGGCAAGTCTTTTCATTCTGGTTGAGATTTATCCCAAAGTACGGATAAAATCCTTCGCAAAATAACTGGCGATGATATCGGCACCTGCTCTTTTTAAGGCTGTCAATTGTTCCAACATCACCGCATCATGGTCCAACCAACCTTTTTCTGCCGCAGCTTTTACCATGGCATATTCCCCAGAAACCTGATAAACAGCAACGGGCACTTCTACTTCATTTTTTATTTCCCGAACAATATCCAAATAGCACAATCCAGGTTTAACCATCACCATATCGGCCCCTTCGTCAATGTCCATTTGGGTTTCCTTGATGGCTTCATACCGATTGGCATAATCCATTTGATAGGTTTTTTTATCCTTGGGTACATTGGCGATATCCACTGGTGCGGAATCCAGGGCATCACGGAAGGGACCATAAAATGCACTGGCGTATTTGGCAGAGTAGGCCATAATTCCCGTGTTGATGAACCCTTCCTCCTCCAAAGCTTCGCGAATGTTCAATATTCTACCGTCCATCATATCACTGGGAGCCACAAAATCGGCTCCGGCCTTGGCGTGCGACACACTCATTTCAGCTAGTACTTCAGCGGTTTCATCATTCAGGATTTGCCCTTCGGCCACAATACCGTCGTGTCCGTAGGATGAAAAGGGGTCCATGGCAACGTCTGTCATTACCAACATTTGTGGACAGGCATTTTTCACGGTTTTAATGGCACGCTGCATCAAACCATCGGGATTCAAGGCTTCGGTTCCCTTATTGTCTTTCAATTTGTCATCGACCTTAACAAAAAGAAGGACGGAGCACAATCCCATTTTCCAGAGTTCCTTTGCTTCTTTTTCGAGATTGTCCAAACTCAGCCTAAAATAGTTGGGCATCGAGGGTATTTCTTCCTTGATTCCTTTGCCTTCGGTCACAAATAAAGGCACCAAAAAGTCATCCGGGGACAATGTGGTTTCCCTGACCAATCTCCTGATGGATTCTGATGCACGTAGTCTTCTGTTTCGTATTAATGGGTACATATATTTAGTTTTAAGCTGAATTAAACATCAATTTCTCCTGTGAGATAAAGCACGGCTTTTCCTGAAATTTTAACACGTTCGCCCAAATACTCACAGACTAGATCGCCACCTCGTTTGGAAAGCTGTTCGGCTGTCATTTTGGTTTTATCCAACACTTCGGTCCAGTAGGGGGATAATGAGGTGTGGGCGGAACCGGTCACAGGGTCTTCTGGAATACCACAGGCAGGGGCAAAAAAGCGGGAAACAAAATCCACTTCATCCCCAGGTGCGGTCACGATAACCCCACGAACATCCAATTGCGCCAACAGATGATGGTTAGGTTCAAGAGCTTCGATTTCCTTCTGGGAGCTATAAACCATCATATAATCGGTTTTACCCTTCAGGGTTTTTACCGGAGTCTGCCCTATGGCGTTGTCCAATTCATCGATGTTTCGGATGGCTATCAGATTGTCCGTTGGGAAATCCATGGTCAACCAACCATTATCGGCCTTAGTTACGGTTAGATTCCCACTTCGGCCGGAATAAAACTGAATGGTATCTTTTTCAAGTTCATAAAAATGGAACAGGACGAAGGCCGTGGCCAAGGTTGCATGTCCGCACAGGTCCACTTCCACTTCGGGGGTAAACCATCGTATTTCGTAAAGCTCATCCTTTTTAACCGCAAAAGCTGTTTCCGCCAAGTTGTTCTCCTGCGCAATTTTTTGCATCAGTTCGGGACTTAACCACGAATCCAAAATACAGACCGCAGCAGGATTTCCGCCAAAGGTTTGACTGGTAAATGCGTCTATTTGATAAATTTTCTGTCTCATTGATTTGGTTTGAGCACAAAATTAAGTATTAGGCCCAATCTTTTGGGTTTTGTAGCACTTCTATCAATTTCTCTTCGTCGCTACCTTCTTCAGGGTGATGGTCATAACGCCATTGCACATGTGGTGGTAAACTCATCAAAATACTTTCGATACGGCCCTTGGTTTTTAGACCAAAAAGGGTCCCCTTGTCATGCACTAAATTGAACTCTACATAACGGCCGCGACGAATTTCTTGCCAGTCCCTTTGTTCTTTGGAATAGGGGAGGTCTTTTCTTTTATCGACAATAGGTGTGTAGGCATCCAGAAAGCTATCCCCGACCTCGGTCACGAAATGGTACCAATCTTCCATACTGGTTTGTTCCGTTGCTTTGCAATAATCAAAGAACAATCCGCCGACACCACGAGCTTCGTTCCGGTGGGAATTCCAGAAATATTCGTCACATTTCTTTTTGTAAGCGGAATAAAATCCTGGATTATGGGCATCACAGGCCTTTTTGCAAATCGTGTGAAAATGGGTGGTATCCTCATCGAACAAATAATATGGGGTAAGGTCTTGTCCACCTCCGAACCATTGATCTACGATGTTGCCATTCTTGTCGTACATCTCAAAATAGCGCCAATTGGCATGCACTGTGGGTACCATTGGACTTTTGGGGTGGATGACCAAGCTAAGGCCGCAGGCAAAGAAATCCACATCTTCCACACCAAAGTAATCCTGCATGCTTTTGGGCAATGGGCCGTGCACTTTGGAAATATTGACCCCTCCTTTTTCAAAAACGGCACCATTTTCAATGACACGGGTTCTGCCGCCTCCACCTTCTTCGCGTTCCCAAAAATCTTGTTGGAACTTGGCGGTACCATCCAATTCTTCCAATTTGGAGGTAATGTTATCCTGTAATTGTTGAATGTATTGGTAAAACTTATCCTTCATTGTTATAAAATATGTACCATTCGATTTTTATATTCAGAAAGGTTGCTGCTTTCATCAATTTTGATGGATTCGAGAGCCATTTTCTTTAATAGCTCAATGATTTCCTGTTCGGATTTTTCCGTGTTTTGGGCAAATATGAAACGACCCACTTCGTTATTGTGCAAATCCATAGCTTTAGGCAACTGTTTGTTCGGAAATGAATCCTCATGCCAATCGGTTACCTTTTTTGCCCAATTCAAGACGGTTTCTTCATTGTTTTGCCATTTGAAACATCTTTTTGCAATCAAATAGTTCCAAAAAGCATGTCTGAAGGCATTCGCCGGGCCATTTTTGTGATGCAGCTTGCCATAGTTTTTCGTCGAAAAGGCTATGCAATCCTTGGTCGCCTTGATGGTGGGCCAAATAAAGTGGGGCCGACTCAAACCAATGAGAAAACCTTTCAGTATATTTTTAAAATCGACCCGCTTTACTATTCCAACAAGGTTCACTCCTTATATGTTTTTACCGCATCAATAAATGCTTTTGCATTTTCCACAGGAATGTTGGGTAATATTCCGTGGCCCAGGTTCACAATGTATTTGTCCTTACCAAAATCACGAATCATCTGCGTGACCATTTCCTTGATTTTCTCAGGAGGCGAAAGCAAGCGAGCTGGATCAAAATTACCTTGAAGAGTCACATTGCCCCCAGTTAAGTATCGTGCATTTTGAGCGGAACAAGTCCAATCAACACCTACGGCAGATGCCCCGGAATTGGCCATTTCCTTGAGAGCGAACCAACATCCTTTTCCAAAAACGATTACGGGAGCCTCGTCTTTTAACGCATCCACGATCTGTTGAATGTATTTCCAGGAAAATTCCTGGTAATCTTGCGGAGATAACATCCCGCCCCACGAATCAAAAACCTGAACGGCATTTACACCTGCTTTTACCTTGGCCTTTAAATATGCAATGGTCGTATCCGTGATTTTTTGAAGCAATTCATGCGCAGCTTTTGGCTGGGTAAAACAGAATCCCCTGGCTTTATCAAAGCTTTTGCTGCCTTGACCTTCCACACAATAGCAAAGCAGCGTCCAAGGCGAACCTGCAAACCCGATCAAGGGAACTTCATCATTCAATTTTTCTTTGGTCATAGTAATGGCATCCATCACATAGCCCAACGTTTCCTGAATGTCCGGTACGATCACTTTGTCCAAATCCGATCGCGAACGGATGGGGTTGGGCAAATAAGGACCAAAATTCGGTTTCATCTGTACCTCGATGTCCATGGCCTGGGGAATTACCAAAATGTCACTGAACAAAATGGCGGCATCCATTCCGTATCGGCGTATCGGCTGTACGGTAATTTCCGAAGCCAATTCGGGTGTTTGGCAACGAGTGAAGAAATCGTATTTTTTACGGAGTTCCATAAATTCTGGCAAATAGCGCCCTGCTTGTCGCATCATCCATACTGGCGGACGTTCCACGGTTTCGCCTTTCAATGCCTTTAGGAACAAATCGTTTTTTATCATAAGTGCTTATAGTTGTTTATCGCCTGCACCAGCACGTTTTCCACGGTTGGTCTGTTGGCTACAATAATATTTTTTGAATGTTTTTGAGCTTCTGAAGCGGTAGTATTTCCAATACAGAACAAGGTGCTTTCCCCTAAAGTGTTTTTCAAAAGATAGCTTCGGATGCCACTGGGACTAAAGAACAGGATGCCATCAAAATCACGTTGAAACCCCTTTGGATTTAGATTTGTACGGTACACCTCCAATTCTTTATACTGAACGTTATTTTTTATCAAAGTATCAGGGAGTTCAGTTCTTCTCCTGTTGCCACAAAGAAATAAAAAGGACTCGTTTTGATGCTTTTTGACCAAAGTTTCTGCCAATTCTGACGCATTTTCGGCCATTTCCATAACTTTTAGACCTTTTTCTTCCAAAAGTGATTTTGTCTTTTCTCCAACGCAAAAAGCATTGTATTTTGATAAATCTAACTTTTTGGTTTGCTGTAAAAATGCTTTCACGGCATTCTTACTTGTGAAAATATAGTTGCTGTAAGTGAACGGGATTTTTACATCCAACAGTTCGATTTTTAGGGCATCGTACTCCACCAATCCCAAACCGGAATTTAGAAAAAGCTCTTTTTGCGACGGACTCAACATTTTAGTGGACAGTACTGTTTTCATTTCTGATTTCTTGCATCAATTTGTCGCCTCCTTTTTGCAATACTTCATCGGCGCATGTTTTTCCAAGGCCTTTGGCATCGGACAGCTTTACTTCTTTTTTGATGTCGATTTTCTGTTTTCCATCCAAAGAGAAAACAACCCCTTCAAAATATACCGTTTTGTCTTTTATTTGAGCCAAAGCGCCTATTGGTGCGGTACAACCACCTTCCAGCGTTCGCAAAAACTCACGCTCAATGGTTGTGGCCAATTCGGTTTCCGAATGGTTTAGTTCGCCCACAGCCTCTTTGGTAAAATCATCCTCCTCTTTGGTAACTACGAGCATGGCGCCTTGTGCAGGAGCGGGGATCATCCAATCCAATTGTATGGCATCCTTGGGTAATAGTTTGATGCGTTCCAATCCTGCCTGAGCAAAGATGGCTCCTTGCCAATCATTTTCAATAAGCTTGAGGAGACGGGTGTTCACATTTCCCCTAAGGTCCACCACTTTGTGGTTGGGGTACTTGTTCAGCCATTGGGCCTTTCGCCGTAAACTTCCAGTTGCAATGGTTGCAGGTCCTTCAGCATTTAAAAAGGCATCGCCTTTGTGGACCAGTATGTCATGAGTGATGGCACGTTCCAAAACGGCTACTTGTACTATTCCCTTAGGCAATTGTGTGGGCACATCTTTCATGGAATGTACCGCAATATCAATATTCCCTTTGAGCAATGCAACGTCCAAGGTCTTGGTAAATATTCCAGTAACACCAAGCTCGTACAGCGGTTTGTCCAACACTTGGTCCCCCATGGACTTTGTCGGCACCAAAATGGTGTCGTACCCGAGTGCTTCCAGCTTTTGTTGCACGGTGGTTGCTTGCCACAGCGCCAATTCGCTGTCGCGGGTTCCAATGCGGATTATTTTGCTCATTTGGAGTGTAGTTCTAGCTGAAATACTTTCTGGATCAGTTCCAGACTATCATCGGTATCCACCTCGTTGCTCTTTAAGTGGTTGGCAAACTGCTTGGTGATTTTTTGAATGATCCTATCGGAGATGATTTCTGCCTGAATTTGGTCGAAACCTTCAATTTTTTTGGTCTGAAAATCGATTTCTTCTGTCTTCATGGTGTTCAGTTTGTCCTTAAGTGCATTGATCACAGGGGCAAACTTGCGGGTTTCCAACCATTTTAAGAAATCCTTTTTCACTTTTTCTATGATAGTTTCCGCTTTGGGAACGTATTCTTTTCTTTTGGCCAAGGTCTCATCCGTAATCTGTGAGAGTTGATCCAGATGAACAAGAGTGACATTGTCCAGCTCTTTTACATCGTCGGATACGTTTTTGGGAACGGATAAATCCAACACCAACAATGGTTTTTTAGGATAGATCAACGCTTTGGAAACGGTTGGCAATTGGGCTCCGGTGGCAACTACAAGAATATCGGACTTTCGGATTTCCGTTTGCAGGTCGCCATAATCCTTTACCGTCAATTGAAATTTTCCGGCAATGTCCTCTGCTTTTTCCCGAGTTCTGTTGATTAAGGTAATATGGGAGTTGTTGGAGTGCTTTACCAGGTTTTCACATGTGTTTCTTCCAATTTTACCCGTTCCAAACAATAGGATGTTCTTGTTGGAAATATCATCGACATTGTCCAAAATATATTTTACCGAAGCAAATGCTACCGATGTGGCACCGGATGAAAGTTCCGTTTCGTTTTTGATACGTTTACTGGCCTGAATTACGGAGTTGCATAACCGTTCTAAGAACGGGTTGGCCATTTCGTGCTTTTTAGATCGGTAAAATCCTTGCTTTATCTGGCTGATGATTTCAAAATCGCCCAAAATTTGGCTATCGAGTCCAGTGCCTACCTTGAACATGTGCGAAATGGCATCGTGGTTTTTATACACGTATGCTACTTCCTGAAATTCTTCAACAGTTCCGTGGGTTTCGTCGCAAAGGAGTTTGATAAGCTGGTAGGGATGCTGTGCAAAACCATAAAGTTCGGTTCTGTTGCAAGTGGAAATGGCAAGCAAGCCATCAATTCCGATTTCCTTGGCCTTGCCCAGAATATGGTCAATGGCAGGAACATCCAGACTGAACTTTCCTCTAACCTCTGCATCCGCCTTCTTGTAACTCAACCCAACGGCATAGAAGGAATTATGTTTTGAAATATGGTAGTCCCTCATAAAGGATATAAATCGCAGCACAAAAATAACAGGCTTATAGGTCAAAAAATAACGCTAGCGGTACTATAAATAACCACCGCTGTTATTTTATGTTTTATTTTTGATAAAATTGACGGAAAGCATTGTTATTATTGATAAATTTGATAATGAACAACACAATTTAGAGCGATTCTAAATTAATCCAAAAGTAAAATTAGATTGAAAACCAATATGAAAAATATCGCTAGAGGTTCTTATGACGAAATTTTGGTCGAAGACGGAATTTACATCCTTAAAATCCAGAATGATACCCAGGAACCCAAGTTGATAGAACGGGATATCGACAGTTCCTACATTCAATTTCACTTTTGTTTGAAGGGCAAGTCGAAGTTCAATTTTAATGAGGGGAACTACTATTTGGAGGTTAACGAGGAAAACTCCTTGCTGCTCTATAATACCCAGAAGGACTTACCCCTTGATCTAGTGGTTTCGCCTGGATCCTGGTTGCTCTCGGTCGTCATGACCATCAGGAAGTTCCATTCGCTGTTTTCCGATGAAGCGGACTACATTCCGTTCTTAAGCGAGGAAAACAAGGAGAAGAAATACTATTCCCAGGAAATGGTATCGCCGGCAACTGCGGTGGTCCTGAGCCAATTGATGAACTACAACTTGCATCCATCCATCAAAAAACTGTATCTAAAAGGCAAGGTCTACGAGCTGATTTCCCTCTATTTCAATAAGACAGAAGATGCCGATTTGGAACAATGCCCTTATTTGGCCGATGAGGATAATGTCCGCCGTATACGAATGGCGAAGGAAATCATGATTTCCCGTATGGCCGAGCCGCCTACTCTGGCCGAATTATCGCAAGAAGTTGGGCTGAGCCTGAAAAAATTGAAGGAAGGCTTCAAACAGATCTATGGGGACTCCGTATTCGGATTTTTGTTCGATTATAAAATGGAATATGCTCGCAAAATGTTGGAAACGGGCAAGCACAATGTGAATGAAGTCGGTTTAAAAGTAGGCTACAGTACCGCCAGTCATTTTATAGCCTCATTCAAAAAGAAATTCGGCACCACACCTAAAAAATATTTAACTTCAAACGTCTAAAATTGTTCTTATGAGATTCACTATCCTGTTACTTGCCTTTTGCCTGATATTCAGTGTTAACGCCCAAGAGGAACCTGTCGCAGAAAAGGAAAATGTAAAAATGCCCGAATTGGTAATGGTATTTACCAAAACAGAAGGGTATAGGCATAAATCCATTGAGAAAGGCGTTCAAACCTTACGGGAATTGGGTAGAAAAAATGGCTTTGTTGCTTTGCAAACCGAATCCGGCGAAGACTTTACCCGACAAAACTTGAATAACTACAAACTTGTAGTTTTTTTGAACACGACGATGGATGTTTTGAACGACGCACAGCAAAGCGCATTTGAATCCTACATTAAAGGAGGAGGTGCCTTTTTGGGAGTCCATGCCGCAGCTGATACGGAATATGACTGGGCTTGGTATGGAAGATTGGTAGGCGGTTATTTTGATTCCCATCCCCATGACCCCAATGTGAGACAAGCCACTGTCGAAGTGATGAACAAAGCGCATCCATCCACGGCGCATTTACCAGATTCGTGGTCAAGGACCGATGAATGGTACAACTACAAAAACCTAAGTTCCGACACTATGGTTTTGCTTAATTTGGATGAAAGCAGTTACGAAGGTGGAACCAACGGGTCAAATCACCCGATAGCCTGGTACCACGAATTCGATGGTGGAAGGGCTTTTTACACAGGCAGCGGTCATACCGAGGATTCTTATGATGAACCCATGTTCCGTCAGCACCTTTTAGGTGCCATTGAATGGTGCTTAAAACGAAAGTAAGGTCGGCCTCGCCACAATAATCCCGATATTGCTTTTGATGTTTTTAAGGTAATCCGCCAAGGGCAATTCGGAAATTTCCACTTCGCCGTTTTTGCTGGAGGCATGCAATAAATGCAATCTGCCGTCCGGTTGATGGATGGCGATTCCCGTATGGGTCACATCCAAGCCTTTTATGGAAGTGGCCAAGGCAAGAATGTCTCCAGATTTGATGAGGTGTTCCTTGCTTTCAATTTCATCTTGTGGCAAATAACAAAACTTTTCCTTCGCGATTTCTTTTTCTACCGAGACCATCGCTTCAAAGTTTTCATCGCTGGCCAAAAAAGGATACAAGTTGCGGTGAGTCCCCATAAAATTGATGGGTTTTTCCAACTCCACACCGCCAAGTTCGGCAGTGATGTCCTCTATCAGCCCTTTTTTCTCATTGTTGCGAATCCATTCCGTAAAGTAATGTAGGCGAGAGGGGTACCCTTCTAAATTTCCATTTCTATACCGAACGGTTTCCAAGTTTTCAGTGAAATTCTCAAAATCTTTTTGTTGATTTTGGAGCATCATGCTAAAGGCCAGCACGTTTTCCACAAAGGTGGTGCAATCCAGGCCGCCAAAATTCACGACCAAGGTTTCCGTGTCGCCAACCTCAAGCGTTTTTTCCACGTAAGGAGTTCCCAGAAAGGATTGTCCGACCGAGATAATAGTATCTCCGAGACTCATGGCTTTGGTTTGCTCTAAGTCATTAATTTTCGTCTCAAAAAGGGATTTGTCCTCAGGGGAACATGTGATCTGTTGGGCAGAGGTAATGGATAGCATCCCTAAGGTAAGGAGTATGGAAAAATATACCTTAATGTTTAAATCTAAAATATTCATGGGACTTGTAGTATGTTTTTAATTCTGGATCAATGAACTCGACCTGCAATAGATCGGGATATGTGATGAAATCCAAATGTAAGGTCGTTGAGGTTAAAATTAGATCATCAATCCTTAAATTGGGGTAGGATGATTGTATTTCTTCTGGAATTTCTCCTATTGTTCCCGAAAAACCAGGAGCAGAAAACACATTCCATGAAGTCTGAATCAAATCTACATAACGTTCACCTTCCTTTATTTCCCACAAAACATCCTTCATTTGAAAATCCACGTTGGATTCGAATTCATAGTTGTAAACAGACTCGTTCACAACGTTTATTGCCTTATTTTCCGGGATAACGATCTCATCTGGTTTATCACCAAATTTTGAATAGGCATATAGAAAATCATCACTGTTAAAGCTTATAATACTTAAATATTTGGAAAAGGAATCCAAGTAGCCAAGCTTAAGTGGTTTGGGTGGTTCGGTTTCCGCAAAGAAATATGATGTGAATTTTCCTCCGCTCAAATCGATGGGTTGCCCTTCATCAAAAAATGCTGAAATTGATGATAGTTGATAGGTTGAAGGGCTGTCGGGCAGTGCAATTTCTAAATAACTATCAAAAGATTTAAAGTCTGAATAATCCACAGTTATATCATCTCCATCATTCATGTTTTCCATTGAGTAGTATTTTAGGTCGTTACTTGAATCATATATGGTAAAAAAGAAATCAGGGCTATCATAAATCGGAATGTTCTCATGGGTATAATTGTCGATAAACCCTGGAAGATCTGGACCGCTAGTTGCAACTAAAATACCTTGCCTATCAGAAATCCATCGGTATTTTGGAGATACGACATTCTCAACGGTTATATTAAAACTGCCGGTGGAAGAGTCTCTCGGCAAATCATTGGTTGCGCTGGGATCTGAGGTATATTGCCAATGGGACTCGGCAGCTATGTTGGGATATGATTCAATGTTATGCATCATTTCGCCATCAACCGAGTTTTTATATTTGAACAATGTGACGGTAAAATTATTGGGTTGTATCCCATCTTCCAAGACCTGGAATTCAAGCGTGTCTCCAAACTCAAAAGGTTTAAAATCCAATAGGCTGCCTTTGTCATCGTGAATAATAATCCAATCATCGGTTTGTCCTGTGTCCACCAAGGCTTCAAAAGCAAAATAGGTGATCATTTCAGGTTCCTGTTCCTGTGGTTCCTCATTAGTGGGCTCTTCTCCTTCGGTGGGATTTGGGTTAGGCTGTTGGGATTCATCTTTGGAGCATCCATAACAAATTAAAAGGATGCCCATTAAGAAAGGAAATAGGTTTTTCATGTGCAAGCATAGTTTAAGTGTTCTAAAGATAACTATCTCAAGTAACTACTGAAGAAAATCCTTTCAAAGGGCAAAAACGAAGTTGAAATTAGGAGTCAGTCTGGTCGTGATCTTTACGTTCAACCGTCAATCGGGTGGTTCTAGCAATGCTTTCGGGATAATTTTCCTGTAAAAACTCGATCAGTTTTTCACGGACATGCACTCGCAAATCCCAGCCCGTGGGAGAATCTTTGGAACTTACCAACGTCCGTATCTCCACGTAATTGGGTTTGGTGTCCGTTACCTGAACCACATTTACCTTACCGTCCCAGAGGTCCGTATTGTTTAAAATTTCTGTTTGCGCCTCCCTGATCTTATCAAAAGGAACGTTGTAATCCACATATAAAAATATGGTGCCCAGCAGGTCGGACGAAGTCTTGGTCCAGTTCTGGAAAGGTTGGTTTATAAAGTAGGGAGTGGGCACGATCAAGCGTCTTTTGTCCCAAATGCTCACCACCACATAGGTTAATGTAATCTCTTCGATTCGGCCCCATTCTCCCTCTACGATCACCACATCATCGAGTTTGATAGGCTGCGCAATCGCAATTTGGATGCCTGCCAAAATAGTTCCGATGAACTGTTGTGCAGAAAACCCGATGATAATTCCCGCAACACCCGCAGAGGCAAAAATACTGATGCCCACTTCCCGGATTTCTTCGAAGCTCATCAGGATAAAACCTACGCCAAGCAAAATAATGATGAAAATAAAAATACGTTCCAGAATGGTAAACTGGGTATAGACCTTTCGAGCTTTGAGGTTGTCAGCCTCTCCAATATCATAATTTTGAATGACCGCCTTTTTTATGATTTTAAGCAAAGCGATCATAACCCAAGCCATGGCAAAAATAAATAGGATGGTACTGGCTTTTTTAAACCAAAATTCGGCATCCTCAAGGTTTAATAGGTCCCGCAGGGCTTTCATCCGGAGCAACACTGAAATGAAAATCAAAACAAGGGGGAATGCCAATCGTTTAAAAGAACTTTTGGGCAGAAGGTATTTTGGATTTTTACCCAAACGCTTCAATACTACCGAGGTGCTCCAATAAAGGATGATGAGCACCAGCAGGGCAACACCCAAATAGATGAGCGACTCTTTGGAAACATTGTCATAGAAAGACCCCATATCCCAAAAATAAGGCAGAAATGCACAAGGAAGGAATATTGGTTGAACAAAATCGAGAAAGATTATTTCGCCATAAGAAAGTATTTTGATGCGCAAAAGGTGAAGTCCACTTCGTGTTGTATTTTAGCGGCCTAAACTAAAGAGCCGTGAAAAAAGGAGTTTTATTGGTCAATTTGGGTTCGCCGGACAGCCCTACCGCAAAGGATGTGAAGCCGTATTTGGATGAATTTTTGATGGATGAACGCGTTATCGATGTCAATCCCGTATTAAGAAACATCATCGTTCGCGGAATTATTTTGAATACCCGTCCCAAAAAATCGGCTGAGGCCTATTCCAAAATTTGGTGGGAAGAAGGTTCTCCGTTGATCATCCTTTCCGAAAGATTCACGGAAAAAGTACAAAAGCACACCGATCTTCCCGTAGCTCTTGGTATGCGATACGGATCTATGTCCATTAAAGAAGGATTACAGGAATTGAAGGACAAAGGTGTCGATGAGGTTTTCTTGGTGCCCTTGTACCCGCATTACGCCATGTCTTCCTACGAAACGGTGGTTGTAAAAGCACTGGAAATACAGCAACAGGACTTCCCTGAAATGCATTTGACCACATTGCCCGCATTTTACAGTAATCCTGATTACATCAAAATATTATCAAAAAGTATTGCAGAAGGCTTACAGGGGTTTGATTACGACCATATCCTATTTTCCTATCACGGAATTCCCGAGAGGCATATCAGAAAATCGGACCCGACCAAGTTCCATTGCCAGTTGAACGGGCAGTGTTGCAAGACCAATTCCGTGGCGCACCATACCTGTTACCGCCACCAATGTTACGATACTACAGAGTTGGTCAAAAAAGAGCTGAACTTGCCAGAGGAAAAGGTAAGCACCTCTTTTCAATCCAGATTGGGCAGTGATCCATGGTTGCAACCCTTTACCGATAAAGAGTTTGAACGATTAGGACACGAAGGCATCAAAAAATTGGCCGTGATCACCCCTGCCTTTGTAAGTGATTGTTTGGAGACACTGGAAGAAATCGCCATGGAAGGGAAGGAGCAGTTCCAAGAAGCTGGAGGAGGGGACTACATCCATATTCCTTGTTTGAACGACCGTGACGATTGGGCCGAACTTATGGCCAAATGGATCAAGGAATGGCAGGAAAAAGATGCCCTGCCCCAAACCAACATCCGATAAATTCCGTAGAAGAAGAGAACAAGAGAATTGCTATGAAAATTGAAAACCTGGAGCAAGAGCTTCAACCCTTACGCAAACAACTCAAGAACCATCCGCTTTATGCCCAATTGGAGTCGGTTGCTGACATTAAAACCTTCATGGAGAGCCATGTCTATGCTGTTTGGGATTTTATGTCGCTTCTAAAAGCCTTACAGCAGCACCTAACTTGTGTGGGCTTGCCTTGGCAACCCGCCAACAATACCTCAGTGGCACGGTTCATCAATGAGATTGTGATGGAAGAAGAAAGTGACTTCAATGAAAAGGGAGAGGCCAAAAGTCATTTTGAAATGTACTTGGATGCCATGCAAGAGGTAAATGCGGATACCCATAAAGTTGAGGCCATCATTTCATCTTTTACCAATCTAAAGGCTATTTCAAGCCAAATTGAAACGGCTGAACTCAATCAGGCCGAAAAGAACTTTCTACAGTTTACTTTTGAAGTCATCAACAGTCAACAACCACATCTTATTGCAGCAGCCTTTACCTTTGGTCGCGAAGACCTGATTCCGGATATGTTCTTGGGCATCATCGAGCAATCAGGGGAAAATGGTCCGAGTAACTATAAAAAACTGGAATATTACCTCAAAAGGCATATTGAATTGGATGGTGATGAACACGGTCCCTTGGCCATGCGCATGATTCAGGCTCTTTGTGGTTCCGATGAGCAAAAGTGGAACGATGTGTTGGAATACAGCAAGCAGGCACTGCAATATAGGATTGAGCTTTGGGACAGTATTGCCGAAAATCTAAAAGAGAACAAAGGGAATTTGGTAAATGCATTGTAGTTTTGAACCAGATTTGCCCTTCACTTTAATCTAAATTCGAAGAATACCCGCTGGCATGGCCAAAATTACCTCAGATGAACTTGGGCAGGAGCCCATTGGAAAATTACTGATCAAACAGGCCGTACCCGCTTCGATAGGTATTTTGGTAATGTCCCTGAACGTACTGGTGGACTCCATTTTTGTGGGAAACTGGATAGGTTCCATCGCCATAGCCGCCATTAATGTGGTGCTGCCCGTATCCTTTTTCATTGCCGCCTTGGGAATGGCCATCGGTATCGGTGGTTCCAGTATCATATCAAGGGCGCTAGGGGCGAATAACCGCGAAAAGGCCCTGAAAACCTTCGGAAACCAGATTACATTGACCTTATTGGTTACCATTACAATGGTGGCCCTTGGACTCTATTATGTGGACAGTCTGATTCCAGCTTTTGGTGGCAAAGGTTCCATTTTTGAACCCGCCAAGGTTTACTATACCATCATTTTATACGGAGTTCCTTTTTTGGCCCTCTGTATGATGGGAAATTCCGTTATCCGTGCCGAAGGCAAACCTCGATTTGCCATGATCGCGATGATCATTCCGTCCATTGGCAACCTACTCATGGACTATATTTTCATCTATTTGTTCGATTGGGGCATGCACGGAGCGGCTTGGGCTACTACGGTAGGCTATTTACTCTGTTTCTTTTATGTGTTTTACTTTTTCCTGTCCAAAAATTCGGAACTAAAAATAGATGTTTCCCATTTTGGATTGGACCGACCCATTCTCCGGGAAATCGGTTCCTTGGGATTTGTGACCTTGGCCAGACAGGCGGTGACCAGCATCACCTATTTGTTGATGAACAATATATTGTTCAATTTGGGCGGGGAGGCCATGGTGGCGGTGTATGCCATTATCGGTAGAATGCTCATGTTTGCACTGTTTCCGGTCTTTGGTGTAACCCAAGGGTTTTTGCCTATAGCTGGCTACAACTACGGAGCAGTAAAGTACGATAGGGTAAAGGAATCCATTTATACGGCCATCAAATATGCGGCCCTGGTCGCCACGCTTGTTTTTGTGGTGCTGATGGTTATTCCTTCGGAAATTGCTTCCTTGTTTTTAAGCAATCGCCCCGAGCTGTCCTCTGAAGAGTTGGCAGCGAATAATTTTGTGTTGGAACACATACCCTTGGCCATGCGATTGGTATTTGCCGCGACTCCGATTATTGCCATACAATTGATAGGTGCAGCTTATTTTCAGGCCATTGGCAAGGCCATTCCCGCCTTGTTGTTGACCTTGACACGTCAAGGTTTCTTTTTTATCCCGTTGATTTTGATTCTGCCCAATTTTATGGGCGAGATAGGTGTTTGGCTTTCGTTTTGCATTGCAGATGTGCTATCGACCATTGTGACAGGCTTTTTCCTTCAAAAGGAAATCAAGTCCGAACTATCGTAAATAGCGCTTCTTTGATTTAGAATGTTTAATTTGGGTGGCCTAACTAAACATCCATGAAAAAAATCATCCTAGCTGGCATAGCTGCTGTACTGGTAATAGCCTGTGCAGAAAAACCAGAAGAAAAACCTATGTATACCCTATTTGTCGGAACCTATACCGATGGCGATAGTGAAGGTATCTATACCTATACGTTTGATTCAAACACAGGAGAGCTTTCCAACCAAAAACTGGCGGCCAAGTTGACCAACCCCTCCTATTTGGCTATTTCGGAAGACAAAAAGAACCTATACGCCGTTCAGGAAACTGCCGATTTTGATAGTTTGGGTGGAGGTGTTACCGCCTTTGCGTTGGACAGGGATGTTCTGGAACTTCAAAACAGTATGGGGACCCAAGGGGCACATCCTTGCCATGTATCACTTTCGGGAGACGGACATTTGGCCGTTGCCAACTATACAGGCGGCAATGTCTCTATATTTTCCCTAAAGGAGAATGGTTCCTTGGCCGATAATCCGCAGCTGATCGACCATAAACCATTGGATTCCGTGAAAACCTCCCATGCACACATGGCCCAGTTCAATACCGATGGCCTCATGGTTACCGATTTGGGATTGGATGCGGTAAAACGATACCATCAAAAGGATGGAGCGTTCGTCCCTGCTGAACAAAGTTCAATACCGTTTGAAGATGGAGCGGGCCCACGCCACTTTACCTTTGGTAAGAATGGTCAGTTACTTTATGTCATCAATGAACTGAACAGCACTATTTCCGTTTTTGAAAAGGATGCTGAAGGAAATTATCGGGAAGTTCAGGTGGTTCCGACTTTGGCTGCTGATTTTGATGGTGAAAGCTTTTGCGCCGACTTGCATTTATCTCCCGATGGCAAGTTTTTATACGGTTCCAATCGAGGGGAAAATACCATTGTGATTTTTGCTGTGGATGGAGACTCTGGTCAATTGGAGTTGGTCGGAAGGGAATCGGTTCACGGGGATTGGCCCAGAAACTTTTCCATGGACCCAACGGGCGAATTCTTGTTGGTCGCCAATAAGAAGACAAGCAATATTTCAATTTTTAAAAGGGATATGGAAAATGGAACCCTGACTTTTTCGCATGATACCGAACATCCTAACCCCGTTTGTTTGGTGTTTTTGGATTAGAATTATCCATCATGGGGCTTCATCTCAGGCAGGGGGCTTTCGTCCCTGACATAGCGGTCAAAGTGACTTTTCATGGCATCGAACATATCCTTGCGGAATTCGCTTATCCCATGGTCAGCGCCTTCAAACAAAATAAACCGTGTCGGATGCTTATACTCGTACAATTTATTCACTAGAGTAAGGGATTCTTCTGGGGAAACCCTCCAATCTGCGCTGCCGTGCATGATCAAAAGAGGGGTGGTCTTGCATATTTCATCGGCCCATTGCACTGCGGAACGTTGGTTTAGTTGATTTTCTTTATCAGAAGCGTAATTGGGTGCCAACTCAGCAAAAACAGTTTCCATTTCTGCCCTGTTTTTAATGTTGAGATGTGCATCGGCCATTCCAGCTACAACCACGGCAGCTTTGAACCTACTGGAATTTTTCAAGGACAAATAGGTCATCATGCCACCTCGGCTACCACCTTCAATACCAATACGGGAAGTATCTGCCTTTGGCAGTTGTTCCAAAACAGGCAACAAGTTCAATACATCGTCCACTTCAGCACCGCCAAATTGTTCCATGCCCTCACCACCATCATTACCTCTATATTGACTTGCCACCACTACATAGTCCCAACTGGCCATTTTACCCATAAAATAAGCGATACTGAGTGGAGTCCATTGCCCAAATTCCCTATTTCCACCTCTATTTGCAATGATACAGGGATAGTTGCCTTCTTTTTTGGGTTCGGCCACATATCCGGTTACCTGAAGGCCATCCGACAAATAGGTGATTTTTGAAAACTGGATGGCATCCAAATGGGGGACGCTTTTTTCCAATCGGGTCGTTATGGAATCAGAGAGGATAAGAGGTTCTTTGGAAATGATCTTTCCATCCTGTGCACAGGATGAGATGGATATCAGAAATATAAGAATCAGAAGTTTTTTCATTTTACTTTTTTGATAGAAAAACAATTACTGCAACTACCGCAAGCACGGCCAGTACGGTAAAGAAGATTTTCCAAAAACTATACGGACGACTTCCAGAGATTTGCCCATTCTCCCCGTTGATAAAAAAGTTGTACTCCTTGCCATTGTATCGGTAAGCACTTACATAAACAGGCAATAGGATATGCTTGAAGGTCTCCTCGGTGAGTTCCATGTCCATGCTGGTCACGCGTTGCGTGTCCCCACCAATATCCCTTCTGCACCATGAATCTGCAATTCCCTTGGCCACTTCTTTGGAATGTATATGTCCATCCTTTAGTGGAATGGTATATTTTTCAGTGACAAACCCTGATAGAAAACCGCTGTCAAAAGGTTGTAGTTTTTTTAAATCCCAAAAAGCGATTTTACCTGGAATTCTCCCCGTTTTTTGGTGCGAAGCTTTGATCAAAGTGTCATCCACAAATCCTGAAACCTGTCCCGATGCAGGATACCATCTTGTCTTTCTGACCCTTTGGGTCACCATTTTACCATTGGAATTCCTGACCCTCTTGGTTTCGTAATAATATTCGCCCCGTTGACCGATGTAGGAGGCATAAAGTTGCGCATCAAAAGTCCAATAGGGCAGATAGAGGCCTTTGGTAAATTGAGGGTCAAGAGATGCTTTTTTTAGGTTGTTCGGGGCAAACCATAGTCCTTTTACCCAGTTTTTAAAGATGGTAAAAGACTGTTTCTTGTCAATTTGAAAAGGTAGGACCGCTCCGGGTAAAATCCAATTCTCTTTGTAGGCGTCCTCAATGACCAAGGGTTGACCACAATACACACAATGGAGTGATTTGTAGTTTTCCTCCACATGCTGGTCTGCACCGCAATTTTTACAGTGCAGCATGGAAATTTCCTCGCTGTGCTTTTGTGCTCCCATTTCCTTTAGGAAAGGATACAGCTCCAATTCCTCGAACCCATTTTCGTCTACGGCAATGGTCTCTTGGTGGCCACAGTATTCACAACTGATGCTAGTGGTCCCTGGCTTGTACTTCAGCTCCGCCCCACAATTGGCGCAGGCTTTTTTAAGTTCGGTCTTTTGGATTTTTTGTTCTTCCAATGTCTTTGTCATTCTGAGTAAAACGAAGGATCTTACTCAGGTGCAATTAAAAAATGGGAAATGCTTCACTTGTTTCTCGACTCCGCTCGAAATGACAGTTCAGCATAATCGGTATAAAATTACTCCGTTGGTAGTGGCGGTGGTGTGTTACCTCCCAAGAACGATTTCAATTCTTCCACTTCTTTCAATGCCGTCCATGCCGACATGCCTTGTTTCCACACTAAACTATCACGATTGATGGTTCGCGAAGCGAACAAGGATTGCATCTGCTCAAAAGTCACTGGGCCATGTTGCGTCCCGTTGGAGGCATAATAATACATGGTTGGTGTTGGCATTGGTGGTGGAACAGCTCCTCCTGATGGCTGGGCAGCTTGTTGCGGAGTTGCTTGTGTGTTTCCGCCCATCATGCCGCCCATTTGTTGGGCCAAAACAAATCCCATGCCCATGCCCATGCCGGCACCAGCGGTTCCGCCCTCGTTTTGGGCAGCGGCCTCTATTGCCTTCGCTGTTTTGAACTTGGTCAATTTGTCCAAATCAAGTTTATCGATACGGCTGTATTCGAAGATTTCCTTTTTGAGGTCTTCGGGCATGGATACGTTCTCAATGTAGAATTTTTCCAAAGAGATACCCACACTTTCGAACTCAGGCGACATTACTTCGCGACAGGTGTCCGAAAGCTCGGTGGTATTGGCCGCATAAAGCTCTATGGGAAGATTGGCCTGCCCCACAGTATTGGTAAAACGGGTGGCGATCAAGCTTTTTAAGTGCTCGTTGATTTCAAAACTGGTAAAGTTATTGTCGGTACCAACAATGTCCTTGATGAACTTTCCTGCATCGGAAATTTTAAAGGCGTATGTTCCGAAGGCTCTTATTTCCACAAGTCCAAAGCGGTCATCACTTAAAGTGATGGGACTCTTTGTTCCCCATTTCTCATCGGTAAACAGGTGGGTGTTCACAAAATACACCTCGGCTTTAAAAGGCGAGTTGAAACCATATTTCCAACCCTTCAAAGTGGCCAAAATAGGCAGGTTTTGTGTAGTAAGCTCGTAAGTGCCGGGCTCAAAAACGTCGGCCAATTGCCCTTCATTGATAAAAACGGCGGTCTGTCCTTCGCGTACGATGAGCTTGGCCCCGTTTTTTATTTCATTTTGATATCGCTCGAAACGGTAGGCGATGGTGTCATCGGTGTAGTCGAGCCATTCAACAATGTCGATAAACTCATTACTGAGTTTTTCCTTTATTTTTCCAAAAATATCCATGGTAGTGTTTTTAGTTTATCTGATGCTCAATTTATAAAAAAAGAGAATTGCTTCCGTTAGATTAGTGTGAAATGACGCTGTATTGTTACAGTTGGTATGTGATTAGTCCATTTTCCCTGCCTCTTTCAACATAGCCAGTACTTTTTTCTTTGGAAGTGCCTCGATTTTGTGTCCATCTCGACCAATCATGGTTTCTCCCGCAAAAAGGGAATTCAGAATTGCTTCTTCCGTGGCTTCGATGGTAGCGAGGAACAAAGGCGTCATGGCCCCGTTTCTCAAGGTCGGATGGGATTGAATCAGGTCATCGCTCTGGTAGGGAATTCTACATGCCTCTGCCGTGGAAACTGCGATTACGTAGTCCCCGCTCCCGTTACTTGCAATCCCGCCAGTGCGAGAAAGTCCCAACATGGCCCGCTTGGCCAAACGTTCCAGATTTCTGGCATCCAAGGGGGCATCCGTGAGCACGACCATCATACAGGAACCATCGGGGGAATATTTAAAACTGTTCGAATAGTGCCCCAATTTTTTGCCCACATCCACTCCAGCTATTTGCAAAACCCCTCCAAAGTTGGTCTGTACCAATACCCCTACGGTATAACCGCCGGATTTTTTGGGCAAGACCCTGGAGGATGTGCCGATACCTCCTTTGAAGCCAAAACATATGGTTCCCGTTCCAGCCCCTACATTACCTTCGGTAACAGGGCCCGATGTTGCATTTTCAATAGCTTGAAGTACATCATCTTCCGTAACATGACGGCCTCGAATATCGTTGAGGTACCCATCGTTGGTTTCGCCGACCACTGCATTTACGGAACGGACATTTTGGTTTTCAGGTTGATTGAGGGTGTAACCGATAAGGGCGTTCATTGCTGTGGGAACACTCAAGGTGTTGGTCAAAATGATTGGGGTTTCCAGATTGCCCAACTCCTTGACCTGCGTATATCCCGCTAGCTTGCCAAAGCCATTGCCAACGAAGATAGCTGCGGGCACCTTTTCCTGAAAGATGTTTCCAGAGTGCGGTAGGATCGAAGTGACCCCGGTTCTTATATTCTCATCTTCGATCAAGGTGGAATGGCCTACTTGAACTCCGGGGACATCCGTAATGGCATTGAATTGACCTGGTTGCAGCACGCCAACCTGAATACCATGGTCTCTAAGTCGATTTTGTGATAGCATCAATACGGGAATTAGGAAAAGGAGATAAAGAAGGTTGCGGGTCGGTTTGTTCATTTGTCTTCGGTGCTGGTTTAATGAAATGTATTACTGAGCTGATTCTTTTAAGGCACTTGCTGTAACCAATAACTGGCCCACATGGCGTTGACTGTGCTCGGCAGCATGAAAAAGCAATCCTATGACTGTTGAGGGCAACTTTTTTCGACCCACAAAACGTTCTTCCGTGAGTATGGCTTCAGGCGTATTTTTGAAATGCTCCAAAGCCTGATGCACCTTTTTCTCAAAATCAGTTATCAGTGCTTCGGATGAGGGCGCATTTTCCCCATTGCCTTCATTCTTCAAAAAATCAAACTGTTCCGCTGTCAATGCTTTCTCATCTGCATATGTCAGCATACGGTCCAAGACCCCTGTCATGTGTCTTAAATGAAACCCGACCGAAGCCCTGCCAAATGGTTTTTCCCAGAGCTTTTCTTCTGGAAAATCCGTTAGGTATTGGTTTGCCTCCCGTACCGTTTGCAACAAAGCGTGAGCGGCAGGTTGCAACAAAGCGGGAACATCTGGAATAGGTCCACTTAGCCAATATTCTTGTTTGGATGACATGGAAAGTGGTTAAAAATCACGGTAATCCCCAGCCAGATATTTATTGGCTTTCTCCTCTTTGAACTGAGCGGTCTTCGCGTCCCAATGCAGGGTCTCGCCAGGAAAACGACCTGCAATGGTACCCAATAGAATGGTTTCGGTCAATCTAGCTGCATAATCAAAAGGAGCGGTTGTGGTATCCTTTCCCAAACAAGCGTCCACAAATTGATGGTAGTGCTTTGGACCTTCGGTGCCATAGTTGCGGATAGGCTCTCCCAAATTGTGCTCTTCGGAAACCTTGGCGATTTCCTCGGAAATATCCACATATTTCCCCCTTCGTATTTTCTTTGGCAATTGCATGAAGTGGGGGAGGAGCAAACGTCCTTTTGTACCCACAAACATGGCACCTTGTTCTGGCAATTCATTTTCTCCGGCTACGCCCGCATCCAAGGAAATACTGTTTTCATCTTTTTTATTCGCCTTTTTGTCCTTCTTCATTTCCATGCCCGGCAACATAAGGTCCTCGTGCATTTCGGGAGCTCCGGGGCCATCATACCAAATCCATTTTAGGGATTTACCGGTGTATTGGGTACCTGGGAACTCATAGGTAACCGTGTTCTTTTCAGGGAAACCAAACCCGTTGGTGGGTCGGCACTCCGTCATAATGGTTCTGGGTACATCAAGTTCCAATGCGTTGTAGGGTGTATCAAAAATATGGACGCCCATATCGCCCAAGGTACCACAGCCGTAATCCATCAATTTTCTCCAGTTGCCCGGGTGGTACATATCTTTTTTATAGGGTCGCTTTTTAGAGGTTCCCAACCAAAGGTTCCAATCCAATTGGTCTGGAACAGGGTCTTCGCCCTCAGGTAACGGACCATCGTACCCCCAGTTTTTGGGAGACCATGCATGCACGGTATGTACTTTTCCGATAATCCCGGATTGGATCAAAAGGGTAGCCAATTTATAGTCGTAAAAAGAGTGAACCTGAATGCCCATTTGCGTGACCAAGCCTTTTTCTGCGGCCAACTTTTTCATTTCCCTGGATTCGGAAACATAGTGGGTCAATGGTTTTTGACAGTACACGGGTTTGTCCATGTTCATTGCCATTAAGGATGCCGGTGCATGTGTATGGTCCGGTGTGGAAACAATGACCGCATCGATTTCGTCTCCCATTTCTTCCAACATGGCACGGTAGTCGAAAAAGATGCGTGCGCCGGGGTGCATTTTATGTGCGGTTGATAGATTGATGGCATCCACATCACAGAGAGCAACGACTTCCACGGCTCCGTGTGATGAAACCGCCTTGAGATCCTCCATTCCCATATTACCGACCCCAATGTGGGCCGTTCTAAGTTTGTCCTTTGGAAATCCTGCTTTCAAAATGGAAGGGGCAAACATGATTCCGAGTGCTCCTACACTACTTTTCTTTATAAATTCTCTTTTGTTCATGGTCTGGAGGTTATAGTTTTTTAATTTTTATGTTTCTGAACCAAATAGGGCTTGCATGGTCTTGCAAAGCAATGTAGCCTGTTTTGTATTTTCCGTAATCGGGGGCACTGTCCCATTTTCCTGAATTCTTTTTGGCTTTCCAATCGTCGGACCATGGCACAAACTCCAATAGTTTTTTGCCGTTGAGCCAGTGCTCCACCTTTTCAGGCGTGAATACGATTTTTGAGGAGTTCCATTCGCCGACAGGATTCAATTGTTTTTGTGATTCGTCTGCCGTGTGCATGGCATAATCAGCACCTGTTTTCTGCCAATCCTGGAGCAATTCCGGGTGCTCTGCCCCGAACTGTGAGTTGTAAGCTGTCAAATCGTGGATGTCCGCGTAGTTCTCATCATCGATGATTTGGTATTCGGGGGCCACTACGGGAGGGCCGTCATACCCTTCTTTCACATGATAAAAAATGCCACTGTTGGCTCCTTCGGGAACTTTCCATTCCAGATAGAGTTCAAAATTATCGAACTCCTCAGCTCCATAAATGATATCTTTTCCGCCCGTATAATCTTGTTCCAGTCCAAGTTCAGTGTCAAAAGTGAGGACACTGTCTTTTATGGTCCATCCAGGAGGGAGGGAATCCATGTTGTAACCGCGCCAACCTTCCAAACTGCTGCCATCAAAAAGATAGGTCCATTCGGATTGTTTTTCTTCGTGTTGGGTAGTTGTTGTTTCCTCTTTTTTGTTTGATTGGTCTTTACAAGCTGCTATGGCCAAAATCAATATAGCGAGCTTAAAAAATTTGAGCATGGTTTAGTTTTTGAGTTTTATCTGATGGGTTAAAGTACAAAATATTGAACAACTTTTTTTGTGCCTTTTTTCATTACTTTTAAAGACGACTAACTCAACACTTTAAAAAATGAAGACTTGGTTTTTCAAGATTGGTTTGATTCTTCTTACCGTCACATTATCCGTAAGCCCAATTCACTCCCAGCGCAGAAACAAAAAACAAAGTACACCGGAGTATCCCGAAGAACTCTACTCAAGTTTGGAGTATCGATTGATCGGTCCATTTCGTGGTGGCCGTTCCGGAACCGTTACCGGGGTGCCCGGGGAACCGAACTTGTATTATTCTGGTGCTACAGGTGGTGGTGTGTGGAGAACCAAGGATGGCGGACGTAGTTGGGAAAATATTTCCGATGGGTATTTTGGCGGAAGTATAGGAGCTGTTGAAGTGGCACAAAGTGACCATAATGTGATATACGTAGGTGGAGGCGAGCAGACGGTTCGCGGTAATGTTTCATCTGGCTATGGTGTCTGGAAAACCGAGGACGCAGGAAAGACCTGGAAATCGTTGGGCTTGGACAAAGGCCGTCACATTTCCCGAATGCGGATTCACCCCAAGGATTATAATATTGTGTACGCCGCGGTAATGGGAAACTTGTACAAACCCACTACTGAAAGAGGTGTTTATAAAAGTACCGATGGTGGCGAGACATGGAAAAAAGTACTTTATGCCAACGATATGGCCGGTGCCGTTGATTTGACTTTCGACCCCAACAACCCAAGGATTTTATATGCTTCCACATGGAGAATACAGCGTACGCCTTATAGTTTAAGTAGTGGTGGCGAAGGTTCTGCACTTTGGAAAAGTACCGATAGCGGAGAAACGTGGACGGAGATTTCCAAAAACGAAGGTTTCGCAACCGATACGTTGGGAATAATCGGAGTGGCTGTCTCTCCCCAAAATAGCAATCGGGTCTGGGCGATGGTGGAGAATAAGGATAAGGGAGGTTTGTACCGCTCGGAAGATGCAGGTAAAACGTGGTCCCTGATCAATAGTGATAGAAACTTGAGACAGCGTGCTTGGTACTATACAAGGGTTTATGCCGACACCAACGATGAGGACGTGGTATATGTTTTGAATGTGCGTTACCACAAAAGCACTGATGGGGGGAAGACCTTTACATCCGATAATGCCCCTCACGGAGACCATCACGATCTCTGGATTGCCCCGGAAGATTCCAATCGTATGGTCATGGCCGATGATGGAGGGGCACAAGTAACCTACGATGGAGGAGAAACGTGGAGTACCATGAACAACCAACCCACTGCCCAATTTTATAGGGTGACCACGGATAATGCGTTCCCATATCGTATTTACGTGGCCCAACAAGATAACTCTACCTTGAGAATCAATTACAGAAGTGATGATGGTTCCATAGGAGAGGATGATTGGGAGTCGACTGCGGGAGGCGAGTCGGCACATATCGCCGTGGACCCCACCAATGATGATATCGTTTACGGAGGCAGTTATGGTGGATTGTTGACGCGCGTGAACCACGCCAATAACACCACAAGAGCAGTCAACGTTTGGCCAGATAACCCTATGGGTTATGGTGCCGAGGGAATGAAGTACCGTTTTCAGTGGAATTTCCCCATAATGTTCAGTAAGCACGATCCCAACAAATTGTACACCTTCTCCAACCATGTGCACCTGACCACCAACGAAGGTCAGAGTTGGGAATTGTTGAGTGGTGACCTTACCCGTAACGACCCCGATAAATTGGTGTCCAGTGGAGGGCCCATCACACAGGACAACACCAGTGTGGAATATTACTGTACCATTTTCGCTGCCAATGAAAGTCCATTGAAAGAAGGGTTGCTATGGGTAGGAAGTGATGATGGACTTATCCATGTGACCAAGGATGGGGGGCAGACTTGGGAAAACGTAACCCCTCCGAACATGCCCGAATGGAATATGGTCAACAGTATTGAACCCTCTGCGTTTGATGAAGGAACCTGCTACGTTGCGGCCACCCGGTATAAGTTGGGCGATTTTGCTCCATATCTCTACAAAACCACGGATTATGGACAGTCATGGACTAAAATTACCGACGGAATCGAAGATGAGCACTTTACCCGTGTGGTCAGGGAGGACCCCAAAAGAAAAGGCCTGCTCTATACAGGAACCGAGACGGGAATGTATATATCCTTCAACGATGGGATTCATTGGGAGAAGTTTCAGTTGAATTTGCCCATAGTACCCATTACCGATCTGGCCATTAAAGATGACAACTTGATCGTGGCCACCCAAGGTAGAAGTGTTTGGGTCATTGATGACCTAACCGTATTGCACCAATTGGATGATGCCAAGAAATCAGCGGGTGCCATTTTGTATAAACCAAGGGACAGTTACCGAACCAAGGGCAGGGCAGCCAGCAGACCGTCAAAAACGGAAGGGGAAAACTTAGCCAATGGGGTTATAACTCATTTTTACCTGAAAGATGTCTCTGAAAAGGACAGTTTAGCTTTGACCTATACCAAAATGAACGGGGATACTTTGGCAACCTACAGTACTTATGCCAAGGATAAGGACAAGAAACTGGAACCCAAAAAAGGAGGGAACACTTATGTGTGGAACACTCGAGGAAAAGGAGCCGAAAGATTAAAGGGCATGATTCTTTGGTGGGCCAATCTGAGTGGTCCCAAGGCTGTTCCCGGAACCTACAAAGTCATTTTGAATGTAAACGGAAGCGACCAAACCGAGGAGTTTACCATTCTTCCCGATCCAAGGGCCGAGGTTTCCGTGGCCGATATGCAGAAGCAATACGATTTTATTACCGAAGTAAACGAAACCGTTGACAGAGCACACCAGTCCATCAAGAAAATAAGGGCCGTCAACGACAAATTGGATGAATTCATCAAAAAGTACAAGGATGATGATACCACAAAAGCTTTGGTGGAGAAGGCCAGAAAGATGAAGGAGGAATTTGGATCCATTGAGAGGGAATTGTATCAGACCAAAAACAGAAGTGGTCAAGACCCATTGAACTTCCCGATCAAACTGACCAACAAGTTGGCGCATTTGAACAGCTTGGTGTCCATTGATGATTTTCCGCCGACCGATCAGGATATCGCGGTTAAAAATGAAATGTCCGGTAAAATAAATGCACAATTGAACGCCTTTGATAATCTGGTGGACAAGGAGGTTTCAGCCTTCAACGAAGAGTTCAACCAACTCAAACTGGATTATTTGAGCATTGAAGAATAGCTGATGGCATGAATGGGCGGTCAATGTAGAAATATCTAATTTTAATGCCGAAATTTTAGCGAATGGTATTTTTGCCATTTGGATGTAACACGTAAAAACCGAGCAATTGCTGTACCCTTACATAAAATCATTGCACCTGATATTCGTGGTAACCTGGTTTGCAGGCCTGTTCTACATACCCAGGCTCTTTATTTATCATATTGAGGCTGGGCAGAAACCATCGCCAGATAAGGAAATCCTGTCCGATCAACTCAAGTTGATGACGAAGCGATTGTGGTACATCATTACCTGGCCATCAGCCATTTTGTGCACGCTTACGGCCATTTGGTTGTTGATTTTGATGCCCGGATGGTTGCAACAACCTTGGATGCATGTAAAGTTGGTCTTTGTGCTGATGCTCTTTGGGTATCATTTCAAATGCCATCAGATTTTTAAGCAATTGCAGCGTGATGAGGTAAGGTACACATCAAAATTTATGAGGATGTGGAACGAAGTGGCCACCATTATCCTATTTGCGGTGGTATTCTTGGTGGTTCTCAAAAGTGCTTTCAATTGGATCTATGGTATTATTGGCATGTTTGTCCTGATGATTTTGCTGATGTTGGGCATTCGATGGTACAAAAAGGTACGCGATAGGAACCCCAATGCGTAATAAGTTCAACATCAAGCACAAGTTCAAATAATGTCCCGCCTTTTAGCTGAACTTGAACTTGTCTCTTGCATTTGCCCTTTGTTTGGCTCGATAATTGCTTAAATTTAACGTTTAATCAAGCGAGCTTGTTAAGAAAACTCTCCTTACGATCACGCATATTCGTTGCCATGATAACCTTGGTGGTGCTGGCATCTGTCCTGATTGCAGGGGTAACGGTCTACCAATATAAGGAGCAAGGGAACGATTACCACAACGAAAGATTGGAGCGAAAGGAAGAGCAATTGATGAAAAGCATCAACTACACGCTCAAAGAGACCACCTATCCCATAAGTACCGAAAACCTTCATTTGATCTTTAGTGAGGAGATTTATGAGATAGCCAACATTCAAAATGTCAATTTCAATATTTATGATCTTGAGGGAAATCTGATAAAAAGCTCCCGACCTACATTTGAATCCAACGCCATTGCCACCTGTTTGGATGCCGAAGTGCTGAATTTTCTGAGGGAAAGTGGGGATACGCGCTTTGTTGAGGAAAAAAGAGCGGCCGGGGATAATTATCAATCCACCTACAGGTATATCTATGACCTCAAGTTCAAACCCATCGGGATTCTGAACCTTCCCTATTTTGAGGACAACACTTTCAATAATATGGAGTTGAAGGAATTCCTATTCAGGTTGGGGATGGTGTATGTGTTGATGTTGATCATTGCCATAGTTCTGGCATATTTTATTTCAAAATACATTACCAGGTCGCTTCAGACCATATCGGACAAGATCAATAGGACCAATTTGACCCGTGAGAATGAAAAGATCTATCTGGAAAGCCCTGGGGAGGAGATCGGTAAATTGGTGGACTCCTACAACCGTATGATCGACGAACTGGAGGAGAGTGCCGTGAAATTGGCCCGAAGCGAACGGGAGCAGGCATGGCGCGAGATGGCCAAACAGGTGGCGCACGAAATCAAAAACCCGTTGACGCCCTTGCGGCTTTCGGTGCAGAGCTTTGAGCGCAAGTTCGACCCCAACGACCCCGACATCCAGGATAAGGTAAGGGAGTTCTCCAAGACATTGATCCAACAGATTGATACCATGAGCAACATTGCCACGGCCTTCTCCAGTTTTGCGGATATGCCGGCACAGCAAAATGAGACCTTGAACGTGGTGAAAGTGGTAAGATTGGCATTGGAGATCTTCCAGGAGGATTACATCCATTTTATAGCGGACGAAGAGGAAATCGTGGCCAAATTGGACCGTACCCAATTGATTCGGGTGATTACCAATTTGGTGAAAAATGCCATTCAGGCGGTACCCGATGTGGAATCCCCAAGAATTTTGGTCAGTGTTGCAACGGTGGGAGATCAAGTGAAGATTTCAATCGCCGACAATGGAACGGGCATTGCCGACGAATACAAGAACAGGATTTTTGAACCTAAATTTACCACCAAGTCCAGTGGAACGGGACTCGGATTGGGAATGGTAAAGAACATTGTGGAAAACTACGGCGGAACCATTAACTTTACTTCCCAAGTGGGGAAAGGAACTGTTTTTTGTATTCAATTCCCCAAGGAACAGAAAAAATAATGGCGGACAATCAGGATGCCGTCTCAAATATCAGTATACATGGATTTCGAAAACATCTACATTGAAGAAGAGAACAATTTGGCCACCATAACCATCAACCGTCCCAAAAAACTCAATGCACTCAACAAAAGAACCATAGAGGAGCTTCATGTGGCATTCAAGGAATTGGACGAGGATGAGGAGACCAAAGTGATCATCATAACCGGAAAAGGGGAAAAAGCCTTTGTTGCCGGTGCCGATATTTCAGAATTTGCTGATTTCTCGGTAAAAGAAGGCCGTCAATTGTCGGCAGCGGGGCAGCAGAACCTGTTCGATTTTGTGGAAAACCTGTCCACACCTGTCATCGCGGCCATCAATGGTTTTGCCTTGGGCGGAGGTTTGGAGCTTGCCATGGCCTGTCATTTTAGGGTGGCCAGCAGTAATGCCAGAATGGGCTTGCCCGAAGTATCTTTGGGCGTCATCCCAGGGTATGGCGGCACACAACGTTTGCCGCAATTGGTCGGTAAGGGGCGTGCCATGGAAATGATTATGACGGCGGGTATGATCGATTCTGATAAAGCTTTTGGTTACGGACTGGTAAATCATGTGGTTGCTTCCGAAGAATTGTTGCCCTTTTGTCTTAAAATAGCAAGCAGGATATCGAATAATTCCACTGTGGCCATAAAACACGCAATAAAAGCGGTAAATGCTGGTTTTAAGTATGACGCTGATGGCTATTCGGTGGAGATTGACGCTTTTGGCAGTTGTTTTGGTACGGATGACTTTAAAGAGGGTACCACGGCATTTTTGGAAAAACGTAAAGCAGATTTCCCTGGATCATGACCATTGGCCTAACCAAGCCAGATCATGAAAAAGAACCTCTTTCTACTAGTTAGCTTTGTGCTTATGGGCATGGCCGTGAACAGCCAAAAAATGCCCGTTTCCTACGATTTTGGAGAAAAATACCGGGATAGGTACCGCTATTCCAATCTTGTTACCATTGATGAAGACGATTCTGGAGGGTACATTTTGGTACGTGCCTATTACCAAGGTTTGATTCTGAAGCCCAAGGGCTATCTCATCGAAAAGTACAACAGTGACCTGGAACTGGTATCCGAGTACAACTACAAGCTCAAGGGGCTGGATTTTGTCAACGGGTTTCTTAAAAACGGTCAATTGAACCTGTTGTTTTTAAATTACAATGAAGGTAGCAGGAGCTATGAATATTGGGTGCATACCAGCCCAATCATCGATTTTAATTTCAAGGAGAAAAAGCTACTTTCCATTGCCTCGGAACCGGTAAACGACCCCGTTGGGAAAAATTACTACAATCGAGATTTCTCACGTGGATTTACCACTGCCATCCTTTTTGATGAAGATAAAAAGGGTTTTGTGATCAGCACGCATCACAAAAGAGGCAAGAGTAACAAGCACATGATCCATATGTTCGATACGGCCCTCAACAAAAAGTTCGAATATGACTTTTCCGATGAAATCGAGGAGAAAAACTATGCTTTTGAGAACATTGCATTCTCTTCCGATCTGAAAACGGCATACATCGTGGGGAAAGCCTATTTTAAAAAGCGACGTTTTCGTGTGGATGAAAGAAAGTTCCAGTATGAGTTAATCAAGGTGTCCGAATATGGATACAAATCACAGTCTTTTGTGGACCCAGGCAAGTATCCTGAAGCCTTATATCCGGTTTTGGTTCAAGACAAACTGGTCTGTGTGGGCTTTTATGCCGATAGAAAGGATAATCGGTACAATGGGATCGTTTATTTTGATCTAAACCCCAACACCTTGGATATTGAGGCCCAAAGATACAATGGGTTTTCACAGCAGTTCATGGAAGACAAATTTGGACGTGAAGAGGATAAGGACATCAAGAATTTAGTGTTCAAGAATGTCGAAATTACGGATGACAATGATATTTTATTTAATGCCGAGGAATACTTTGTGACCACGGGATTGGAAACAACAGGTGCTGGCCAACGGGTCAGGATAGAACGTTACCACCATAACGATATCGTCAGTGTAAAGCTCAATTCAAATGGGAATATGGAATGGGCCCGCAACATCAACAAGACCGAAGTGACCCAGGGCGATGGTGCCTATGCATCGTACAGTTCGTACTGTAAAGATGGAAACACGTACTTTTTTATATGCACTTCCACCGAACAACCACAGTTGATCAACAACGAACGCTTGATATTCAAACAAGGATTCAGTAGAAACCGAAACGTGTTCATGATTTCCTTGGATGAAAATGGATCTATGGATTATGAGAAGATCATCGATCAGCAGGAAGCCCGATTACCATTAATGGTCTCCAAACCCCTTAAAGATGAAGGAGAGGACAAAATGCTCTTTTATGCCAAACGCGGCAGCAGAAAGCAGTTGGTAAAGGTTGACTTTAAATAGGAATCAAGGACAAGGAACAAGAGAAAAGAGCCAAGAAGCAAGACTCAAGACGTTGGACAATTGGCCATTGAAGATTGTTTATTGCCAATTGAAGAGCACTTGTCATTCTGAAGGAGCGCAGCGACTGAAGAATCCCTGACCGCCCATATATTCGAGGAAATTTGTGCCATTCGTTTCAGTCAGAAATAATCTAAAGATGCCTTAAAAAAGGAAATAATCCATATATTTGGATTTAATCCAAATATCAATGTCCGAAGAGTTTTTAAAAGGAAGAGGTGCGCAAAAAAACACGAGCAATCGGTTTTTGAAGCACCAGTTTGAAATGCGCGATGATTTTTTGGAGTTCTGCCGATTGGAAGGG
This sequence comes from Flagellimonas oceanensis, assembly GCF_003992595.1. Lineage (GTDB taxonomy): Bacteria > Bacteroidota > Bacteroidia > Flavobacteriales > Flavobacteriaceae > Flagellimonas > Flagellimonas oceanensis. The sequence goes on from NZ_RZNA01000003.1 coordinate 208,400, forward strand.
GAAGAAGCTGAAAGCAATAAAACAAAGTACATCCCCATTTTCCCAAAGACCATCGTCAATAAAGTGGATAGTCCGGATGTGGGAATGAGCTATTCCATGAACCCATACCAGGGATGTGAGCATGGATGTGTGTATTGCTATGCCCGAAACTCTCACGAGTATTGGGGCTACAGCGCTGGCTTGGATTTTGAACGGCGCATATTGGTCAAAAAATCCGCTCCTGAACTTTTGGAGGCCAAAATCAAACATAAAAAATGGAAGGCTGAGACCATTGTGTTGTCCGGAAATACGGATTGCTACCAACCCGCAGAGCAAAAGTTCGGGATTACAAGGAAATGTCTCGAAGTATTCTTGAAGTATCGCCATCCAGTGGGCATTATTACCAAAAATGTATTGGTATTGCGTGATTTGGATATTTTAAAAGAATTGAACCGGCATCAGTTGGTAGGAGTCAATGTATCCGTTACTTCGCTATCAGAAAAAACAAGACGAACCCTAGAACCCAGAACGGCATCCATCAAAAAACGCCTAAATACCATTCAGGTGTTGTCAGAAAATGGTATTCCTGTAAACGCGATGTTGGCCCCGATGATACCTGGAATCAATTCCCACGAATTATTGCCTTTGGCCAAAGCGGTGTCCAATCACGGGGCTGTCTCTTTCGGGTTGACGGTGGTCCGACTCAATGGAGCCATTGGACGACTATTTGCTGACTGGATAAAAAAAACCATGCCCGATAGAGCGGAAAAGGTATTGCACCAGATTCAGGATTGCCATGGCGGTACCGTGAACGATAGCAGGTTTGGCACTAGATCTAAGGGAGAAGGTAAAATAGCGGAGCAAATACACGAAATGGCTCAAATTGCCCGAAAGCGATATTTCAAGGATAAAAGCTTTCCACCTCTTAACACAACACTACATGAGCAATACAAGGATGGACAGGTGAAATTGTTTTGATCGCAATTGAACAATGAACATTAAAGATTGATTCTTGATTACGCTCAGAATAACAAAATTAAAAATGGCCCAAACGGGCCATCTTCAAATTGCTTTATGTTGTGAAACCTATTTCAGTTCCCAGCCTTCACGGTAATCGCGGGTTACCCACTCGTTGGCTTTCTCGTAGTTGGTGATCTTCATGTTGTCCCCGTCCCAGAACAGTTTTCTTCTTCCCGGAGAATTGTATGGGTTCCAATCACGAGCGGTTTTGCCTTCCTGCAGTTCCTTGTATTGGTAAGCTTTCACAGCCAAATTCCCCATAAGTACGGTTTCTGTCAATCTTCCTGCTTTTTCAAAATTGGAAGAGGTGGGTGTACCATTTTGGCAACCATCAACAAAGTTGGCAAAGTGACCATCAATTCCTCCAGGTACCCTGTCGTATTTGGGTGCTGGCGCTTTGTACAAATCCATCATTTCAGAAGGTAGCAATCTTGCGTTTCTAGAGTACGTATCGCACACCAAAATGCCTTTGTCTCCATAAATAATACTTCCTCCACCGGAATCACCAATGGTTTCGTCATCCTTCAATTCGTCTGGAAGGTCTGGTTTTATGCCGCCATCATACCAGTTCAGAGCAATATCTCCATGTTCTTCGTGCTCGAACTTTAAATGGATTTTGGAAGATGGAGGACAGGAGTGACTGTAATCGGCTTCTACAAAATCATCTACCCAAACCGTAGTACAACTGGCTTCGGCCTCTTTGGGATATCCAAGGTCAAGAACGCTGAAAGGAGTTTCCATAATGTGGCATCCCATATCGCCCAATGCTCCTGTTCCAAAGTCCCAGAAACCTCTCCACTTAAATGGTAGATAGGCATCATTGTAATCTCTCATTTTGGCCGGTCCCAACCAAAGGTCCCAATCCAAGCCCCTAGGGATACGGTCTTTTTCTGTTGGGAGGGGAACACCTTGTGGCCATACAGGTCGGTTGGTCCAGCAATCAATCGTGTGAACCTTTCCAATAATACCGGACTCCACCCATTCGCGAGCAATTCGACTACCGTCACTGGATGCTCCCTGATTACCCATTTGGGTCACGATTCCCTGTTCCTTTGCCACTTGGGTCATCAAACGGGCCTCATAAATGTTGTGGGTCAACGGTTTTTCCACATAGGCATGCTTTTTCTCCCGCATAAAGGGTAAAGAGATGGTAGCGTGCGTATGATCTGGGCTCGCTACGGCGATGGCATCAATATCATTTAAGTGTGCATCAAAAACTTTTCTAAAATCCTTGAATCGTTTTACATCTGGGAATTGTTCAAAGGTTTGCTGGGCACGACGGTCATCCACATCGCAAAAAGCTACGAACTTCACCTTTCCTGTATCATTTAAGCCATTTATCACACTATTGCCCCTTCCTCCAACACCAAAACCTGCCACATACAGGGTGTCACTTGGAGGAACATGGGTCTTGCCCATTACATGACTGGGGACAATGGAAAATGCAGCCGAAGCAGCTGCCGTATTTTTGATGAACTTTCTTCTTTGCATCTTGTTTAGTTTGATTTTTATGTGAGTCAACAAGATACAAAAAACGGGCACAGAAATCCTAGGGATTATTCAGCTCCGTCCCACTCTTTATAAAACTGTTCCAGGTAGTCCAGCATAAACTGATGGCGTTCTTTCGCCAATTTTTTCCCAGTCTGAGTGTTCATTTTATCCTTGAGCAACAATAATTTTTCATAAAAATGATTGATGGTGGGAGCCGTGGATTTTTTGTATGCTTCCTTGTTCATACTAAGGTCGGGCGGAATATTCGGATTGTGTAGTTCCCTGTTTTTAAAACCTCCATAGTTGAAGGCTCTTGCAATTCCAATGGCCCCTATCGCATCCAAACGGTCGGCGTCCTGCACAATCTGAAACTCCATGGATGTAAACCTTGCACCTTCGGTTTCCAAACTGTTTTTAAAGGACATGTGCTTAATGATGTTGACGACATGCTCGATAGTCTTTGCATCAACGGATAGGGATTCCAGAAAGTTTCTTGCGGTTTTTGGTCCAATGCTTTCATCCCCATCATGAAATTTAGGGTCAGCAATATCATGGAGCAGGGCGGCCAATTTAACGACCAAGGCATTCCCTTCTTCATGCTTGAGAAGTAACTTGGAGGTATTGAAAACGCGTTCAATATGGAACCAATCGTGGCCGCCTTCCGCATTTTGGAGCTCATTTTTCACAAATTCGATGGTATGTTGTACCAATTGGCCTGTTTTCATCATTGGTTTTTTTGATAGTATGGATTTTTCATTGATAAAACTTTCGTCAACCTGAACTTGATTCAGGTTCTCATTAAAGCTCAATTATTAGTTCGATGAGATTCCGAAATACCTTGCCTGCCGCGGGCAGTAATTCGGAATGACGTGCAATAGAGCATCATTACAGCAAGTGAATATTCTAGTTGGTATTGACTCCAGCCACAATCTGCTTTTCTATTTCAGCAATGAGTTCATCGGCGTTTCCACTATTTTCCATGGGAGGATGAACTTCAAACGTAACATGTGACCCCAATCCCATTGGAAATTTCCCGTAGCGCAACAACTTCCATGAGTTGTTGATACTGATGGGTACAATCAAAGCTGAGGGTGCATTTTTAAGCATCACTTTAAGCCCAGTGGTCCTAAACGGTTTGGGCACTCCATTCCTGCTTCGGGTTCCTTCCGGGAAAATAACGGCACTACGGTTGTTTGCACCAATGTATTTGGCCAACTTTTGGAGCTCGGCGATGGATTGTTTCGGGTCTTTTCTGTCAATCAGAGCGGAACCGCCATGCCTTAGGTTGAAAGACACACTCGGTATGCCCTTTCCCAACTCGATTTTGCTCACAAACTTGGGGTGGAACTTGCGCATATACCAAATTATAGGAGGTATATCGTACATGCTTTGATGGTTGGTTACAATAATGAGCGGTCTGTTGGCCGGAATCTCCTGTTGGTTTTTAAAGTTGTAGCGCGTTCCGAGTACATTGGTACATCGCATAATGAACCAATTTAAGATGGAAACACTTTTTTTGTGTGCATTGTAACCGAACACTTTAAGGCAGATCCATTGTATAGGGTGAAAAATGACCAGAACCAAACCAAAGAGCAAAAAGAAAATTAAGGTCAGTGGATACGATATGATTTTTTGCACGCTTACATGTTTATGGGTTGCCGTAAAAATAAAAAAACCACCCTATAGGGTGGCCTATTACATATTTTAATTTGCTTGATGATCTAGCAAAACTCGTTGTAGGCTTCCATCAAGTTCTCTGCAATAAGTTCTGCAGGTCTACCTTCAATATGGTGTCTTTCGATCATGTGGACCAACTCTCCGTCTTTGAACAAAGCCATGCTTGGAGAAGAAGGAGGGAAGGGAACCATGTGGTTTCTTGCTGTTTCCACGGCATCCATATCCACACCTGCAAAAACGGTCACCAAATTATTTGGGGTTTTACTGTTTTGTAGGCTCAATTTGGCCGCTGGCCTTGCATTTGCCGCCGCACACCCACAGACTGAATTGACCACTACCAAAGTGGTTCCGTCCTTTTTTAGGGCATTTTCAACAGCTTCACTTGTATGTAGTTCTTCAAACCCGGCTCCGGCCAAGTCTTCGCGCATAGGTTTTACCAATTCTTCTGGATACATAGACTTCTTTTTAATTATAGTACAAAGATACGGTATTGTTAGGATTTTTTCATCACCCTTAACATTGCTTAAAGCTTTGTTTACCTATCAAACCCCTATATTTGCCCTTTAATTTTTGAAGTATGATCAAGTGGATAGCCGCTTTTCTCGGTTATTTTTTATTTAGATTTCCCGGAGCGGTTCTAGGGTTTATCGTAGGGACCTTTTTAGATAATTTTGGAGCTTCTGGTAATCGATCAAGATCGGTATTCGAAAACGTGACCCGGCAATCGGTGTCCCCGGCTGATTTTGAGTTGAACTTGCTATCCCTTTGCTCCATTATTATCAAGGCGGACGGCCAAGTGAACCAACGGGAACTTGATTATGTGCGACAATACTTTTTGAGTACCTACGGGAAAGAAAAGGCAAATGCCATATTCCGGACGTTTAACGATGTCATAAAAAAACGCGAAATATCGGCCCAACGCATCTGTAATTTTATGGTCCAGCGTACCCGCTACGAGGTGCGTTTACAAATGCTTCATTTTTTGTTTGGCATTGCACAATCCGATGGGCAGGTAAGCAAGGCCGAAATTCAAAAGTTACGCGAAATCGCAGGATATTTTCGAGTGAATCAACACGATTTTGAAAGTATCATGGCAATGTTCATCAAATCCACGGACAACTCGTACAAGATATTGGAAATCGAGAAGACCGCTACCGATGAAGAGGTAAAGAAAGCCTACAGGAAAATGGCCAAAAAGTACCATCCCGATCGTGTGGTCACGGAAAATGAAGCCATCAGAAATGGTGCCGAGGAAAAATTCAAAGAAGTGCAAAAAGCCTACGAGACCATCCAAAAGGAAAGGGGCATTTCTTAAGCCATTGCCAATTTCTTTCTTCTTTTACTCTTCTTTTTTAGTTTATTGATGTAGATGATGGTTCCGGTAATGGGCAAACTAGTGGCAATTAGGCAGGCCAAGAAATAAATCCATTTGCTGAACGTACCATAAATGGTTCCCGTATGAATGGCTTTTATGGCAGATGCAATCTTTACATTAAGTGGTTTATCCGCATAGATTTCCTTGCTGATCACTTGTCCCGATACATGGAGTTGTAACCTGTCCTGCGCCACAGTGGACCAAGAATCATCAGCGATCTTCCTAAAACTGTAAGCTGGATTTTCTTCACTTGGGAGGCTAATGGACAGGGTGCCGTCATAATCAAGTTCCTTGTTGGCCAGAGCTATGGCTTCCTCCAAGTTGATGGATTTGCCATTGTCCAGACTTTCCAAATCAACTTCCGGACCTCCGCCACGGTTACCAAAAACCCTAGTGCCCATGATGGCGCTCAAGCCATCTCGATAACCTTCAAAGGACCAACAAAGTCCGGTAATGCCCATGATCAAGATCAAAATACAGGCATAAAAGCCCAAAGTGTTGTGCAAGTCATGGTTGATTCTTTTCCAGTTGGCGTTGGTCTTGACCTTAAACCCAGCTTTAACGGTTTTCCATTTTACTTTTTTAGGGAACCAAAGTACAATCCCGGAAATGGCCAATATCAAGAAAATGATAGTGGCGATACCCACAATGGGCCTTCCCCATTTTATATCCATCAATAACCAACGGTGCAATTTGAACATGCTGAACATAAAATCATCGACACTGGTTTTTTGAGGGGCTAAAACATCACCAGTATATGGGTTTACTTCATAGGTTGTGCCCCGTCGTTGCTTTGGGTCTTCCTTTATGGAGAATTCGTAGGGAGAGGTTTCATCGGTAGGAACCGTCAAACCCGTCAAGGTTCCTTTGGATTGGATGTTGGGGTCGTTCACCAAAGTGGCGAGTGATTTTTTTGCTCCGGTCACTTCAACCTTCATATCCTCTTTGAACCAACCTTCTATTTCCTCTTCAAAAGTCAGAATTGTGCCACTTAGACAGACCAAAAACAAAATGATGCCGCTTACAAGGCCCAACCATAGGTGCACATCGTTGATAAAATCCCTAACTCCGTATTTCTTCTTTTTTCCCATATCTTCGGATAGCGCTATTATTTAATTGGCAAGTTTACATTGTTTCAAATGGACACATCCCATTGGACAGTACTTTTGTTAAATGGTTTAACGGACTACAATATAAACTTCTCTTTTGTGTCATTTTCGCAAATATAATGGCTGAATCATAAATCCGAACCATTATTTGGATTAATTTTAAATAAAACATTGTTGTGTTGGTTTTCGGGTAGGCACGAATGGTTTTTATTGGTTAAATTTGAAAGCAAAAGCATATGCAGGAATTTCTGTTCTACATTAGACTCGGGCTTGACCATGTATTGGACTTTGGGGCCTACGATCATATTTTGTTCCTATCGGCTTTGGCGGTGCCCTTTACCTTCAAGTATTGGAAGCGTGTATTGATCTTGGCCACCATATTTACCATTGCGCACTGTACTTCCTTGGCCTTATCGGTTTACGAGGTTGCCACAGTGGATGTTGGATTGATCGAGTTTTTGATTCCCGTGACCATTTTGCTCACGGCCCTGTTTAATTTTGCCTATGTGTACAAGGAGGCACTGGATGTTGGACTTTTTCTTCACATTTTGGCCACTGCGTTCTTTGGATTGATCCATGGTTTTGGCTTTTCCAATTATTTTAAAATGTTGATGGCCGAAGAGGAGGACAAAATCACTCCTTTGTTGGGCTTTGCAACGGGAATAGAGTTGTCTCAGGTAACCGTTATCTTGGTGGTTTTGACCATTGCTTATGTGGTTTTGAACCTATTGAAGGTAAAACGTTCCATTTTTATTGCGGTCGCTTCTATTTTGATCATTGCCATTACAATACCCTTGCTTATTGCTACGTTCCCAATGTAGGACCTTCGTTAAAATTTATCGAATAAGGTTGTAAGGGTCTCTCAAAGCAGGTATATTTATTTAATTATCAGCGTTTTTTGCATTTATGAAGGCGAGCAAACAGGAAAAGTATGATAAAGCTTACTTACGGATGGCCCAGGAATGGGGCAAACTTTCGTATTGTAAACGAAGACAGGTAGGGGCTATCATTGTAAAGGATAGAATGATCATTTCCGATGGGTACAACGGAACCCCAACGGGATTTGAGAACTTTTGTGAGGATGATGAAGGATATACCAAATGGTATGTGCTCCATGCCGAAGCCAACGCTATCCTTAAGGTTGCTTCCTCCACCCAATCCTGTGTGGGCGCCACTTTGTACATTACGCTATCGCCATGTAGGGAGTGCAGTAAGCTTGTGCACCAAGCTGGCATAAAACGTGTGGTATATCAGAGTGCATACAAAGACGACTCTGGAATAAAGTTTTTGGAACGGGCAGGCGTTGAAATCGTACACATGCCAGTTTTGGAAGAAATGGTTTAAAACCATAATTGCTATATGAAAAAAATCAAAGGATATATTTGGCCTACCTTACTTGCTCTTGCGGTGGCCATCGGCATATTTATAGGAGGGAAACTGCATTTTAACGATTCCCCGGAAAAACTCTTCTCCACCAATTCAAAAAAGGACAAGCTCAACCGGCTCATCGACTATATCGACTATGAATACGTGGATGATGTGGACACCGACAGCATCGTGGATGTTACCGTGAACAATATCTTGGGAAAACTGGATCCACATTCCGTTTATATCCCAAAGGATGAAATGAAGGATGTTGCCGAAAGCATGAAAGGCGACTTCGCTGGCATCGGCGTAAGCTTTTACATGTACAATGATACCATCACGGTAATAAGAACCATCAAGAACGGCCCTAGTTACATCAGCGGCATTAAGCCTGGAGACCGTATTCTAATGGCCGATAATGATACACTTTTTGGCAGAAGAATTGCCAACGATGATGTGGTATCCACCCTAAAAGGTAAAATTGGCACCAAGGTTAATTTGAAGGTTTATAGAAAGACCGAGAATAAAATTATGGATGTTCCCGTGGTTCGCGACCGTGTTCCTATCCGCAGTGTGGATGCTTATTACATGCTTACCAAGGATATGGGATACATCAAGATCAATCGCTTTGCGGAATCCACTTTTGATGAGTTTAAGGACGCCTTGAGAAAGTTGAAGTTAAGAGGTGCAGAAAAATTGACATTGGACCTCAGGGACAATCCAGGAGGCTATTTGGGCATTGCCGAGAAATTGGCCGATGAGTTTTTGGGAGATGATAAACTGATCCTCTTTACCAAGAACAAAAAGGGACGAATCAAAAAAGCGTTTGCTACAAAAAAAGGCGATTTTGAGGATAAACCAGTCTATGTTCTGATCAACGAACGTTCCGCCTCCGCCAGTGAAATTATTGCTGGAGCTTTGCAGGATAACGATATAGGAACCATTGTTGGGCGCCGTTCCTTCGGAAAAGGATTGGTGCAACGTGAGATGGATTTGGGGGACGGTTCCGCTGTTAGGTTGACCGTATCCAGATACTACACCCCAACGGGGCGATCCATTCAAAGATCGTACAAGGATGGCAACCATGACTACTACAAAAGGTTCATGGAGCGCTATGCCAGTGGAGAGCTTACCTCAGCGGACAGCATTAAAGTAGCGGACTCTTTGAAGTTTGTTACCCCAAAAGGTAAAGTCGTCTATGGCGGTGGAGGCATTATCCCCGATGTTTTTGTGCCAATTGGGAGCAACCAAGAAGAGGCCATAGAAAGTATGGACGACACCTATCAATTCTTTGCTCGCTTTGTTTTTGAGCACTTGGAAGACGATAGAACCATGTACGATGGGTACACTCAAAACGAATTTTTGGATGAGTTCCATGTGGACGATATCCTTTTTGACAAGTTTATCCAGTTTGTATTGGACCGCAAGGTAAAATTGGATTTCTACGCTTATGAGGATAAGATAAAAGCTTATCTAAAGGCCAATATTGCGGAACAATTGTATTCGCCAAACCTATCTGCACAGATCAAGGGTGATTATGATGCCATGCTGAAAAGGGTTAAAGCCTTGGATCAAGCCGAGATAGACCAATCCCAGTTGGGAGCGGTTGAGATAAAGCCTTGATTTACTTCTTCAGCTTTTTATCAATCTTTTTGGAGGTCATAAAGATCAACATGAGGACTATGGCACACAAAGAAGCCACTATTCCAATCAATGCAACGGTGCTATCGCCCTGAAGCGGGTTTTCAAAATCGACCAGGGTCACATTGTAGGCTATCAGTGCCAATGCGAGTATAATTAAAACTATGGCAAAAGTCTTGTTCATATCAATGTTTTAAGCAGCGTGCGAAAGCAACTCATTCACATTGGTGGCAAAAAGCTTGACAGCGATGGCCATCAAGATCACACCAAACACCTTTCGTATGATATTGAGTCCGTTTTTACCCAAAATACGTTCAATTCGGGCACTGGACTTAAGCACGATGTACACAAAGATAACGTTTATAATTATGGCCACGATAATGTTCTCCACATGATATTCGGCTCTAAGGGATAAGATGGATGTCAAGGTTCCCGCACCCGCGATCAAAGGAAACGCTATGGGCACAATGGAAGCAGTTTCTGGTTCATCATCCTTATATAGGGATATCCCCAAGATCATTTCTATGGCCAAAAAGAATATGATAAAGGCACCGGCAACAGCAAACGAATTCACATCGATTCCAATTAAAGAAAGAATGCTTTCCCCCACAAAGAGGAATGCGATCATGATCGAAGTGGCCACAATGGAGGCCTTCTCGGATTGTACATGTCCAACCTTGTTGCGAAGCGATAGAATAATCGGGATACTCCCCAAAATATCGATTACGGCAAACAATACCATTCCAGCGGTCGCTATTTCTTTAAAGTTAAAATTCATACCCTCATTTTTTTCGGACGGCAAATTTACGTCGAAAAAATACTTTTGGACTACATAAAATGTTTAGAAATCATCAAATTTTTTGTTTTGGATTACCTTTGCCGAAAAATTTAGGATAAACTATGTTCCAGATAGGAAAAACCATTGTGTCCGAAGAGATATTGCAGAACGATTTTGTGTGCAACCTGAATGCTTGCAAAGGAGCATGTTGCGTGGGAGGGGAGTACGGAGCTCCATTGGAGGATTCCGAAACGGACAAGCTCGTGAACATTTATCAAGATGTAAAGCCTTTTCTACGTCCTGAAGGCATTGCCGCTATAGAGGAACACGGGACTTTTGTGAAAGGCGAGGACGGCGAATGGGAGACCCCTTTGGTAAACAACAACGAGTGCGCCTATGTGATTTTTTCCGATGATGGCATAGCCAAGTGCGGGCTTGAAGCTGCCCACGAAGCTGGTGCCACTAAATGGAAAAAGCCGATTTCTTGCTACCTCTATCCAGTTCGGACACGGGAATACACCGAATTTACCGCGGTAAACTATCATAAATGGGAGATATGTGATCCTGCCTGTGCCCTGGGAGAAGAGCTAAAAGTCCCGATTTATAAGTTTGTGAAGGACGCCCTCATCCAAAAATTTGGGGAAGACTGGTATAGGGAATTGGAAGAAGTAGCTGCGGAAAACACTAAATCGTAGGAATGTCCAAGACCACTTTGGTGCCGTTCGGGTCTCCATTTTCATCGAACAGGTCCAAAATATCCACATCGAATTTGTTCTGGTAATCCTTTGCAAAATTGGCCAAGCGCTCCTTGGTAATGCGGATTCCCAATGATTTTTTCTTCAATACACGGTTTTCCTTGTTTACCTCGGCCATTGTTCTGCCGACACCATTGTCCACGATTTCAATGGTAACATGCCCTTTATCCTTGTGCTTTACGTTTATCTGAATCTTCTTTTCGCCATCCTTTGGTGATAGTCCATGCCACAGGGAGTTTTCCAAAAAGGGCTGAAGGGTCAAAGATGGGATTTTGATGTTGTCGATGTTGATGCCTTCCTCAACCTCGATCTTGAAATCTATCTCGTTGGAAAACCGTATGTTCTCGATGTTCATATAAAGTTCCATGGTCCCGAGTTCTTCGGATAAAGGGATTTCCTTTTGGGAGGATGCCTCTAAAATCTTTCGTACCAGTTTGGAGAACTTGTTGAGGTAGTGCACCGCATTTTTCTGCTCGTTGTTGATAATGTAAAGCTTGATGGAATTCAAGGAATTGAACAGGAAATGGGGGTTCATTTGACTGCGCAACATCTGTTGTTCCAATGTGAGTACCCTTTTCTCATTTTTGCTCTGGTATTGCCGGTAAAGGATGTACAGAATGGAAGATATCAAGCCCACGATCAATGCACTTACCAATAGGGTGGTTTGGTTCTTCTTCAGCCTTAAGCGTACGATTTCATTTTCTTTGGCCAATACGGCGATCTGGTTGTTTTTTTTATCGTTTTCGTACTTGACGATAATATCGTTCATATACCGCAAGTTGGTGGCACTGGAGATTTCCTTGTCGTACTGATCCGCCTTTTTGTAATACTCATAGGCCTGTTTGAAATCACCTTTGGCATTCTCCAGATCTGACATTTTCTCGTAGGCATACAAAATATTGCTGGGCATGTTTCTGTTTTGAGCCATTTGCAGACCTTCCTGTATAAATCCTTTTGCTTTTTCGTAATTGCCCAATTTGGTATGTGCCCAACCCGTATTGATATAAATCACCGACGACATGGAAAGATCCCCTATTCTTTTCGATTCGTCGTGGAGGGGCTCTAAGAGTACCAGGGCAAGGTATGGCATATCTTGCTTGAGATAGATCTGTGCAAGACTGTTTTTACAGATCAACCTCCCAATGTCCGAGTCGATTTCCTCGTTGTAGGCCAAGGATTTTCGATAGTTCTCCAGAGCAGCCTCCAAATCCCCCTTCTCTTCGAGACAATGCCCAATATTTTGGTGGTTGATGGCCAATCCCAGTTTGTTTCCAAGTTCCTCTTCCAGCTTAAGGGCCCTTCGGAACTGCAATATGGCCAAATCATACTGTTCCAGGGTTTGATAAAGGTTTCCAATCCCGTTTAAGGCAACATTGATGCTCCTCTTAATGTGGTGGGACGGGGCTTCTATCTGTTCGGAAAGTTCCAGTGCTCTTTGGTGGTAGTCTATAGCGGTCTTGATGGCATCCGTACGCCGGTAGACCACGCCCAACATATTAAGGCTAAGAATCCTGAAGCCGGTATTGTTGGCTTCTTCAGAGATTGCGAGGGCCTTTTCGTGGAGGGCCACGGCTTTTTCGTATTGGGAAATGTTCCTGTATTTCATTCCCAATAGGTTCAGGGCAAAAGCCTGCCCTTCCAAATAATCGTGTTCCTTGCTCAGATTTTCAAAGTATCGCAAAAGCGTGGTGTCCCTTTTTTCATTGTCAAGTTCATTGTCAAGAGCTCCATAAGTGCGGGGTTGAAGTTGAACAATGGTTTCCGCCTTTTCCTGAAATTCCTTTGGTACCTCCTGTGCGGTCAATCCACCAAGGAACGAAAACAGCAAAAGCATCAGCAAAGCGCTTCTTTGTACTCGATGCAGGTTTTCGATGTGATGGAACTTTACGATGGGCACGGGAACATAACGGTATTAAAGCATATCCAGAAAATCGGATTTTTTTTGCCGGGAAACTGGGATTTTATGATTGGATTCCAAAACCACGTAACCATCGGTTTTTAGAAACTCCTTTATTTTGTTGAGATTGATGATATAGGAATTGTGGATTCTGAAGAAACTGTTTTCAGGTAAAAGAGTGTTTACTTCCTTCAGTTTTTTGGTAAGCAGTATTTTTTGACCATCGACCAAGAATATGGTACTATAGTTGCCATCGGACTCGGCATACAAAATATCATCGCTGTTCAGGAAGACCAGTTTGCCATCGGTATTGATGGTGATTTTTTTGCTCTGGGATTCCGCATTGAAGTTGAGAAGAATCTTTTCCAGACGATCCACTGTCAAATTTTTGGCATTGAACTTTTTTATTTTGCCAATGGTCTCTTCAAGATCATCGGAATCAATGGGTTTTAAAAGATAGTCAATGGCCTCATTCTTCAAGGCTTGTAGCGCGTATTGATTATAAGCAGTGGTGATAACAACGGGAAAATCCTTGTTCTTGAGATTTTTTATAAACTGAAACCCGTCCATTGCAGGCATCTCAATATCCAGGAACAAACAATCCGGAGTGTTCTGTTCCAAATAATCCAAAGCTTCCCTAGCATCTGTAAAAGATGCAATAATATCCACTTCATCGCTCAAGTTGGTAAGTTCCCAACTCAGACTTTGGAGGGCTTTTATTTCGTCATCAACTATTACGGCTTCTAACATTGGATAATATAGGTAATATCAAATTTAGGATTATTCTCCACATAGTACTAAAATTATGTGTTAATGGATGTGTAGTGCGTATAACTGGTAAGAAAAGGGAAATCAAGGGAAAAACGGTGAGTTTTTTAAGATTAAAGCAAAATAATATAAGAAAAAGACTACAATGGTTAAAAACCAAAAATCCAATTATACATAAAAGGGAACAGTTTATACATAGAAATCATATGTGAGCTTTTTTGTTGTCTATATTCGGCATGTCCAAAAATGATGGGACAATCTCAAATAGCCAGATAATGAGAAAATGTGCAATATTGTTTTTGATTTTGATTGTGGCTTTGGTTTTTGCCGCAGTATCGGAAAGGAATAACACCGAACTTGGTTCGGATTGGAATAAGGTCGTTGCCACGAAATAAAAGGTAACAACCATGTGCTCTTTTAAATTTTGTATTACCAAATAATTGTACGGCCACAGCAACCAATCTTTTGATTGTATAAACCGCTTGCACAATTCATCTTCGGTTAGGCCACAATCTGGATTTGATTTTAGGTTTCGGGGGAACTACCTATAACAAAGAAGGATTATATACAGGCTCGATTGAAGAGGCCGTACTCTTTGGTAATATTTTTTGGCCAGAGGCCAGTTCATCATAAAAGCAAGACCAGGTAAGTACTTTATCTGGTCTTTTTATTTTGGGGGTCCCATACTTACGACTTCACAATTCAGCTCTCCATATCTAGATGTCAACATTTTATGTTAAAAACTTTATGGCTGTTTTATAAAGTGGCCCTTTAAAATATGGCTTGGTTTTTAAATCTTTGCCGTGCAGACTTCAAAGTTCATTATTGCTGTTGAATCGGATTTGGGTTATGCTTGGGTCCATTTTGAAAAAGCAAGGAATTACTGCACGACTGCAAAGATTTGTTTCCATTGATGCAGTTTTTGTACTGAATATCAGTACGTGTGATAGTGTTTATTGATTCAATACCTCGGACAAGTTCACCCCACATAAGAACAATCCGGGGTATTTTTCTTAAGATAAAGGATATAAAAAAAACCTCCATTTTTGATGGAGGTTTTTGGTTTTTATGGCACTGTATGGTTTACAAGGACCATGCTTTGCCGCCGGTCAATGTTTCCAAATCGCCGCATGGGATATACTCGCCAGGAATAGGTGCGTAGGCCAGTACTTCCTCACCGATATATTCCGATGATTTATAGGCCCATGTACCCAGATCCCTTAGGTCGTTGGCAAAGGAGAAACGTGCGATATCATCGTCCAAACTACCCTCTCCACCTTCTCGGATGGCTTCAGTATAGGCCATAATAGCTTCAGAATGGGCTTCCTCCTCTTCATCTGAACGTTTTCTAAGATAGGTCTGCAGGGCAGGCTCTATATCCGCGGGCTCGATGTCCATCAAGGATTCCTTGCCTGAATCAGCGAGCACCTTATCGTAGAATTTGTTCATTTTCATGATTACGAAATCCCTTTGCTCCAAAGGCATAACTTCATCCAAATAAGCATCGATGAAGGTATGGACGTTCATTTCCGTAGCAGAAGGTGTATCCGTTTTTGGAAGGATGACGTCCAAGGTCTGTGCCATGGCATATCCTTGCTCTTTACTCAGGAAATTTGGAGTCCATTCGGCAAAGGCAGGTTTGTCCTTACAGCTCTGCAATAAAGACAATAACGTTGGCGTGGCCACGGCATAACCGAAAGCCAACCCCATATTTTTAAGTGCTGATCTTCTTTCCATTATATATTTCCTTTTTTAAGTTCTTGAGCGGCGTGGTTGGCTGCTCTTGCAGTAAAGGCCATGTACGTCAACGATGGGTTGACACAACTTGCAGAGGTCATAAAGGCACCATCGGTAACATATACGTTTTTACATCCGTGTACTTGGTTGTTGCCATTGACCACGGAAGTTTTAGGGTCAAATCCCATACGGGCCGTACCCATTTCATGGATTCCAAGTCCAAGCGCGTATGGTGCATCGAAAGCGGTAACATCTTTGGCTCCTGCTTTTTCAAGCATTTGAACAGCTTGTTCCTGCATATCTTTACGCATATTGTACTCGTTCTCTCCGATTTCGGCGTCAAAAGTCACGGTAGGTAGGCCCCACTTGTCTTTTTTGTCGTAATCCAAGGTCATTTTGTTCTCGTGGTATGGAAGTGTTTCTCCAAAAGCGTTGATGCTCATGTTCCATCCCCCTGGGGTCATCATGGCATCCTTGTAAGCTTTTCCATAAGCGGCCTCGGCAACCATTTCTTCGTAATTGCCCCTGTTGGCACCGCCTTGGTAACCGTACCCACGAACAAAATCCTTCATATTGGAATCACCACCAAGGTTTCTAAATCTAGGGATGTACACTCCATTTGGTTTTCTGCCCTTGTAGTATTTGTCTTCGTATCCATCAAATTTGCCGGATGCACCTACAAGGAAGTGGTGATCCATCACATTGTGGCCCAGTTCTCCGGAATCGTTGCCCAATCCATCAGGGAATCTATCGGATTTGGACTGCATCAGAATGGAAGTGGATGCAATGGCGGAAGCACAAAGGAAAATCACTTTGGCCTTAAATTCGAATTCTTCATTGGTTTCCCTGTCGATGACCTTGACACCCGTGGCTTTTTTGGTGTTTGGGTCATAAATTACCTCATGTACAATGGAATCAGGTCGCAGTGTCATGTTTCCCGTAGCTTCGGCAGCTGGCAAAGTAGAGGAAACACTACTGAAGTATGCTCCGAAAGGACAACCTCTAATGCAACGGTTCCTGAACTGGCAACGAACACGGCCATCGCCTTCAAATTTCTTGTCACTGTTAATGTGAGCTACCCTACCGGCAGTGATCACACGACCGCCAAAATGCTCGGCGACCTTTCCTCTTACGTGATCTTCCACGCAGTTCAACTCCATCATGGGCTCGAACTGACCATCGGGCAATTGTGGCAAGCCCAGATTTTCACCGGATACCCCAATGTAGCTTTCCACCTTATCGTACCAAGGCGCAATGTCCTTGTAGCGTACTGGCCAATCCACGGCAATACCTTCATTCTTATTGGCTGTAAAATCAATATCACTCCAGCGGTAACTGTGTCTGCCCCACATAATGGAACGACCACCTACATGGTATCCACGCATCCAATCGAAACGCTTGGTTTCGTTGTAAGGGTGCTCCAAATCATTCACGAACCAATGCTTGGAAGCTGCTCCAGTGGTATAGCCCGTTCTGGATTGTTTTTCTTGTTTCTTAATGTCTTCTCGGGTTGCTTGCCCGGCATGCGGAAAATCCCATGGGTCTTTATCGGCCGTTGTATAGCTTTCACGGTGTTTTACCATGGGTCCACGCTCCAAGACCAAGGTCTTGAGACCGTTTTCGCACAATTCCTTGGCAGCCCAACCACCGCTGATACCCGTACCTACCACGATGGCATCATAGGATTCCTGCTCCTGATTGTAATAAAATTTACTCATTTATTCGGATTGTTTATTTGCTAAATGTATTAATTATTAAATTAATTTTCTACATTTAATCCCTATGTTTATTGAGAATTCAGCACTATAACGTTGTAGTTTTTGGATTCCGTAAGAAATTAACTAACGTAAAAATATGAGCAGAAGTAGTTTAGCACAGAAAAGTATCGCCACACTTATCTTAGTGGCTTTTTTGGGGATTTATTCCTGTAAACAGGGTCCAAAGGATTCCGCTGAAGAAAATACCACAGAAGAAGTGGCTGTTGAAGCGACCAAGCCAGACATTAAACTTTCATTGGCGCAATGGTCCATCCATAAAATGATTTTTGAAGAAGGTGTAGATCCCTACACGTTTGCCGAAAAAGCAAACGAATGGGGTTTTGAAGGATTGGAATATGTAAGCGCCCTGTATTATGAAGAACTTCAGGCAGCTGATTTTTCTGAAGAAGCTATGAACAACTGGGTGGAAAAAAGCAAGGCCGAAAGTGAAAAATATGGACTTACGAACCTTTTGATCATGGTGGACGGCCAAGGAGATATTGCCGTTACCGATGAGGCGGAAAGAACAAAGGCAGTGGAAAACCATTACAAGTGGGTTGATGCAGCCGCAGCCTTGGGCTGTCACTCTATCCGTGTCAACCTTAACGGAAGCATGGACCCCGAAGTATGGATGCCTGCATCTGTAGCAGGACTTACCCAATTGGCCACTTACGCCAAGGACAAGAACATCAACATCATTGTGGAAAACCACGGAGGACCATCTTCCAATGCGCAACTGTTGGCAGAAGTTATGGAGAAAGTGGGCATGGACAATTGCGGTACACTGCCTGATTTTGGTAATTTCTGTATCAAGAGAGCAGAAGGGGACTATTATTCATCTGAATGTGTGGAAGAGTATGACAAATATAAAGGAGTAAAGGAATTGATGCCCTATGCCAAAGGTGTGAGTGCCAAGTCCTATAATTTTGATGAGAATGGCAATGAAACCGTGATCGATTTTGAAAGGATCATGGATACTGTGGTGGCCTCCGGATACGAAGGTTTTGTAGGCGTGGAATATGAAGGCTCCGAACTTAGCGAAGAAGAAGGAATATTGGCGACCAAAGCACTTTTGGAAAAAGTATTGGAATAGTCAACAAATATGAATGGGTAGATGAAGGGATTTTTACAACAGCTCTTCGATTACAATTTCTATTGTAACAAAAAAATAATTGAACAATGCAGTGGTCTGGACCAAGTTCCGGACAACTGCATTAGACTTTTTAGTCATATACTCAATGCCCATCATATTTGGAACCAAAGAATTCAGGGAAGACCAATTGAGTTTGGCGTTTGGGACCTGCACAATGTGAATAGGTGGGAAGACATTCATTATGAAAATCAACGTACTTCCTTTGAAATTGTATCCAACACGGATACTTTTGATGACAGAGTGGAATACACCAACAGTGCGGGAAAGAATTTCTCAAATAAACGGGAGGACATTCTATTTCATATCATCAATCATTCCACGCACCATAGAGGGCAGATTATGATGGAGTTGAGAAATGCGGGAAGCGTGCCTGAACCTTTGGATTATGTGCATTACAAACGATAATTACTAATTTTAATATACCAACATGAATATTAAAACCAAATTCCAACTATCCTTTATGATGTTCCTCGAGTTTTTTATCTGGGGAGGTTGGTTTGTTACCCTTGGAACATTCCTTGGAAGCAATCTTGAAGCAACGGCAGGGCAGTCATCCATGGCGTTTTCCACACAATCGTGGGGAGCTATTATCGCTCCATTTATCATAGGATTGATCGCCGACAGATATTTTAATGCCGAACGGATTTTGGGCGTACTGCACCTGATAGGTGCATTTTTGATGTATCAAATGTATCAATCCGAGGATTTTGTTGCTTTCTATCCCTACGTGTTGGGTTACATGATTTTGTACATGCCAACATTGGCTTTGGTCAATTCCATTTCGTTCAATCAAATGAAGGA
The DNA here is from genome assembly GCF_003992595.1 of Flagellimonas oceanensis. Lineage (GTDB taxonomy): Bacteria > Bacteroidota > Bacteroidia > Flavobacteriales > Flavobacteriaceae > Flagellimonas > Flagellimonas oceanensis. Next base: position 227,703 of record NZ_RZNA01000003.1, read on the forward strand.
CCCAGCGAAGGAATTTTCCAATATCCGTGTGTTTGGAACCATCGGATGGATTATTGCCGGACTTGTGATCAGCTATCTCTTTGTTTGGGATTCGCCGGAGGCTTTGGAAGCGGGAATGCTCAAGAACACATTCTTGATGGCCGGGATAGCTTCTGCAATTTTGGGACTGTTCAGCTTTACCTTGCCTAAAACTCCACCAAAAGTGGATAAAAGTGAAAAAGTGACCATCTCCGATGTATTGGGATTGGACGCATTAAAGCTTTTAAAGGATAAGAATTTCTTGGTGTTCTTTATTTCATCCGTATTGATTTGTATTCCTTTGGCTTTTTATTATCAAAATGCCAATCCTTTTTTAGCGGAAATAGGCTTGGCCAACCCAACGGGTAAAATGGCCATAGGACAAATTTCCGAAGCACTTTTTATATTGGCACTGCCTTTCTTTTTTACCAGATTCGGGTTTAAGAAGACGATATTGGTAGGTATGTTGGCATGGACGGTGCGCTATCTGCTTTTCGCATACGGTAATGCCGATGAATTATCGTTTATGTTGATCATTGGAATAGCGTTGCACGGCATCTGTTACGATTTCTTTTTCGTTTCAGGACAGATTTATACGGACACCAAAGCAGGGGAAAAGTACAAAAGTGCTGCACAGGGCTTGATCACCCTGGCCACCTATGGAGTGGGAATGTTGATAGGTTTCTGGATTGCGGGACAAATCACCGATTCCCTGACCTTGGAAGATGGTGCCCATGCTTGGGAGAGCATCTGGATTTATCCAGCAGCGTTTGCAGCGGTGGTATTTATCTTGTTTGCGCTGATATTCAAAAATGAGAAAGTAGAGTACAAATCATAATCATGGAACACCGATAGGCACATAATCGGTCGTTAAGTGGTTCAACTTTGATTTAAAATTCAGAAGAAGTGACATAAAAATCATAGATACAACCAAAAATTAACTGAAACAAACATGAAAAACGTAAACAAGAATCAGCTATTTGTAGCGGCCTGTATTTCGCTGGTGGTTACATCCATGACCTTCGCTATTAGAGCGGGAATATTGACCCAGTTGGGGGAGGAGTTCATGCTCTCCAATCAACAATTGGGTTGGATAAACAGTATGGGCTTTTTTGGGTTCCCGATAGCCATGATCTTTGGAGGTCTGCTCTACAATAAAATTGGAGCGCGCAAACTCATGGTAACGGCATTTGTCTGCCATATTATCGGATTGGTCATGACCATTATGGCCGGAGGCTTCTGGACCTTGATCATATCCACATTCTTTATCGGTTTTGCCAATGGTTCTGTGGAAGCGGCCTGTAACCCTATGATCGCCGATATGTTCACCAAGAACCGTACAGCCATGCTGAACCGTTTCCACGTATGGTTCCCCGGGGGTATCGTGATCGGTTCGCTGATTTCCAAGTTCATGACGGATTTTGGAATGGGATGGCAATTGCAGATTGCGGTCATGTTGATACCAACCCTTATCTACGGGTATATGTTCTTTAAACAAGAGTTTCCGGAAAGCGAGCATATCGAAACCGATACCACCAAGAACATCAAAGGTCTTGCCGACCCCTTGTTCATTTTTATCATGATATGTATGACGCTTACCGCGATATCCGAGTTTGGGCCACAGCAATGGGTAGAGCGAATTTTAGGTAATTCGGGAGCAAGCCCCATGTTGGTGTTGGCCATGGTAACCGGTATTATGGCCATAGGACGATTTTTTGCGGGCCCCATAGTACATAGGCTAAACCCTATTGGTGTACTGGTCATGTCCGCTTTGATCACCACCGCGGCAGTTTACAGTATGAGTGTTGCCGAAGGGTCCATGATTTATCTGGCGGCTATTCTTTTTGCCTTGGGAGTTTGTTATTTTTGGCCTACCATGATTGGTTTTACCTCAGAATACCTTCCAAGGACCGGTGCATTGGGAATGTCCTTGGTGGGTGGAGCAGGAATGTTTTCCACCGCCATTTGGCAACCTGTGATCGGGGGATGGTTGGATTCCGCCAAAGAAACGGCCGTTGCATCAGGATTGACCGATGAGGTAGCGGAACTGGCAGCAGGAAAGGCAACTTTGGGAAAAATGATGTTCTTCCCATTGGCGGTACTGATTTTGTTCTCCATTCTGTTCCTATTGAGGAAAAAGTTGGAAGAGCGAAGAGTGCCCCAAGGCCATACCGCAGAAGAAGTAGTATAATTAAAGAAAATAAAACAATAGAAAATGCCTAAAAAAATTAGACTTGGAATACTTGGAGGAGGTGGCGATTCCCTTATCGGGGTTTTGCACAGGGTAGCATCCTTCATTAATGATAATTATGAAATAGTCGGTGCCGTATTCAACCCAGATTTGGAAGATAGTATCGCCTTTGCAAAGGAAATCGATGTTCCCACCAACCGAATCTATAAGGATTTTGATACACTGGTTGAGGAGGAATTGAAGCTTCCAGAGGACGAGCGTATTCAGGTGTGTTCCATCCTTACACCTAACTTCCTTCACTTTCCAATGGCAAAGAAACTGTTGGATAATGGGTTCCACGTTATCTGCGAAAAGCCGATGACGACTACCTACGAAGAAGCCAAGATTCTGCAGGAGTCCCTTAAAAAAGCAGGAACCGTATTTGCGGTTACCCATACCTACACCGGGTATCCCATGGTGCGTCAAATGCGTGAAATGATCAAAGAGGGGGCCATCGGGAAAGTACACAAGGTGGATGCACAATACTATCAAGGTTGGATGAACCCTATCATTCACGATAAGGAAAAGAGAGGGACCGTGTGGAGACTGGACCCTGAAAAAGCGGGTATCAGTTCCTGTATGGGGGATATCGGGGTGCACGCCTTTAACATGGTCGAGTACACGACAGGCTTGCAAGTGCAATCCCTGTTGTGCGATTTCAACTATATGTACGACGATAATGTAATGGATATGGACGGTACGGCCTTGATCCGTATGGACAAGAACGTAAAAGGTGTAATCAGGGCCAGTCAAGTGGCCACAGGGGAAGAGAACAACCTGACCATTGCGATTTACGGTCAAAAAGGAGGCTTGAAATGGGAACAAGAAAACCCCAATTATCTTTACAGACTTAACGACCCTGAACCGTTACAGGTGTACAAACCAGGTCATGAATATAATTCAGACTTGTCTTTGGATGGAACCAAATTACCTCCGGGCCACCCAGAAGGTATCTTTGACTCTATGGCCAATATTTATTTGGGCGTGGCCCGGGCCATTCGCGGCGAGGAATATAACAGTGGCGAGTTCCCGACCATGATGGACGGGGTTCGCGGTCTCAACTTTATAGAGAACACCGTAGCTTCACACAAACAAGGGAATATTTGGGTTGATATGGATTAATCCAAAACCCTAAAAAGTAGACATAATGGCTGCCCACGGGCGGCCATTATTTTTTATGAAGCATCTCGAACTCTTCGAACACCACGATCATACTTTCCTTGGGTGTCTTGCCAAACTTAGCAAGTTCATGGGTATAATAGTCCCAATGTGTTTTTTTCCAATGTTCCAGGCTTTTGTCGCCCTCCCCTTCCAAACGGGCATGCGCTTCCCGAACGCTAAAATAGGGAAGAAGTTTTACCGCAGTGGTGCGTATGACGCATTTGGCATGTCCCTCCCAATCGGTAACCACATAGAAATCCCCGATTTTGGGCAAAGCTTCATTACGTAGTTGCAATCCTTGTAAAGAATGGCTAGTGGCCCTTTTGGTCTCTTTGCAGACCAAATCGGCGCATAAGTTGGCGTCTTTTTCATTATCACAGAAATGAATGACCTTGGGTGCATCTTGGGAAGCAAATTCTAAATGGGCGTCCAAAAAATCACCCCACAGATTTCGGGCAGAAGCATTTTCCATAAGTAGTATTTAAAAAAAAACTGTAAGCTGTATTAATTGTTAACGAATCGCTATATTTATATCTTACCACATGAGACGTAAAAATAGCATAGTTTTTTTCTTAAATATAGAAGATAAATCCCAATTCAATTGGGATTTCCTAATTTCTTAAAATTAAATATAATGAAGACAATTAAAGGACCAGCAGTGTTCTTAGCACAATTTGTGGACAGTCAAGCCCCGTTCAATACTTTGGACGGAATGTGTAAATGGGCCTCAGACCTGGGGTACAAGGGAATTCAGATACCCACTTGGGAATCCTTTCTCATCGATTTGGACAAAGCGGCGGAAAGCCAGGATTATTGCGATGAGCTGAAAGGAAAAGTTAATTCCTACGGCCTGGAAATAACCGAACTGTCCACGCATTTGCAAGGACAATTGGTGGCGGTACACCCAGCTTATGATATCATGTTCGATAACTTTGCACCCGAAGCATTGCACGGGAAGCCAAAGGAGCGAACCAAATGGGCCATCGAAACTGTAAAAAAAGCGGCAACTGCGAGCCGTAGATTGGGACTTGATGTACATGCTACCTTTTCCGGTTCTTTACTTTGGCATACCGCTCACCCATGGCCACAGCGTCCAGCAGGTTTGGTGGAGATGGGCTTTGAGGAGTTGGCCAAACGTTGGATGCCCATCCTGAACCATTTTGATGAACAGGGAGTCGATGTATGCTACGAGATTCATCCAGGCGAAGACCTTCATGATGGCGATACGTTTGAACGCTTTTTGGAAGCAACGGGAAATCATAAAAGGGTAAATATCCTTTACGATCCCAGCCACTTTGTGCTGCAACAATTGGACTACATTGAATACATAGATTTTTATCACGAATTCATCAAATCGTTTCACGTAAAGGATTCAGAGTTCAACCCAACCGGAAAAAAAGGAGCCTTTGGCGGTTACAACGATTGGGGAGATAGAGCAGGCAGGTACCGTTCCTTGGGGGATGGTCAAATAGACTTTAAGACCATCTTTTCCAAACTGACCCAATACGGATGTGATGTTTGGGCCGTAATGGAATGGGAATGCTGCATCAAAAGCCCGGAACAAGGCGCACGCGAAGGAGCCAAATTCATTCAAGACCACATTATAGAAGCAACCACCAAAACTTTCGATGATTTTGCCGGTGCGGATATTGACAAACAAAAACTAAAAAACATATTAGGATTATGAGAAAACCATTGCTGTTCGTAGCCCTTGCCGTTGCATTTGCGTGTAAGGACAAACCAAAAGAAAACAAAGAAGAGACCGAGGATGAAATAATAGAGGTCGTTGAGGAAACCACATCGGAGTGGACGACCCTGTTCGACGGTACAAGCTTTGATGGCTGGCACATGTACAATGGCGGAGAGGTCACAGAACCTTGGACGTTGGAAGATGGGGCCATGGTACTTTACCCACCGGAGGAAAGGCCCGAAGGTGCCAATTACAACCTGGTAACCGATGAAGAGTTTACCGATTTTGTGCTTACCATGGATTGGAAAATTGCCGAAGGCGGTAACAGTGGCTTCTTTTGGGGAGTAAAAGAAGATGAAAAATATGGACAGCCCTATGTCACGGGACCTGAAATCCAAGTTTTGGATGATGAAAGGCACCCTGATGCGCAAAATGGCGAGGACCGTTTAGCAGGTGCGCTGTACGATATCATCCCCCCATCCGAAGATGTAGTGAAGCCTGCAGGAGAATGGAATTCGGTCGAATTGATGATCAATCATAAAACCAACGAGGGACATGTGGTTTTGAACGGAACCAAAATAGTGGAGTTTCCAGTACAAGGGCCCGAATGGGAAGCGTTGGTAGCCAATTCAAAATTTGCCGATTGGGAAGATTTTGCCGCTTTTAAAACAGGTAAAATCGGATTGCAAGACCATGGCAATGAGGTAGCCTTCAGAAACATTAAAATCAAAGAATTGTAGCATGTCAAAATTAACAAGCAAACTATTGGCTTTGTCACTGCTTTTTGTCGGATTTATGTCCGCTCAAGAAGTTGAGCCCACCAAGCCGGAACAAACAGAATTTTACAAACCCGTACCGCCAAAAGTAACCCCAGGAGAAGATGGGGCGCCACCAAGTGATGCCATTGTACTTTTTGATGGAACATCGTTGGACAATTGGATCAGTACCGCAGATAGTACTGCTGCCAAATGGATCTTGAACGATGACGGCAGCATGACCGTTAAAAACAGGACTGGAGACATTCAGACGAAACAGAACTTTGGAAGTATCCAGCTTCATATCGAGTGGAAATCACCAGCAGAAGTGCAGCAAGAAGGCCAGCATAGGGCCAATAGCGGTGTGTTCTTGAACGGTTTGTACGAAGTTCAGGTGTTGGACAATAACGATAACGACACCTATGTCAACGGACAAGTAGGGTCCATTTACAAACAGCACGTACCCTTGGCCATGGCCTCAGTGCCCACTGGAGAATGGAATACGTACGATATCATTTATCATGCACCCGAGTTCGAAAAAGGTCAGAAAGTGAAATCGGGAACCTTGACAGTGATTCACAATGGTGTATTGGTTCAAGATCATGTGGAAATCAAAGGAACAACGCCATATATCGGTTGGCCTAAAAATCCACCACACGGAAAAGGACCGTTGAGACTTCAGGATCATGGCGATAACAGTCGGGTCAGTTATAGAAATATTTGGGTCAGGGAGTTGAAATAGCTCCCTTTATCCCATTTGGAAATAGAAATACCCTAGGGGCCAGAAACCTATTTTGGTTACCTTTGGCAAAATTTATCATATCTATATGATTCAATCCATGACAGGCTTTGGGAAGCATGTAGTACAGCTTCCCTCCAAGAAAATTACCATTGAGTTGAAATCGCTCAACAGCAAGAATTTGGATATCAATGCCAGACTGCCCCAATTTTACAGGGAAAAGGAACTTGAGCTCCGTAAAATCATTGCGGCTGCCTTGAATAGGGGTAAGGTGGATTTTAACCTTTATGTGGAAATAACAGGAGAGGAAACCACGGCAGAGGTAAATACTGGAGTGGTAAAAAACTACATGGAACAGTTGGCCGAAATTGCCAAAGGGGATGATATCAAGTTGTTGGAAATGGCTCTACGGATGCCTGATACCCTTAAAACCGACAAGGATGAAATAGATGAAGAGGAATACAAGGCGATTACAGATGCCCTGAACGAAGCCCTGGCTAAAATGGTCGAGTTCCGGAATGAAGAAGGAAAGGTCCTGGAGGAGGATTTTGTGGCCAGGTTGAATAATCTCAACGAACTTTTGGAAGCGGTTAAAACCATGGACCCTGAACGTTTGGGAACAGTACGCGAGCGTTTGGAAAAAGCGGTTGCGGATTTGAAAATCGAACTGGATGCCAATAGGTTTGAGCAAGAACTCATCTATTATTTGGAGAAATACGACATTACAGAAGAAAAAGTGCGTTTGGCGAACCACTTAAAGTATTTTGAAACCACTTTGAACTCGACTGAATCCAACGGAAAGAAACTAGGGTTCATTTCCCAAGAAATCGGTAGGGAAATCAATACCATCGGTTCCAAGGCCAATTATGCACCCATGCAGCAATTGGTGGTGCAAATGAAAGACGAACTCGAAAAGATCAAGGAACAAATGCTCAATGTGCTATGACGGAAGGCGGTAAACTTATTATTTTCTCGGCACCTTCGGGCAGTGGTAAAACCACCATTGTAAAACACCTATTGAATCAACCTGAATTGAATTTGGCATTCTCCATATCAGCTACCTCACGCCCACGTAGGGGAAAGGAAAAGAATGGGGTCAATTACTATTTCATGTCCGTTTCACAATTTAAAAGGCATATCAAGGACGGTGACTTTCTGGAGTGGGAAGAAGTGTACCGGGATAATTTTTATGGCACTTTGAAGAGTGAGGTGGAACGGCTCTGGGCAGAAGGAAAAAATGTGATTTTTGATATTGATGTTTCAGGCGGACTGCGCATCAAAAAGAAGTTTCCCGAAAAAACATTGGCCGTTTTTGTAAAGCCACCAAGTGTGGATGAGCTCAAAATCAGACTGAAAAAGAGAAGTACCGAGAGCGACGATAAAATCAACATGAGGATTGCCAAGGCATCTGTGGAATTGGCCACCGCCCCACAGTTTGATAAGATCATCAAAAACTACGACCTCGATGTAGCTTTGGAGGAGGCCCATAAATTGGTCGCCGACTTCGTTGGGGCCAAGATACCTCCAAAAGAAGACTGAAATATGAAAAAGGTAGGGCTCTTTTTTGGGACCTTCAACCCGATACACATAGGCCATTTGGTCATAGCGAACCATTTGGTGGAGTTTTCCGATTTGGACGAGGTCTGGTTCGTCATTACCCCGCAAAGTCCATTTAAGGTAAAGCAATCACTGTTGGACGACAATCATCGCTATCAGATGGTGTTCGAAGCCGTACAGGACTATCCCAAGTTAAAACCGAGCAAGATAGAGTTCGATTTGCCCCAGCCCAACTATACCTCCAACACACTTGCCCATCTGGATGAAAAGTATGGACAAGACCATCAATTTTCACTGATTATGGGGGAGGATAACCTGAAAGGTTTCCACAAATGGAAAAACTATGAAGCCCTTTTGGAAAACTACTCAATTCATGTGTACCCTCGGATTTCCGATGGCACAATAGACCATCAATTTAACGGACACCCAAAGATCACGAAGGTGGATGCGCCGATCATGGAAATATCATCCACTTTTATACGCAAAGCACATAAAAAGGGTAAGAACATTCGCCCATTGCTCCCGCATGCCGTTTGGAAGTATATGGACGAAATGAATTTTTACCGATAGAAGCGTCTATCCTTGATTTAGATGTATGATCACACGCTAACTAATCCTTTTCTATCGTAGCGGGGGCCACAGTACTATCGTGTTCACGATAATATTGTTCCAAAAGGTTCATCATCGCAGTAATTAGATCTCTTGTTTCAAGCAAAATCGAGAAATACAAGGTGGTGTTTTTTGGACTGGATTCTTCGGTCCTTGTTCTTGAGACTTGGATGTCGATTTTTTGTGAGACCAGATCATATAACTCTTGTTTCGAATCCAAAATGGCTCCTATTTGCTCAAAAGACCGTTCTTCAAATGCTTTTTGGGTGCCATTGAAGATCTCTTCCAACTTATTGTCGATTTCCTTTAGCTCTTTGATTTGGTTGTACTTAAGCTTTTTGTGGTTATTGTGCACATGATTATGGCTAACCTTTCCGATATATTCCAATGATTGGGACATATCCGTTAGGTGGCCCATGATATTGATGTAGAAATTACTGGCACCAATGTGGGCCTCTTCCAAATTCTTGATGAAATAAAAGGTATGTTCCCTTAAATCCTCTATCTCAGAGGCAAGCTTCTTGCCCTGCTTTTTATTTTTCTTCAAGGAATCCAAATCGTGTTTGGCAAGCCCATTAATGGAGTTGGTGTAGATTTTATTGCTTCGTTTTATCACATTGGCAATGTTGGCCGCACTCTCCTCGATAACCCCTTGTATGGAACTGCTCTCGGCCCTTCTCAAACGATCTTCAACCTTTATTTCCTTTGACTTTTTATTATAGGAGATATAGTTTCTTACCAAAAGGAGAACGGCGGCAAATAGCAATATTGCAATTGCAGCACCTTTACCAAAACTGATAAGGGATAAAATAACTCCCGAGGCTATAAAGGCAATGATCGCAGTGCTGAACCAACCTGCAATTACGTTAAGTACACCTGCTACACGGTAAACCGCACTTTCCGCACCCCAGGCCCTATCTGCCAAGGAAGTGCCCATGGCCACCATAAAAGTCACATAGGTTGTGGAGAGCGGTAATTTGTACGATGTGGCAATTGAGATCAAGATGCCGGCAACCATCAAGTTTACAGATGCTCTAATCATATCAAAAGCAGGTAGTTGAAGCACCTTGTCCTTGGATAGGTTTACCGTTGGTTTTTCAAATCGCATGTTGATTTGTCTTTGCAATGATGCGGGCGCGGCCTGGGATACCCAGGTGGAAAGACTTATGGAAAATCTAACCAAACTTCTGGACAAAAAGTTGGGTTGAAACTTTTCATTGGCCTCGCCTTCACGGGAAAGGTTTATCTCTGTATCGGCGACGTACCTTGCTTTTTTCGACAACCATAGTGTTGCCACCATGATCATACCGGAAAGGAACAACAATAGGGTGGGGGTTTCCACCTTAGTGGCCAATATCCCCATGCTGAACTCTGAGGCGGCCACTCCAGAGCCGACCCACGCTTGGTACGATTGCCATGCTGCGATGGGCACACCGATAAAGTTGACCAAGTCGTTTCCCGCGAAGGCAAGCGCAAGGGCAAAGGTTCCCACGCCAATGATTACCTTGTATATGTTCACATTGGCAAATTGTATCAATGCATAGGAAGCAATGGACCAAAAGGCGAAATTTATAAACCCTACCTTGTATATTTCCGTCTCCAAAAATTCTTTTATGGTAATTCCCCCGATGAAACCATAAGTCTGGTCGGCAAAAGGAGTTCCCTTGATGCCCTTCAATAAGATGAAATAGGAGATTGCGGAAAGGGCTATTCCAGCAAAAACAGCTCCAATCCATTTGGCCTTTTTCTGGTATTGGTATGACAAAAGAAGTCTTGAGACCCATTGGACAACCGCACCGATGGTAAAAGCTATTACAACCGACGATAGAATGCCGACAATGATCTCAATGGCCTTGTCCGTATTGATATAGTTGACAACATCGGAGAAATTGCCATTGGTTTTCGCGATTTTTAGGATGGCCATGGCCACAGCTGCACCCAAAAGGTTGAAAACTATGGAAACTGTGGTGGATGTGGGCATTCCCAAGGTGTTGAAGAAATCCAACAACAAAATGTCCGTAATCATCACGGCCATAAAAATGAACATGATCTCATCGAAGTAAAACTCGCCAGGGTTGAAAATGCCTTTCCTTGCAACTTCCATTAGACCACTTGAGAATATGGCACCAAATGCGATGCCAACACTGGCAACGATCATTATGGTCTTGAATGATATGGCCTTGGAGCCTATGGCAGAGTTCAAAAAATTAACCGCATCATTACTTACACCAACAACAAGGTCGGCTATCGCTAAAATGCCCAAGGCGACCAAAATCAAAAAATAAATGTTGTCCATAAATTAAAATTCAAAAAAATTTTTCAAATATCTAGAGAATGCCTTTTTATTAGGTTATGTTAAGGTTATGTTTTAAAAGTGCACGTCCACCTGTAAACGATAAATTAATGTATCGAACCCCTCAACTTTGTTCAAATAGCTCAAATCGGTTTGCACTTTTAGTTTGTGGCCCACAATATATTTCGATAGCCCTGCGGTATATTGTGTTTCTGGATTTTTTCCAGTGATATCGTGGTCCAGTTTTATATGGGTATATCTCGCTGAAACTTCCCAATTGTTTTTGAAAAGATAGCCGGATTGAAGGTTAAGCCCATTCCCCACTTGTACAACAGCTCCTGTTTCGGTATTGTCCGAGTGCACGGCTATTGGATTGTCAGCATCACGATAAGCATATTCCCCCATGAAGGAAAAACCATTGTACTTAAACATCAAATCCATAAAAAAGGTGGAAATGTTGGTTTTGTGGAACCCTGTGTCATTGAACATATACTTGCCCATATTGCTCCGTGTTTTTACCGCATTGTTGTTTAGGTCGTATGTGACTCCAAACATTAACTTGGGGGTCTCTTCCCGGTCCAAGTCGCCAGCCTTATAATCCCCTTTTTTGGTAAACTTTCCAAATGGCAATAGTTCCAGTCTTGTGGTATATTGGTGTCCACCTAAATTACCTTCGGTAACATTCCTTCCTTCTCCCTGTGAAAGGGCGAATTTTTCCCGAACCAAGAATCCATTGCCCAGATAAAAGTGGTGCCTAAGTTGAAACCCCATGTCCCTATCAATGTTGAAATTGCTGTTCAAAAGCGACCGGTCTACCTGTTGAAGGTTACCTGATGAGATGACCCTCTCGATATTGCCAGGTAATTTTGTCTGTCCGAACCAAAGTTCAAAGTTTTGGTAAAAGTTCCACATTACCACCGCATCCAAAATGTACCTTGGCGTGTTCCCCGTAAATTCCGAGCTCCCTGAAATGTCCCTGTTGGACAGCCCAAGCTCTATTTTATACTTTAATTTAGGGGAATAGGCGAAACCATTGAATTTAAGTCGAGCCCGTCTGACCAAAAAATTTTGTTCGGAATCGACCAAGTTGTTCTTCGCATCATCAGTCCAACTGAAATTGGACAATAGCTGTATCCTTAACCCCATTTTCATGGACCAAGTGCTATCTCTCCCAACCATGTTCAGTAATCCATTGCCAAACTTTGTCGGGGATATTTCTTGCGTATAGGAAAATTGTGTGCAAACGAATAGAAAGAAAGACCCCAGAAGGGCTAACTTTTTGATGTCCATTACGGTACTAGTTTTTGTCGCTGCAAATAACCGTACCCAATGTTAAGATAACATTTCCTGTATGTTATCTTATGTATGTTATTTTATAAAAATGGCTACCTTTTTAAGGGTAGCCATCAGATTTCAAAGAATAGTCGACAAAAACTAATATCCGTATAGAAATCTGTGCCAAAAATGGACCATGGAAATTTCTTTACTGTAATTTTAAGTTTAAGTAATTATTAAGCATTGTTTGATGAGCAGGTGCTTGGTTTTCTTGGTGTTTACCAAAGCTTAGGCGTATATTGCACCAATAGTTGAATATGAACTGGGAGCAATTACTTTCTTTAAAACGACATGGGGATACCGGAAAACGGTTACGAAAGGAACAGAACGAGACCCGCCTTGGGTTCGAAGTGGACTACGACCGGATTGTCTTTTCGTCCGCCTTTAGGAGTTTACAGGACAAGACCCAAGTATTTCCCATGCCCATTGCCGTGGGTTCACAGAAGAATTTTGTACATACCCGACTGACCCATAGTATGGAAGTTTCTGTAGTGGGAAGAAGCTTGGGGCGTATTGCAGGCCAACAGATTTTGACCAAATATCCGTTTTTGTCCGAGGTCCATGGGCATCATTTCAACGATTTTGGTGCTATCGTGGCCGCTGCAGCGCTGGCCCACGATATTGGGAACCCTCCATTCGGGCACAGTGGGGAAAAGGCTATCGGGAATTATTTCAGACAAGGTAAAGGGAAATTCCATGAAGATGCCCTTACCCCGGAAGAATACCAAGACCTGATCGACTTTGAAGGCAATGCCAACGGTTTCAAGCTTTTGACCGAATCCAGGGAAGGAGTACCGGGGGGATTACGCTTGAGCTACGCCACTTTGGGTGCGTTTATAAAATACCCGAAAGGGTCTTTGCCCAAAAAGCCGTCCAAGAACATAGCCGATAAAAAGTTTGGGTTTTTTCAGTCTGAAAAAGAGTTTTTCAAGGAACTCGTGGAAGAAATTGGCTTGTTGCCCAATCCGAATCATCCGGAAACTGGATTTTTGAGACATCCTTTGACCTATTTGGTCGAGGCCGCAGATGATATTTGCTATACCATCATCGATTTTGAGGATGGCATCAATTTGGGATTGATACCTGAAGAGTATGCCTTGGAATATCTCATCAATTTGGTAAAGGATAATATCAATACCAAAAAATACAGTGCCATGACCACCTCGAGCGACCGGTTGAGTTATTTGAGGGCGCTTGCCATCAGTACCTTGATAGGTGATGCAGTGGATGTTTTTGTGAAGAACGAAGAAAAGATTCTTAAGGGCGGGTTCGATGCATCGTTGCTTGACAAGGGGAAGTATACGGCACAGGTGGAGGATATCATCAAATTGAGTGTGGAGAAAATTTATCAATCCACAGAGGTAATCGATAAAGAATTGGCAGGATACCGAATCATTTCGGATTTGTTGGAGATGTTCACTTCTGCCCTGATCAATGTAAAGGAGGGGAGTGATACCAATTATGACCGATTGCTCATCAAAAGCTTACCTGAAAACTATAGGGATACGGATACCTCGATCTATAAAATATTGTTGAACACCAGTTGTTTTGTAGCTAGTCTATCCGATAGTGCAGCAGTGCACATCCATGATAAATTAACGGGGCGAAATATCTAAAATGAGTAGAGTAGTCCCACCCCGAGCAACTGTTTGAACTGTATTTTGGCCACACCAGGATTGATTACCGTGCCGTCCTCAGCAAGCTCCTCATCGAACTTGATATCATCATCAAAGATGATGTGGGTACCGATGCTGGCATTGAGATATTCGTTTACCTTAAGGTTGAAATTCAATTCCCAGTCCACATCTATGTTCCCGAAACTACGTACATAATCGGTGTATAGATTCAGGCGGTGGTTCATGAGTACATTCCTCGCAATTTCGGTCTCCCAAGTATTGGTGATCAAAAAACCAAGTTCCAAAAACACCCTTTTGCCTTCTTCCACACCAAATGCCCCTTGATTGGACAGTACTTCATCCAAAACAAAAGTGGATTTCATCGTGGCCGGTGAGATATATAGATTGAATTGGTCTTTAGGGGGAAGGTAGGAGGTACCGACACCGACAAACAAATATCCTGGCGCCATGAACCTCGAAATCGGTGTTTCCCGGTCAGGATATTTATAACCATTGGAAAACTGGGTTCTTATATTGGCCTTTACCGAATAGTACCAATTGGTAATGGTGTCTTTTCTAAAACTGAGGGTGGTGGACAATCGAATCTGGTCGTCCGTTTTCCGAAGCTTTCGTCCCTCCTGTGCGTTGAGTCCGTACCTGAGTTGTGCCTCATTGTTCCAACTTAAATAGCGAAACTTATAATTTCGGGTAAAATCGGCGCTCGCAAGTGCCGATACTGAGTTATCCCCCCCTGCGTTCCAGTTGACAAAGGAAACCTCGCTGATGTTAAGTCCAAATCTGTTGACTTTTTTCCAAAACGATGTGGGCTTGAACCTTTTGTACCAAACACTCAAAGGCTTTACCCTGTTCAATACGGTACGGGGATCGGTCAATTTTGCATTTCTCGTAAGGTATTTGAGCTTTACATCTTTGATGCGGATGATTTTAAAGTCGCCATCGGTACTATCGATTTCAAAAGCTTTTAATTGCGTTATCTGGGCATTGGCAGATAGAAAAACGGTAAGGAATAGAATTAAAAAACAATTTATTCGCATTGGTTCAAGGTTGATTGTATATATGAATGTATGGTATCAAAATCTATACCAGCCAGTTTATGGGTCTCTGGGATTGTTCCGTGTTCCACAAATTTATCGGGCACTCCGAATATTTCAATAGGTTTCGATATTCCCTCTTCGTTGGCGAATTCCAAAACCGCAGACCCAAAACCACCTGTTTTAGTACCATCCTCCACGGTTATGATGTGCTTGTACTGGCCAAAAATAGCACGTAGGGCATTTTTATCCAACGGTTTTACAAAGCGCATGTCGTAATGCCCGACTTTTTCGGGGGCATCTAATTGTTTGATGAGTTTTTCAACATCATTTCCTATATGGCCAATGGTAAGCACGGCGATTTCAGAACCCTCCTTCAAACATCGGGAAGTTCCTATTTTGATGGACTCAACATCATTCCTCCAATCAATGGTCACACCTCGCCCTCTCGGATACCGTATGGCGATGGGCCCGTCCAGTCCCCATTGGGCAGTGTACATGATGTTTCGAAGTTCCATCTCGTTCATCGGGGCAAAAATAATGAGGTTGGGAATGCACCGCAAAAAGGCCATGTCGAAAACTCCATGGTGCGTGGGTCCATCCTGTCCTACCAGACCCGCTCTGTCCAAACAAAAAACGACGGGAAGTTGCTGTAGGGCCACATCATGTACGACCTGATCGTAGGCCCGCTGTAAAAAGGTGGAGTAAATATTGCAGAACGGGACCAAACCCTGTGTGGCCATTCCAGCGGCCAATGTAACTGCATGCTGCTCGGCGATGCCCACATCGAATGCACGGTCGGGCATTTGGTCCATCATGAATTTAAGGGAACTACCGCTGGGCATGGCCGGGGTAATCCCTACGATTTTTTCATTTTTCTTGGCCAATTCCACGATGGTATGACCAAATACATCTTGGTATTTCGGTGGTTGGACTTGCCCCGTTTTCTCAAATCGCTCCCCTGTGGTTTTATCAAACTTCCCTGGGGCATGGTAGACGACTTGGTCTTCCTCGGCCTGTTTTAGCCCTTTTCCTTTTGTGGTGATGATGTGGAGCAGTTTAGGTCCATCGACACCTTTCAAGCGTTCCAATTCTGCCACCAGGGCTTTTATATCATGACCATCAATTGGACCGGAATAGTTGAGATTGAGGCATTCAAAAATATTTTCGTCCTTGGCCGTGCCCAACTTTACATTGGTAAGGTATTTTTTTAATGCTCCAACACTGGGGTCAATTCCAATGGCATTGTCGTTAAGCACAATCAATGCGTTGACATTGGTCACGCCCAGATGGTTGAGTCCTTCAAAAGCCATTCCACTGGCCATGGAAGCATCACCCACTACGGCAATATGTTGTTTGGAAAGATTTCCCTTGAGTTTGGAAGCCATGGCCATACCCAATATGGCCGAGATGGCAGTGGAGCTGTGTCCCGTTCCAAAATCGTCGTACTCGCTTTCACTACGTTTGGGAAAACCACTTATACCGCCCAATTGTCGGTTGGTTTCAAAAATTTCCTTGCGACCTGTCAGGATCTTATGACCGTAGGCCTGGTGGCCCACATCCCAGATGAGTTTATCTGTGGGTGTATTGAACACATAATGCAGGGCGATGGTAAGTTCCACAACACCCAAGCTGGCGCCTAAATGGCCTTCTTTGGTGGAAACAATATCGATGATGAATTCCCGTAGTTCCTGGGCAAGTTTAGGCAACTCGTCCAGGCTCAATTTTTTGAGGTCTTCGGGGGATTCGATATGTGTTAAAAGTCTTTCCAATGATTAAAAAAACAAAAGTATCGATTCTCCCTAAAATTATTTTATGTGTAGCTTAGCAATCTGTTGAAAAATGCCATAAAAATCGTGGAGAACCCCTTTGATGACAACTATTTTATGAAGAAGGCCATGCAAGAGGCGGAAATGGCCTTTGAAAATGGTGAGGTACCTGTTGGTGCTGTCATTGTGGTGAACAACAGAATCATTGGGAGGGCCCATAACCTTACAGAGCGTTTGAAGGATGTTACGGCCCATGCCGAAATGCAGGCGATTACCGCTGCGTCCAACTTTTTGGGTGGGAAATACCTCCAAGGTTGTACGTTATACGTTACTTTGGAACCTTGCCAAATGTGTGCAGGCGCATTGTACTGGAGTCAAATTTCGAGAGTGGTCTACGGGGCGGCTGACCTAGAACGGGGGTTTAATGTGATGGGGGGACACTTGCACCCCAAAACGGAAGTGGTTGGCGGTGTAATGGAAAAGGAGGCTTCAGAACTGCTGAAACGATTCTTTATCCAACGTAGGAACTTAAACTAAACAAAAAACCCCGGCATTGCCGAGGTTTTCAAATCAAATCAAAATAAAATATTGTTATCCGATTACCTGCACTTGAGCGGCAACCACTCCTTTTCTTCCTTCTTCTTCGATGTATTCTACTTTGTCGCCTTCGTTCAATTCCACTCCGTTCAATGCTGTAACATGAACAAAGATGTCTTTTCCTGTGTCGTCGTTTGTAATGAATCCATATCCTTTGGAATCATTGAAAAATTTTACTGTACCAGTCATTAAAAAATAAATAAAATGTTAAAATACGAATGTAACTTTTTTTACGGCTGCTTGAGTGAAATGAACTTTAAATCTTATGAAAATTATTGATTTTCAGTCTTTTCACGCTCTTTTTCTTGCATTTTCTTAATATTTTCCTTGGTTAACATGTAATCTTTCATATTTTTTACCTTGCTTTCTTTCCAAAGGAAAAGTGGCATGGCCACCAAAAAGAGTCCTACGGTGCCTCCGCCAATGTATTTTGGGGCATTGGGATGTTCTTCCTCCAAGGATAGTCCATAAAATATCGAACCAAGGGAGGCGAGCATGATGAGGAAGACAATATACTTGAGTTTGAATTTTTTCATTGGGTATAGTTTATCAGTTCCCTTCGATAGGCTGTGAGCAATTTGGATTTGGACACAAAGCCTTCATATTTGCCATTTTTGAGAACGGGAAGGTTCCAGGCACCACTGTCCTGGAATTTACGCATGACATCCGACATCTTATCGCTTTTTAGTTCAATGGTGCTCGGAGGGGTTTGCATAACATCGGTTGCCGTTACTTTTTCATACAGGGATTGGTCGAACATAATGGGACGGATATCATCCATTAGGATGATTCCCAAAAGAGCACCGCTTTTTTCACTGACAACGGGAAATATGTTTCTTTTTGAATTGGTCACTGCCTTGTGCAGAATCTCGCCCAATGTCATTTTTGGGTATACGGGGACAAAGTTTTTTTCTATTACCTTGTCAATTTCCATGAACATAAGGACTGCATGGTCTTTATTATGGGTTATCAGTTCGCCCTTACGGGCCAATTGCATGGCATAAACGGAGTGCGGATGTGCATATCGTGTTATGGCATAGGAAATAGCTGCCGTGAGCATCAATGGAATGAACAGTTCGTACCCCCCCGTCACTTCCGCAATCAAGAAAATAGCTGTCAATGGGGCGTGCATCACCCCTGCCATAAGCCCCGTCATTCCAACCAGGGTGAAATTACTTTCAGAAACCACATTCTTGAAAATGCCGATATGGTTGATGAACTTGGCCACGCA
Source organism: Flagellimonas oceanensis (assembly GCF_003992595.1). GTDB lineage: Bacteria > Bacteroidota > Bacteroidia > Flavobacteriales > Flavobacteriaceae > Flagellimonas > Flagellimonas oceanensis. Next base: position 246,355 of record NZ_RZNA01000003.1, read on the forward strand.
ATTGCCCATAAGGCTCCCCATAAAAAGGGTCGGTGCAAAAATCCCCCCAACACCTCCAGCTCCGAATGTAAAGGCACTCGCCACCACTTTAAAAGCAACCAAGCCCGCTAAAAGTATGATTACGACCCACATATTGTCGAGGTCCATATTGAAAATATTGTTACCAAGTACTGCATTGGTGTTTCCCTGTACAAGGTTGTTCATGGTATCAAACCCCTCACCGTAAAGAGGAGGTACCAAAAACAGCAATATCCCTATGCCGACACCCCCCAACAAAAGCCTCTGGACGGGAGATGAGATTTTATCAAAAAAATTTTGGATTCTTGTGTATGCTTCATAAAAATAAATGGATGTAATCCCTCCAATGACTCCGAGAACCATATAGAAGGGAACATCGGCAATGGTAAATGCATCTACGATCTTAAAAGGCAATAGCGCATCGTTCCCAAAAAAGAAATAGGAAGTGATGATGGCGGATAGGGATGCAAGTAGCAGTGGGAGCAGGGATGCAAGTGTCAAATCCAAGCTGAAGACTTCAATGGCAAACACTATTGCTGCGATAGGGGCCTTGAAAATTGATGACAGGGCCCCGGCTGAGGCGCAACTGATCAGCAAGATCCTAGTGGCATGGTTCAGGTGGAGCGTTTTGGCAATATTGGAACTAATGGCGGCCCCTGTTGCCACCGTTGGTCCTTCCAGCCCCACAGATCCACCAAAACCCACGGTTATGGGCGCTGTGAACAAAGATCCCCACATTTGATGCCTGCTCATGATACCTTTTCTTTTGGAAATGGCGTAAAGTGTGGAGGGAATGCCATGGCTGACCTTTTTTCGAATTATGTACTTGATGATCAAGCTTACCAGTACCAGCCCAATAATGGGAAATAGAAAGTAGAAGGCATGGTGGTAATATTGTACCAGCTTGCCCTCCATCAGATGCTGGAAAAAGTGGGTAAGGTTTTTTAAAAGGACGGCACCGACCCCAGAGGTAAAGCCGACCAATATGCTGAGTATGGCCACAAACTGCCTATGGGAAATGTGTTTGGCCCTCCAAATCAAAAATTTTGTCAACCAAGATTTCTTGTGTCCCATAACTGAAAACATTGAAAATCCCGCTAATGGGCGGGATTTCATCATATCATAGATCCAATTTCAAATGGAGTTCTTTTAGCTGCTCTGCATCAATATGGGCGGGAGCATCGATCATAACGTCACGTCCACTGTTGTTTTTAGGGAACGCAATGTAGTCTCGAATGGTTTCCTGTCCTCCTAAAATAGCCACCAATCTGTCCAATCCAAAGGCAATGCCACCGTGGGGAGGGGCCCCGTATTGGAAGGCATCCATCAAAAAGCCGAATTGTGCCTTGGCCTCTTCCGGGGTAAAGCCCAAATGCTTGAACATGGTCGCTTGGGTCCCTTTGTCATAGATCCTTATGGAACCTCCGCCGATTTCATTTCCATTCAATACCAAATCGTATGCATTGGCTTTTACCTCGCCGGGTTTTGTGTCCAACAGTTCTAACTGACCGGGTTTTGGAGAGGTAAATGGATGGTGCATGGCATGGTATTTTCCTGTTTCCCCGTCCAATTCCAACAAAGGGAAGTCCACTACCCATAGCGGAGCAAATTCATGTGCTTTTCTGAGCCCCAAACGGGTTGCCAATTCCATGCGCAATGCGCTCAATTGCGCACGGGTTTCGTTGGTGTTTCCAGAAAGCACGCAGATAAGGTCGCCTTGTTGTGCTCCGGTTACCTTGGCCCATTTGGCCAAATCTTCCTGATCGTAGAACTTGTCCACGGAAGATTTGTAGGTGCCGTCTTCGTTGCACTTTACATAAACCATTCCCTTGGCACCCACTTGGGGACGTTTTACCCAATCTATTAGTTTATCAATCTCTTTTCGAGTATATGAAGCAGCTCCTGGGACGGCAATACCGACTACCAATTCCGCCGAATTGAACACATTGAAATCCTTGTGTTGTGCCACTTCGTTCAGTTCGCCGAACCACATACCAAATCGGATATCGGGTTTATCGTTTCCGTACAATCTCATGGCATCATCGTAGGTCATGCGAGGGAATTCATCAACTTCCACACCTTTGATCTCTTTTAAAAGATGTTTGGTCAAACCTTCAAAAGTGTTTAGAATATCTTCTTGCTCCACAAACGCCATTTCGCAATCTATTTGGGTAAACTCAGGCTGACGGTCGGCGCGGAGATCTTCGTCCCTAAAACACTTGACGATTTGGAAATATTTGTCCATTCCCCCCACCATCAACAATTGTTTAAAGGTCTGCGGGGATTGGGGTAGGGCGTAGAACTGCCCTTCGTTCATTCGGCTGGGCACCAAAAAGTCCCTTGCTCCCTCGGGAGTGGATTTGATCAAATATGGGGTTTCAATATCGATGAAACCTTGGTCGGACAGATACTTTCTGACCTCCATGGTCACCTTATGTCTAAAGATGAGTTTGTTCTTGACGGGATTTCTTCGAATGTCCAGATAACGATATTTCATCCGGATGTCTTCCCCGCCATCGGTCTCATCTTCAATGGTAAAGGGAGGTAGGAGGGAGTTGTTCAAAATAGTGAGCTCGGTCACAAGAACCTCTATTTCGCCTGTAGGGATGTTTGGGTTTTTGGAAGCACGTTCGATGACCTCTCCCTTGGCTTGGATAACCGTTTCACGACCCAGTTCACGGGCTTGTTCCAGAAGGTCTTTGGATGTGCGTTCTTGGTCAAACACCAGTTGGGTAATGCCATAGCGGTCGCGTAGGTCGACCCAGGCCACAAAACCTTTGTCGCGGACCTTGTGCACCCATCCACTTAAAATAACTTCTGACCCTATATCCGATGCCCTTAATGCACCACAAGTATTGCTTCTGTACATGATGTTTGTTATGAGAGCGCAAATTTAATAGGAATACGGGTATTTTTTAGGAGATATGTCCATTTTCTGTATTTCCATCTTATTTGAATCAAGGAAGGGTGGCTTGATTTGTTTATAGATAACGTTAAATTAACATTGAGGTAATGTTTTAGATGATTTTCAATGGATAAAGTTCATGAAATCCCCGTTAAAACTGATGAAACAATCAATTTAGTAAATATTTAACTACCTGAAAACAAGTTAATTGAATATTTAAAGTTAATTTAATGTAAACTAAATGTTATGTAAATGTGTGATTAATGTAAAATTTAAGTAACTTTGTTACGTTATCATTTGATAATAACAATATTAAAATCCCATACAGTATGAAAAAAGCAGTATTATTTTTGGCGGTGATGTTTGCGGTAACTGTATCTGCTCAAGATACCGAACCGACCTTTGAAAAAATGGGAAAAATGGTGAAAGCCACTTATTTTCACGACAATGGCGAAATTGCCCAAACAGGTTATATGTTGAACGGAAAGTTGCATGGCGATTGGGAAATGTTCAATGTTGAAGGTAAAAAAATTGCCACCGGCCAATACGAAAACGGACAAAAGACCGGGAAGTGGTTCTTTTGGCAGAATGATGGATTGAACGAAGTGGACTTTACGGACAACCGTATTGTACAAGTAAAAAATTGGAACCAAGGCGATGCCGTTACGGTAAACCAATAAGTTAAAATCAGTGTTTAAGAAAAAGCCCCGACCATTTTGGTCGGGGCTTTTTTGTTTGATATGATGAAAACTCCTATTCTTCCGTCACTACCTCTGGGGTTTGATGTCCAGTTTGCCACTTTTTGATCCTGATCTTAAGTCTATAACTAATGTTGAATAGAACAGGAACAATGATCAGGGTCAAGAAGGTGGCCACAATCAGGCCAAATATGACCGTCCAGGCCAGTGGTCCCCAAAAGATGACATTGTCACCTCCCATATAGATCTGTGGGTCGAAATCGGAGAATAGACCCACAAAGTTGATGTTAAGTCCAATGGCAAGGGGAATCAATCCCAAAACAGTGGTAATCGCGGTCAATAGAACTGGACGTAAACGCGCCTTACCTCCTTTGATGATGGCATCGGTGACATCTTCGTTACTCAAAAGGTCATCATCGGAAATGCCCAGGTTCACCTTTTTACGGTCAATCAGGATTTGGGTATAGTCCAAGAGCACCACTCCATTATTTACCACGATACCTGCCAATGATATAATACCCATCATGGTCATCATGATCACAAATGGCCATCCAGTTACGATCAGACCACCGAATACCCCGATAAAACTCAAGAAAATGGCCATCATAATGATGGTAGGTTTGGAAATACCACCAAATTGAAAGATCAAAATCAGCATAATCAGTCCGAGACCCAAAAAGAATGCACTGATCAAAAACGACATTTGTTTGTTCTGCTCCTCGATCTGACCGGTGTAATCGATGTTGACTCCTTGTGGCAGACCTTTGAATTCTTGCATTTCCTCTTGGATTTGAGCCACAATGGCAGCAGCATCGGTAAACCCGGGTTTTAATGCGGAATACACGGTTACCACACGTTTGGTATCCACGTGTTTGATGGCGCTGAAGGATGAGGTGTTCTTTTTATCGGCTACGGCAGATACGGGGATTTCCTTGATCTGACCATTTGATGGGTCCCTGAAAATGATTTTCTGGTTGAACAAGGCACTCGTATTGTACCTTAAATCCTCATTGAAACGAACATTGATATCGTAATCCTCGCCCTCTTTTTTGTAAATACCTGCTTTATCACCAAATATGGATCTTCGCAGTTGCTGACCTACCTGGCCCACGGAAACACCCAACTCACCAGCTTTCGCACGGTCTACCTCGACCTGCATGCCGGGTTTGCTCTTGTTCACATCGATTTTGAGCTCTTCGATACCTGCAATGTTCTTGCTGTTGATGTAGTTGCGCATACGTTCCGCTGTATTGATCAAGGTATCATAGTTTTGCCCTTCGATTTCAATATTGATGGGGTAACCAGCGGGTGGTCCTACGGCATCTTTTTCAACCGATATGGTAACACCCGGATAGACGCCGGATAAGGTGTCCTGAATCTGTTGGCGAAGCTCTTCGGTATCCAATCCATTCCTGTATTTGTATTCGCGCATGGATAAAGTTATCTTACCACGATGTGGCATTTCCGCTGCCGAGCCTCCTTCAGTAAATGGATTTTCGGCACCTTTGCCTACTTGGGATACACTGGATTGTACCAAATAATTGTAATCCCCATTGTTGTATTTGCTCCTTCCGGTCACACCATATACCCTGCCCTCGATATCCTTGGTAATAACGTTGGTCTTGTCTATGTCGGTTCCCTGTGGATATTCTATGTACACATAGATTTCATTGGGTGTATTGTCCGGGAAGAATTCCACTTTGGTACGTTGTGTTCCCAAGGATATTCCAAAGAAAACAAAGGCCAATATCAATAACAGAGAGGTAAGTCCGGCATACCAATACACATTTTTTCCTCGGAGCGCCTTTTTCAGTTGTCCTTCGTAAAAGTTCTCCAATCGAACCAAACTCTTGGTCTGGAAACGACGCGCGGACGGTTTTAGGAAATACTTATAGATCCAGAACATACCGGCCACTACGATCATTAGTGTTCCAAGCCCGCGAACAGGTCCTCCCACAAAATAGATGAACAGGCCAAAGCCGCACAGAATGATGCTCAGTCGTATCAATTGTTTTCTGGTCAGCTCTTTTTCCCCGATCTGCATAAACTGTGATACCAACATGGAGTTCATGAAGATGGCCACGAACAATGAGGAACCAAGCACTACGGATAGTGTGATGGGGAACAAGATCATGAAGTTGCCCATGATACCGGGCCATGCACCCAAGGGCACAAATGCGGCCACGGTGGTAGCCGTGGATATGATAATGGGTATGGCTATTTCGCCAATACCTTTTTTGGCTGCTTCTTTACGTGACATGCCTTCCTGTTCCATCAGGCGATACACGTTCTCGACCACAACAACCCCATTGTCCACCAGCATTCCCAGTCCCATGATGAGTCCGAAAAGGATCATGGTGTTCAGGGTATAGCCAATGGCCGATAGAATCATAAAGGACATGAACATCGACATGGGTATGGCGAAACCTACGAAAAGAGCGTTTCTAAAGCCCAAGAAGAACATCAAAACGGTCACTACAAGGATGATCCCGAAGATGATGTTGTTCACCAGATCGTCCACTTGGTTCAAAGTCCTGCTCGAGGAATCATTTGCAATGGACACGGTTAAATCTGGGGGAAAGTGGTTCTCCTTGGCATCGTCCACTAGATCACGAATCATATCGGCGGCCTCAATGGTGTTCTTTCCAGATCGCTTTTTTATGTCCAACATGACCACGGGAGAGCCGTGTTCCCTAGCATAGGTGGTCTTATCCTCCTCTTTAAAGGATACAGAGGCAATATCACGCAGATAAATGGCCCCATTCTCGGATTTGACCACAAAGTTTTCGAGTTCGGACGGCTTGTCTATCTCGCCAATGATACGGATGGTCCTTCGTTGGCCGCTAGTGATCAAATTACCCGCGGACATGGTCATGTTCCCATTCGAAATAGCTTGGATAACATCATCAAAACTGACCCTGGAGGCCATCATTTTATATACATCCACCGCAACTTCAACCTCTTTCTCTTGTGCGCCTCGGATATCAACCTCTTTTATTTGGGGAAGATCCTCGATCTCATCCTCCAAATATTCGGCATAGTCCTTTAACTTTTCAACGGGATAATCCCCAGTAAGGTTTACGTTCATGATCGGGAACGATTCGGCCAAGTTGAGATCGAACACATTGGGTTCCACCTTGGCCCCATTGAAAATCGGCCAATCTTCCCCGGCTTTCTCGGTATCCACTTCGTCCTTTACCTTTTGCTTGGCATTTTCAACCGAGATTTCTTCGTCGAACTCCACGATGATCATGGAATAATCTTCCTGGGAGGTCGAGGTGATCTCGACTACGTTGCTTATGTTTTTGAGGACATCCTCCAGAGGATCGGTAATAAGTCGTTCCATATCTTCAGCGGTATTGCCGGGATATACAGAGCTTATATATATTTTGGTTTCCTCCACTTCGGGAAAATCCTCCCTGGGCATGGCAAAATAGGAAGACAGACCTATGATGAAGAACAGTCCGATCATCACATAGATCACCGACGGATTGGCAATGGCCCATGAAGAAAGCCGAAATTCTTTATTTGCGTTCTTTTTAGCTTTTTCCATTGTGGTCTATTGGTTTTTAGCGGTTGTGGTGGAATCCAAAACTTGGACATTTTGTCCATCCCTAACACTACGGGCACCATCAACAATCACTTGACTTCCTGCGGAAAGACCCTCAAGGACTTCAAGGTAATCCCCTTGTGTTTTACCAGGCTTTATAATGGACTTTTTTGCAACCATTTCCCCGTCTTTTTCGGCGATGGTGTAAACATATTGCTCCCCTTCGGCATTTTCCGAGACAACACTTTGGGGAATGAGAATGGCATTACCATTGGTGTAGTCGTTGATTTTAACTTGGGCCGTAAGATTGGGCTTGATATGCCCATCCTTATTGGGAACGGGAATTTCAGCAACAAAGGATCTGTTACTGGGATTGATGAAGTTACCGGTTTGGCGTACTTTGGTCGTAATGACCTCACCCAGTACAGGGAAGTAGACCTCAGCGGTTTTGCCCGGGGTTACGTTTGGCAAATGGCTTTCCGGCACTTCCACATCGATGTACATGTCCGACAAGTTCACTATCCTGAACACCTCGGAGCCCGGACCCGGACTGACCACGGTTCCCTGATCTTTGATCACATCATCCACGATGCCGGAAAAAGGGGCACGAATGGACGATTTACCTACTTGGCTCTCCAATTGCTTTACGGCGTTCTGTTGTGCTTCATATTGGGTCTTGGCCTGTAGGTATTGGATTTCTGAACCAATGTTCTGTTCCCAAAGCCTTTTTTGGCGTTCAAAAGTGGTTTTGCTCAATTCTGCTTGGGTCTTTAATTGGGCCAGTTGGCTTGAAAGTCCGCCGTCGTCAATGGAACCTAACAGCTGTCCCTTGGATACGCGCTGTCCTTCTTCCACATACACACGATAAAGGGTTCCTGCCATTTCTGGATATACCAGCACATTTTGGTCCGTCATCACATCGCCCTGTAATTCCAAGTAATGTTGGAATTCTTCAGCTTGAACGGTAATTGTGGATACCAAAGGTAATTTTGAGTTGTCATCCAGTTCGGCAATGGCATCATCGAGCTTTTTGACCTGATCTTCCAATACCTTCAATTCTTCTGTAATGGAGGTGCGCTTGGCCCTCATGACCTCCAGGTCCTTGCTTGCCAATGCTTCATCAACGGATTGGCCGCTTCCGCCTCCGCAGGAGGCCACAAGTAAACCTAGTATGGATAGTTGAATTATTTTTTTCATTTTGATTGAGTTTCTTGATTATTGGTTTAAAATGTTTTCCAGTTCGGTCTTCTTGTTGATGACATCGACCATGGACTGTAAATACTCCTGTTGACTGGTGTACAATTGGGTTTGGGCCTGTCTCAGTTCAAAACTGGTCGCCAACCCTTCGGAATATTTGATTTGATTTTTATTTTCGATGCGTTCCGCCAATTCCAGGTTCTCCTTGGAGGTGCCGTACTGCTCTATGGCCAGGATATAGTCGCTTTTGGCACTTTCCAATTGAAGGCGAATCTGTGCCTGTGCTTCGGTAAATTGGGTTTTTGCCTTCTCCAAGGCAATCTTGGCACGTTGGGTACTGGCGCTTCTTCCCAATGAACTAAAGATCGGAATATTAAGGTCCACCCCTAAAATAGAGGAACCGAACCACTGTTGCCCGCTATCCAAAAAGTTGAAGCTGTCACTGAAGGAATTTCCCCCATAGTTCACAAAGGCGTTCAATGTGGGAAGCGCACGGCTCTTGGCCAATTTCAACTCCAAAAAACGTTGTTCGTTGAGGTTGGCGGCCATTTTATAGTCCACGTTGTTTTCGATATTGAACTCCGTATCGATCAATCCCAGATCGATTTCCCTTTGGGTCAGGTCATCTAAGTTTTCGGTCAATACCGTAGGTGTTTCAATGGGAAGCCCTAGCACCAAATTCAACATTTGCAGGGTGATCTCCTCCATGCGGCGGGCGTTTTTAAGTTGATTGTCCACTGAGGATAACGTGATTCGCAATTGGTCCACGCTTTCCTCGTCACCCAATCCATTCTCGTAGATACGCTTGGTTTCGTAGAGGTTTTCTTCGAGTGTGGCTTTGTTCTTTTCGGAGATCAGAACGCTTTCCCTGGCCAAAAGTACATTGCCGTAGGCTTCCACTACCGCCTTACGAACATCCAGTTCCGTTTTTTTCTTGTTGTTCTGGCTGTATTCCAGAAAGGTCTTGGTTGCCTGTACCCCAACAATGTAGGAGCCATCGAAAATTTGTTGCCTCAATGTGGCGGTGGCCGACATGGATTGTGCCTGACCGAAAACCACCTCTTGGTAGGTGCCGGGCTCGCCACCAAAGAACTCCGCGGGAATCTGGGAGACAGGTTGTTTCAATTGATTCTGATAGCTGACGGCCCCATTGATCTGTGGAAGTCCAGTGGCAATGGTCTCCCATTTCTGTTTTTGGGCATCCACAATATCCCTTTCTGCATTGATGGAGCTGTAATTGTGTTCCAGTGCATAGGCAATGGCCTGGTCCAAGCTCAGGTTCGGGATGGTATCTTGCGCAGATGCCAACCAGGGAAGTATAAGGAATAGGCTGATTAACGTTTTTCGCATTTATTCTTTGTTTGAATTGATGATTGAGTTGAGTATTTTTCTTCCTTCGGGGGTTACAATGCCCCTTAGGTGGTATTCCAAATAATAATCCAACAGTTCAGCTTTGCTGAATATTTCCGTAGGGAACAGGTTGTTGTCCTTGATGCTCATTACCCCGGAAAAATATATTCTGGAGACAAATTCCACATCCAGGTTGTCCCGATAAATACCCATTTCCATACCTCGCTTAACATTTTCAACAACACAACCGTGCATGGAGCTGTATTGTTTTTCCTTTAAGGTGGAATGGATCTTTGGGTAATATTTTTGTAATTGGTACAAAGGCGAGGATTTTTCATCCTTCAAATGCACCATGACGAACTTCTTGATTTCGTAAAGCTCCTCGATGGGGTTTTGTTTCAATTCCACAATATTGTCAATTCCACAGGTAATGAAATCGCACATGGTCATGGTGGCCTCCTCCACTAATTCGGTCTTGTTCTTAAAATGGGAATAGATGGTCTTCTTTGATATTCCCAGTTCATGGGCCAAATCGTCCATGGTAATGCTCTTAAAACCAAGGTTCAAGAACATTTCGGTTGCTTTGTTTATAATGGTCTCCTTCATAATCAGGGGCCAAATGTAGGAATGGAAACTTTAAAAACAAAAAAAGTTTCCATGGTTTTACAATTTTTTAACGAAGGAGTGATGAATTGTTTCAACTGGATTCTTTTCCCTCTACAAAAACAGGCCGAAGTTGAAGGTTTTTGTCTGGGGAATTGGTGTCAATGTTTCCCAGCCGCCAGAAAAAGGGGCTGAACTGTAGCAAGTATTTTTTTCGGGTTTTACTTTTCTTCTGATGTATCATGATTTTCGTTTTTGATTTTATCGACGTATGCTTTAAAGGCTTCTTCGCCTTCCTCTTTCCAAAATTGGTCGTAGTGTTTCCATTGGTCAAAATCCCTTCTCCACGGTGTACACTTATGGGACGATTTAATTTTCTTTTTGTGACTGCTACCCTTGCTTTTTCCTCCACCGCCACCTCCAAAGCCAAATATTAGTTTAGCTAGGATGAAAACCCCTAAAGCTTGCCAGTAGGTAACGGTTCCCACGCCGAAAAGATCGGGCATGAGCCAGTTCCACAGTCGCATCAACAGATAATTGGCCAAAAGGAACACTACAATCCCCAGTATGACCATGGCAATAACTTTGACCACTTTTTTTACGGTGCTCTCCACCTTCTTTTCTACGGCTTTCCCAAATTCTTTTTTATGTTCCATAACTCAGTTCTTTTATATTCTCCAATGTTTTTGATAATTCCGACATGGCCCGGTGTCTTCTGGACATTAAGGTGCCTTGCGGTATTCCTGTTCTTTCCGTTAGTTGTTTGTAATTGTATCCTTCAAAATCGATGGCGATAATGATATCCTTGTAAGCAGGTTTTAAATCCTCTACGGCTTTTTTGAGTGCCTGTTCCATTTCAGGCGAGTAACGGTTGTCCGGATCTCCATAAAAGAACTCGGCAAACTCCCGCCACTGTTGATCGATGTCATCACTGGGCAGTTTCCTTTCTTTTTTGCCACGCATAATGTCTATGATCCTGTTTCGAATGGCATTGTACACGAATCCGCCCACATTGGTTATGGGCAGGGCATCATCCGATCGTGAAAACATCCGTAACGCAACGTCCTGCACAATATCCTCTGCATCCCGTTCCGAAGTGTCCCTGATCTTGGACTGCACATAGGAGCGCAGCGACCCATACTCCTCGGTAAAGAAGTCGGTCAGGTTGTTACGGTTATCGGTTTTGGCTGCCATTCAGTTGGATCAGGTTGCTTTTCACTTATAGAGACGAGGAAAAATCATTCTATTGCAGTTTTTCTGAAATTTTTTTCAAAAGAACCCAAATTTCCATGGTTGGATACAAAGTATCCATGTTTTAGGATGGAGCCTTCATCCCAAATTCAATATTTGAATGTATTTTTGGCTCCATGTCAGATATCGATATCATTAGTCAATATAGAGAGCAGTTTGTTACGTATCTCAAAGCAAGGACCAGATTAGGAGAACCTAGGAATTTGTATGAGCCCGTACAATATATCTTGGGATTGGGAGGGAAACGAATGCGACCCATCCTCACTTTAATGACCGCCGAGGCCTTTGGGGGAAAAGCCAAAGATGCGATGGATGCCGCACTGGCTATTGAAATGTTTCACAACTTTTCCCTGGTGCACGATGATATCATGGACGATGCACCATTGCGAAGAGGAAAAACCACGGTCCATGAAAAATGGGACGTGAACACGGGAATCCTTTCAGGCGATGCCATGTTGATTTTGTCCTATCAGTTTTTCGAAAGCTATCCGACCGAAATGTACTTTGAACTGACCAAGTTGTTCAGTAAAACTTCACTGGAGGTATGCGAAGGCCAACAATACGATGTGGATTTTGAGACCCGTGACGATGTGACGATTACCGAATATCTGAAAATGATCGAGTACAAAACATCGGTTCTGGTCGCTGCCGCCATGAAAATGGGGGCCATTGTGGCGAATGCAACCCAAAAGGATGCCAATGCCATTTACGAATTCGGTCGTAATCTCGGCATTGCTTTTCAATTACAGGATGATTATTTGGATGCCTTTGGCGACCCTAAGACCTTTGGTAAACAGGTTGGGGGCGACATCATGGAAAACAAGAAGACCTATTTGTACTTGAAATCCTTGGAAAAAGCCTCCAAAGATGATCAAGATGGTCTGTTGCATTTGTATTCCATAAAACCTGAAGATTCCACAGCGAAGGTAGCTGCCATAAAAACCATTTTTAAGGAAAGTGGGGCAGTGGAGGAAACCAAAAAAGCCATAAAAAGTTTTACCCAAAAGGCATTTGACGCTTTGGCGGAAACCGAACTGCCAGAGAAAAACAAGGCTTTGCTAAAGCAATTTGGCGAAAGTTTGATGGAGCGGACCGTTTAGAACACCCGTTTGAACAAGGCTCTGATAAAAGGCATGGGTTTAGGTGCCATTACAATCTTGAGATCTTCCCATAAATTGGTCTCGTTTTCGAGGAATTTTAAGATCAGCGATGCCTTCCTTCTTTTGAACATGGATTCGAAAATCTCGTGACCTAAGTGATTGTTCTCGTACAGAATATCCAGCAATAGCATATCGTAAAACAAGAACCTGCTCTTTTGGTGGAATTCGGTCAATGGTTTCCCGGTTTTTAAATATTCCACCAATTTTGGCACTTGCCGACTTGTATTGTAGAAGGTATATCCAGTACTTGGCTTGGCCCATCCACCCGCAATTCCAATGTGAAAAACTCTATCAGTGTTGTGTTGATGAAACGGATAGCAGGTCATCGGAATGCTGCCAAATTCTGTTTCTTCGATGGAGTATTTTGTATCACCGTAGTTCTCGGAAATGTACGTTTTGATGGCTGCTCCATATTCACCTTTTTTCAATAGATGCTCAGAGAACAAGGTGTATTCCACCAAGGCTTCGTTAGCTGAAAAAGGTAGTACGTACATAAAGCGCGTATTACCTTTTTGAGGCACGGAAAAGTCCATGAAAGTAGCCTCTTCTGATTTAAATACCAACTGTTCGGTTTTTATTTGCCAGCCTACGAAGTGTTGTTGCAAAACGGGATATTTGCTTTGTTTTAAAGGAGTTGAAGGGTCGTAGAGGCTGGAAAATACCGTTTGTCCAGAGTACTTTTGAGCTGAAGTAGTTACTAAAACCTTGTTTTCGAGCTCTTCAATATGTTTCGCTTCTTCCTGCACCCAAGTAATGTTGGGATAGGCTTTTACCTTTGGTACATAGTGGTTGTAAAAGTCAATGCCGCGTAGCATTTTGTAGGTGTAGGGCGCAATGGAAGTTGATTTTTGAAGCTGCTGCCCACCCACATAAATATGTTTCCAAGTTCTATGGATCAGATTATCGAATCGACCTTTACCGTGCTCCCAAAAACACCACGTACGATCGTTCTTGGATTTATCATCCTTATCCAACACCAATATGGATTTAGAGGCAAAGGACTCATCCTTGCCCAAAGCGTCAGCCAACAATAGTCCTGCAGCTCCCGCTCCTATAATGATGTAATCGTACTTGGGCATGGTATCAAAGATAGGGGAAGAAATTTGGAATTATCTCTTCTCTATTCCTGCATTTTTTCTACAAACTTGTGCGGATAAATCTCGTTTATTTGAGATTTTTGCTCTCCATTCAGTGCTTTGTATTCCAGATTGAATTTTTCAATCGAAATCCGATTTCTTAATTCGGCTATTTCCTGAATGATGGCATCAGAAATTTGTTTGTAAAATCCATAACTTAAATCGGCATGGGATATGAGTATAATTGTAGATTTCGATTCATTATTATACTCATATTCCTTCACAAGTGTTTTCAGTTCTGCCATGGAAGCACTTTGATTGTTGACTAGGATTTCTTTGTTTTTAGTCAGTCTAATATTTAAGGCCTTTGTTCGGTCATAATCTGTTACAGTCTGAGCGTTTTCAACAACACCGGCATCAGTTTCAATGTAACTAAACATCATAAAAGTGCATAATTTATAGAGGTGGAGTTCAAAATCTTCTTCGGATAAAACATCTAAGATTTCTTTTGCTTGTATTGATGCCTTTGGACTGTTGGATTGAATTACACTCTTAAAAGCCTTCAATTTTGATGAGGAATACATGGCTGAATCATTTAAAACTTGTTCTCTGCATTTCCGAAGTGCTTCTTCATTTCCTTTTTCAAGATTTCGAAATTCTATATAAAAGTATTTGGATGGAACCTTGTCGAAACCCTTTCCATCAGCAAACTTTTTAAGAAGATCCCGATAACTTTTAGCTGAGCTGTCAGCCAATATTTCTTCATCAATGAGTAGAGTTTGATAATCGGAAATAAGCTGTTTGAAAGCTAAACCATTATCTGGATAGGATTGATAGGTACATTCCATCATCTTTTCTTCAATCCTTTTTGATTGTCCCGAACAAGATGTTTGAAATAATATCACTATTAAAGCGGATAGCAAATGAGTCTTCATAAAAGGGTTGTATCTGATTCAAAAATAACCGTTTTCAAATAGGATACTCCCTACTCTCTAAAAAACCGTGTACCGCAAGCCAAAGAACCCACGGATCCCTTGGTTGGGTCCATAGACATAACTGGGGTCAAAAGTGAGCGCGTAGGGGTTGTTGGGTGTCGCCACGGCATTGCCATTGCTGTCAAATGTCACTTCTCTATCAAACGGGTCGTTGGCCCGTGCGATAATAAAGGGGTTGCCACGGTTCGGAGTCCAATCCAACAAGTTTTTAATACCTCCATACACTTCAAAATTGTTCAGTCCTTTGTAGGAAAACTGGATGTTCTGGATGCTCCAAGTGGGAGAATACTCACTTCGAGGGTCCAAATCGCCCAAGAGCGGTAAACGCATCGGACCATACAAGTTTCCAGTATAATCGACCGTAAGGTGGAGCGAACGAAAGGTGTACGATAAGTTCCACGTAGCGGTAATGCTTTCGGTTAGGATCTGTTGTTGGGTAACCCCGTTTTCGATGCTGCTCACATCTTGCCAAGTGGCTCCCATCACAATCTTAAAACTGCTCGGAAAAGCAATATCCAAGTTGGAACTTACACCTTGTGAAACGGATTTTCCATCCAAATTATCATAAATGATCTGGTTGGGATTCGTCTCATAGTCGGGCAGTATCACATTCGAGAATCGTGTGTAGAACGCAGAAGCATCCAATCCGATAAAAGTACCGTTATCGCTATAAATTTTCTTCAAATAATTGATGTTGACATTGACAGACCGTTCTGGTTTCAATTCTTCGGCAATGATGACCTCTCTTGATCCAGTAAGCGCTGCGTGATCTTCCGTAAACAAGTTTACCACACGAAATCCGGTTCCTGCATTCACCCGAAAAATATCGTTGTCGGAAATCTTCCACTTATAAGCGGCGCGTGGGGTTAAAATATTGCCGTGCCGTTGGTCATAATCGTACCGTAGCCCGGCCAAAAAAGAATGTTTGGGAGCAAAGGTGTATTCATCCTGAACAAATACACTTGGAATCCAAATATTGTCGGCCTCGGTGGTCGCGGGTGTGTTATCATCATAATAATTATAACGAATCGCACTTCCGAACAACAAATCGTGATTTCCGGCGGTTTTGTCCCAGGTCAATTGGGCAAAACCAATGCGTTGGTCCGCCATATACTCTGTATCGCCGTACACTGAGTTCTGGTTGTGATCGTTATAGGAGAAAGAGAGGAGTAACTTTTCCTTGAACGGCAGCTGATACTTTCCGAGCAACTCCCATCTTCGCGTGTAAATACTTTCCCCATAGATTTCATCCCCGCCACGGTATCCTGGAGTCCATTGCATCTCACCGCCCCAGCGGTCCTCATAAAAAAAGCGACCCGCCAAGGAGAACAATCGGTTATCCTTCCGTTCAAAATCCCATTTTTGGAAAATGGAAATACGGTCTTGAAGCGTCAAATCGGTAAAATTATCACCGTTGTTGTCCACTGGAACATCATAATTGAAATAGTTAATACCCAAAAGCAGGTTTGTTTTATCACTGACCGATATTTTACTGCCCACGTCCAAATTGTACTCGCCCCAACCCGTGGCAAAGCCATCGGCAAAAAATGCTGGAGCACTCAATGCATTTTTTGTGATGATGTTGATCAATCCGCCTACTGCTTCGCTACCATAAAGTGAAGAGGCAGGACCTTTTACGATTTCAATCTGTTCAATCAATGAGTTTGGGATGCCTGTGAGGCCGTACACCGTACCCAACCCACTGACAATGGGCATTCCGTCGATAAGAACCAGCGTGTAAGGTCCCTCCAGACCGTTAATGTGTATATCCCCGGTATTGCAGACATTGCAATTGATCTGCGGGCGGACCCCATTCACATTCTGAAGCGCATCAAAAACACTGGCCGTAGGATTCTTTTTTAAAAAAGTGGGGGAGTAGACCTCCACCGGTACAGGACTCTCCAATCGGCTTACCGGTTTTAGGGTGCCCGTTACCACGGTTTCATCCAAACTTTGTGCGGAGGCTTCCAATTGTATGTTGATGGTTTTGTTGGCTCCTGCCCCCAAACTGATTTTAGTCTGATACGGTTGATACCCCAATGAGGTTACCAACAAAATATAATCTCCCGGTTGAATGCCTGTTAACTCAAATAGACCATCAATATCCGTAGCGGTTCCGATTTCGGTGTCTCTGAGTACAATGTTTGCCAAGGGCAAAGGCTCTCCATTGTCCGTTACTTTTCCGACCAAAGATGCCGTTTGGGCAAAACAACAACTGCTTACCAAAGCTATCCATAAGAGGGTTAGATGTCTACAAAGTAATTTCAATTAGCAAAAAATTAAATTTAGACAAAGCTAAAAATAGATTTTGTCAAATAAAAATGTATTTTTGGAAAAATATTTTTTGATGACCCGATCAGAGGAGAATTATTTAAAGACAATTTTTCATTTGGGCGGTGGCGACTCCAAGTCCATTACCACCAATGCCATTGCGGAGCAGATGGAAACAAAACCATCTTCCGTGACCGATATGGCCAAGAAATTATCGGAAAAAGGATTGGTGGATTATGTGCGGTACCAAGGAGTGTCGTTGACCGATGCCGGTGTGAAGACTGCCTTGTCCATCATCAGAAAACATCGACTCTGGGAAGTTTTTTTGGTAAAGAAGCTTGATTTTACCTGGGATGAGGTGCACGAAGTGGCGGAGCAGTTGGAACATATCAAAAGTGAAAAGTTGATCGATAAGATCGATGAGCTTCTGGAGTTTCCCAAACACGATCCGCACGGCGATCCTATTCCAACCAAGGATGGAAAGTTTCAGGAACGCGACGAAAAATTGCTCAGTGAAATGCCCATCAATTCGCAAGGTGTTTGTGTTGGTGTCAAGGATTCCTCGGTACCCTTTCTAAAGTTTTTGGATAAGAATAAAATCGCTCTGGGGAACACCATTAAAGTACTGGACAAGGAAGATTTTGATAATTCCCTCCGCATTCAAATGGATGGTAAAGAGATGCGCATATCACATCAAATAGCAGCTAACTTATATGTAAAAAAGAACGACTGATGGAACAGGTAATTCAATATTTTCAAGAAATAGATCCCGTATTGGCGGCATTGTACGCGACGCTTTTTACTTGGGGACTGACCGCTGCAGGGGCAGGTCTGGTTTTTTTGTTCAAAAGCCCGAATCGTGCCTTAATGGACGGAATGTTGGGTTTTACCGGAGGTGTCATGGTCGCTGCCAGTTTTTGGAGCCTTCTGGCACCAGGGATTGAAATGAGTCCCGGGGATGGTTTTGTTAAAGTGATTCCAGCGGCCGTGGGCTTTTTAACGGGTGCAGCCTTTATTTTTGGGCTGGATAAAATTTTGCCCCACTTGCACATCAATTTTAAAGTAGATGAGGCGGAAGGGGTAAAGACACCTTGGCATCGTACCACCTTATTGGTCTTGGCCATTACCCTGCACAATATTCCCGAAGGATTGGCCGTAGGTGTTCTGTTTGGAGGTGTAGCCTCAGGTTTTGAAGGTGCCACTATTGGAGGGGCCGTGGCCCTGGCCTTGGGTATCGGATTGCAGAACTTTCCGGAAGGTTTTGCCGTCGCCGTACCTATGCGCAGGCATGGTCTCAGCCGACGGAAAAGTTGGATGTACGGTCAGGCATCGGCCCTAGTGGAACCCATGGCCGGTGTATTGGGAGCTTGGGCGGTATTGACCTTTGAACCTATACTTCCATATGCGCTCGCATTTGCTGCAGGTGCCATGATTTTTGTGGTGGTGGAAGAGGTGATTCCGGAAACGCAACAAGACAAATACACCGATATCGCCACAATGGGCTTTATCGGTGGATTCATTATTATGATGACTTTGGATGTGGGTCTGGGATAAATTTATTTATCCCCCAATCAAATCAAATACACCCTTGGTCAAAAACTGATCTGTTTCGTTCAATCCGGTTGATATGATTTCGGTATACCCATCATAGGTGCCACCTTGTTTTATGGCTACTCTCTCAAAGGTGTAGTCCCCATCTTTTTGCTCGATTAACTTAAGCACGTAATAATTGCCTTCGGATTCAATCACGGCTTCTTCGGGCAATGACCAGGTTTTGGTGGTATCTGTCATGATCATGGCATCAACGAACATTCCTGGCAGAAAGTTACCGTCCTCTTCGTGGGCTAAGTGCCCGTGTACCTTGATGGTTCTTTTGGCATCGTCAATGGAGGTGCCCACCAAGTGCACTTCCGCATCAAATGCATCTTCCGATGCCTCGGGAATTTTAAACTGGATTTTTTGTCCTTTCTTCACTTTTAGGATATCCTTCTCAAAAACCGTGAGTTCCAAATGGACATGGTCATTGTCGACGATCTCCAAAATTTCGGTGGCAGGCGAAACATAACTTCCCTTGGCCACGTTCATTTTTGTGATGCTTCCAGCAATAGGCGCGTATATTGCTGCTTGCGAAGATATATTTCCTTGTTCTACTTTACTGGGTGAAATATTGAGCATTTGCAATTGTTCCCTTAAACCCTGATAACGTGCCTTGGCCGTTTCGTAATTGCTCTTGGCTTGAAGAAAGTTCTTTTGAGAGGCTATTTTCTCATCAAAAAGGGTTTGGTTTCTTTCAAACTCAGCCTTTAGGTAATCCAACTGATTGAATACCTCAAGGTAATCTTGTTGCATTTGCACAAACTCCTGGTTTTCCAAGACCACCAATAGTTGTCCTTTTTTTACTTGATCACCGATAAGCAGCGATGTCTGCTTTACAAAACCACCCATAAACGCCGTAACACTGGCTCGGTTTTCTGGTGGTACGTCGATCATCCCGGAGGTTTCCACCATTTTCGGAAAGGTTCTTTTTTCCATGGCACTTATCATCAAGTCATTGGTGTCAAATTGATCTTTTGTGACGACAATCCCCGATGCTTCTGCTTGTTCTTCGGAGGTGGATGCTTCGTTGTTCTTATCGCCGCAGCCCATCATCAGAAGGAAAACAGCGGCTATTTGAAATATATGTTTCATTGTTATAATGTTATTGTCAAGTAATTAATGGCGATTACGGTTTGATTGTATTGGTTGAGCACATCCAAATAATTGAGTTGGATGTCGTAGGCGTTTTCCAAACTTTGGATGTATTGGAAAAAATCGATTTCCCCGTTTTGAAAGTTACCGGAGGCGGCTTTCAAGATTTGATCGGAAAGCAGGCCACCTTCGTCCTCGTAGTAAGAGAGTTCCTTGGCCTGTTGTTCCAGTTGTCCCAACAAAGTTTTATAGCGCTGGTTCATGGCAACGGTGATCTCGGTGTTCTGCATTTCCGTGATCTTCGTCTGAATTTTGGACGATTTTACTTTACTGCTATGTCCAAAGAAGAAAATCGGGATGCGAACACCCAGTTGAATGCCATACAACGATGTTCCAAGCCCACTATTGGTCCCTTGAAAATATTCCAGGTTGAGGTCCGGCAGCAATCTATTTTCCTCCAAACTCTTTTGGGCATTGCTCAGTTCTTGGCGGTTGTCCAAAAAGGAGGTTTCCGTTTGCAGCATTCCTTGGGAATTCAGTACCGTCAACTTTTCCGGTGTTTCATCAACGATTTCCAACGTGTCCTTACTTTGCACCAAGCTCATGATCTGGCCGTAAGTCGTCAATATTTGTTGCTTGACCTTGGAGTAGGTGTTCGCAATCTGACGTTGCTTGGCCGTTGCTGTTACCTTTTCCAGATAGTTGGTCTCGCCGAGTTCAAAACGTCTGTTGGCGGCATGGGCAAATTTGCTGTAAATACTATCGAGCGTACTGTAGAGCTTTGCTTTTTGCTTCAACGTCTGATATTGGTAGTACGCATTGCTCAGCGATTGGTACAATTGCTTCTTTTGTATCTCAAACGATGATTTCTGCAACTCATAATTCGATTTTTGAAGTCTGTTCTTGGCACCGTACACCGTGGGGAACTCAAATTGTTGTTGTGCCCCAAAAACCTTGAGGGGTTCCCCGTTCATTGCCAAGTTGTTCTCATCATATTGGTAGTAAATGTCCGTTTTATCAAACTCAAAAGCAGTACCCTTTAGGGTTTCTGCCTGATCGACCATCAATGAACCTGCTTGGATGCCCTTATTGTTCTCCAATGAAAGGGCCATCAAATCCTCAAGGTTGAGTTTGGTTTGAGAGAATCCTGAAAGTGAAACCAATAGTAGCATAATTGATAGTGCATTGCGTTTCTTCATTCTTCTTTCCTTTCTTCTTTTTCTCATACCACGGAATTTAATGTTGTGTGAATAAGCATATAAAACGGGCAAAACCACCAAGGTCAACATGGTTGCCGTTACCAGTCCGCCGATAACCACGGTGGCAAGGGGTCGTTGCACTTCGGCACCGGCATTGGTGGAGACTGCCATGGGCAAGAAACCCAAAGCGGCAGCGGAAGCCGTTAACAATACGGCACGTAGCCTGTCCTTGGTTCCCTGTTTGATGAGGTCCTCCATGGAATCAAAATCTTTTCCTTTGAGTTCTTTGAAGTGCTCGATCAATACAATTCCGTTCAACACTGCAATACCGAACAGGGCGATGAACCCAACACCCGCTGAGATACTAAACGGCATATCCCGAAGCCAAAGCAAGAGTACGCCGCCCACCGCGGAAAGTGGAATGGCGGAGAAAATGAGCAAAGCCTCCTTTACCGAGCCGAATGCAAAATAAAGCATGATGAAGATGAGCAACAGTGCAATGGGCACGGCTATCATCAATCTGGCCTTGGCATTTTGAAGGTTTTCGAACTGGCCACCATAGGTAATGATGTACCCGGGGGGCAAGGATATATTTTCGTT
The DNA here is from genome assembly GCF_003992595.1 of Flagellimonas oceanensis. Lineage (GTDB taxonomy): Bacteria > Bacteroidota > Bacteroidia > Flavobacteriales > Flavobacteriaceae > Flagellimonas > Flagellimonas oceanensis. The sequence continues at coordinate 267,916 of NZ_RZNA01000003.1, forward strand.
GACCAATAGCTGTACATCGTCCACTACGGATTGCAGGTCTCGGTTCCTCACATTGATACCCACTACGATACGTCTTTTGGTGTCATCACGGGATATTTTGGCCGCTCCTTTTTGATAGGTGATATCGGCCAACTCGCTCATAGGGATCTTACCCCCGTTTGGGATATCCACATAAAGGTTTCTGAGGTTGGAAATATCCTGACGGTTTTCTGAATCCAATCGCACGGCCATATCAAACTGTCGCTCGCCCTCAAACACACTGCCCACGATCTTCCCGGCAAAACCCATTGCGATCATTTCGTTCAGGTCGGCAATATTGAGCCCGTGTCGGGCAATTTTGGCGCGATCAAAGGATACGTTCATCTGGGGGAGCCCTTCCACTTTCTCAACAATGATGTCCGATGCACCCTCCACATCTTGGATAAGATCTTTGATCTCGTTGGCCTTTCTGTTCAGTGTCTCCAGGTTTTGCCCAAATATCTTGATGGCGATATCGGCCCTGACCCCTGTTATCAATTCATTGAAACGCATTTCTATGGGTTGGGTAAATTCCACCTCCATACCCGGAATCACGGACAAGGCCTCTTTGAACTTGTCGGCCAATTCGTCCTTGGTCTCCGCAGACACCCATTCGTCTTTGGGTTTTAAAGAGATGATCACATCGCTTTCTTCCATGGACATGGGATCCGTGGGCACTTCGGCGGCGCCGATACGGCTTACCACTTGTTTTACCTCTGGGAACTTATCTATTAAAATTTGTTCGATTTTTGTGGTGGTTTCCACGGTTTTCGCCAAAGAGGTCCCTGTTTTCAGCACGGGCTGAATCACAAAGTCACCCTCATCCAAGGTGGGCACAAATTCCCCTCCCATGGAAGAGAACAATAAGACAGCGCCGACCAATAGAGCAGCAGCGATGGAAAGCACCAATTTTTTACTTTTCATGGCCCATTCGATGACCGGCTCATACTGTTTGTTGATCCAGTTGACCAAACGGGTGGAAATATTCTTGGACGATTCTTTGGTGGGCTTTAAAAATAGTGCCGAGGCCACAGGAACATAAGTAAAGCACAGCAGAACCGCACCCAAAAGGGCAAAACTGAATGTCATGGCCATAGGTTTGAACATTTTGCCCTCCACGCCACTTAGGGACAGAATGGGGATGAACACAATCAAGATAATGAGCTGTCCGAATACAGCGGAGTTCATCATTTTGGTGGCTCCTTCGAGGGTTATCCTGTCTTTAATGGACTGGGTTTCATTTTTACCCAAAGCGGCGATTTCCGCTTGTTTTTGGGTAATCTGGAAAGCAATGTATTCCACAATGATGACCGCACCATCTATAATGATCCCAAAGTCAATCGCACCCAAGCTCAACAAGTTGGCATCGACTCCAAAAATGTTCATCAGGGTAAGGGCAAACAACAGACATAGCGGAATTACGGATGCCACCACAAGGCCTGATCGCCAGTTTCCGAGCAACAATACCACCACGAAAATCACGATCAGACAACCCAAAACCAGGTTTTCAGTTACGGTAAAGGTGGTTCTTCCGATAAGTTCGCTTCGATCTAGGAACGGGTTGATGTAAACCCCTTCTGGAAGGGATTTGGAAATGGCCGCAACTCGCTCCTTAACAGCTTCGATGACGCGTTTGGAATCGGCATCCTTGAGCATCATGATCTGGCCGAGCACTTTTTCACCCTCTCCATTACCTGTAATGGCCCCAAAACGTGGTGCGCTGCCAAAACCGACCTGTGCCACATCCTTAATATAGATGGGAATGCCGTTTCGGTTGGTCACAACGATGTTTTCGATGTCCTTTAAGCTGCCCACCAAACCTTCGCCCCTTACAAAGTAAGCTTGATTCACTTTTTCGATATATCCACCGCCCGTTACACTGTTGTTGTTCTCCAGTGCAGTAAATACTTCTTTTGCGGTAATGTTCAATGCGTTGAGTTTTTGGGTCTGGATGGCCACCTCATATTGTTTGAGGTGACCGCCCCATGTGTTTACTTCCACCACCCCCGGTATTCCTGAAAGCTGACGTTTCACGATCCAATCCTGGATGGTTCTGAGCTCTGTGGAGGTGTATTGATCTTTATATTCAGGTTCAACATCTAGAATGTATTGATAGATCTCTCCCAACCCTGTGGTTATGGGGCCCATTTCCGGACTTCCGAAACCTTCGGGTATCCGACTGGATGCTGATTTTATTTTTTCGGCGATGAGTTGCCGGGGCAAATAAGTGCCCATGTCATCCTCGAAGACAATGGTCACGACCGACAGCCCAAACTTGGACACCGACCGGATTTCCTTGACCCCTGGCAGGTTGGCCATTTCAAGTTCCACAGGATAGGTCACAAACTTTTCCATATCCTGGGTGGATAGGCTGTTGGAAGTGGTCAATACCTGTACTTGGTTGTTGGTTACATCGGGTACCGCGCCGATGGGTATTTGTGATAGCGAGTATAGACCCACTAAGGCTATAGCTGCTGTAAATAGAAGAACAATGAACTTGTTCCTAATACTAAAGTTGATGATTTTTGAAAACATGATTCATAGAAATGATAGCATTATTAAATGGAATAAGGCTTGATAAAAAGTGTCCAGCAAAGCCGGAATACTATGAATTATGCGTGTTTGGGCGGTTGAAAAGGATCATCTCCCCAAATATGGGAGTAAGACATTTCGTAATGAAAATTACCTTTGGTGGCCACAGGTATTTCGGAACGTGAATTGATGAAATTATCCGCAGTGAGCACAAAAACCAAAGGCTGTGCACATTGGGTCTGATGCTGAAAAGGCAGTTTCTCGTGTTCTTTCTGTTCTTCTTGGTGTTTTTCGCTGTGTGAAGCTTTGAGTTCCCCGTAGTGTTTGGAGACAAAGACCATAAAGTCATCACCATATTCCTCGCTATGGAATTGGTAATGCTCCATCAATTGCCCAAGTTCTACCAAATCATTAAAATGGATGTTGGCTCCTTGAAGCAAAATAAGGAGGGAAATCCCTATGGTAACTATTTTATTCATCCTGACAGCATAAAATTACAAATAATACGCTGCAGGATATATAATCGAGGTTAATTTAGAATGAGTCTGATTCTTAATGCGCCATTGCTTGGACGATGAAAAAAAGGCTTCTCGTTGTAAAATGTTCAATGGTCCAATTCCTCCAGAATCATACTATAATCATGTTGCAAGTCTTCATGAAGCAATGGGATTTTCTTTTTGACGTATTCCAATTGCCGGTTGTATAGGTTGGTAAGGGTTACATTTCTTTTGATGGAAGGGCGAAAGGAGTTCAATTTCTCACAGAAATAGAGCAATAGTTCCACTTCGGTGGCTTTGTTGCCCGAATAGCGAATGTATTTTTTGATGGTACGAAGTATTTTACGAACACTCTTTTTGATGTAGAAATAACTGTTGAAATTGATGTCGGCGAACATATCATCGATTTCTTCCTTTACGGTGTCGATGTAGCCTTCTTCACTATCGGATTCAAAAAGCAAATAGGTAAGGAGCTCCTTGTTCTCTTTTTTGAAACGTGCCAAACGTAGGCAGAGTTGCATGGTTTCTTCTTGCGATTTGAACTGGAGTTCTTTTTTGAGTTGGGCAACGGTTGCAGCTTTCATAAATCAACTTCTTAAATAGGAGGCTCCGTTCACATCGATTATGGTTCCCGAAGTATAGGCCGCTTCGGAAGAGCCCAAGAACAAAATGGCGTGGGCAACCTCTTCGGGTCGGGCCATTCGCTTGAACGGGGATTCGCGGAGCAGGTTTTCCCGTTCGGCAGGGGTCAGGGTTTCCTTGGCCATTTCGGTTTCGGTAAATCCTGGGGCGACCACACCGACGTAAATGTTGTGTGGTGCCAGTTTTTTGGCAAGGGATTGGCTCATGGAGTTCAGTGCGGCTTTGCTGGCCCCGTAAGCAGGTTTGGTGGGTTCCCCTCGGAAAGCACCACGTGAGGATACGTTTACGATATGACCGCCACCAGTTTCCATCATGGCTTTTGCACCCCAATAGCATAGATTGGCCACGGCAAACAGATTGGTTTCAAAGGTTTTTTCCCAAGCATGGGTCCAATGGTCAAAATCCACTTTGTCGATTTCATGGAAAATGGAAATTCCAGCATTGTTCACCAACACATCCAAACGACCAAATTCAGCAATAAAATTGTTGATCAAGGCTTCGGTTTCTGACTTTTGTGAGATATCCCTTTTAAAAAGTTGGTGCCCGTCGCCCGGTAATTCAGCCAAGGTCTGTTGGGCCACCTCATCATTGCTACGGTAATTGATGCCCACTTTGGCCCCTTTTTTCGCAAAGGCAAGAGCCGTAGCTTTCCCAATGCCACGTGAGGCACCGGTGACCAATACATTTTTATTGGTAAAATCCATAGAACAGTTCTTAATACTTCAAATATACTAGGATTGTATGTTCTTGACCCTTAAAATGAATTGCACTACCTTTAAATCATTCCAAATATTACCTGAATAGTAGAATATGGGCAAAAGAAAAAGACATTGGCTTTGGAACGTTTTGATCGTGCTTACTTTGGCACTCTGTGTTCTTGCCTTTGTGGAACACTATAAAAACTGGCACAAGATCGAGGAGGGCAACCTGAAAATCTTCTCAGGGATATACTATCAAAAAATACCTTTGGCTGAATTGGACAGTGTGCTATTTGTGGAGAAACTTCCCGAAATGGAGCGCTCCAGCGGGTTTTCGTGGATGGAAAAGGAGAAGGGAGTCTTCAACGATTCCCTTACCAACACCAAAGTATATGTTTTTGTGGATGACCTCTATCAGCAAAAGATAAAAGTGGTGCACCACGATTCCCTAAGAATGTATGTAAACCTTCAAGATAGTCTTAAAACCGAGGAATTATTCGCAATTTTACGGACCGAACTATTGAACAACAAAGAAACAGCCAAAGGAACCCAATAGATATGAAGGTCTTTTTTTTATTCTTGTTATTGCCGATTATCGGGTTTTCTCAAAACACACTTTCTATACGGGTCAATAATGTGGAATCGGCCAAAGGAAAGGTAAATGTGGCTGTTTATGATTCTGATGAAGCTTTTTTGTCCTTTGACCAGGTGTTGAAGTCCAACAGTGTGGTTGCGCACGAGGGAAGTGTGGTTTTGCACATTCCCGATCTTCCTGCTGGCAAGTACGCACTTGCCATTTTCCATGATGAGAACGATAATGGAAAGTTGGATACAAATTGGTTGGGGATTCCGAAGGAGAAGGTGGCCTTTTCCCATGGAAAGATGAAAACTTTTGGCCCGCCCAAGTTCAAGGAATGTGCCTTTACAATGAGTTCGGACCACGAAATCCACATAGATCTATAATAGTATGGGAACAATTTTCATGGCGCAGTTAATGGGCGCCCTTTACGGACTTTTAGCAGTGGTTTTTGGAGCCTTCGGCGCCCATGCACTAAAAAAGAAATTGACCCCCGAACTGCTACAAAGTTTTGAGACAGGGGTCAAATATCAGATGTATCACGCTATGGTGCTATTGGTCCTGGGATTTAACCTAAGTTTTGATCAACCGCTGGATTCTTGGATAGTCAACTGCTTTATCTTTGGCACGCTATTGTTTTCCTTTAGCATTTACGCCCTTTGTTTGGGAGCGGCCAAAGGCAACAAACCTCGGTTTTTGGGCCCAGTGACCCCACTTGGGGGATTGCTCTTGGTAGCAGGTTGGGCCTTGTTGCTCTATTCCTTTGTTTCCAATTTGATTTAAAGCCGAAGGTACATATTTCCGTTTATGGTGTTCAATTTTAAACGGTGGGCGGCATTGTCGAACCTTCCTTCGACCTTTTGTCCAACATAGCGATCGGATACGGTCAGTTCCATATTTTCGTCTGCGTAAATATTTCCATGGATGGTCTCGGCGACCAATCTGGAATTCTTCATGATCAAGTCAATTTCCCCGTTGATGGTCTGTAGGTCCATGTCTCCATTATATTTTGCAATATCGATGTCCCCATTGATCAACTCGGCGGTAAAATCCCCTTCTATAATATCCGAACTAAGGTCCCCGTTAATGCTGCTCACTTTAAACGTAGCTCCCTTTGGAACATAAAGCACGTAGTTGAACTCGTAAGTATCCCCTTCAAAATAATATCCTTTTTTATTCGGGCGGGTTTTTTCCCATTCTGCCTTGAAGGCTTCAAAAACATCTTCAACATTGGAAGCAATGCTCAATGAACTGCTGCTTTCATCAATGTCCAACTTAAATTTATCCAGATATTTCCCGTCCTCAATAGTAATGTCCGCCTTAAAATAAACGGTGGATTTATCCCAGGTCTTCACTTCGATTTCGGAAGCGAATTTTACATCCATTTCAATGGATTGCCCTGAGTAGTTGAAGTTCTTCTCAATTATTTTTTGTGCATTTAAGGTCAGCGTAGCCAACCCAACGAATGCGGTAATGATGAATTTTTTCATGACTGTTCGATTTTTGATTTTAATATTTAATTGATGTTTTGTCTTCCTGAGCGCAGCCGAAGGATGGGTAAAAACATCTCGACTGCGCTCGATGTGAAAGCTCAATTTATTTCTTTCTGAGGTACATGTTTCCGTTGGTGGATTTCATGGAAATTTTCACTCCACCTCCGTTGATGGATGCTTTGATGTTCCGTCCCAAAACGGATTTTAAACCATCCTTGTCTTCGGCCTTTACCTCAAAGTCGGTGTACACATTGCCATTGAGGGTGCTCAGTGCCAGGTTGGCCGGAGTGTTGGATGGAAGGCTGACATCCACGGCACCGTTGGTGGAGTAGAGGGAAATAGGGGAGTCCTGTGTCACTTTTCCAAAGATCACTTCCAATTCGCCGTTCAGGGAGTTGGCGGTAACGGGACCATTTACGTTACTTATTTTAACGCCGCCGTTAAGTTGGGCATCTGCTTCAATTTCCCCTGAAAAACCATCGATTTCGATGTCGCCGTTCCACGTACTTTTTACAGCAATGTTCTGTGGGGCTGGAAGATATATTTCCCCTTTTTTATCCTTTCTCAAATTGTAAACAATCAGGGTGTTGCCATCTTGAACCACGGAAAACCCTACGTTGGTATTGTCCGTGCCGCCTTCTCCGACCAATTTTAAGCCCTTGGCACGTTCCGGTGTTTTTATTTCCGGCCCCGATTTGATCAGTAGTTCGTTGGAGCTATGTGTTTTTACCACAATGTCCGTTTTGGATTCGATTTTGACCCATTGGATTCCATTTAGGGATTTGGTGTAATCGTTCTGCGCTTTGGCCATAGTGACCGTAAAAAGGGCCATTAAAATGAATGTGAATTTTCTCATGATATTCGCTTTTTGATGTTTATGTTATACTTGGCAATACTGCCCTGATTTGATTTTTGATAAAGGGCTGTGTGTCTTCTTTTTCCAATAATTTTTTCATGGGTTCGGCCGCTTTCTTTTCCTGAATCTGTACCAAAGCCTGAATTATGGCGACTTGTATACTTGGGTTTCTCTCATTTTCCAAGGCTTCGATGAAAGTGTTCTTTACCGTTTCTGAGGAAGTGAACTGGACCAATGCCTCAAAAGCGGTCATCCGAACATTGTCGTTTTCATCGTAGAGCAATCGGTTGGCAAGGGCTTGGATGATGGCTTCATCGGGTTGCTCAAATTCTTCGATGTAATTTACCCCTTGAATTCGCTTACTAGCGGATTGGTTTTCCATTAAGGAGAGCATGGCCGTCTGTTTCATCTGATTGGTCTCTTCCTGAAGCTGTGCAATGTCTGCATCCGCTTTTCGTTGTTGAAAAAGACTTCCCATTTGAAAAGCAGCAACCAATAGTGCAATGCTAGCTGCAATTTTTAGAATATTTCCTGTCCAAATTGATGATGACTTGGATTCCAGCTGAACCACTTTGCCTTGATTTGATTTTTCTTGCTCAAGGGCTGATTCAAACTTTGTTTTAAGTCTATCGGAAGGTGTCGGAACTGCTTCTTCAAACACATTGAAAAAGGTTTTCATCTCTTCCAGTTCTTTTTTGCACTCGGCACATTGTGCTATGTGTTTTTCGAACAATATCTCGTCGGATTTGCTCAAATTGCCATCCAGATAGTCCGGTATTTGGTCAAAAACATGATTCTTTTCCATGGCTATATACTTTCTAAATAAATGTTCTTCAATTTTTTCAGAATCCTGCACACTCGGGTTTTTACGGCGCCAGGGGTACTTCCCATAATTTCCGCTAGGTCATCATACTTGATTTCTTGGTATCGGTTCAAAATCACGAGTTCCCTATCGTAGGGATCAAGTCGGCTCAGGGCATATTGCAGATGGGCGTTGTTTTCGCTTACATGGTTTTCCTCTTCCACTGCCTTGTAGGCCAATATCTCGATATCGTCATGGACCTTATGGTTTCTTGTGTAGTGTGTTTTTAAGCTATTTCGAGCTATGGTGAACATCCACGACAAGAAGGATCCATTGTTGTATGAGTTCCGATACTTGATCAGTTTGTAAAAAACATCCTGTGTAAGATCTTCTGCCAACATTTGATCGCCCGACATTTTGTACAGAAAATTGTACACATGCTTGTGGTGACGGTCAAAAAGTTCCTTGAGCAAATCCAAGTTTCCCTCGGACACTTTTTGCATGATCATTTCATCTGAAAGCGTTTCCAAATGCTGTTTTTTAGTTGGCGTTCATCTTATATAGTCAGGAAATTAAGAAAGGTTACAGAAAGGGGGAGAAAAAATTGAAAAATTGTTTTGTGGAGAGTTAAGTTGCTGAAATATAGGATTCAAAAATGACACCTCGAGCGCCGTGGAGAGGTCGGGGAATTTAAGTAAAGGTCTCGGCTGCGCTCGACCTGACAATAAAATTAAGAGAGTGTTAGTTGCAACCGCAGTTGTCGCTTCCGCAGGAATTGGAGTTGCTCTTCCCTTTGCTAAATAGCGATTTGGGAAGCAAGAATTTCCATACTAAATAACCTGCTGCGATAATCAATGTTCCGTATGCCAATATCTGTTGAATCATTCTCGGATTAAATTAGGATTTGGTAGGCTATCAAAGCAATAATATAAGCAAAAACGCTCATAAAGCCCAATTGAAGCATAGGCCATTTCCACGAGTTGGTCTCTCTCTTTACAATGGCTAGGGTACTCATACATTGCATGGCAAAGGCATAGAACAACATGAGGGAAATACCAGAGGCCAAATTGAACAAGGGATTTCCATCGTCGTCCAATTCAGCGGCCATTCTATTCTTGATGGTTTCCTCTTCATCGCTACCCACGCTGTATATGGTGGCCAACGTCCCTACGAACACTTCACGTGCAGCGAAAGAGGTCAGAACGGCAATTCCAATTTTCCAATCGTAGCCCAGAGGTTTTACCAATGGCTCAAAAGCTTTTCCTGCTTGTCCAATATAGGAGTGCTCCAATTTGTAACTGGCAATTTCCTGGGCAACGGCCCTTTCGGAAAGTTCCTGGGTCAATACCTCAATGGAATCTTGAAGTGCATTTGGGGCCAAACCTTCTGCTTCCGCAGATTCACGGTAGGATGCTACGTTGTTTTGGATATAGTTTTTACTGTAGGTGCTCAGTCCTTCATTTTCTATGCGCTCGGTCACAATGCGGTCGGCATCCTGAAAGTCTTCGGAATACCCATTAGATCCCAAGAACCACAGCACAATGGAAATCGCTAAAATGATTTTACCCGCCCCCAATACAAAGCTTTTCGTTTTTTCGATAACGGTATAAACCACATTTTTGACCAACGGGAGGCGATAGGTTGGCATTTCCACCATAAACACCGACCTGCTTTTTATTTTCAGGATCTTGTTCAACACCATGGCCGACAACAGCGCCATTCCAAAGCCGATAAGGTATAGCAACATCAAGGTCAATGCCTGATAGCTCAGTCCCAAAACACTGCCTTCCGGAATAACCAGGGCAATCAAGATCAAATAAACGGGCAATCGGGCAGAACAGGTAGTGAAAGGTGTGACCAGAATGGTAATGAGCCTTTCCTTCCAATTTTCAATGGTACGGGTGGCCATAATGGCCGGGATGGCACAAGCATTACCGGAAATCAATGGAACAACGCTTTTTCCGCTCAATCCAAAAGGGCGCATCAACCTATCCATTAAAAAGACGACGCGGCTCATATATCCGGATTCTTCCAACAGGGATATGAAAAGGAACAGGAAGGCGATCTGGGGGATGAAAATGACGATTCCACCGATACCCGCAATGATTCCCTCTGCCAATAAATCGGTAAAAACGCCTGGGGGCAATGTGTTCTTTACCCATTCCGCAGCCATGGCAAATTGCTCATCGATAAAATCCATGGGGTACCCGCTCCAATCAAAAATCGCTTGGAAAATGGTAAGCAGAATCACAAAAAAGATGAGGTAACCAAAAACTTTGTGGGTCAAAATCTTGTCAAGGGAAGCCCGCAAACCTTTGGCGGCCATGAAGTCCACCTTATAGGTTTCCTTTAAGATATTGTTGATGAGCTGGTACCGCAGTACGGTTTCCTTATGCTGTAATTTTTTGAGTTCGTCCTTGGACTTGGTGGAAAAATCGGTGGCATCTTGAATCCGCTTTTTCTCGATGGGCATGAAGTTCACATCCTGGGTGATCACCAGCCACAGTTTGTAAAGGTCTTCCTGGGGGAATGTTTTTTTAAGGCGGTCAAAATACTCAGGGGAAATTCTGGTCGGGTCCAAAATCGGCTTTGAAGAAATGCTCTTGTAATCGGCAATAAGTTCTTTGATGTGATCAATGCCCGTATTTTTCCGGGTACTGACCAGGGCGATTTTGGTGTCCAGCTTTTTTTCCATGGCCCCCACATCCAGAGAAATCCCTTTACGGTCCATTCTATCGGCCATGTTCACCACCAAAATGGTAGGGATCTTCAGGTCTTTTATCTGCGTGAAAAGAAGCAGGTTCCTTTTGAGGTTTTCCACATCGCTGATCACAACGGCGACATCGGGATAGTCCTTATCGTTTTTGTTGAGCAACAATTCCACTACCAGACTTTCGTCCAAAGAGGTGGTGTTCAAACTGTAGGTTCCGGGAAGGTCCAAAATGTGTGCCTTGACCCCTCTAGGCAGTTTACAGATACCTTCTTTCTTCTCTACAGTGATACCGGGATAGTTACCGACCTTTTGCTTGAGTCCGGTAAGTTGGTTAAAAACCGAGGTTTTTCCGGTATTGGGATTCCCGATCAGGGCTACATTGATGTTTTTGCTCATTTGGCCTGCGTTTCTTCAATAATTTCCAGCTCGATGAGTTCTGCCAAAGACCTTCGTATTGCCAAATGACTTCCGCTGAGGTTGATGTAAATGGGGTCGTTCAAGGGAGCGATTTGCAAAAGTTCCACGCTGTTACCGGGCAAACAGCCCAGTTCCAATAATTTAATGGGAAGGATGTGCTCTGTGAAATCCTTGATGATTCCCTTCTGTCCATATCGTAAATCTGCTACGGTCGCCACTGTTCTTATTTAGAATAAATTTAAGTAAGAGCAAAAATAAGTAAAAATGGAGAACTACAAGGGCTAATCATGGATAAAGGTTTAAGAGGTTAGTCTTGATAACCGGCTTCAAGTATTTTGATATCGGCCAAAAGCTTGTCTATTTCTTCACGATTGGTGCCATCATAAAAGCCGCGGATTCGTTTTTCCTTGTCCACCAGAATAAAGTTTTCGGTATGGATCATATCAAAGGGGCCTCCGTCTCCATCGTTCTTAACGGCTAGATAGGATTTTCTGGCGAGTTCATAGATCTGCTTTTTATCCCCAGTGACCAAGTTCCATTTATTATCAATCACGCCTTTTTCCAGCGCGTATCTTTTTAATTGGGCAACGGTATCTATTTGCGGGGTAACTGAATGGGAAAGCAGCATAATATTCGGGTCGTCCTTTACGGCATCCTGTATCTCGGTCATGTTCTTGGTCATGATCGGGCAAATGGTAAGACATGTGGTAAAGAAAAAATCCGCTACGTAGATCTTGTCCTTGTAATTTTCTTGGGTAATGGTGTCCCCATTCTGGTTGACCAGAGCGAAATCTGCCACTTTATGGTATTTCTTGGTGTAATGCAGGGTGCTGTCCACTAAAGATTTGTCAACCATGGAGGGTTGGTAGACAGGAAGCATTTTTTTGGGTTGCAAAGCGTTATAAAACAAGTAGACGATTACGGCGGAGAGTCCGAGCATCACGATTCCGAACAACTTGTATTTTGCAAAAAATGATCCCATGGAGACAAAATTACGGCCCAAAGGGCTATTCTTCAAGTAGAAAGCAGTTTATTGTTGCTAAATCTTTCTTAAATCATGAAAGGATAAAATTTGAGGTTTTTTTATCAATCCCTAAAAGGTTACTTTTGTGCGTTTTAACAAAAGACGACGGATGACCCCTATAGTTATAAAAACCATACAATTCTTTCTGAGCTTATCGCTTTTAATCGTACTCCACGAGCTGGGACACTTTATCCCTGCAAAGCTTTTTAAGACTAGGGTAGAGAAGTTTTACCTCTTTTTTGATGTGAAGTTTTCCCTCTTTAAAAAGAAAATCGGGGAGACCGTTTATGGTATTGGTTGGTTGCCCTTGGGCGGATATGTGAAAATATCCGGGATGATCGATGAGAGCATGGACAAGGAGCAGATGCAACAGGAGCCCAAGCCTTGGGAGTTCCGTAGCAAGCCGGCTTGGCAACGCTTGATCATCATGTTGGGCGGGGTAACGGTGAACTTTATTTTGGCCGTGGTCATTTTCATTGGGTTGGTTTTTACCTATGGGGAGGAATATATCGCCAATGATAGCCTTAAGGATGGAATATGGGTGACCGAGAAAAGCTTGGGCGATGAATTGGGTGTCCAGACCGGGGACAAGATATTGTCCGTGGACGGAAACAAGATAGAAGCACTGCAGCAGGTGCTTCCCGAGATGATCTATGGAGAAAAGTATACCATTGAAAGGGACGGACAGGTTATTGAAAAAACAATTCCCGTTGATTTCATAGAAACCTTGTCCGAGGACAGAGAGAAAGCACGTTTCATATCTTATCGCTATCCATTTGTCATCAACGATGTGCCCAAAAACTCTCCAAATGCGGACAGTGGTCTTCAAAAAGGGGATGCCGTTGTTGAAATGGCAGGTACACCTGTGGAATACAAAGATCAAGTGATTCCTGTTTTGGAGGCAAACAAGGGCAAAGAGGTGTCGATCAAAGTGATGAGAAACGGAAGCCCCTTGGACCTTACGGTCTCCATTTCGGACAAGGCCACATTGGGCGTAGTGCTGGGGATGTCGCCCGAAGAATACAAAGAGGCTGGATACTTGGAAATTAAAACCCTGAAATATTCCTTTTTGGAATCGATACCCGCAGGATGGAACAAGGGGGTAAAGGTACTGACAGACTATATCAGGGGGATGAAGAAAATCTTTAACCCAGATACAGGGGCTTATAAGGAAGTTGGTGGTTTTGCCGCTATTGGTGGTATGTTTCCCGATACTTGGAACTGGCCGGCTTTTTGGCAAACAACGGCGTTCATATCCATTATTTTGGCCTTTATGAACATTTTGCCCATTCCTGCATTGGATGGAGGCCATGTGATGTTCTTGCTGTATGAAATGGTTACGGGACGCAAGCCCAGTGATAAATTTTTGGAGTACGCCCAAATGATAGGTTTCTTCATTTTGATAGCGCTATTGCTGTTTGCCAACGGTAATGATTTGTATAAATGGCTTTTTAAATAGAAAAGCAATTTTTTTGTTTGTGGTGTAAAAAAGAATCCATTATATTTGCACCCGCTTAAGGTAAAATATTCCTCCTTAGCTCAGTTGGTTAGAGCATCTGACTGTTAATCAGAGGGTCCTTGGTTCGAGTCCAAGAGGGGGAGCCACAAAAGCAAAAGCCACCGAATATGGTGGCTTTTTTGTTGCTGTCAATCTTAACTAAGATCTGCACGTAGCACTTTTCCTAAGGAGGACCTTGTAACCCAAACATTTCCTTTAGAAAACAGGTTACTCTTTATTTGATTCATGAGAAAAATCTTTAGCCAAGTCCAAGATACAATGATTTTTTCAGTAACTTGTTAATCAAGTACTTGTGAGTCAACCGTTAACTTTCTTTCGATGTTTATCCTTAACAATTTGGTTAGTACAAGCATTAGGTATTGTCTTCCTTTCTTTCTTGTGACCAATACTATCTGCGTTTCAAAAATAGTGGGTCAGGAAACTCAAAATCACAGAATCATTTCTTATGCCGACCAGCTCGCTTATGGGATAGATTTAAGTACAGATATCGATGAATTTCTGGTATCCAATTCCGATGTGGGAAACTTTCATTTGGTTTCTAACAATGATTTGAAATTGACCTTGCGTTTCAATTATAAATTTGTGAGTTTAAGCGCGGGGTTTGCTCCCGAATTTTTGCCTGGTAATGATGATGATGAGCAACGCGGCAAAAGTTCATATCAAAATTATCAGGTGAATTTATTTCCGGGAAGAGTTGTCCAAAACGTGTTTTTTAGGAGAATGAAGGGGTTTTATGTGGAGAATACCGAAGATTTTGTTCCTGCATGGACCGAAGATGATCCTTACCTTCAGTTTCCTGACCTTAAAAGTATTACCTGGGGCGGCAGTACAGGCTTTGTGCTAAACAAAAACTTTTCACTTAGATCGCTTTACAACCGTCAAGAATGGCAATTGGAAAGTAGTGGGAGCCTGATCCCAATGGTACATTATGAATTCACTAAATTGACCAATGATTTTGAGGATGGTTCATACGGCAAGGAAAATCTTGTGGATATTCGAGCGGACTTAGGATATTTTTATAATTGGGTGATTACGCCCAAAGTAAATGTAGTACCGTCTTTACGTGCAGGTTTGGGACCAAAGTTTTCCAAATATACCTTGGATGGTGTGGTGGAGAAAAACAATTATTTGGTCACTGAATATGGAGTAGGACTCCGAATAGGCTATAATACCGATAAGTTGTACATGGGACTTATTGGGGAACTGAACGGCACGAGATATAATGATGGCGACTCCAATGATATTTCCAATAACTTATGGCACGGCGTATTTTATATAGGTTACCGCTTTAACGCACCCGAGAAATTGCAAAAACTGTTTTAATGCCTTTGTGTGATGACTTGATTTTTTTAAAAAAAATCAACCAAAAACTGTTTACCACAATTATAGGACAACACACAACATAATGTAAGAAACTTCATAACAAAGCAAAGCCATTGGCGTTAGATTGACCATAACTTTAAAACCAAATTTTAAAAATGACAATCAACAGAAAGCTATTGGCAGGTGTATTTATTTCAATGTCCATTATTATCAATTCCTGCTCCGTGGAAGATGGAGCGGATGGATTAATGGGTCCACAAGGAGAACAAGGGGAAATAGGTCCTCAAGGTGAGCAGGGCGAGCAAGGGCCCCAGGGCGAGCAAGGCCCACAGGGGGAAACCGGTGATCAAGGTCCGCAAGGCGAGCAAGGCCCACAGGGTGAACAGGGTACACAAGGTGAAGCGGGCGAAGATGGAAATATGAATGTAATTGCCAGTGATTGGTTCCATGTCGAAAGAGTCTCGGATACGTTTGAATTTTCGGAATCCTATCCGTTGATTACTTACGATTGGGCGGTGCCAGAACTTTCCTCGAGCATCGTAGATAGCGGAATGGTATTGGTTTATGCACAGATAAACGCCTACGGCATGTATGATATGGAAACCATTCCCAGTTTGGACAATATAGTGGCTTTACCACAATCTGTATTAGTGCTTCACGATGAGACTGATGTTTCCGAAGAGCGTTATGAGTATTCCTTTTCCGAAGGGAATATAGCAATTACCCTGTATGCCCATACACTAATAATGGGCGGTGCTATGATTGATAAAGGTCCTAGTATGTCCAAAGATGAAGAATATGAAATTAGCCTAAGATATGTGCTTGTGCCATCTGGAGCCTTGGCCAAGAACAAAGTTGAAAACCTAAAAAAGATGTCTTATCAAGAAGTGGTTTCCTATTTGGGAATCTAAAAGTAATTAAGAGTATCGCATAATAAAAAAGCCACCGTTTTCGGTGGCTTTTCTTTTTCATGTAAATGGAGGTTTTATTGTTGCGCCATTTCCAAGTTGATGGTCATTTCCACTTCATCTCCCAAGGAAGCACTATCGCCGCCAACACCAAACTCCAATCGGTCAATGGTGCCGGTAAGCTTGACTCCGGCCTTTAATTTTTGACTTCTTTGGTCCGTAATGATCCCGTTTACTTTCCCTTCCAAGGTTACAGGTTTGGTTACTCCATGCATGCTAAGGTCTCCATTGAGAACAAAAGTTCTATCCCCGGTTTTTTTGAAACTTGTGCTTTTAAAGGAAATGGAGGGGTATTTTTCTGCATCAAAAAAGTCGGCACTTCTCAGGTGATCGTCACGTCTATCATTATCCGTGTCAATACTGGTTGTTTTGATGTCAACGGTAAATTCAGCATCATCAAAGGTATCAGTAGCCGTAGCAGTGATGTCAAATTCACTGAAGTGTCCCTCTACTTCAGAAATCATCAAATGGGTAATGGCAAAACCGACTTTGGAGTGGGCCCCGTCCGATTTCCATGTGGATTGCGCCGCTACCACAACTGTGGTCATAAATGCCAAGGTAAAAAATGTCTTTTTCATAATTGTGTGATTTAAGTCTATATTATTTAAAGCCAATCATTTTGGAACGGCCTTGTTTCAAATATGATCATTAATAAAGTAAATACTAAATGTTTTCCGTAAACAACATAAGTTAACCTCCATTCAACCAATGGATTAAATGTATTGTGTCTGGTTAAAATGTCGTTGAGGGGGTAAACTTTGTTGTTGGTATAGCTGTTTTTCTTTGGCCGATGTATTATATATAATTTTGAGGCTAAATAATTATAGGGTATTGATTTCCAAAAAAGAACTTCTTTTCCAAATTGTATTGCACAGTATCGTGCTGTTGTTCTTCTCTTTTGACAGAAATGAAGAGGTGATCAACGTGAATAGGGTCTTGTTTTTGTTGTATTACAGTTTGGCCACTATTGGGGTTACCTATTTCTTGATGCCCAAATATCTCTACAAACAGAAGTATTGGCAGTTTTTCATTGGCTTCGTTATATTGGTGGCATTGGTCATCTGTATTGAAGAGCTTGTGCTGGAACCGCTCATGTTCCCGGGTACAAAAAGGGGGGATTATTTTCCGGGCATTTATATTGCCCTTTTAGGCACTTTGCCCGTTATGACCATATTGGCCGGGGGAAAGTTCGGATGGGATGCCCTCAAAAAGCAAGCTCAAATAGATGAATTGGAGTCCACGATACAGGAAAGCGAACTACAGTTTCTACGAAGCCAGATCAACCCCCATTTTTTGTTCAATAATTTGAACAACCTATATTCCTATGCCCTGCAGGAATCGCCCAAGACCCCGGAGATCATTTTGGAGATGAGCGGAGTGTTGCGATATATGTTGTACGAGTCCAAGGAACAGTTTGTACCTTTAAAGAAGGAATTGGAGCAGTTGGGCAACTTTATCCGATTGTACAAATTACAGATAGAGGATAGGGGAGAAGTACACTTTGATGTGGACAAAATAGAGGGCGAATATAAGATCGCCCCTTTGATTTTGATCGTGTTCATCGAAAATGCCTTTAAGCACAGTCAATCCGGACAGTCATCCGACATTGAAATCGATATATCCGTGAGATTGAGCAATTCCACACTGGAGTTCCGTTGTAAGAACAATTATGAGCCGGGCTTCAGTCTGGATAGTGTGGCCAAAGGAATAGGATTGAAGAATGTGCAAAAACGCTTGGAGCTATTGTACCCTAAAAAGCATGTACTGAAAATAGAGGAGGCCGACAATTCCTATAATGTGTACCTGAAATTGGAATTGGAAAAAGTATAGGTTATGAGGTGTATTATTGTTGAGGATCAGCCGCCAGCCCAGCGGATATTGCGCAAGTTCATTCAGGATGTGCCCACCTTGGAACTTGTGGACGTGTTTTCCGATGGATTAAAGGCCATGGAGTTCCTCAACAAGGAGTCGGTGAATCTCATGTTCTTGGATATCCATTTGCCCAAAATAAACGGACTTGATTTTCTGAAGAGCATTCCAGATCCCCCACATGTGATTTTGACGACTGCTTTTTCGGAATATGCACTTGAAGGATACGACTTGAACGTCGTGGATTACCTTTTGAAACCCTTTTCTTTCCAGCGTTTTTTGCAGGCGGTCAACAAAGTGAATGCCAAGCACGAACATATCGTGTCCAAGAATGATGTGGCTCCGCTAACGGAGATCTATGTAAAGTCCAGCCATGAGCACATCAAGGTTTTGGTAAAGGACATCTTTACCATTTCTTCAGATTCGGATTATACCGAAATACATCTTAATGACAAGAAGATATTATCCAACGAGCCCTTGCGTCATTGGATGGAAGTCTTGGGTGGTAGCCAATTCTATCAGATCCACAAATCCCATATAATCAACACCAAAAAGATAGATAGGATATCGGGAAATCTGGTATTGTTGACCAATGGTGCCAGAATACCCATGGGAAGAGCCTATAAAGACAACTTTTTAAAGAGCATCCTATAAAAAAAGCCTGGAAGTTCCAGGCCTTTTGTCTTGTTGCATCTCGTTCCCTACTTCGCAAAATAGATATAGATCCCAATTACGATGATGGCGATGAAGGCGCTTGCCAGTTTCACATGCTTCCAAGGCTCAATGGAAACTTGCTTGGTGTACTCCAATTGGAAAGGCTCTTTTCTTGGGTAGAACTTTCCAATGACAAGCATAATGATGATGTTGGAAATAAACAAAATCGCCATCACGTGCAGGTAGTGCGGATAGGCACCTGCTTCAATCAAATTGAGCTCGACAGGGTCGGTAATTCCATTGGCCTTGGCTTCGGCCAAAGCATTGGCCACCATTTTTGGCCCCACTATAAATTGACTGATAATGTAAAGGATAGATCCTGAAAGAATACCGATTTTTGCTGCGATTGCAGGTACTCTTTTGGTAAGATACCCCACTACAATGATCGTAAATATAGGGATGCTGTAGATACCGTTGATTTCCTGCAGATAATTGAACAAGCTGCCCGCATTGGCGATAAGTGGCGCTATGAACATGGCGGCTAGTGCCAAGCATACACCGAACACCTTACCGTATTTTACCACGGTCATTTCCGATGCATTCTTGTTGATGTGCTGCTTGTAGATGTCTATTCCGAACAAGGTTACCGAACTGTTGAGCACACTGTTGAAAGAACTTAAAATGGCCCCAAAAAGAACGGCGGCGAAGAAGCCCATCAATGGTTTTGGGAGTACGGCCCGCACCAATTCGGGATAGGCAAGGTCGCTACTGGCCAATCCCCCTTCGAAATAATAGTAGGCGATCATTCCGGGCAACACTAGGATAATAGGCCCCAAAATCTTTAAAAATGCGGCGAGTAAGAGGCCTTTTTGTCCCTCGGCAAGGTTCTTGGCCCCAAGACCCCGTTGAATGATTTGTTGATTGGTTCCCCAGTAGAAAAGCTGGACCAGCATCATTCCAGTAAAAATGGTGGAAAAGGGCACTTCTTGGCCGGGATTTCCAGTTGAATCGAAACGCTCTGGGTTGGCGGCCATCAAAGTGTCCAATCCTCCAAGTACACTTCCGTCCCCTATGGCCATCAAACCAAAAACAGGAATCATGATTCCCCCAATGATCAGTCCAACGGCATTGATACTGTCTGAAACGGCAACAGCCTTCAATCCTCCAAAAACCGCATAGATGGAACCGATGATCCCTATGCCCCAAATACAGATCACCAGGGCCGTGGAATCCGAAACGCCCAATAGTCCGGGAACATCGAACATCCCACTAATGGCTACAGAGCCAGAATAGAGTATCACTGGAAGCAATACCACTACGTAACCGGTAAGGAACAATCCTGAGGTTATGGTCTTTGTGGTTACATCAAAACGTTTGGCCAAAAATTGGGGCACCGTCGTCAATCCACCCTTGAGGTATCGAGGAAGCAAGAACATGGCCGTGACCACAATGGCAAGTGCTGCCAGTGTTTCCCAAGCCATGACGGAGAGCCCGTCCTTGTAGGCGCTACCATTGAGTCCCACGATTTGCTCCGTGGATAGATTGGTCAAGAGCAAGGAGCCTGCTATGACCCCAGCGGTAAGGCTTCGGCCTCCCAAAAAGTAACCGTCGGATGATGTTTCATCTGTTTTTCTGACGGACCACCAGGATATGATTCCTACCAATAGGGTGAATCCCAAAAACGAAATAAGTGCCATATTGTAATATTTGATGTTTTGCCCGTGGACAAAACGATTTGTTCAGCTGGTTGTGCACGCTAATATAACCTGAATTTTCCGAAATCCGGGATGAAGCCGTAAACACAACATTTTAATTTACATAGGAGATTTTTGAAAAATTTGATGTAACTAGAACACTTGTGAAAACATAATGGATCGCTAACAATAATTTAAACTGAAAAGTGTGGTTGTTTTTCTATAAATTTGAGTAATTTGAAACATAATTTTATTATTTGTAAACTTTGATTGATAAAGGTACGGTCGCCAAGCGGCCAGGATTCTTATTTGTTCTGCATGCTTCATTGGCTGCTTTTGGCACATACTTTTGCATGTATGCCTTTAGAAAACCATTTTCAGTGGCCACTTTTGATGGGCTGGCCTTTATGGGGGTGGATTACAAGATCCTTTTGGTCATCACTCAGGTTTTGGGGTATGCACTTTCCAAATTTGTTGGGATAAAGGTCATCTCCGAACTTCAACCCAACCGAAGGTTGTTTTACCTGATCTCACTCATTGTACTGGCCGAAATTTCCCTTTTGCTCTTTGCATGGGTGCCCGCACCCTACAATATTCCCTTTATGTTCCTTAACGGGTTCCCTTTGGGAATGATCTGGGGAATCGTCTTTTCCTATATCGAGGGAAGGCGTTTTACCGACATTTTAGGGGTAGTGCTATCATCCAGTTTTATTGTATCCAGCGGGGTGGTGAAATCAGTGGGGCTCTTTGTGATGAACTCTTGGGGGGTCAGTGAATTTTGGATGCCATCGGTAACCGGAGCGCTTTTCTTTGTTCCACTTTTGATATGCTCCTATCTCTTACAGCGGGTGCCGCCACCCACCCCGGAAGATATCGCCAACAGAACAGAACGGATTCCAATGACCGCCACGGATAGAAAAAACTTGGTCAAGAAGTTTCTTTTTCCACTGCTTTTGATTGTGTTGTTCTACACATTTTTGACGGCTTTCCGGGATTTCAGGGACAATTTCGCCCGGGAACTTTGGGACAGTATAGGGTACAAAGGGGATGTTTCCGTTTTTTCCACTTCGGAAATCATAATAGCCATAGTGGTGCTGTTGATCATAGGGGCCATTTTTTATATCAAGGACAACTTCAAAGCCTTGCTTACCTATCATATATTACTGATTCTTGGGACCGTGGTTTTGGCCGTGAGCACCCTTATGTTTCAAACGAGGATGTTGGACCCCTTTGTCTGGATGGTTTGCACCGGGTTTGGGTTGTACATTTGTTATGTGCCGTTCAACTGTCTCTTTTTTGATCGTTTTATCGCAACCTTCAAGGTAAAGGGAAATTCTGGATTTCTTATCTATATAGCCGATGCCTTCGGATACGTGGGCAGTATTTTGGTATTGCTCTATAAAAACTTTGGACAGGCCAATCTGTCTTGGCTCAACTTTTTTGTTTACGGTACCTATGCTGTTGCCTTCATTGGTATTTGCAGCACAATAATTCTATTCATCCACTTTGCTTCTCGACGCAAAGCGGAACAACTCAACAACCAACTGGATTATGGGAAATAAATATGATGCCGTCATTGTAGGTGGTGGTATTTTAGGGACTTTTCATGCCTATCATGCACTGGAAATGGGCTTAAAGGTCTGTTTGGTGGAAAAAGACGCTTACCCCAAAGGAGCGACCACCCAAAATTTTGGACAAGTGGTTCCTTCGGGCATGAATACCAAATGGCAAAAATTTGGACGTGAAAGCCTTCGAATATATAAAGAGGTTCAATCCCAGTTCGATATCAGTATCCGCCAGAACGGAACGGTGTACTTGGCATCCAATGAAGAGGAGGAGCAATTGTTGGTAGAGCTCAGGGCCATAAACAGTGGCAACGATTATGCCTCCAAAATGCTGACCCAGCAAGAATGTTTGGACAAATACCCGGGACTCCGAAAGGATTATGTGGTATCCGGATTGTTTTTTCCTGAAGAGGTCACCGTAGAGCCCAGAACCATGATCCATAAGCTTCAGGAATATTTGGTGGCACAAAAAGGGCTGGACATCAAGTTTGATTTCCCTGTTGTTTCCTGTGAATCCAATGGGGACTGGGTTTCGGTCCAGAATACAAAAAGCGAAGTGGTTTATGGCAAAAAGGTGATTATATGCAACG
Source organism: Flagellimonas oceanensis (assembly GCF_003992595.1). Taxonomy (GTDB): domain Bacteria; phylum Bacteroidota; class Bacteroidia; order Flavobacteriales; family Flavobacteriaceae; genus Flagellimonas; species Flagellimonas oceanensis. Next base: position 290,367 of record NZ_RZNA01000003.1, read on the forward strand.
GTGCGGACTTCAAAAACCTGTATCCAGAGACCTTTGCTGCCAGCGACCTCGAGGTTGCCAAATTACAGATGATGCAGACCAAACCTCAAGAAAACTATGAATTGAAAGGTTCGATTCTTACAGGTTGGTCCATTCGGCGTTACGAGGCATTTCACGAATGCCCTTCCTATGCGAGTATCAAGGCCAATGAGCCGAAAGAAAGCCTTCAAAAGAAATGGGGCGTACACATCCTTTTTAAACAAGCAGTAGATGGCTCAGTGATTTTGGGGGATTCCCATCAGTATGCCGATGCCCCTAAAATTGAGGATTTAGGGTATGAGCTGGATATGGATATTGACAATTTTATGATCGAGGAGGCCAAAAAAATAGTCGACCTGCCCACCTTTCAAATCCAAAAAAGATGGTACGGAATGTACTCACAATGCAAGAACAGCGATATTTTTCAAAAGACCATTGACGACAATGTTCATATTGTAACGGGAATTGGTGGCAAGGGAATGACGGGCAGTGCCGGATTCTCGAGAAAGCATATTGCTTCTATATTCAATAAGCAGAAAATCAATTTATGAAAAAAATAGAACTGGCCGTTTTTGATATGGCGGGCACCACAGTGAACGAAGACAATGTGGTGTACAAAACCGTTAGGGCCGCTTTGGCCAAATCTGGAGTAGAGGTCTCTTTGGATACCGTTCTGGAATTTGGGGCAGGTAAGGAAAAATTCAAGGCCATTGCCGATATTTTGGAAGAAACCAAAACAACCGGGGTGGACCCCAATGTGGTTTTTGAAGATTTTAAAGGCATGTTGGAAGAAGCCTATGCGAATTTGGATGTGACCACTTATGATGGTGTCGAGGAGCTCTTTACCCTGTTAAGGTCCAAGGACGTAAAGGTGGTGCTCAATACAGGTTATGACCATAAAACGGCAACATCACTTCTAAAAAAGCTGGGTTGGGTGCCGGGAGAACAGATCGATGCCTTGATCACTGCGGATGATGTGGTCAAAGGAAGGCCATCATCGGAAATGATTGACAAAGCCATGGCGATGTTTGGCATCACGGCATCCGAAAAGGTATTAAAGGCGGGTGATTCCGTGATTGATATTGAAGAAGGCAAAAATGCCAATTGTGGATTAACGGTTGGGGTGTTGACCGGAGCGCAGACCCGTGAGCAATTGGCAACCGCGGAACCCTCCATGATCTTGGATTCCTTGTCGGATTTGGCCGAGCAGTTGTTCCCTTGATCAGATAAAGAAGTACACGACCAACATTTTAGAGGGAATTTTTCCCCTATTGATTGGAACATGGGGGATTCTGCCGTCAAAAAATATGGAGTCCCCCTCTTTTAAAAGGACCTCTTGGTCCCCTATCTCGTAGTAGCACTCTCCTGTCAAAATATATTTGAACTCAAAGGCATCGGTGACCACTTTGTCCCTTTCCGAGTTGGGTTCCACTTCCAAAAGGACACTTTCAAAACCAACGGAGTTCAATTGTTTGCCAAAAATGTAATTATAGGTAAACCCAACAGCTTCATCCTCTTTTTCTATAATGGATTGCTCATCCTTGCGGGTCACTAAAAAATTGTGGCCATTGGCTTTGGGGATTCCGTCAAAAAAATCGGTCATCTCGGTTTCCAAGGCCCCTACTATTTTTAAAAACACGGGGAGTGAAGGTATGGTTCTGCCATTTTCAATACGTGAAATGAGTCCAGCGGTAACCCCGGCACTGTTGGCAACATCGTTTATGGTCTTTTTATTGTTCTTTCGTATTTGCTTGATTCTTTTACCAATGCCTATGAGGTAGTCTTCCATTTTTATACGTGCTTCTAATGTTTAGTATTTATAATATTATTTGGTCAATCAAGATTAGTGAAAAAATCGGTTAATCCACTACAACACTAGGATATATTGTAAAAACTGGTGTTCACAGCGATTTTCAAAAATTGCATATTTGTAAATAATGTTTACATAACATTGCAGTGTTTCTTTTAACCTTTCCGTATCATTTTTTTAATCTGTTTAAAGGGCTGCCTTAACTCTTGTGTTGGATATTTGTTGATAAATAATTAACCAAATTTTACAAATACTCAACAAATGAAAAAATCAATCTTAACGTTTTTACTTGCCTTTACTGTAAGTATCATTGGATATTCCCAAGTTACTTTTACAGGGCAGGTGGTTGACGAGAACAACGTGCCCTTGCCCGGGGCGTCGGTTGTTGTAAAAGGTAGTAGCGTGGGTGTTGCTACAGACTTTGATGGGAACTTTGAAATAGAGTTGCCCCAGGGAGGAGAAACCTTGGTAGTTTCTTACATAGGGTATATCCCATTGGATTTTGACACTACTGGAAAAAGTACCGCAACCATTGTGTTGCAAGAAGATTCCCAGCAGTTGGATGAGGTTGTCGTAACGGCCTTGAACATTACAAGGGATGAAGAGTCCTTGGGTTATTCCGTTCAAAAGGTTGCAGGAGAGGAAATCTCGCAATCCACCAGTACAAACACGGTAAGCACACTGTCCGGTAGAACGGCAGGTGTCCAGGTGGTTACCAACGGTACGGGACCTGGACAATCCTCATCGGTGGTCATCAGAGGGTATTCCTCCATGCAAGGTGACAACCAGCCCTTATTTATTGTGGATGGTATCCCAATCAACAATAACACGGACACCAGGACCAATACGTTGGGAGGTGCTTCCAATATGAACTTGGATTATGGTAACGGTGCGGCCGAGATCAATCCCGATGATGTAGCGTCCATATCCGTACTAAAAGGCGCGAACGCTACGGCACTTTATGGGTCCAGGGCAGCGAACGGTGCGGTAATCATTACCACTAAATCCGGTAGGGGTCGTAAAGGAGGGGTCAGCTTTAGTTCCAAGACCACTTTTGAGAGTGTATTGAAAGCTCCGGAATATCAAGGCGTATATGGTCAGGGTAAAAACTTTGACTTTCAGTTTGTAGATGGTTACGGAAGCGGTACATACGATGGTGTGGATGAATCCTGGGGCCCGCTTTTGGACGGTACCTTACGTGCGCAGCACGATTCCCCGACATCCAATGGCCTTCGTGGTGGTGATGTCCATGGCTTGGATTACGTACTTGGTTCTTCTGGGGTCGATTTGGATAGAAGAGGGACCATTACCCCAACACCTTTTGTGTATGGAGGGAATCCCGCGGAAGAATTCATGGAAACAGGTAGAACCTTGATCAATACCGTTTCGTTCTACGGATCCAATGACAACGGAAACTACCGTGTAAGCTATACCAACTTGGACAATAAGGGTATTGTTCCGAACACCGATATCAAGAGAAACACCATCTCCGCTTCAGGGGACTATCAAATTACCGATAGGTTAAAGGTGTCATCCAAGATCAATTATATCCGTTCAGATTCGGATAACCGTCACGTAAATGGATATGGTACCGAATCGGTAATGTATCTGTTCATCTGGTGGGGACAACAGGTCAATGTAAATAGTTTAAGAAACTACTGGCAAGATGGTCTGGAAGGCTTCCAACAGTACAACTACAACTATAACTATCACGATAACCCTTACTTTACCATGTACGAGAACACAAATGGTCTGGCAAAGGATAGAATCATAGGGAATCTTTCTGCTACTTATGATATCAGTGATGATTTTAAATTCATGGTAAGGGGGGGACGTGATTTCTTCTCTGAATACAGATTCATAAAAAGAGCTTACTCTACGCAGCGTTTTCCAAACGGTCAGTACAGGGAGGATAAAATCAACTTTCAAGAGACCAACTTGGATTTCTTGTTGACCTATGACAAGGATGTGACCGATAAGCTCCATGTGAATGCCAACTTTGGAGGGAACAGAATGGTGCAGAAAAACCATTTCAACTCATTGATGGCCAACAAACTTTTGATTCCCGGCATCTATTCTTTCTCCAACGTGGATGGAGCCTTGGTACAACGTACAAGCCGTCCTGAAAAACAAATCAATTCCCTGTATGCATTTGCACAATTGGGATGGGACAACAGTATTTACCTAGATCTTACAGCACGTAACGACTGGTCGTCTACCTTGCCAGAGCAGAACAACTCCTATTTCTACCCATCCGCATCTTTAAGTGTGGTACTATCGGATCTGTTCGATTTTGGAAATCAGGATGTGTTGAGCTTTGCCAAACTTAGAGGTGGTTGGGCACAGGTTGGTAGTGATACCGGTGCATATAGGCTTTCCGATTATTACGCATTGGGAACGCCGGTTGGAGATAATCCTACGGCAGGTCCTGCCAATACGCTGCCAAACTTTGATTTGAAACCAGAGATACAGACATCATACGAGTTCGGTACCGATTTAAGGTTCTTCAACAATAAACTGTCGTTGGATGCCACGTATTACAATACAGTTTCCAAGAACCAGATTTTGGACATCGATTTGCCCATTACCTCAGGTAAAACAGCAAGAACCATCAATGCCGGTAAAATACGTAACCAAGGATTGGAAATCATGTTGGGGATCAATCCAATACGCAACGAGGACTTCAACTGGAACTCTTCCTTCAACTTTGGTTTGAACCGAAACAAGGTCCTGGAGTTGGCCGATGGAGTCGAAAGGTATCAATATGGAAGCAATGGAATTTCACTTGTTGCAGAAAAAGGAGGGTCCCTTGGCGATATGTGGGGAACTGGATTGGTAAAAGTAGAGGATGAGAACAGCCCTTATTATGGAGAAGTCATCTTTAACGAAGGTTTGGTACAGCAGGACAACACCTTGAGAAAAGTTGGAAACTTTAATCCGGACTTTACCTTGGGCTGGAACAATACCATTACCTATAAAAACCTTTCACTCAATTTCTTGTTTGATTGGAGGCAAGGGGGAGAACTATTGTCCAGGACCCGTTTGATCGCTGCCACTTCCGGTAACGTAGTGGAAACCCTTTGGGGTCGTTCGCCAGAATACGGAGGGCCACATCCTGGTATTGCCGATTCAGGCCTTGACTATACTGATGATAACGGAGTTGCTTGGAACGATGGTGTGATCGGTGATGGTGTGAAATTGGAAAATGGCCAATATGTGCCCAATGACGTCATTGTGCCTGCCAATGCATACCACAACAACAGATACCGAAGGGATAATGACACCGAAGGTATATACGATGCCACTTTTGTGAAACTAAGAGAAGCCAGATTGACCTACGATTTCCCGACCAAATTGTTCAAGGGAGACGATATTAAAAAATTGAGCTTCTCAGTGATTGGGACCAACCTTTGGTTGTGGGCCAAGGATTTCAACCACGGAGACCCAGAACTATTGTCCTTCGGGGGCGGAAGCTATGTGCCAGGGGTGGAAAATGCCACCGTACCGACCACGCGTAGCTTAGGATTTGCAATCAACGTAGAATTTTAATCAGGTTAACAATAACAACATGAAAAAGATATTTTTAATAGCGACAGTACTTGCGATGACCCTGTGGTCTTGCGACAAGTTTGACGTGAGCAACGACAACCCGGATGTTGCCTTGAACATCAACCAAAACCCCGAACTTCTTTTGACCAATCTTCAAAGAAGGTCCAACAGGGAAGCAGTAAGTGGGTCGTGGAGTGAAGGTAACCTTATGGGGCAATACGGTGCCCGAATTGTATTTACCTCTTTCGATTTGTTTGATTGGGGTGATCAGAGTGGAGCATGGAACAATTATTACTATACCATTAGAGACGCCAAGGAATTGGAAAAATTGGCAGGTGAGACCGATTTGAACAGTTATGTTGCCGTTTCCAAGATCATGCAGACATGGGCTTTCAGTATCTTGACCGATATGTGGGGCGATGTGCCTTACTCCGAGGTAAATCAGGCGAGTGAGGAAAACTATACACCGATGTACGATGAACAAGAGGCCATTTACACATCAATGCTTTCCGAGCTTGCTGCTGCAAACACGCTTCTGTCAGGTTCTAATTTGACCCAAATCAAGGGAGATTTACTTTTTGACGGCGATTTGGAGATGTGGAGAAAGTTTGCCAATTCACTCAGGATGCGTTTGGCACTTCGCTTGAGTGAAGTTTCCCCTTCAGTTGCATCTAGTGTGATAAGCGAGATTTATGGAAACCCGGGCCAATTCCCGATTATGGAATCCAATGAGGATAACGCCACCCTTACATTTTTGGCGGCAAATCCAGATGCACACCCCGTGACCGAAGAGTCCGTTTATCGTGTAGGGTCTTATAACGAATACAGGATTTCCGAGCATTTCGTAACCATGTTGGAAGGCTTGGACGACCCCCGATTGGGGTTCTTTGCCGATCCAACGGCCAATTCAGTGGAAGAAGAATCCCCAGAGATTGTTGGTATGTTGAACGGAGTTGTGGACGGACCCGCATACACTTATCAAGGAGGGGATGCATTCCTTTCAAAATTCAATATCGATTATTTCTACTTTCAGCCCAACACCAACCAAGCTAGGTTGATGCTGTACTCAGAAGTTCAGTTTATCTTGGCCGAAGCGGCCCAAAGAGGTTGGATCAATGACGATGCCCAAACATTTTATGAAGAAGGGGTTACTGCCAACTTCGAATATTGGGGAGTTGAATTGCCAGCTGATTATTTGACAAGCGCAGGAGTTGCTTTTGACAATAGCTTGGAAACGATCATGACCCAGAAGTATATCAACTTGTTCTATACGGATTACCAAGGATTTATAGAATACAAAAGAACCGGCTTCCCTGCCACTATTGAACCAGGACCCGATGCTTTCTACGATGTCTACCCAAGTAGATTCGAATATCCCAGTAACGAGGAATCCTTGAACAACGCAAACTATTCGGAAGCCTCTACCAGAATTGGAGGAGACCAGATAACCACCAAGGTTTGGTGGGAAAACTAGGGTTTGCCAATGTTTAAAAGAAAACTTCATAAAGCAATGATCATGACCACGGGAATTTTGTTCCTGTGGTCTTGTTCTTCCAAAAAGGAGCAAACGCCAAAGGGAATTGATCACATCGTTGTCATAGGAATTGATGGGATGAGTCCCGACGGAATTCAAAAAGCAAATACCCCGACCTTGGATTCCATGACACAGCATGGAGCCGCTACCATGCACGCCAGGTCGGTACTTCCATCCAGTTCCAGTCCCAATTGGGCCAGTATGATCATGGGTGCCGATACCGAACAACATGGAGTGACCTCCAATGGTTGGGAAAAGTTCGATCATCAGTTGCCACCCGTTGTGGTTACCGAAAACGGTACTTTTCCAACGATATTCACTCTTTTTAAAGATCAGCAACCAGAAGCCCATGTAGGGGCCATCTACGATTGGGATGGGTTCGGACGCTTGTTCGAAAAAGCTGATGTGGATTTTGATGTCGACGGTGACCACGAGGATAAAACCACCGAAGCTGCTGTAAACTATATCAAAGAACATACGCCAGAATTCACATTTGTGCACTTGGATCATGTAGACCATGCAGGTCATGCTTTGGGACACGGAAGCCCTGCGTACTACAAATCCGTGGAAAAAGCGGATTCCTTGATTGCAGAAATCGTAAATGCCACCAAACAAGCTGGAATCTTTGAGAAAACCATGTTCATTCTTTCCGCAGATCACGGAGGATTGGGCTTTGGTCACGGAGGCGAAAGCTTGGCCGAAATGGAAATTCCGTTCATCCTATATGGAGCGGGCATCAAAAAAGGCTACAAGATTGAAGAAACCGTTTACCAATACGATAATGCGCCGACCGTTGCTTATGCCATGGGGTTACAAACACCTCAAGCTTGGATAGGCCGACCTGTAAAGGGCGCTTTTATAGGAAATGAAGCCCCAAAACTAACCTACAAGCGAAAAGAGCAAATAACCCCACCAAAAATCCTTCCGGGCGCAGGCTATTTTGAGCCGGCCGGAGGAGTTTTTAAAGCGGATTCTGTGGCTGTGGTCATGCAGAACCCGAACAATGTTGGGGAGATTCGATATACCATTGGCAATAATGTGCCCACCTTGGAAAACAGTCAAGTTTACCAAGACACCTTTTATCTAAAAGAGACAAATATCATCAAGGCAGGTGTTTTTCAGAACGACCGATTGGTAAGTACCGTTGCCGAAGGAAGCTTCAGAATTGTATCGAAGAGCAAAAAGGACCCCGTAAAATTTCAGGTGTTTGAGGTAAGTGGTGTAGAAAAGCTACCCGACTTTGCATCCTTGAACCCTACATACGACGGGTATGTTACCGAATTTTCCCATAAGCAAGCACTGACCGACGATATGCCACAAGAACAGGTGGCCGTGGTTTTCGAAAGCTATCTGGAAGTGACTGAAAGCGGCAACTATAGTTTTTTTACCAATAGTGATGATGGGAGCAAGCTATATGTGAACGGTTCTGAAATCGTGGACAACGATGGCGACCATGGCGTTATGGAACGTAGCGGTTCTTTGGAGCTATCCGAAGGAAGACACCTGGTGCGCGTTGAATTTTTCAATGGAGGGGGAGGCTATCATTTGGATGTAAAGTATTCAGGTCCCGATACCCCAAAACAGATCATTCCGGCAAACCAGTTGTATAGAGAAAAATAAACATGCACATCAACCTCAAACAGTCTTATCTACTACTCATTTTTTTAATGGTGCAGGTTTCACATGGGCAAAAACAACAATTGCCCGAGTGGCAACCTGGTTTTTTGGATATCCACCACATCAATACCGGTAGGGGCGATGCCGCTTTTATGGTCTTTCCCGATGGTACGACCTTTTTGGTGGATGCCGGGGATATGTCCGAAACACATCCAAGGACCACATCGAGCAGAAATGCAAAATTGCTTCCAAACAGGTCCAAAACGGCACCTGAATGGATTGTGGATTATATCGATCGATTCCTGCCCAAAAAGCAAGAACGAAAGTTGGATTATGCCTTGATCACCCATTACCACGATGACCACTTTGGTGAAGTCGATTCCTTGCGAAAATTAGCGCCCGGAGGGTATCAACTTACAGGAATCATGGAAGTGGGCACTTTGATCCCGATCAATACATTGATCGATCGTGGATTTGAATTTCCCGTAGATCTGAAGGATGGAAAAGTGCAATCCCAAGAGCGATTTTCCAAGGATAAATATGGAATGATTCCTACCTTGAAGGAATATTGGAAGTTCATAGCATATCAATCAGAAAAAGTAGGGTTGAAAAACGAAGCCTTGCAGGTGGGCAGCGATAATCAAATTGTATTACAACAACACCCGACGGATTATCCCAATTTTTCAGTACGGAACATTGCCTCCAATGGTACTGTTTGGACAGGTTATGATGATGCTTTTTATACCCTTTTTGAGCCAGGGGAATACCATGGGGAGAATCCTTTGAGCAATGTCATTCGAATAGATTATGGGAAGTTCAATTATTATACGGGAGGTGATATTTCGGGGATCAATGGCTTTGGGCAAACAAATTTGAATGATGTGGAATCCCATGTGGCGCCTGTTATCGGTGCTGTTGATGTGGCCACGTTGAATCATCATGGGAACCGAGATTCCCAAAACCCGTTTTATGTACGGACCATTAGGCCTCGGGTCTGGATTCAACAAAATTGGACGGCCGATCATCCAGGGGAGGAAGTCCTCCGAAGGATAACATCAAAAAAACTATACCCAGGAGACCGGGATATTTTTTCGACCATTATGCTACAAGGCACCAAAGATGTGATCGGTGGCAGGTTGGATCAATATAAAAGTCAAGAAGGACATATTGTTGTTCGGGTATACGACAACGGTGATTCTTACGATATTTACGTATTGGATGACACCACCGAAGAACGGGAAATAAAAAGTAAGCATGGACCATACAAAGCGCGATAGGCACAACACAGAATCTGTTGTGGAAGGCGACATCAACCTGACTCCTGCACGGAGCCAATGGTTGCAGAACGAGGTGAGCGAGGAAACCAAGGAACTATTGGAAAAGGATGCCAAGTATTTTATGCATCAATCCATGTCGACACCCTGTTTGGATGTGCTCCAAAATTGCGAGGGCTCGCACATGATAAGTGTGTCGGGCAAGAAATACCTCGATTTTCACGGGAACAATGTGCACCAAATCGGTTTTTCGCATCCAAAGTTGGTTGCAAGATTAACGGATCAGCTACAAAACCTGACGTTTTCCACAAGACGCTACGCAAATGAAACAGCAGTTCGATTTGCGGAAAAATTGACTTCCTATACGCCAAAAGGTCTCAATCGCATCTTGTTGACTCCAAATGGAAGTTCGGCCATAGGCATAGCCTTAAAATTGGCCAGGGCCATAACGGGGAAGCACAAGGTGGTCTCGTTTTGGGATTCGTTCCACGGAGCCTCTCTGGATGCCATCAGTGTGGGTGGCGAAGCGGTCTTTCAGGAACATATGGGGCCATTGATGCCGGGTGTGGAACGTATTCCGCCCCCAATTACCTATCGGGGCATATTCGAGGGAAACGAGGACAAGGCATTGGAGTATCTACAATATGTTTTGGAAAAAGACCATCAAATTGGAGCTTTTTTGGCAGAGACCATTCGCAACACCGATGTGCAGATTCCATCAAAAAAATTCTGGAAAGCGGCTAGGGAGCTTTGTACCAAACACGGTGTTTTGTTGATTTTGGATGAAATCCCCATCGCTTTTGGAAGAACGGGGACCATGTTCGCCTACGAGCTTTTCGATATAGAACCCGATATTCTCTGCCTAGGGAAAGGCCTTGGGGGAGGGATAATTCCCCAAGCGGCCATCGTTACCCGCGAAGAATACAACAAATTCGGACATATATCACTTGGTCATTACACCCACGAGAAGAGTCCGTTGGGGTCCATTGCGGGACTGACGCTTTTAGAGGTTTTGGAAGAAGAAAACATCCTGCAAAAGGTTAAGGAGGATGAGGAGTTCATGAAAAAGGCCCTGTACAAAATGCATCGGAAATATTCCTTGATCGGGGATGTACGTGGCGTAGGACTTCTATGGGGCATTGAACTCGTGACCGACAGAACTGCCAAGGAAAAAGCAACGGCCGAAGCCGAAGAAATTATGTACGAGTGTCTCAAACAAGGATTGAGTTTCAAAGTTTCCAAAGGAAACGTGCTCCAACTTTCCCCTCCGTTGACCATAACCAGGGAAGAACTGGAAAAAGCCTTTGAAATATTGAACTGCGCCTTTTTAAAAACCAATGCTATAGCCTAATGAAAAAAATCAACCAATTACTTATCGTTTGCTGTTTGGGTTTGATGAAACTATCAGCCCAAACCGATTCCCAAATTTTGGTGCAACCTTATCTACAGGATGCGGAACCCAATTCCATTGTGATCATGTGGGAGACCACAAGCGGGGAAGAAAGCATCGTGGAATGGGGGACCACTGAAAAACTTGGCAAGAAAACATCAGGGAAAGCCGAGGACATCAATTTTTCCGATTCAAGGGTGCATACCGTGAAATTGGAAGGCCTCGAGCGCTTTACGGAATACTATTATCGGGTAAAAACGGGAAAAGCCAAATCGGACATCCATCAATTCAAGACCCCACCATTTTCAAGTGACGAAGAGTCGTTCAACATCGTGGCCATGAGCGATATGCAATACGATAGTCAGCATCCGAACAAGTTTTCAGAAATCGTGAACCAAGGGGTTCTACAGTATTTGGAACAGGAGCATGGAGGTAAGTTGCCCGATAATCTGGCCATGGTGATGATACCCGGGGATTTGGTAGAGAGGGGCAGTGAATACCATCAATGGAAAGACCACTTCTTCGACCCCGCACAAAAACTCTTTGCTCAGGTGCCAGTTTATCCTGTTCTGGGCAACCATGAACGCAATTCCGTTTTCTACTTTAAATACTTCAGTCTTCCTGAAAATGGCACGCCGGCCTATGCCGAGCATTGGTGGTACAAGGATTATGGCAATACGAGAATCATCGGTTTGAACTCCAACGACGGTTATCGGGACCTTCGCGAGCAATATGAATGGTTGGAACAAGTGCTGTCGGATACCGAAAAGAATGATGACATTGATTTTGTGTTCGCACAACTTCATCATCCGCACAAATCGGAACTATGGATTCCGGGAGAAGAAGAATCCACAGGGAAGGTGGTAAAAATGTTGGAAGCGTTTTCGACCAGAACAGGAAAGCCCAGTATCCACTTTTTCGGGCATACCCATGGCTATTCAAGAGGGCAGTCCAGGGATCACAAGCATTTGTGGATCAATGTGGCCTCGGCAGGTGGCGCCATCGACAATTGGGGCGAGTTTGAAGGCAGGGACTATGATGAGTTTACCGTTACCCAAGATGAGTACGGTTTTGTGATGGTAGAGGTCGATGGCAACCGAAACGACCCTAAGTTTACCATCAAAAGAATCAGTCAAGGGAACAATGTAAAGGCTAGGCAGAACGAGCTTCGCGACAGTATTACCATATGGCGATTGGAGAAAAAACCCGATGCCCCAACAGTACTTTCGCCAATGAACAATGAAAGTGTGACCACCGAGTTCACTATGCTGAAAGCGGGTGGATTTTCAAGTCCGCTGAGTGGAGCATTCCATGCGGCAGCACATTGGCAGGTTTCCCAAACCCCGGATTTTGAAAAGTTGGATTTGGACAGTTGGAAACAGTTCCAAAACTGGTATTACAAGGAAAACCGTCAAAAAGAGGACGATTTGACCGATGAGAAAACCAAACGATTACAACCCAATACCACCTATTATTGGAGGGTTCGGTACCGTGACCAAAACCTGAACTGGAGTGATTGGTCCGAAACAGCAACATTTAAAACACCACAGGAAAATGAAAAATAGAATTTTGTTTTTGATGATTGCCGTAGTGGCAATGCTCAGGGCCAATGCCCAAAATAGGGATACAAAGGTAATTTTGATTACGTTGGACGGTTTCCGTTGGCAGGAACTCTTTTCGGGAGCGGATTCCCTTTTGATCGGTAACAAGGATTATGTGCATGATGAAGAAATGTTGAAGGAGGCTTTCTGGCGAGAAACAGCAGAGGAACGACGGGAAGCATTATTGCCCTTTTTCTGGAGCCAAGTGGAAGAAATGGGCCAGATTCACGGTAACCGAAATAAGGGAAGTAAAGTCGACTTGACCAATAACATGTGGTTTTCCTACCCTGGGTACAACGAAATTTTGACGGGAACTGCAGACGATAAGAACATCAGAAGCAATGATAAAGTTCCCAATCCCAACACCACCATTTTGGAACGATACAACAACATTCCCGAAGGAAAAGGTAAAGTAGCTGCCTTTGGCAGTTGGGATGTATTTCCGTTCATCGTAAACGAAGAACGGTCTGGAGTTCCTGTCAATGCCGGTTTTGAGCCAGCTACCGGAAACCTGAATGAAAGGGAAAAGTTCCTCAACCAATTGCAACAGCGGATACCAAGCCCTTGGGGCACGGTCCGTTTGGATGCATTTACCCATCATTATGCCTTGGAGCACATGAAAAAGGAGCATCCAAAACTGATTTTCATTTCTTACGGGGAAACGGATGATTTTGCACATGATGGGGATTATCAGGCCTACTTGAAATCGGCCCACAACACAGATGGATTGATCAAGGAGGTTTGGGAGTTTACCCAGCAAGATGATTTTTATAAGGGCCAAACCGTGTTTTTGATCACTACAGATCATGGACGCGGAACCGAGCCATTGGATACCTGGAGAAGCCATGGAAGCGATATTAAAGGGGCAGGCTCCGTTTGGATGGTAGCCTTCGGAAAAGGGATTGATCCTATGGGGGAGGTTAAGGACAAGGAACAACTGCATTCCAACCAGATCGCACCGACCGTTATGGAAATATTGGATATGCCCATCTCAAAAGAAATCGAGGGGAAACCCATGAAATTATAAGTTTAAGTTCGTTTGATTCAGTTTATTAGTTTGCGTTACCGCAGTAGACCCGTGCCTTAGGTGCGGGTCTTGCTTTTTGGATGCATCAAAAAGGCTGCATTTTCACTAAAATGGTTACCTTAGGGCAGCGTATTTTTACAACATGAGAGAAGAGCTTTTAGCAACATTCAACGACTATTTTGAACAACCCCTTATCGATGAAATTCTGGAAGAAGGGAAATTAATGGAAGTCCCCGCTGGTGAAACCATTATGGATATTGGACAATACATCCGAAGCATTCCTTTGTTGTTGTCCGGAGCCATAAAAGTGCTTCGGGAAGATGAGGAGGGAGACGAGTTGCTTCTGTATTATTTAGAGCAAGGGGAAACCTGTTCCGTAACGATGGCCTGCTGTATGGGCCAGACCAAAAGCGAGATAAGGGCCATTACGGAGACCGATACCAAAATCGTGATGGTTCCCGTTCAAAAAATGGAAGAGTGGATGGGCAAATACAGGGGTTGGCGCAATTATGTCTTTGAAAGCTATCAGAACCGTCTCAACGAATTGCTTCAAACGGTGGATAGCATCGCCTTTAAAAACCTGGACCAAAGGCTGGTGGATTACCTTAAAAAGAAGGTGGAGGTCACCAACGATAACCAAATAAGGAATACCCATCAAGAAATAGCATATGATCTCCATACCTCACGGGTCGTGATTTCCCGTTTGCTGAAAAAATTGGAAAAAATGAAGAAGTTGGAACTGCATAGAAACTACATTCAAATTGTAGATCTTTAAGTTTGTGCCCTTTGTTACTGTGGATTGCCATTAGGCAAGCTATTTTTGCATAAAACCAATTACATGATCAAAAGGATTTTTCCTTTCTTATCGTGGATTACCGACTATGATCGCTCAACTCTCTATGGCGATTTGGTGGCGGGTCTTACTGTGGGAATTATGCTCATTCCCCAAGGTATGGCCTATGCCTTGATTGCCGGTATGCCCCCCATTTATGGGTTGTATGCGGCCCTGGTCCCCCAATTGGTCTATGCCCTTACAGGAACTTCGAGACAATTGGCCGTAGGCCCCGTGGCCATGGACTCTTTGCTGGTTGCCGCAGGAATTGGGGCCATGCAGTTGGCCAACACCCAGGATTACATTTCAGCAGTTATATTTTTGACCCTGCTCATTGGACTGTTCCAATTGTTTTTGGGGGTTTTAAAAATGGGCTTTTTCGTCAATTTTCTCTCCAAGCCGGTCATTAGCGGATTTACTTCAGCAGCAGCTATATTAATTGGCTTGGGGCAGTTAAAGCATATTTTGGGAGTGGATTTGCAGCAATCGGGAAAGATCTACGTGCTCTTGGGAAGTATTTTTTCCAGCCTTCGCAATGCTGACCCATTGACGTTGGGAATGGGGATTCTCGTCATTTTGGTGATCATAGGGTTGAAAAAAATCAACAAAAAACTACCCACCCCTTTATTGGTGGTCGTGTTGGGTATTTTAGCCGTGGTGCTCTTAGGGTTGGAGTCAAAAGGGATAAAAATTGTTGGGGACATCCCAAGAGGATTGCCCAGTTTTGAAATACCCGGAATGCAATGGGACAAAATAGGTCAGTTTTTGCCTATTGCCATTACGGTCGCCCTGTTCGGGTTCATGGAGTCCATTTCCATTGCCAAAACGGTGGAGGAACGCCACCCAGAATACGATTTGGACCCGAATCAAGAATTGCGCGCTTTGGGGATGTCCAATATTTTGGGATCCTTTTTTCAGTCCTTTTCCGTTTCCGGAAGCTTTTCCCGAACGGCCATAAACGACCACTCAGGGGCTAGAACGGGAATGGCCTTGGTTTTTAGTGCCTTGTTGGTAGCGGGGGTCTTGTTGTTCTTGACACCACTTTTCTACAATCTACCTACGGTGGTACTGGGTGCCATTATCATTGTTTCGGTTTTTGGCCTTATTGATTTGAAGTACCCGCTGCAGCTTTGGAAGAATAGAAAAGACGAGTTTATCTTATTGAATGCGACTTTTTTAATGACCTTGTTCATCGGTTTAATCGAGGGCATCCTTCTCGGAGTACTCCTTTCGCTTTTGTTATTGGTGTACCGCATTTCCAATCCCCATATCGCGGTTTTGGGAAGAATCAAGGGCACCACGTATTTCAAGAACGTAAATCGTTTTACGGAAGATGTGGAGGTGTACGAGGATAAACTGATCATCAGGTTTGATGCACAACTCTATTTCGGCAACAAGGATTATTTTAAAAAACAGCTCTATCAACAGATTGAAAAGAAAGGCCCAAAGCTCAAGTTCATCATCCTGAACGCGGAATCCATCAATTATATAGATAGCAGTGCAGCCGTGATGTTGGAGCGTATCATTTTGGAGCAGCGGGAAAAAGGAATCCAGTTTTTGATCGCAGGGGCCATCGGTCCTACAAGGGATATTTTGTACAGTAGTGGCATCATCAATCTATTGGGCGAAGAAAACCTATTTGCACAAACTTTTGATGCCGTGGATTGCTGTAACAACCCACATGAATTGAGTACAATACAGAAAAAAGTGTCCTTGCAGTCCAAAACGAAGAGTTTGTAACTTTAGTAACTTAACTTTAAGGTACGGAATTATATATTTGGTAAAAACCACAACAGATGAAAATTGAACAGATATACACAGGTTGCCTTGCACAAGGAGCCTACTACATAGAAAGCGAAGGAGAAGCGGCAATAATAGACCCTTTGAGGGAAGTCGATTCTTATATAAGGACAGCCGAAGAGAACGGTGCCGAAATCAAATATATTTTTGAAACGCACTTTCATGCGGATTTCGTGAGCGGACACCTCACTTTATCCAAAGAAACCGGGGCGCCTATTGTGTACGGTCCAACCGCAGAACCTTCTTTTGATGCCATCATTGCAGAAGATGGCCAAGAGTTCAAGCTGGGAAATGTAACCATCATTGCGTTGCACACCCCTGGCCATACCATGGAGAGCACGACCTATTTGTTGCGCGACGAAAACGGAAAGGACCATGCAATTTTCAGTGGGGATACTTTGTTCCTAGGTGATGTGGGCCGACCGGATTTAGCGCAAAAAGCGGCCCATATGACCCAAGAGGAATTGGCGGGCACTTTATTCGATAGCCTGCGTAGCAAAATCATGCCTTTGGCCGATGATGTGATCGTATACCCAGCGCACGGAGCGGGTTCCGCTTGTGGAAAGAACATGATGAAGGAAACGGTGGATACCTTGGGCAATCAGAAAAAAATGAATTACGCCCTTCGGGCCGATATGACAAGGGATGAATTCATCGAGGAAGTAACGGAAGGTCTGTTGCCCCCGCCACAATATTTTCCCTTGAACGTTAAAATGAACAAGGAAGGCTACGAGGATATCGATAAAATATTGGAGAGAGGTACGCAAGCCCTATCCCCGGATGCCTTTGAAACCGCAGCTAACGAAACAGGTGCCATTGTGCTCGATGTTCGTCATCAGGACGATTTTGCCAAAGGCCATGTGCCACGCTCTATATTCATTGGGTTGGATGGAAGCTTTGCTCCATGGGTTGGGGCCTTGGTGGCCGATGTAAAACAACCTATTCTGCTCGTAACCCCTGAAGGAAGGGAAGAAGAGACCATTACCCGTTTGTCCAGAGTCGGTTTTGATCATACTTTGGGCTATTTGAAAGGGGGAATCGATGCCTGGAAAGCAGCAGGAAAAGAAGCTGATACTGTGGATAGCGTCAATGCTGAAGAACTCAAGGCGTTGGTGGATAAAGGAGTGCCCGTGTACGATGTGCGCAAAGAATCGGAATACAAGGCGGAGCATGTTGAAGATGCACACTTGACGCCTTTGGACTATATCAATGATCACTTATCGGAATTCCCCGAAAAAGAAACTTTTTATGTGCACTGTGCAGGAGGGTATCGCAGTATGATCGCCTCTTCCATCTTGAAGAGCAGGGGAATCCACAATTTGGTGGACGTGACCGGTGGTTTTGCCGATATTAAAAAGGCGGGAATACCCGTTACCGATTACATTTGTCCGACTACGTTGAAATAAGCCCGAAAAAAATTGGGAAAAAGATGGTTTTGTGTAACTATCGTTACTGACCGCCATGGGTTGTTTGGGGTACTTTAGTCTCTCAAAACAACGAAACTATGTCATTATTCAGTTTTTTGTTCAAGGAACAAAACCTTCCCGATGAAATCCAGATCATGGATAGGGAGGAATATAAAGATGCCATTTCCAAAGGCAAGGTCCAGTTAGTGGATGTGAGAACCAAGGGAGAGTTCATGTCCGGTCACATAAAAGGGGCCAAGAACATCGATTTTTTCCAAGGTTCCGCTTTCGAATCCGCATTTTCCAAGATGAAGAAAGATGCCCCCCTTTACATTTACTGTCAATCGGGAAACAGAAGTCAGAAGGCAGCCAGAAAGCTCATAAGCATGGGTTTTACCAAGGTCTATGATCTTAGGGGCGGGTATAGAAGCTGGTGCTATTAATCCAGATTTGGTCATTATGAAAACAACATTCCAAGTACAAAACCTAAAGTGTGGAGGATGTGCCAAGACGATATCCAACAAACTTTCAGGGATAAAAGAAATTAAAGATGTGATTGTGGAGAAGGACAGCTCATCGGTCAGCTTTGATCATCAAAGCGCCGATGATGCTTCCTTAGTTAAAGATGCCCTCAAACGCATGGGATACCCTACGATGGATGATGAAAATGGTTTTGTGGACAAGGCAAAATCGTTTGTGAGTTGTGCCAGCGGTAAAATGTCCAACTGATGAGATCTGCACTGATTTCCATGGTTGTTTTTTTACTGATGCTATCCTGCAAACAGGGACCTAAAACATCCGAAGGGGAAGTCTCTGAACCGATAGCACAAACGGCATCTAAAGTCGAGGAGGGCAAAAAATTGATGGAAAATCAATGCTATTTATGCCATAATCCATCCGCACCGGAAAACGGACAGCGCATTGGTCCGCCCATGGTGGCCGTAAAAGCCCATTACTTGGAAGACCATGCGGATAGGGAAGCTTTTGTGGACGCTATTATGGCATTCGTGAAATTACCGTCTGAGGATCATGCCCAAATGCGCGGAGCAGTCCGCAGGTTCGGATTGATGCCTGCCCAACAGTTCCCACAAGATGAGGTAAGGAAGATTGCAGAGTACATGTACGATTATCGGATAGAGGAACCGGATTGGTTTCGAGCACATTGGATGGATCGTCGAGGGGATTCGCTATACAACAGAGGCAAGACACCAATAGTATCCGAAATAGAAGTGACCCCCAAGGAACTGGGGATGCGTTATGCTTTGGGGACCAAAAAAGTACTTGGCAAAAATCTGATGGGTACCATTCAGAACGAAGGAGTGGAAGCGGCCGTAGCTTTCTGCAATGAACGGGCGTATCCATTGACAGATAGCATGTCCACGAACTTCAATGCACGAATCAAAAGGGTTTCGGATAAACCACGTAACCCTAAAAATCAAGCAAATGTGGTAGAATTGGCCCATATTGAAACTTTTAAGGGTCAGGTTGCGGGCGGTGCGTCCGTTCAACCTATTTTAAGGGAAGAGAACGGAAAAGTGTACTTCTACTATCCTATTGTAACGAACACCATGTGCTTAAACTGCCATGGAACTCCAGGACAAAACATAACCCAAAAAGTATATAAAAGCCTATCGGAACTGTATCCCCAAGATAAAGCGATAGGATACGGACCCAACGAGGTGCGAGGTATATGGAGCATTGTTTTCGACACTCCGAGGAAGACGGATTAGGTGTCTTTTTTCGGCTTTTTGAAACCATAAGTCAACTGTCCCCAAAAGCCATTGGGCAAGGTATCATCCCCTGGGAAGCCCAATTTAATTTTACCACTGCTTTCCGGAATATAGTTTGTTTTGAAAATGTAATCCCAAATGCTTAGGCTTATGCCGAAATTCACACCGTAGGATGCTTCGGGAATGGTGTAGGCATGATGGTACAAGTGCATTACGGGATTGTTCAAAACGTATTTCAGCGGACCATAGGTCAGTTTAATGTTCGAATGGTTGAAATGTCCGATGGCAATAGCGGTAAAATGGACAATATAGGCCTGTTCGGGCTCAAAACCACCTAGAACCATCACTCCCAAAGTTTTCAAAGGTTTGTATAGGATGTTCTCCATCCAGTGAAAACGCATGTGGGCAGCGAACCCCATTTCCTTTACGCTGTGGTGGACTTTATGGAATTCCCATAGCATTGGGTATCTGTGCAACAAAACGTGGGTAAACCATTGCACAAAATCGAGCACCACAAAAAAGACGAGCAATTGCACCCATTGCGGCCAATGGGCAATATCCACTAGGGCCATGGATCGTTGACCTATCCCAATATCGGCAAAAAGGATGCCCAAGCTCTTGTAGACCCCGCTGATTACAATGGCGAACACAAAAAAGTTGAAGAACATATAGAAGGCATCCAGCCAAAAGTCTTTTCTAAAAATGGACTGCTCTTTGCGCCAAGGAAACAGGATTTCCAGTCCCCAGACCAAAAGGGAGATGATTATCAATCCCCAGAAATAATTGGTGTACCAGGGAACATCAAAAATGATGGACCTCCATGTCCATCGCACGGTTCCCAAAAATCCATTGATAAAAGCATCAAAATATTCCAACATATTGGCATTATGTCGTTCAAAAAGCCGAAAACTGATTCAAAAGCAAAAATACTTTAAAAATAATGGCGTCTGTGTAACCAATGTTACTATTTGGTCGATGACGAACCGTTACTTTTGAAGTAATCCTCTGATTATCAAAAAGAGGATGGTACAAGCTGATCCAATTTTTGGTAAATTGTATAGTAGTAATCATAAACTATCAATTATGAAAAAAAACATGGGCGGTTCAGACCGTACAATTCGGATTATCCTGGCACTTGGTGTAGGGGCATTGTATTATTTTAATGTGATAACAGGAACATTGGCATATGTGCTGCTGGCTTTGGCCGCCATATTTGTCTTGACAAGTTTTGTTAGTTTTTGTCCTTTGTACACCCTTTTCGGGATTAATACATGCAAGGTCAAGAATTAGGTTTTTTGGTTGGTTGATAAGGAAAGCCGCTCTCACTAGAGCGGCTTTTTTTGTATAAAAATGATAATATTCACATAAAAAAGCCTTCAAATTATCAAGTATGTAACTTTAGTTACAATATATTATGACATTCCTCAATATTTTACCTAAATAGATTTAACTAAACAAACATGAAGTCACATTATCAAATTCTGATAATTGGGGGAGGAACGGCTGGGATTATGACCGCTGCCCAATTATTGAAGAAAAACAAAAAGCTGGACATAGCTGTTATAGAGCCCTCCGAAACACATTACTACCAGCCTGCATGGACCCTTGTAGGAGCTGGAACCTATGATTTTAAAAAGACCGCTAAACCCATGGCGGATGTTATGCCGCAAGGTGTCGATTGGATCAAGGACAAGGCCGCCGGCTTCAATCCTGACAAAAATAGCGTTTCAACCGAAAGCAGCGGGGACATTACCTACGATTATTTGGTGGTGGCCCCAGGATTGGTCATGGAACCAAGTATGATCAAGGGCCTGCCCGAAGCTTTGGAGCAAGGAGTGGCCTGTAGCAATTATATTGACCCAGAGCGTACATGGGAAACCATCAGGAACTTTAAAAAAGGAAACGCCTTGTTCACACAGCCGACCACGCCCATTAAATGTGGAGGGGCTCCCCAAAAGATTGCCTACCTGGCAGCGGACTATTTTAGGAAGCAAGGCCTGAAAAAAGACACCAACGTGATTTTTGCCACCCCGGGAACCGTTATTTTCGGGGTCAAGGAGATTCGTGAGACCCTTATGAAGGTCATTGATCGGTATGGTATTCACTTTAAGCCCTTTTACGCCCCCAAGGAAATCGATGTGGAAAACCGGATCGTTCACTTTAGCCATACGGCTCCAGAAGAAAACAGATGCATCATCAACGAGGATAACGAGCTGGGAGAAACCATGGTGGGCGATGTGGATATCAGTGTACCTTTTGATATGTTGCACTTGGCCCCACCGCAAGCGGCACCAAAGTTTATCCGTGATTCCGTATTGGCCAACGATTCTGGATGGTTGAATGTGGACCACCATTCCATGCAGCACCATTCCTACCCGAATATTTTTGGTCTGGGCGATGTTGCGTCATTGCCAACGGCCAAAACAGGGGCCGCGGTTCGTAAACAAGTTCCCGTTGTGGTGGACAACATTGTTAAATTGATGGAGCACAAATCGGCCAGCAACAAGTCTTACAATGGATATTCTTCCTGTCCGTTGGTCACTGGTTATGGAAAAATGACCTTGGCCGAGTTTGATTACAACAATAATTTCATACCGGATCCCAAGTTAAAACGTATGCTCGTCTTTAATAGTGACAAGGAACATTGGAGACTTTGGATGCTGAAGAAGTACGGGCTGCCCAATTTGTACTGGAACAAGATGCTCAAGGGAAAAAATGTTTAAGGGTCAATTCATTAGGTTTTAATTTTCATGAGAATTATCATATTTTCAATCGGGTTAAGCCTGTAAATTTGACTCAAACTTAAAACCAATACATCGTGAAATCACTAATAAACATTCCATTGGTATCATGGGAAAACGGCATCTGGATGATAGGTGTGTTTGCGCTGGTGGTCATAGTTCTTGTGATCGCAGTCTTCGCCTTGATGAACAGTGGTAAAGAATAAACACTAACCAGACATAGGAGAAATGGATTTAGCATAGGATAGTTTGTTTTTATGTTAAATCCATTTCATTTGTAACATGGGTAACTTATAGCAAGTGTTCCCCTTCTTACTTTTGAAGGACAAAACATTATCCATGGAAACCGAAATTCTCGCCCGGATTCAATTTGCCTTCACAGTAGCCTTTCATTACATCTACCCGCCTTTAAGCATAGGCATTGGTCTACTACTGGTCATTTTTGAAAGCATTTATATCAGAACCAAAAACGAAACCTACCACAAACTAGCTCGTTTTTGGACCAAAATATTTGCCCTGACCTTCGGTATCGGGGTCGTAACGGGCATTGTCATGGAGTTTGAGTTCGGCACCAACTGGGCCGTATACTCCCGTTATGTCGGAGATGTCTTCGGAAGTGCATTGGCGGCAGAGGGCATTTTTGCCTTTGCGCTGGAAAGTGGGTTTTTGGGAATATTGTTGTTTGGTTGGAACAGGGTAAAGCCGTGGGTACATTTGGTGTCCACCATCGGGGTTTTTCTGGGTTCCATGTTCTCCGCCATTTGGATTGTTGTGGCCAATAGTTGGCAGCAGACCCCCGCAGGATTTCATATCGTGGGCGAAGGGATGGACGCGCGGGCCGAGATCACCGACTTTTGGGCGATGGTCTTCAATCCCTCCAGTGTGGACAGGTTGACCCATGTCTGGCTCGGGGCATTTTTGGCGGGAGCCTTTCTGGTATTGAGTGTCCACGCCTATTATTTGATCAAAGGAAAGTATGTGGAGGTTTCCAAGAAAGCTTTTAAAATAGCCTTGGTGGTGGCCACCGTGTTCTCCCTTGGACAATTGTTCACAGGTCATCAATCAGCTGATGGGGTTGCGGAGAACCAACCTGCAAAGCTGGCTGCGCTCGAAGGCCATTTTGAAGCATCGGCTCCCGCCGACATGTACATTTTGGGCTGGGTGGACAAAGAAAATCAAGAGGTATCGGGAATCAAGGTGCCTGGGGGATTATCCTTTTTACTGGATTATGATTTTGATGCCCCGGTAACAGGGCTCAATGCCTTTCCTGAAGATGAACGTCCTTCACAAATAAACGCCGTGTTCCAGTTTTATCATATTATGGTGGCCATTGGAATGGCCTTGATATTTTTGACTCTTTTCGCATCATTTTTATGGTGGCGGGGCAAACTCTTCGATAAAAAATGGCTGCTCTGGATTTTCGTGTTCGCCGTATTTCTTCCGCAGATTGCGAATCAAGTAGGTTGGTTTGCGGCCGAAATGGGCAGACAGCCATGGGTGGTCTATGGACTTTTACGGACCAATGAGGCATTTTCGCAGGCCGTTTCGGATAACCAGATCATGTTCTCCCTTATTTTGTTCTTTTTGGTATATGCCTTGTTGTTTGCACTGTTCATTTATCTCCTGCACAAGAAAATCAAACACGGGCCCTATGAAGAATCGGAATCTGACGATACACCTTTTGGCGGAACACTAACTCATATGATCAACTAAGCTTATGGAAACTTTTTTAGGATTGGATTATCCCACATGGTGGTTTTTGGTAGTAGGAGGACTTTTCTCAGGGTATGCCATATTGGATGGTTTTGATTTTGGGGCGGGAGCCTGGCATCTCTTTCTAAAGAAAGAGAACAGTCGTAGAATCGCATTGAATGCCGTTGGTCCCGTTTGGGATGGGAACGAGGTGTGGTTGGTCATTGGTGGTGGCGCTCTTTTTGCTGGGTTCCCTGTAATGTACGCCACAATGTTCTCATCATTATATGTTCCCTTTATGTTGTTTTTGCTGTTCATCATTTTCAGGGCCATTTCCATTGAGTTCAGGGGGAAGGAACCCATGTTGTGGTGGAGAAAGCTTTGGGATGTTTGTTATAGCATTTCAAGTATAATGCTGGCCTTTTTGTTGGGTGTAGTGCTGGGGAATGTACTGCAAGGGATAGCCATTGGCGAAAACTATCAATATCAAGGGGGAGTACTTTTCGAGTTTTTGAACCCCTATGCCTTGATGACGGGCTTTACCACCCTGTCCCTTTTTATGGCACATGGCGCTATTTTTCTGTTGCTGAAAACAGAAGGGAGGCTGTTCGCAAAATTAACGCGCCTTCTAAAAAGAGGGATGATATTTTTTATGGTCAGCTTCGCAGTGACCACCCTCTATACGTTGATATATATTCCCCATTTGTCGGATGATTTCAAAAACAACCCCTCACTTTTTATAATTCCATTGCTCACTTTCCTGAGCATTGCCAATGTGCCCAGATTGGCCGAAAAAAGAAAATACAAGTGGGCCTTTCTGTTCTCCTCGTTGACCATAGCATTTTTATTGGTCTTGGTAGCGGTTGAACTGTATCCGGTATTGTTGCGTTCCACGATAGACCCTATGTACAATATAGATATCTATAATGCCGCGTCTTCCACCAAATCCCTGCAGATCATGATGGTCATCGTGGCTATAGGTACACCTTTGGTGCTTTTCTATACCATCTTCGTGTACAAGACATTTTGGGGAAAGGTTAAATTGGACGAGACCAGTTATTGATTGTGGATTTTTTGTTCCAATTGAAGGGAAGAGCACCATATTTGGAGCTCTTTTTTGTATGTGACCTAAGTCACTTTATATCTGGTTGGCTACAAGTAAATTTGGGTAAATAATTCAAAATGTCCAAAATAGTCGTGTTGGGAGCTGGTATTGCAGGTCATGTCGCAGCCTCCCATTTAAGAAGAAAGCTCTCTAAAGAGCATGAGGTTGTGGTGGTATCCCCTAATGGGAACTACCAATGGATACCGTCCAATATCTGGGTTGGGATCGGTAGAATGAAACCAAAGGATATCCTATTCCCATTGGCACCCCTATATGCCAAAAAACATATTGATTATAAACAGGCCAAAGCCGTTAGTTTTCATCCCGAAGGTGATTCGGAAGAAAACAAGCCCTATATCCTTGCGGAATATGTCACGGGCGATCAAAAAGGAACACAAGAGAGGGTAACCTACGATTATCTGATCAATGCCACAGGGCCCAAACTCAATTTTGAAGCTACGGAAGGACTGTCTCCCGGTAAAAACAAAGCGCACTCGGTCTGCACCTATACCCACGCCCAAGAGGCGTGGATTGCATTGGAAGGACTCATCAAGCAAATGAAGGAAGGCAAGAAGGTCAGGATATTGATCGGTACGGGCCATGCCAAATCAACTTGCCAAGGAGCGGCCTTTGAGTACATTTTGAATGTTGAGCAAGAACTGCGAAGGCACAAAGTGAGGGATATGGCCGAAATCACGTGGATCTCCAATGAATACAACCTCGGCGATTTTGGTATGGACGGAATGTTGATGAGCTATGGAAGCAATATCATGAAGTCCAGCGAAATGGTGGAGATGATATTTGAGGATAGAGGGATTAAATGGATTTTAGGTGCTGGTGTCAGCAAAGTTGAGGATGGAGTGGCCCATTACGAGACCTTGGATGGATCGTATAAAAAGGAAAGCTATGATTTTGCCATGTTGATACCTTCCTTCTCGGGACATGGTTTCAAGGCATATGATAGGTCAGGGGACGATATTACCGATAAACTTTTTAGGGGTTTCATGATCGTGGATGCCGATTATACCCCCAAACCTTATGAGGAATGGAGTGTCCAGGATTGGCCGGAAACCTATCAAAACCCATCATATTCCAACATTTTTGCACCTGGTATTGCCTTCGCACCACCGCATAGCATATCCAAACCCAGAAAAAGCAAGAATGGTACCGATATCACACCTGCACCGCCCAGAACGGGAATGCCGTCTGGAATCACCGCAAAATTAGTAGCGGATAACATCATAGAGATGATCAAGCATTCCAATGATGAACTCCATCATAAAGGGTCTATGGGCAATATGGGTGCGGCATGTATTGCATCCGCAGGGTTTGGTATGACCACGGGAAGCGGTGTGAGCATTACCACCTATCCCATTGTGCCCGATTACAATAAATATCCCGACACCCATGGTAGAAAATTGGGCAAAACCTTTGGAACCATAGGTCTTGCAGGTCACTGGTTGAAGTTGGCATTGCACTATGCCTTTATTTACAAAGCAAAAATGAAACCCTTTTGGTGGTTAATCCCAGAATAGAAAGTTATGACACGAAGAATCTCAAAATACAAACGATTTATGATGATGAATCCCATTATCCAGTTCTTTAAGTTCATTTATTTGAGCATTAAGGTATTGATTGTGGTGGCAGGCGGGCACGGGGGGACCCGAAATGCTTAGTCGCTGACTTTCATCATTGTAGAACACCTCAATACGGACTTACTTTGTTAGGATATCTTCGTATTGAGGTGTTTTTTTTGAAATCTTCTCAGTAACCAAGGTTACTGTGCAGGTGTACGACCAAATCTATTTTTGCTTCAAATTGAATAAGTAGATGAAACGGATTTTAATTATCACAATTCTAATATGGACCCAGGGGCAATTGTTTGCCCAAGACCATGTCAAGATTTCCTTAGCGGATGTCCTGGCCAAGGTGCAGGAGTCCAACGCCAGTATAAAGGTTTCCGAGCAGGAAGCCAAGATGGCGAAATATGACTATAGGTTCTCCAATTCCATTTTTTTGCCACAGATCGCTGTGTCGCATACAGGAATGGCGACCACAAACCCATTGATGGCTTTCGGTTCCAAACTGAACCAGGAGATCTTGACCCAAGCGGATTTTAACCCTGCCCTGTTGAACGATCCCGATCAGATCGAGAACTATGCAACCAAAGTCTCGGTGGAACAGCCCTTGATCAATTTGGATGGGCTCTATCAGCGCAAAGCGGCCAGGACCACTATGGAGGCCAAGGAACTCCAAGCGATGCGAACCAGGGATTATCTGGATTTTGAAGCCCAAAAGGCATACGGCCAATTGCAATTGGCCCACAGGGCTGTAGCTGTGTTGCAAAAAGCCCAAGAAGCGGCCAACTCCAATTTGAACATGGCACAGAACAGTTATGACCAAGGGCTGCTTCAAAAAGCGGATCTACTGGAAGTGAAGGTTCGGGTCACAGAGGTTTCCGACCAATTGAAAACGGCCAAGAGCAACGTTCAAAACGCATCGGACTATTTGGCTTTTTTAATGAATGAGCAAGGTAATGTGGTCTACGAACCATCAGAAGAACTGGTTCCGGACAATCTTGGCCAAACAACAGAAGGTGCTTTGGAAAACAGGGCGGATGTGAAGGCCATGGATTTGGTGTCCGAAGCTTACAAGGCCAATATGAAGGCGGATAACATGACCTTTTTGCCTAGGTTGAATGCCTTTGCCAGCTACGAAATGTACGATGACCAAATTTTTAGGGCTGATGCCAAAGGATACATTATCGGGGCAAGTTTGAGCTGGGATGTTTTTAAAGGATCCCAACGCTTTGCCAAAGCGGGAAAGAGCAAAACAAGTTATGAAAAAGCGAAACAGGAATATGAACAGTACGTCGCCAAAAGTACTATGGAGCTTCAACGCACCAAGCGGATGGTCGAAGATGCCGAAGGCAGGATCCAGACCTCAAAATTGGCTATGGAGCAATCCGAAGAGTCATTAAGGATACGCACCAACAGATTCAAAGAGGGTTTGGAAAAAACAACCGATTTATTAATGGCCGAAGCCACTTATGCCGAAAAGCAATTGGCGTACTATCAGACCATTTTTGAATACAATCAGGCACAATCCTTATTAACATTTTTAACCAAAGAATAATTGCAAGATGAAAAACACTACGATATATAAGAGTTTCATACTAACAGCATCCTTGGGATTCTTCCTGATGGCCTGTGGAAGTGACGAAAAACAAACTGTGGATAGCACAGAAGCGGTTCCGGTAACCGTTGCTGATGTGGATACCGGCGATAGCTCGACCATTTTGGCAGGAAGTGGTCAGATTAGAGCCGTGAACAGCGCTACTCTAAGCACTAGAATGATGGGCCATGTGGAATCACTTCCCGTTAAAATAGGTCAGAATGTGAGAAAGGGAGACCTTCTTATTTCCATCAACAATGTGGACCTACGCGCCAAAAAAGCACAAGTGGAAGCCTCCATTACCGAAGCACAGGTGGCGTTTAACAATGCCAAGAAAGATTATGAACGGTTCCAAAACCTTTTTAACGAAAACAGTGCTTCACAAAAGGAGTTGGATGACATGACTGCACGCTACGAAATGGCAAAAGCAAGGTTGGAAGCAGCGAACCAGATGAAGAACGAAGTGAACTCCCAATTTGCCTATGCGAACATTAGGGCGCCTTTTAGTGGAGTGGTAACCAATACATATATCGATGAGGGCGATATGGCCAACCCTGGTGTTCCGTTGGTGTCAATGGAATCCCCTGGTGGATTCGAAGTGGAGGCGAAAGTTGCCGAGAACAACATTTCGGCCATCGAAGTGGGAACCAAAGCTCACATATCGGTAAAAGCATTGGATACCACGATCACAGGAAAAGTGTCCGAATTGAGCGCGTCTGCCCAAAACACGGGCGGACAATATATAATGAAGGTTTTGTTGGATAAAACAGAAGCCAAGATTTTGTCAGGTATGTATGCCACTGTTAGGCTCGAGGCGGAAAAGGAGAGCGACGGTAAAACAGTTGTTACCGTTCCGTCCGAAGCCTTGGTGCATAAGGGCCAACTAACAGGTGTTTATACCCTGGGGCAGGACAATGTGGCCTTGTTGCGCTGGTTGCGATTGGGCGAGAACTTCGGAAACGAAGTGGAAGTGTTGTCCGGTTTGTCCATAGGGGACCAGTACATCGTATCGGCCGAAGGAAAGCTGTACAATGGAGCTAAAGTAAGTATTCAATAACCCAAAAAAGCTAATGATGAAAGACGGACTTGCAGGAAAAATAGCCAAAGGGTTTATCAGCTCCAAACTAACGGTGCTCCTAATGATCGTATTCATGGTCATTGGGGTGTACAGTTCCTTCCTTATCCCAAGGGAAGAGGAACCACAGATAGATGTGCCCATGGCGGACATATTTGTGGGATATCCAGGGGCCAGCCCGACCGAGGTGGAATCCCGGATCACAAAACCACTGGAGAAAATCATATCGAACATTAAGGGCGTAGAGTATGTGTACACCACCTCTATGCAAGAACAGGGGATGGCCATTGTACAGTTCTACGTGGGAGAGGATATCGAAAGGTCCTTGGTGCGTTTGTACGACGAGATCAACAAGCATATGGACCAGATGCCAGAAGGTGTTACCATGCCATTGGTAAAAACCAGGGCCATTGATGATGTGCCCATGCTGGCGTTGACACTTTGGAGCGAGGAGTACGATGATTTCCAGTTGCGACAGATTTCGGGAGAGCTCATCAACGAGATAGAAAAGGTCAACGGGGTTTCGATTACCAAGAAGATAGGCGGGCGTAGTCCCCAACTTCGCGTGGTGGTGGACAAGGATAAGATGGCGGAATCAGGGATAGATATGTTGGCCGTGGCCCAAATGATCAAGGCCAACAACCAGCAGATGGATGCAGGTAACTTCCTGTCCAACGATACGGAGTTCCACATCAGCACTGGAAACTTTTTGAAAACACAGGAAGATCTGGAGAATCTGATCGTGGGAACCAGACAAGGTCAGCCCGTCTATTTAAAGCAAGTGGCCACTGTTCTGGATGGCCCGGAATTACCAAAAAACTATGTTTCCCTTGGATTTGGAGCGGCCAGCGAAAAAGCAACCGAATATAGATCGGAATACCCAGCGGTAACCATTTCCATTGCCAAGCGCAAAGGGGCGGATGCCATGAAAATTGCCGACGTGGTGTTGGAAAAAGTAGACCACTTAAAAACCACTTTGATTCCGGATGAAGTTAAGGTCGAAGTGACCCGGAACTATGGCGAAACCGCTTCCCAAAAAGTATCGGAGTTGTTGATGCACTTGATTGGGGCGATTATCGCAGTAACCTTTGTGGTCATGTTGGCCATGGGATGGCGAGGTGGATTGGTGGTATTCCTTTCAGTGCCCATAACCTTTGCATTGACCTTGCTCAGCTACTATATGCTGGATTACACCTTGAACCGGATTACCCTGTTTGCTTTGGTGTTTGTAACAGGTATCGTGGTGGACGACTCCATTATTATTGCGGAGAACATGCACCGCCACTTTAAAATGAAACGCTTACCGTTCAAGGATGCCGCTATTTACGCCATCAACGAGGTAGGTAACCCTACCATTTTGGCAACGTTCACGGTAATTGCATCCGTATTGCCCATGGCCTTCGTATCCGGTTTGATGGGCCCCTATATGTCACCTATGCCCATTGGAGCTTCAATCGCGATGCTGCTATCCTTGTTCGTGGCGTTGACCATAACCCCGTATTTGGGATACATCTTTTTAAGGGAGAAGGATAAAAAGAAGAAAAAGGAAAAGGAGGCTGTCGAAATCAAGGATACGTTTATTTATAAGGCTTACGAGCGATTTGAAAGGCCCTTGATCGAGAGCGGCAAAAAGAGATGGCTATTCTTGGGGATTACCTTCTTTTTGTTGATTGCCTCCGTAGCCATGTTCTTTACCAAATCGGTAGCGGTAAAAATGTTGCCTTTTGATAATAAGAACGAGTTTCAGGTGGTCATAGACCTTCCTGAAGGAACCACATTGGAAAGAACATCTGCTGTGACCAAGGAAATAGGAGCCTATCTCTCCACTCGGCCCGAAGTGGTCAATTATCAGACATATGTGGGAACCTCTGCACCGATAACCTTCAATGGTCTGGTAAGGCACTACGACCTGCGTGGTGGTAGCAATATGGCCGATATCCAGGTCAATCTGGTTGATAAGCACGACAGGAGCGAACAAAGTCATGATATTGCCAAATTGCTCAGGCCCAAGATTCAGGAATTGGGTAAAAAGTACCAAGCCAACATCAAAATTGTTGAGGTGCCACCGGGACCCCCCGTACTTTCTACCATCGTAGCTGAGGTGTATGGGCCGGATTACGACAAGCAGATTGCTTTGGCCGATAAGGTAAAGGGCATCTTGAACAATACTACCGATGTGGTGGATGTGGACTGGATGGTCGAGGATGACCAAGTGGAGTACGATTTTGTGATCGATAAGGAAAAAGCCATGCTTTACGGGGTTACCCCTCAACAAATTGTTCAGGTAATGGCCATGGCTTTCCGCGAACAGCCCGTATCACATATCTACCGGGAAGATGCTTTTGATCAGATCGGTATTGTTCTCTCCGTAAGTGATAAGGACAAATCCAGCTTGGAAGAAATCAAACAATTGAAGATAGCCACCCAACAGGGGAATATGGTCTCCGTTGGGGATTTGGTTCAGGTAAAGGAGGGCGTCAAGGCGAAGAGCATCTACAGGAAGAATCAAAAAAGAGTAGTGTACGTAATGTCCGATATGGCCGGAGAATTGGAAAGTCCCGTGTATGCCATTTTGGGTATGACGGACAAGTTGAATCAACTGGATTTGCCCAAAGGGTATTCCATTAATGAACTCTACATGGAACAGCCCCAATTTGAGGATGACTATACCGTAAAATGGGATGGGGAATGGCAGATTACCTTGGAGGTGTTCCGTGATCTGGGAATTGCCTTCATGGGCGTGATTGTAATCATCTACATGCTTATTGTAGGATGGTTCCAAAACTTTAAAGCACCCATGGTCATGATGGTGGCCATACCATTGTCCTTGATCGGGATTGTATTAGGGCATTGGTTGTTAGGGGCATTCTTTACCGCAACATCCTTTATCGGTATGATTGCGCTGGCAGGTATTATGGTGCGGAACTCGGTATTGCTGATAGACTTCGTGAACTTGAGGCTCAAGGAGGATATTCCATTGAAGCAGGCCGTGATAGAAGCGGGTGCCGTGCGTACCACGCCCATTTTATTGACCGCGGGAACCGTGGTCATTGGAGCCTTCGTGATTTTGTTCGATCCCATTTTCCAGGGATTGGCCATATCACTTATGGGAGGAACCATAGTGTCCACCGTTTTGACGCTATTGGTCGTGCCACTGGTTTATTACATGATTGAACGAAAAAACTACAAATGAAATGAAAATGATCATCGTTACCACAGTTGAAGAATATAAAAGTGAGGTTTTCAAGCTCTTTAAGAAGGCTGGCGTGGAAAGTTTTAGCGAATCCGACATTGACGGATACAAAAGTGCAGCCCCATTGATGTACACAAGCAGCTGGTTCCCTAGTGAAAAAGGTGGGGCGGCATCCAATATGTTCTTCTCATTTACGGAAGAAGAAAAAGTGACGGAATTGTTCAAACTGATAAAACAATTCAACGAAAACAGCGAGACCACCAACCCGATCAGGGCAGTTGAAATACCCATTGAAAGAACCGTTTAAAAAAAAATCAGAATGAAAAATAGAATTGTAAGAGGTGTTGCAGGAACGTTTATCCTGATCAGTTTGGCCTTGGCCATTTATGTGAACATCAACTGGTTGTGGTTTACTGCATTTGTGGGTGCCAATTTGTTGCAATCATCTTTGACCAAGTGGTGTTTGTTGGAGGACATCCTAAAGAAATTCGGGGTTCCCGATTCAGATAAGGATTGCTGCTAACACCCATTAGTTTGTTATTTAAGGCATTTTCGTGACCTTTGTCCAAAACCTCACGAAAATGCTTTATCAACCTTGGCCTTGGTATGTATCGGGCCCACTTATTGCCATTATCATGGCTTTACTCATTTTAATGGGTAAACGATTCGGAATGTCCTCCAACTTAGAGACTTTTTGCTCCATTGGTGGGGCAGGCAAGTTCACTGATTACTTCAAAGTGGATGTGAAATCCAAGCGATGGAACCTTTTGGTAGTCCTTGGTTCCATGATCGGTGGATTTCTTGGGGCGCATTGGTTATCTCCCAATCCTTCGGTGGATATCTCGGTAAAAACGGTGGCAAAGCTCCAGAACCTCGGTTTTGATAGTGCCGGAACTGCCTATTTGCCCACGGAACTTTTCAGTATGGAGTCGTTATCGGACCCTAAAGTGTGGATTATACTTCTAGTCGCCGGATTTTTGGTTGGTTTTGGAACCCGCTATGCTGGCGGATGTACTTCTGGACACGCTATTTCCGGTTTGAGCAACTTACAGCGACCCTCTTTGATTGCTGTCATCGGATTTTTTATTGGCGGCTTGATCATGGTCCACCTATTGTTTCCCTTAATTTTTACAGCATGAAAAATATAGTATACATTGTTTTGGGAACATTTTTGGGGATTGTACTTTATAAGTCCGAAGCGGCTTCGTGGTTCAGGATTTATGAAATGTTTCAGTTCGATTCATTCCACATGTACGGCATCATAGGTTCTGCTTTGGCATTGGGTATCGTGTTAGTGCTTTGTATCAAGAAATTCAAAATAAAATCCTTTTCCGGGGAAATCATCAGCATACCTGACAAGGAAAAATCGTTTGCCCGATATATTTTGGGAGGTACCTTGTTCGGATTGGGATGGGCTTTGGCCGGAGCATGCCCTGGACCGATCTATATTTTGGTGGGAGCTGGTTACTGGCCCATAGTTATTGTGCTGATTGGCGCGGTGTTAGGTGCTCTTGTGTATGGTGTTGTTAGGGGTAAATTGCCGCATTGAGGTTGACTCAACGGTATTTTGGGCCAAACAACGAAAATGAATGGTTCATTGCGGGCTAGCGTATAGCTTTGGCTGTCCCAAACTTACATAATAGTCCCTACATGAAGTTAACTACGTTTATCATAGACGATGACCTGGTGTCGCAATTTGCGACTCGGTACTGCATACAACAATCCCACGGTAATTTTGATATTGTTACCTGTTCCAGTGGTGAGGAGGGGATACAAGCTTGTTTTAGCTCCATTGAAGAACACGATAGGTTGCCGGATATCATCTTTTTGGATCTTGTCATGGATGGAATGAACGGCTGGGAATTCTTGGAAAACCTAAAGAATTTGTTCAAGGAACATGAACTTCCCAGTGTATATGTGCTTTCCGCCTTTGCCAATGCTTCAGATAGGACCATAGCCAAAAAGAACGGTATGATTTCCGGTTATGTGGATAAGCCCTTATCACGTTCATATTTGGAGAAAATCTTGAAGGAAGAGGAAGCCAGACGCGCATAGTCATGTTTATACGGCACAATAGCTTGTTGAGTTTGTAAAAAATCCATCAAAAACGTTATTTTTGCAATCCATTTTATGGAATGGCCCCGTAGTTCAATGGATAGAATAGAAGTTTCCTAAACTTTAGATGCAAGTTCGATTCTTGCCGGGGCTACTTTTCTTCAATCAAAATCAATCAACCAGGTTTTCTTTGTTGGCGAATGCTACTGATCGTCAAATATCAAAAGGCACTTCTGTACTGATTTTCATTGCCTCCTTGGAAATAGGATGTATAAATTCTATTTGCTGAGCATGCAGACAAAGACGCTCCGATGGGGTGCCATACAAATTATCTCCCACGATTGGCACATGCAATCCCAATTTATGGGCACAATGTACGCGCAGTTGATGTGAACGTCCCGTTATGGGGTTCAATTTGATCAAAGTTTGATGAGCTGTCTTTTTTACCACCTCGAATCGAGTCAAAGCTGGTTTGCCATGTTCGTAGTTTACCATTTGCATTGGCCTGTTATCAATATCCAAGATGAGGGGAAGCGATATCTCTCCAGTGGTTTCTGCAATAGGTTTTTCCAGAACTGCAAAATAGGTTTTGCAAATGGTACGCTCTAAAAATTGTTGCTGCAGTAGCTTGTTCACTTTTTTGGAGAGCGTAACAATCATTATTCCAGAAGTATCCTGATCAAGCCGATGTACAATTAAAGGGCCATTAGCTTTGGGATATTGTTCCAGAATCCGGGATTTTACAGAATCTTTAATGTACCTGCCCGGGACGGACAACATACCGGTGGGTTTATTTACGACAACCAGATGTTCGTCTTCAAACAATATTTCCAGTTTCTTGCCTGCTCCAAAATTTTCCAACAAGGGATTTGGTTTTACCTTTACTCCTTTAAGCATATGAGCCAAAATAGGTTGGCATTTACCTTTGCAGGCCGGGTAAAACTTGCCATGTTCCCGTATTTTCGAATCGGGAGAAGGTCCCCACCAAAACTCTGCTAGTGCGACAGGTTTCAGTCCTTTTTTAAAGGCGTATTGAAACAGTTTAGGAGCAGCACATTCCCCAGCACCGGCCGGTGGTACATCGACGCCGAAATCGGTAAATACGGTTTTAACTGATTTGCCTTCTCCTTCCCCGTTCAAAAAAATGAATGATTTAAAAATGGATTCCTGTAACTCGTTGGACTTGGCTTTACGCAGTGCTTTGAGCGATTCGATTCGTTTTTCAAACTCCTCATGGGCCGCTATTGCTTTTTCCAACCGCAGGTTCTCGGAACGGGTGATTCGCCTAAGGTCCATTCCTTCATTGGCACCTTGTTTTGCCAAATCCTCCAAAAGCTGCTGGCGTTCTTTTTCCGGTAGGTGAATGGACGCTTGCCTAAGTCTGTCACGTTCCGATTTTCTTCTTTTTGTCGCTTTCTTCGCAGTCAGAATATTTTCTTTGATCTCTTTGGTTATCTTTTTTAGGTGTTGCTTCGCCCAGATGAAACCTTCACTTTCTTCCAACGCTCTAACTTCTTCGTTAATGGCATTGATAGCTGCCATTTCTGGAAAATCCTCACCTTTTGGCAATTGATGAACGGGAGGTACAAAAGGTAAAATTTCAAGATGAGGTTGAAGTTCGCCCGAATAGGCACTAAGATATCCAAGATTACCGTTTTTGGTCCGAACCACGAGAACCCCTAACATGCGCCCTGTTGGTTGACTCACCAATTCCGGTGAGTTTTGTTCTAATCTATTTTGAAGGTCTTGCGCTGCCTTCTTGGCAATGGCAATTGGTGTGTAGAAATGGGGGTATTCAAATGAATCAGGTATCGCATCCTTCTCATCCGTTTTCAAATAAACTAGTTTGGATTCCTTTAAAGGTGAGCCAGTTGTCAATACCCTTTTATTTTCTAAGCTTGATCATCCCTGCAAATTTACTACTTAGAACTCTTTGTTCAACTGGCCATTGCTCCAAATTCCCTTTTGTATAATTTTGTGATTCTTGTTGTAGTTGATGGCCAAACTATGCTCGTTTTAAATAAAGAGCAGAAATTGGCTATCGTCTATGCCAACAATTCTATTCCATTCCTTCATTTTACGACAATTGCCCTATTGAAACCAAGATATTGGGAGACTAGGTTTGTTCAAAACTTTAAACCAATAGTATGAAACGTGTCAATTTATCTGTATTTCCTTTTTTATTGATTCTAATGTGTGTCTTGCCACAGGTCAATGCGCAAAATGTCAAGGATTTTAAAATCAAAATGTTGGGGCCTGCTAATTTGAATTTCAGAAAGAGTCCTAAGAGAATTGTTATTTCCGATTTTCAAGTCAATTTCCAAACAGCTCTTCAATTAGAGGACAAGAAAAAAGGTGGAAAACTTTGGAGAGGTGGAATAAAAGGCGATGCCAAGGCATCTTTGACCTTGGTATTGGATGGGCTCAATATGGACGAGCTGCAGCAACTAACCGATAAGCTCTTTGAGCAATATAAGGCAGACCTTGTTTCCAAAGGATTTGAGATAGCTCCCATTGAAGAGTTATGGAACCATAGCACCTATCAAAAAAACCGTGAAAAACGATGGGATTTAAGGTCAGGTCAAGGTGGGGAAAAAGGGGATGAGTTCGGGGCCATTGTGATGCGTCCTACCGGTCAAAAATTTATTGTGAACAAGCAATCCATGGAAAATAAGAAGACCGGTCCCTTGAAAATAGCCAATTATGAAGAGCAAGTCGAAATGAAAGTATCCAATCAAAAAACTGATTTTATATTCAATAAGGTGGTGTTAAACGTACTGGCTTTCGATAATGCATTGAGCGAAACTACACGAGCCTTGAACAGACATGCCGGATATGCACAGGTAAAGGCAGAGACCGATTTCAAGATTGATTCAAAAAGTTACAATAAGTTCAATATCGGACAAATGATCGCCAAAAGTGGCGTAGAGGTCGAAGGTGTTCTTGAAAAGCAAAAATTCGATGCTTCCCAAGGAGCAGATGTGGACAGGAGAGGAATGGATGCTGGGGTGTTCCACGTCTGGCGTGTGGAGGACAAGGAAGACATAAATGTCTCGGTCGTAAAATGTGACCCCGAAACATATAAGAAAGGAGCAGAACTGGCCATTACATCCTTTTTGGATGCCACTATCGAAAAGTTGGTGGACAAAGCGAATTAAATTTTCTGGAAAAACTTAAATTATATAATCAATTGGATTAGTTTTAAGCACCAACCATTTTTTCTCTAATGACCATTTTTCAGAAGACCCTGATCCCCATTTTTCTTTTCGGCCTAATGTCTTTACATACTGTTGAGGCGCAGGATATTCAACAAGCCATCAATGCGTTGAAAGATACCTTGGAAGTCAAGGAAGGTAAGGATAGGATTCTTGTCTTGAAAGATATCGGGATGAAGTTTCGCTCCATAGATTATGATAGTGCGTGGTACTATACCAAGTTGGCGTATTCTGAGGCGGAGAAGCTACAGAATGAATATCTTAAGGCAAGGATGAAGGTGTCTTATGGGATTTTGGCAAATGGAAAAGGTAATATGGCCCAAGCTTTAAAATATTATAACGAGGCATTGCCTGCCATACAAAGCTCCCAGGATCATTTTGCCATTGGAGCACTTTATACCAATATTTCCAATGCCTATGAGAAAACAGGGGAGGTGGATAAGTCCGTTGCCTATCAATTGGATGCATTGGAAGAGTTCGAAGCCTCAAAAGACTCCATTTGGATTGCGGGAAGCTTTAATAACCTGGGAAGTAGGTACCAAGCCATAAATGAATGGGAACTTTCCAAGGAATATTTTTATAAAGCACTGGCAATTTATGAGCGTTTGGGGCATGGTTACTATGAGGCTTTAACATACAATAACCTGGCCAGTGTTTATTTGCATTTCGAGGATTATGCGAAGGTAATTGAATATGCGGAAAAGTCATATCAGGGGTTTAATTCGCTAGGTGTTCAATTCGAATCCGCCTCACCACTATATAATTTAGGACATGGTTATAGAGGTCTAAGGGAATTTGACAAAGCGAGGGAATATTTCGAGCAAGCTTTGGAAATCCAAATGGAAAAAGGTGATTGGTATGTAATAGTTCACTTAAAAAATGATATAGCAGAAACACTAAATCAACAGGGTAGGTTTACGGATGCTGAAAGTATTGCAACTGAAGCTCTAAATGAATCATTACAACATGGACTGGCATTAGCCGAGGTAGATATTCTAAAAACACTATCCTCAATAAGTGAAAACATGGGCAACTATAAGATGGCCCACAATTACCTTGAAAAGCATGGGGTCTTGCTCGATAGTTTACAAGGTTTGGAAAGAGCCAAGGAAGTTCTCAACTTAAAGGAAAAGTACGAGTCTGAACAAAAGGAAAACGAAATCCTTCGCCAACAGAACGCACTGGTCGAAGGTGAGCTAGCCCTGAAAAATAGGAACAGTATGCTTATGGGCAGTGGGGCTCTTTTGGCCATACTGCTTATTGTCGGTTTTGTGATTTTTCGTGAGCAAAAGGTTAAGGCGAGGAACTTTGCAAGGGAAACCGCTTTGGAGAAGGCTATGGCCGAGGCCCGGGCACAAGAAAACCTAAAGGAACAACGTTTACGGATTGCCCGTGACCTGCACGATAATATAGGTTCGCAGCTCACATACCTTACCTCCATAACCGATTCCGCCAAAAGGGGCATAGATAAGGGAGAGGTGTTCTTAATGGAAAAGCTTACCCAAATGAAGCAGTTTTCACTTGTCACCATTTCCGAGCTTCGGGATACCATCTGGGCCATGAACAAGGATGAAATCAGTTTGGAAGACATCAAAGAGCGCACGCAGCAATTGGCGGCTACCATTCATGAAGCTACGGACGATGAAATGAGAGTTAAAGTCGAAGGGAATCCGACCGCTAAAGTGCTCAATGCATTTGTGGGAATGAATCTTTTCAGGATCATTCAAGAATCCATTAATAATGCCGTGAAACATTCAGGCAGCGAACTGATAGAGGTCAGGTTTGAAGCCGAAGATGCGGTGCAGATTGCAATCGAAGACTTTGGTCTGGGCTTTAATACGTCAAAGGAGTCAACAGGGAACGGACTATATATTATGAGAAACCGGGCCGAAAAAGCGGGTATCGATTTTAATCAAGAAAGTGTAATCGGTAAAGGTACAAAGGTAACATTGCGGGTAAGTGCAATAAGTCTTTAACACAAAAAAAATTAGAAGACCATGAGCAAGATCAAACTGGCCATAGTGGACGACAATACCTTCTTGGCTCGGGCCATCAAAGAGAAATTGGTCGATTTTGAGGATTTGGAAATCATGTACTTGGCCTACAATGGAAGTGAACTGCTGGCCCAGTTGGAAAAAAGGCATAACTTGGATATGGTCCTTATGGATATTGAAATGCCCGTTTTGGACGGCATCGAAACAGTTCGTATCGTAAAACAGAAATATCCCCATATTAAGGTGCTCATGCTTACTGTTTTTGATAATGATGAGAATATTTTCAATGCGATCCAGGCCGGTGCCGATGGGTATTTGCTCAAGGAAATTGAAGGACAAAAGTTGTACAATGCCATTACCGAGACCGTTGGTGGCGGTGCCGCCATGAGCCCTTCAATCGCTGTAAAGACCCTCAAATTATTACGGTACCCAGAGAAACAGGAATCACTATCCGTGCAGGAAGAGGATATTTCGCTAAGTTCCCGTGAAAAGGAGGTATTGGAACAGCTGGCGGAAGGGCTAAGCTATACCGTAATCGCCAAAAATCTCTTTCTATCACCCAGTACTGTCAGGAAGCATATCGAGAATATTTATAAGAAGCTACAGGTCCATAACAAGTTGGAGGCCGTGCAAAAAGCAAGAAGACAAAGTTTAATATAGTACTTCAAAAAGTGTAATTTATATTGCCTAAAGTATATTTGAAATGATGAAAGACAAATCAATCGCAAAAGTTCACATCCAGTCTGTTTTTGTTTCTATTCATCGTTCTACACAATCTATAGAAGAATTTCTCTCTTAAAGCAATTTTGATTGCGATTTAAACGGGTAATGGTGGAATGTTATCAGTACAAATATTGAATCAAGGAAATTCCAAAAAGAAGAGTAATCTATATTCGCACACCATTATTCTAAGGGTATTCCAATGCACATTAGGGTTTCTCCTTGGTTTACGGGCGGGGTACCGATTTTATATAAAATAGCACCTGTTTCAGGGGTTCGGATTTTTTTAAGCACTTCACCGTATTCGTTGGTTATATGCCCAATAACTTGTCCTTTGTAAACCGTATCTCCTGCTCTCAATTCACTATAAAGTATCCCGGTCACAGGGACCTTTATGTAAGCCTGATTGTTGTATTTCACTAGCTTTTTGGGTAGGTCAATTTCGCTAGGGTACATCTCCAATTGCTTAAGAACCTGATAAATGCCATTTTTGTTCAGTCTAACAGCCTCTTCTTGTACATTTCCCAATGCACCTGCTTCAAAACTAATACCAATTTTACCATCTTGCACCGCTTGTTTGAAGGCATATTTGGCTGGTTCGTTATCTTTTATGTTGTACGGATAGGAAACAATATTAGGGAACCCACTTGACTCAGATAAAAGTTTTGCATTTGCAGTAGCTTTTGATTTGGCCTCGTTATTATAATAGCAAACAAAGGGAATCAAATCCTCACTGGCATCCCCTCCATGGATGTCCAAGAAAACATCGGAAATTGGAATAATGTTCTGCGTAATGTAATGTGCAATCCGTTCGGTAACAGTGCCGTCCAATTTGCCAGGGAACGCATTATTGAGATTGACCTCATCCTGTGGGTTTTTAAAAGGAGACCTACCATAAAAAGAAGCTTTGTTGGCAATAGGGATCACAATCAAATTGCCCTTTAGTTTTTCAGGTTCTATTTCTTTGAGGAATTCCTGAACGGCTATAATGGGAGGATATTCATAACCGTGCACACCGGCCAATATGGTTAAGGTATTCCCTACTTCTTTTCCCTTTATGACGACAATGGGCAGGTTTGTGGAATTGTCTAAGCTATCTTTGAATTCAACATTGTTCTTTGAAATTGTTGCCGCTGGTAACTGTGATATTTCATAAGAAATAGTGTTCTGGGCATTCATGCTAAAGACAAGACAAAAAGTCATCCAACTGAGGTAATGGTGTAAATATTCCTTCTTTCTCATTTATTGACAATTATATTATGAAACCTTACTTATTACGGAACTTTAGGCAAATGAAAGGGTTGGTAGGCCAATGAGTTTTTCAAAAGAAAGGGAACAGAACGTATCCTGCCCCCAATCTACAATGAAACTCTGTAAATATTTTTGGGATGATTCTCAATCCCGTGAAAAAATGCTATTGTATTTTGATATCCACTGAGGTTCTGCTTTGCCATCCGGTCTCATCCGTTACCGAAAAGGAACAATGGTAGTCCCCAGGGTCAACATCATCTGGGATGTTTATCGAAAGATTGATCTCATATGTTGTGGAACCATCTGGGATGTCAAAATTTTCTATATAAATCATCGGATTTACAGCTTCCTTGGTCGCTTCCAATTCACATTCTGCACCTTGATCATCATGGGTGTGATGGTCAAAATTGTGATGAATGTTCACGCTATATGCCGCCAGCTCCAAATTATCGGTAACCTGTGCCCTAAACGTATAGCTCTCGCCTCTTTCCAAGATTTCGCAAGCCTGTGGAAAGCCACCGGAATAATTAATGTTGATCGTAGGCCGTTCTTCATCAACACTTGGGTCGTCGCTACTGGAGCAACTTGTCAATAATAGTAAGGAGAAGGCAATAAAAATATACTCAAATTTTTGTTTCATTGTGTTTTTTTTAAAACCATGGAGCCCTTACGAGCCCCACGGTAGTTAATTTTAAATTGTAGGTACGGTAACATCAATATGATCTTCGAACTCATAGATGTTTCCATCTTCATCTTCGATGGTAAAGGTAATATGGTACTCACCTGCCGGTGCTGTGGCCGGAACATCGATATGCTCGTGAAATTCTGCTTCGGTCAACTCGTGGAAATCTTCGGAAAAGTCACCTTCAAAGTCCCATTCTACTTCCCCTTCACCTATCTCAAGATCGTGAGCGTGTACATCCACTAATACTTCATGGATACTATTTACTGCTCCAATCATAAATTCAATATGGAAATCGCTTCCTCTCTCAACGGTTTCATCCATTTCAAAACCACTGACGGTAATTGGGTCAAGAATTTCTACGTGACCTTCCACTTCGGTGCTATTGCCAAGTTCGTCGGTTACCGTTAATGTTACATGATACTCCCCTGATGGAATATTGGAAGGGATATCAACGTGCTCATGGAATGTGGGATTGATCACCAAATAACTTGCATCGGAGTATGTTTGTTCAAAATCCCATTCCACTTCACCTTCTCCCACTTCAAGGTCGTGTCCATGTATGCTCAGTTCAATAGTGCTTACCGTTCCTTCGGCAGTGATTTCCGCCTCTAGATGGATATCTGAACCTTTATAAGCTACTTGTTCAGTGGAATGTGAGCTTCCTTCCCCATATTCAAAGTTTGTAATTACTGGTGCTTCTACAGCAGAACCACCATCGTCATCACTACTACATGAATGCAATACAAGTGCTCCCATGGTAATGATTGCTAAAGATTTAAACTTGGTTTTCATTTTGTTTCTGTTTTTTGTGTTAAACTTCATTTGGATTAATTAAAATGGTACGGTCATCGAAATGGATAGGTTCCTGCCAGGTTCCGGAACATCGATGAGCCTATAAAAACTGGTATGATCGTAGTATTCGGTATTGAATACGTTGTTTATTTTGATGCGTAATTGTGTTGGTTTCCCTTTGCCAAAGAGTTGAACTGTTGTATTGGCCGATAGGTTAAGTGATTGGTAACCTTCGGTTACCTCCTCGGGAGGTACAATGTCGTTTTGAGCAGCCGTAATCCTAAAATCAGCGGTTAGCTGAGGTAATTGTAAAAAGGCTATGTTCTTGAACTGATAACTTGCTGAGAGCAAACCTGAAAGAGGAGGAGAGAACGGAATGGTGAAATCTTTCTTGGGTCCGCTCGTTTGACGTGAATACACATATTCCGCAGCTGCGTCCAATCGTAGTTCTGGGGTTAGGTTTATTCCAGCACGGGCTTCTCCTCCAAAGCGGAATACCTTACTTTGGGTGTATTCATAGATTTGAAGCGTTTCGTAATAGTTGGATGTGGGATTTA
Organism: Flagellimonas oceanensis; assembly: GCF_003992595.1. Classification (GTDB taxonomy): domain Bacteria; phylum Bacteroidota; class Bacteroidia; order Flavobacteriales; family Flavobacteriaceae; genus Flagellimonas; species Flagellimonas oceanensis. Next base: position 334,204 of record NZ_RZNA01000003.1, read on the forward strand.
AATAGATGAAGTTCTCGAAGAAGTTCACGAAAGGACTTATCCCTATATTGAATTTTGTTGTAGTATGATCGATATCTACATCCAATTGATAGGATTGTTCTGGGTTCAGGTCAATATTTCCCCTTTCATATCGGTACATGTGATAGTTCACACCATCTGAAGCCAGTTCGTTCGCAAGGGGCATTCTAAAACTTTTACCTAAATTGATTTTATAGGTTGTGTTTTGTTGGATGTAGCTTAATCCAATAGAGCCACTGAAATTGCTAAATTCCAAGCTTTCGTTTCGCGCACGTTGCAAATAAACTCGAGAAGTAGAACCGTCCGGATTGTTCACTGGGGTTTGGAACCAGTCAAAATGGGATTTGGTTTCCAAAAGTCCTACATCATAGCGTAGTCCTCCTTGTAGATGAAAATTTCCATTGATCTTATAATGGTCGTAGACAAAAATTCCGGCGGAATACCTATCATATGCAGGAATCAGAAATCCCCATCCGCCAATATTGTTATTCTGTAATTCGGTATTGATTCCAAAGACCAAATCATGTTTTTCATTTGGATTAAAACTGTCCTTTAGGTTGAGGGAATAGGTGTTTTTAGTAAAAATCCTTTCCCTACTATTTGGAGGTGTCGGCATGTATCCATGCGGAACAGGTTCGGAATTCTCATCACGCTGATTGTTTTGATAACCCAAATCCAACTCCAAAGTGTGTTGATTTAAGTAGTAGGAAGTATTATTGGTGATTTTAAAGTGGTTTACACCATGATAAGGGAGGTCCACGTCTCTACTTGAACTGTCGTAGTCAATATTCGATGAGCGAACCTCTAGTCCATGGGCGTTGGCAAAAAATCCATTTTTGGCATTTACGTTACTGAAAAAGGTTTCGGACTTAATATTATCCGATACAAAACCTAAACTGAAACTGGCATTGATTTCTTCCCCAGCCGTATTTCTAAGATTGTTCTCATGGAGCTCAAAAATGTAGTTCTCATAATTTATCCGGTCAGTTGGGACTTTATAATCGGCGTAGTCCCTATACGTTACACGACCTCTATAAAACCAATGCTGTTTTCTACCCTGTACTCCGGTTGATATTCCTATGAGGTCATTGTTGGTCTCACCAAGTAGGTTCACTTCCCCACTGAATGAATTTGGCAAAGGAATTTTTGAGGGTTGAATATCCACGACCCCGGCAATGGCATCCGATCCATAAACGAGAGAAGCAGGCCCCTTAATTATTTGGATACTTTCTATTCCATACTGATCAATTTCAAGACCGTGATCGTTGCCCCATTGCTGTGCTTCGTGCTTAATGCCATTTTGAACCACACTCACCCTATTGAATCCAAGACCGCGAATAACGGGTTTGGATTGACCCGAACCAATAGTAATGGTACTTACGCCTGGAATTTTTTTCAGGGTCTGCATTAAACTGTTTTCACGGTTCTTGTTCAGGAAATCTTCGTCCACCCCTACGGAAATGGTGGAGAGTTCTTGGGTCTTTCTTTTTTCTGTTTTTCCAAGCAACTCCACCCCGTCCAAACTGGTTATGGATTCTGTAAGTTTTATAATTAGACCTTCAATGTCACGATCAACAACCTCAATCGTGAAATGTTCATGGGCATACCCTATATGGGTTATTTCAAAACGGTATTTTCCAGCAGGAACATTTTTAATCTGGAACTCGCCATTCTCCGTAGAAATAGCATACAGATCTTTTCCAATTATGTTTACTCCAGCGACAGGTGCCGACGTATTGGCATCCACTACGAAACCTGATATAGTATGGTTTTGTTGTGCGCCTGCCGAAGCGCATAGACTGATGAACAGCCATGCGGATAGCATATATTTAATCATTTTAGGGAATACTTTGCGATTCTCAAATCACTTCCAAGGAGGAAGCTGCGAAACCGTGTCCCGTAACAATGATTTCAAAAAGTATGATTTGAACTACAATAAATTTTGAAAAGTGCTTTACGGTCCACGTAAGTACTTTGATGAATTGCAGATACAAATTGTTTTACCCCCAATATTGGAGATAAGCTACTTCTTAGAAAAAATTGAATGGGTTTTTAGATAGCGGGTGGTGGCCGCGAGAAGAGCTGGCTTGTTGCCAAGGTGCCAGAAACCTGAAAAAAGTAATCGGATTCAATTTCCTTTTGAAATGCGATTTCAATCGGCTCGGAAACAGATTCGTTGGTGTCGGATAAAATACCGGGAGCATGACTGTCAGAGGCAATATTGTGGCAAATGGCACAATGGTCTATATATCCTTCAGAATCGTCGTGATGAGAAATCACATGTAGGCCAACAAGCTTTGTTGCCAAAAATAGGGCAAGTAAAGCGTAGGTAAGGCTATTAAACAGACGACTTTGTTTCATGCTTTTACAAAGCTATTAAAAAAACAGTATTAACTGGGAACAATATTTTTAAAACTTGGAATATTACATATCCAAAAAAAATAAACCGTCGAAATTCCCAAAAGGGAATTTAAAAGGTGATTTGCTGTTAATCTAAAATCGATGGTTTTTCGACTGTTTGTTTATCTTTGAAATGACGAAAGTCAAATAATTTTTGATTCCAATTGAATTCCTTTGATTTGGGCTTTAGGAGTTCGCAATGAAAATGCTGTAAGATTTCAATTGATCATCGGTTGGGCACATAAAATTTGTGTTCAAAGGCTTTCTTTGATTTTCCGTGTTCTTCATGGGAATACCATCAAGGTCCCAAGTTTGAGATATTGATATTTGACATATGGGGTTTTATCGATGGTCCAGTTGCCATTGCCCCTAAAGAGGTTAGAGGGGAATCGGTCATCGATCGCCGAGACAGGTAACAAGATCCTCATTGAAATATGGAGCTTGGTGGCCCCAGAATATATAACTTACCCTGAGAAATTCCTTTGCGAAGGCATGGAGTTGGGGAACCAGGTTGTCCCTTCCAGGCCGTCCATGGTCCTCCTCCTCATGGTAATCCCTGTCCGCTCCCGTTTTTCCGATGTAGTTGCCATCCTGTACAGCAATGCTCAACGGGACGGTAAAATCGCCATCGTGCATAGGACCAAGGGCATGGTTCAACTGTGCCTGTCTTTCGAACATGAGATCGGGAGCTCCGAGCCCTACGCCAATTTGTTCCCCGTATCCATAAATGGACCTTAAATAATCCCTGTCCTCCCATGGTAGCCATTCCCCGGGCATAAAATTGGCGTATTGAAGGGTTGTTGATTGGGGGAATCCCATTTTGAGGGCCAACATATTTGCTTTGATACCCCTAACATACGCCTCAGGAGTAAAGGAAGGATCAATTGTTTGGTCAATGGCCAAGGCGGTTTCCTGAAGGTTTATTCCCTCCACTTTTCCGTCGAAGGCCTTCCCAAGTTCCATGATTAACAGGGCAAAGCGTTCCTGGACCTTTGGGTTCCATCGCTTGGCGGCCCAACCATCCGGTTTTCCCGAATCAGTGGTCTGTACTATCGCCCCGCCGTCATACACATCGGTTGCCAAATACTCTGGGATACCCTTGAAACCGTGGTCAAAGGTAATATCCTGTAATTGTATGAACAACATTTTCCCGTGGCTTTTGAGGTAGTTGTAATCCTCTGCAATGGCCGAGAAATCATAGGACTCCTTTTCAGGTTCCAGTATGGACCAAGGGTACATGATCTGTGCTCCACTGAACCGTTCCTGTTCTATGAAAAGGGGGTCTTTGATTCCCTCACGATCCCTGGCGAAATAGACGAAATGTTTGATGCTGTCATCCGCTACCGGACAGTCCGCATCGAGATATTCTTTGTGGACCCCGAGGTATTTGTTCGCTTTGTTGTCGACCTGGCCAGAGAGTGTGAATGACAGTGAGCAATAAAAAAACAAGGCCAGTTGGTTTTGGAATGACATGTTTCTTCTGTGCATGGGATAATTGTTTTTATAGTCGGAACCAAATCATGTTATTGGGTTCCCCTTTTGATCACCCTGTCCTTAAGGACCATTTCATGGACAAGTTTCCTATAATTTCTGCTTATGGGTATTTTCTCTCCGTTGACCAATATGAGTTCATGGTTTTCCAAGGTCTGGATCTTTGATAAGGGAACGATATAGGACTTATGGGTGCGCATGAATTCAGTGGGATCCAAGTTCTCCTCAATGGCCCTTAAGGGCATCAAGGACATGTGTTTATGGGTCGGGGTCTTGATCTGCACATAGTTTTCCATGGCCTTTACAAATAGGATATCGGAAGTGACTATCCTCTGGTATCTTCCCTCACACTTAACAAAGAAATAGGGCTCCTCCTTTGGATGGTCTGATGTGGCTACGTGACCTTTTTTCAATTTATGGTAATCGGTGGCCTTACTAATCGCTTTAAAAAATCGATTGAACGTAATGGGCTTGAGCAGGTAGTCCATTACATCAAAATTAAAGCCTTCCAGGGCGTAGTTGGGGTAGGCCGTGGTAATGATGACCATGGGAAGGTCCGACCGGAGCTTCAAGAAATCCAATCCTGTCAAAAAGGGCATTTGAATATCAAGGAAGATCAAATCCACCGAATGCTCGCTCAACCGTTGATTCAATTCCAGTGCACTTTCCGCTGTACAAAGCAACTCCAGATGGTCCAATACTTGGACGTACTCTTGCAGCACTTCCCTTGCAAGCGGCTCATCGTCAACGATTATGCATCTTATTTTTTCTACCATTCCAATTTCAATATTACGGAAAACCTATCGCTTTCATCCATGATCCGTAAGGAATGCGATCCCGGATAGAGCAAGTTGAGCCTGCGCCCGACGTTTTTTAGCCCAAGACCACTGGATTTAGGTTGCTCTTTTGAGGCTTGATCGTCCCAACTCTTACTGTTTTCAATATGCAGTTGTAGGGATCTGTTGGTCGTCTCCAAGGTCATACGGATAAAGTTGTGCCGCTCCTTTCCCTTGGAAACATGTTTGAACGCATTTTCTATAAAGGGGATAAGGATAAAAGGGGCAATGGATTGTTTGCAGGTGGTATGGTCCTGAATGTCAAACTGCATTTCGGTGTGCCCCTGATCCAAACGCAATTTTTCCAAATCGATGAAATTTTCAATGAAATCCAGCTCCTTGTCCAATGCTGTTTTCTCATCATTGCATTCGTAGATCTGATAGCGGAGCAAATCTGAAAAGTTGACCAGCGATTCCGAAGCCAGATCCGGGTTTTTATGGATCAGTGCAAAAATGGAGTTGATGGTGTTGAACAAAAAATGTGGATTGATCTGTGATTTGAGGTATTTGAGTTCGGTCTCCAGGTTTTCTTTTTCCAAACGGAGTCTTCGTTTCTCGGTCTGTAACCAGTTTTTCCCCAATTTGATGCTCATGGCCAAGGTCATACTGGCCACCGTGGAGGGAAGGGCCCAAACAAAATAGATTTGGGAGACCTGATGGGGGTATACCCCAAATAGTTCGAACAATGTCCTCCCCGAAGTCAAGGTGGCAAAGAAATAACCGCTGGTAATAAAAGCGTTGCAAATCAAAATGGTGCCAAGGACGGCCAATATATAAACGAAATAACGCCCAACATGGAGCAGCTTCGGAATAAGGTAATACAGATTGAAATAGACCGCGATAAGCTGAAAGACCACATAAAAATAGAATTTGGGAGAGGTATCGCTGAAACGCAAATAGTCATATACCTCGGAAAGACCGCCAATGTTGATGGTAAGCCAAACCAGGTGGTAGCACAACCAAAAAGGGATATGGTAGAGCTTATATTTCAGTATGAAATCCTTGAAACGGGCGTAATCCATTGAAAAATATTCAATAACAACACAAGTTATTGTTTTTATGGATTCCCCTGGATCAAATTGACGATCGGCCGTAACCAATTGATAAGGTGTGTCCTTTGCTACGGGAAAGGATTTTTTGTCCCTGGTCAATCTTTTGGGCCCCGATGTCAATATCTTTTTGATCAACTGGAAAAACAAGGTTCATTTGGTCCAAAAGAAACAATCTCCAAATGAAAAAAAACAAAATCAAGTTATGTCTGATCCTGGTTCTGGCAATGGGAACGACACCCTGTATCGGACAGATCCGGGGAAAAGTGGTGGACATTGACCAAGCACCGGTACCTTTCGCCAATGTAGTATTGTACCGATCCAAGGATACCACTTTGGTAAGGGGTACGATAACCGATGATGATGGTAATTTCGCTTTGAACCCGATGGCTGATGGTTATTTTTTGGTACGGATAAGCAATCTGGGTTATGCTGACCTATATGAGGGGCCTTTTGTGATGGATTCCCGATCTGAAACTTTTGATTTAGGACTGTTGGTTCTTGAAGAGGCCTTTAGCGAATTGGATGAGATTGTCCTGGCCGCCAAGAAAAGTATCATTCAACGGACCCCAGAAGGGCAGGTGGTCAATGTTCAGAGCAGCGTCATGACAAAAGGAAGCAATGTCCTGCAGGTTTTGGAACGGTTGCCCGGGGTTATTTTGGACCGGCGCAACAATCAATTTTCACTGAACGGACAAAGTGGTGTAACGGTCATGTTCAATGGAAGGCGCATGCCGATGTCCATGGAGGATGTCATGTCCCTTTTGCAAAGTACTTTGGCCGATAACATCGAAAAGGTGGAGTTGATTACCTCGCCCACCGCCAAATATGATGCGGACGGCGGGGCGGGCATCATCAATATTGTCTTCAAAAACACCGTGGAGACAGGCGACCAACTCAATTTCAGTGGAAGTTTAGGGTATGGCCATCGTGAAAAGGCCAGTACTTCATTGAGCTATGCACACGGAAGGGAGAACTTTCGCTTGAATCTAGGATATTCGGTGTTCCATGATCACGGTAAGAATGGGTTTGAGGGTTCCGGTTCCAGTAATATGCCCATCCTTGGAGGACCGAATCATACGGCGTTTTCCACCTATTTTGACTATAACAATACTTCCCACAACATACATTTGGGGACGGGCTTTCAATTGGGTCCCAAAATGGAGATGGGGGGAGAGCTTAGCCTCTCCTTGGCAAAAAATCAGTCCACATCCGATGTGAACAATCTCAGGACCATTGAAGGACAGGATTTTTTCAGGTCGCATTTGGTAACTGTGGGGACGACCCAAAAAAACAATCTCATCTCATCACTTTACCTGACGAGAACGTTTTCCGAAAACGCGGACATCAATTTGGATGTCGGATACCTTACCTATGGAGATGATGGCCCGGCCATTACCAGAAGCGCTTATTTTGACGCCAAAGGCGAACCCGTGAAGCCTGAAAATGGGATTTTTACCGATGGCAATCGTGGCACCAGTCAATCCACCATCAAATTGGGTGTGGCCCAAGTGGATTATGAACTAAGGGTGGAAGGGGTCCTGGATATGGAATTGGGACTGAAGGGAAGTTATTCCACCAATGTCAACGACAGTAAGATAGAGACCGCTCATGATGGTGTTTGGGAGGTGGACCCACGTTCCCAAAGTCGCATTGAAAGTGAGGAAAAATTATGGGCGGCCTATGGGCAGTTTCATCTTTCGTTGGGGGAAGGGTCCAAAATCAATGCTGGTTTACGTTATGAGGATTGGAAACGCATACTGAACACGGCCGGGGAGGACTTTGTCATACGGCAATTCTTCCCCTCATTTTCGTATCAGTATGCCCTGACCGAAAATCAAAATGTGAATGTCAACTACCATCGACGTATCAGCAGACCGGTCTACTCTGATTTGGTCACCAGTCTATACTACAACGACCCCACCGCCATTTTTACCGGAAACCCATTGTTAAAGCCCAGCATTACCCATACATTTCAATTGGAATATGTTAAGAATGGGCTCAGTTTCGGGTTGTCCTATCAAAAGGAAACGAATCCCATTATCCGGTATCAACTGACCTCGACCCCGCAAAACGATATCTTGGTGGTTTCGCCCCAAAATGCGGATTATCAAAAGGGGCTGAACCTTTTCATGAACCTTCCCGTGCAATGGGCCCCATGGGCCAAGCTCAACCTTTCCAGCACCTCGGCCCTTCGGGACTATCATATTTCGTACAATCCGGAACCAAGGGGAAAGACCTATTTCTACCAAAGTCTGAATTTTACGCAGACCTTTCGACTTCCCTGGCAAATGGACATGGAATTTTCGGGCTGGCATAACTTTGACCATTACAACGGTACCAACTTCACAAAAGGTTTTGGGATGGTCAATTTTGGCCTGTCCAAACAGTTCAAAAGGAATTGGGGCACTTTGCAATTCAGTATAACGGACCTTTTCAAGTCCTTGGATATTGATACGCACATCAGTGGGATGGCCCCAATTGTCTTTGACACTGATACGCGTTCCAGATACCGTGATGAATCGGCTTTCACACGGATTTTCAGGATTACCTATACCCGAAGTTTTGGTGGCAAGGGCAACAGGCCCTCACGAAATTTGGAAAGGGAGGAATTCCATAGGGTGGAAGGGACGGCTGCTGGGAACCGCTAAAATGTATTGTTGGATTTTATATGGAAGATCGGCAATGGGTATTCCATGATACCCTATTCTTCCTGAGGCGGAAGACATGTCCTTATATCTGGCATAAAAAGAAACCGGGCTGTCTTTGAAAACCAAAGGCCCATGTACTGGACATGGGCCTTGTCAAACCTTGAAGGTATCAAAATCGATAGGAGACCGTGAGCCTGCCATTGATTCCAGGTTCGGACTGCCAGTACAGATAAGATCCGTAATTGGCTCCGGAATATAGATATTCGTCCAAGAGGTTGTTGATGTTGAGCTGTACCCTGAAATGATCGTTTTTCCATGAAAGGGCCCCATCCATTCTAAAATAATCGGGTAGATCTGACTGATTGTCGGCGGCCCACGCCCAAGTGGATCTGTCCACTTGGTATTGGTAGCCCAAGGAAATACCAAAACCGTCCAGTGATGAAGTTTGTGGGAAGTTGTAGTTCAACCATCCATTGGTTACATGTTTGGCGTGACCGGCCACACGGGTTCCCACAAGGTCAGGATCGGGGTCTTCGGTCACTTCAACTTTAGTGTTGGCATAGTTCAGGACCACATTGAGTTCAGGGGTAATTTCCCCTTGAAGGTCAAATTCGATTCCTTTGGATCGGACTTCGCCCAGATACATGGAGAAGTTTGGGTTGGATGGATCAGTGGTCAATATATTCTCTTTTGTGATTTGGAAGACCCCCAAAGAGGTTCTCAGGCGTTCTTTGAAAAAACTCTTTTTGATACCACCTTCGATATCATTGGCATCCACAGGGTCGTTCAAAGGTTCCTGAGCAACGCTCATGCCAGCTTGTGGTAAGAAAGATTGGTCGTAGAGACCGTAAACCGTCAAGTCTGGCAAAATATCAACGCTCAGTCCGACACGGGGCGTAAATACATCATCGTTTTCCGTTTTTCCCTGAGTGTACAGATTGGTGTAGCGTCCAGCCAAGGTCAAACGAATCCTATCCCCTAAAAAACCGATTTCATCTTGAAGATAGTAACCTCTTACCGTGTTTGCACTGTATGGGGCACCACCGTTTCGGTATTGTACATTCACAGATCGGTCAAACTCGGGAAAGGCAAGGCCGTATTGCGGATCGTAGATGTTGAACGGGGCTGCCGTATCCACGGGAAGGGTGACCGAGAAATCGGCCCAATAGGACTTTTCACTAAAATCAAAACCTCCCAATATTTTATGGGATATGGATCCCGTATCAAAGGCACCATTGACATATAGCTGTGCGAATTTACCAACGGATAGTGCATCCCATTGTGAAATTGTTCGGACCACATCTCCTGTATCACCATCCAGTCCTGCTATCCAAGCTGAATTTCCGATCTGGTCATATCGCAAGTATGCCAATTGGCCTTCCACGCTCCAATTATCTGAAAATTCATGTGTGGCGTTCAAAAAGAATGTGACTTCTTGGATATCCGTTTTGGGATAATTGGTGTCGACAAAATTGAAGTCACGGGGCAAACTGCCATAGCCATCATCGACAGGGGCGAAAATATATGCCGATCCTAGGTAGGATTCGGCATCCTGCAGATTCATTTCAGCTGTTATGGATGTCCTTTCGCTGAACTTATAGGTAAGGGCAGGAGCAATACCGAACCTATCGGTCCGTTCGTTCCCCCTGTGGCTGTCCGTGGTCTGGTACATGGCGTTGAAGCGATAGAGCAACTTTCCATTTTCGGAGGCTTTGCCTCCCACATCAACGGTGCCGCGATAAAAATCAAAGCTCCCTGCGGAGAAGGATGCATTTGCAACAAACTCTTCAGTGGGTTTTTTGGTGACCACATTGTAAAAACCACCTGGCTCTCCCGCCGACATCATAAATCCGGCAGGGCCCTTTACAAACTCAATACGCTCCACCGTATTCATATCTTCGGCCAGAGGCCCCCAACTATCCTGGACGTTCACTCCGTTCCTGAAAGCGGGTAAACGGAAACCACGCATGTTGATTCGGGCAAATTGCCCCCAATGCTCAAGCATGGTAACACCACTTATGTTACGGGTAAGACCGTCCATTATGGTGGTAACTTGTTGGTCCTTGAGCAATTCATTGCCAATGACCTGTACATTCTGTGGTAGTTTGACCAATTCTGTTTTTAGCCTCAGGGATGTTGAAGGCTTCCTTTCGAGATATTTGTTGTGTTTCCCCTCGACGATCACCTCGCCCAGTTGCTCTTGCTTTGGAACAAGTAATACCGTGGGAACCGTGGAGGTCTGATTGGAACGCACAATGACGGATTCCCGGATGGTGGTGTATCCCACCATGGAGTAGGAGAGGGTATATGTACCCGGGGCAAGGTTGGAAATCCGATAGTTTCCGCCTTGATCCGTTGTCGCGCCCAAACTGGTGTTGGACAGTGCTATATTGACATCGGATAGGGGATTTTCGTTAGGGTCGGTTACCTTGCCCTTGAGGTTGCCTGTTTGTGCCTGGGCCATCAATGAAACGGTCAGGCAAAAGATAAGTAGTATGTTCTTCATTTTATTTGTATTTAGTCTAAATAAGATTTGTGTGCAAATGTAAAAGCTGCAAGGAGATGAACCAAATAAAATTTAGACCAATTAAAAATAAGATGTTTTTTAAATGGGCCCTATATCCTTTCGTGGATATGAAGTTGGAATCCTATTACTGTTTTGAACGACAGGAACGTGCCGGTATCTTGGTTCGGATCGCTCTTGGGTCTATGTGGTCGAGCCATGAGGCTACCATCCAATTTTCATGATGCTTCAGGGCTTTTTTAATTCTAGGATAGGTTCTTTTACCTATTTACATGGCAAAATGCAATATGGTGTTCTGGCCCTGAAAAATTGAGTGATGGTTTTCGATTTGTAGTTTTGTGCAATGATAAATGAAATGGACTCTGTTGCTCTGGGGTCTGGAGTTTCAAACTATGAACCTGGCAACCAATAAATTTTTCATTTGTCAAGAATATGCCCCCCCAAAATATGATTCCGTAAAATCAAGATCTTTCCAATTACATAGTAGCTATGTTTTATATCTTTGAAGAACTTTGTGGATTAGGTATTTTCAATGACCCTATTTCGTGAAAGGTAACAATGTATGATTAAGTTTTAAGATTGCCCCCTTGTTTAATTCGAAGATAAAACTTTTAATTGTTGATGATCATTTTGTAGTTAGGCATGGTACTAGTTTGGTCTTGAATCAAGCCTACAGAAGAGCAACCATTGATCAAGTCGAGAATATCAGCGATGCCATCAGTAAAATCAAAGAAGTATCATACGATATAATCCTCTTGGATATTTCTTTTCCCAAGGGTAATGTTCAACAGTTCTTGGATCAAGTAAAGATTCATCGCCCTAATGTTAAAATACTCATGTTTTCTGGTTTGGATGAGGAAGTTTATGCGCTTCCATACCTTGAACATGGGGTTGATGGTTACTTACACAAGTTAAGTTCAGAGGATGAAATTGTGCAAGCTGTGAACTCTGTTTTAAAAGGGGGCAAGTACCTTAGTGAGTCTGTAAAAGGAAAGATTGTAAATATGGCTTTGGGCCAAGCCGTGAATAATCCTCTAGACCGACTATCGAGTAGAGAACTGGAAGTAACAAGGTGTTTGGCGCAGGGAATGGGCAATCAGGAAATCTGCAATAAATTGAATCTCCAAAAGTCAACGGTCAGTACATACAAAAACAGAATATTTGAAAAATTACATATCAAGAATATCGTTGAATTGATATCCATATTGAATGTGATTCAGGATGTGGATGGGTTCAAAGACCAGTTTTAAAAAGCATACTGATTTTGGTTCCTTTTCTTAGTTGGCTTTCAATAATAATATCTCCTTCGAGCATCAATAACAATTCCATTACTATGGTCATACCAAACCCTTTTTGCTTGTCTCTATGGTCATTGGTCCCATTGGTTATGGACTTTTTTTGAGCATTAAGTTGAATTAGGGTCTCAGTGGTCATCCCTGATCCGGTATCTTGGACATTTAGGATAAATCTTTCTCCATCCTGTTTGTGCCAAAAAAATATTTCCCCATCATAAGTATGCTTGATTGAATTGTCCAGAAGGTTATGGATTATAATGGAAAAAAGTTGTTGGTTATAAGGCAAGGTAAGACCATTCGGAATTCGATTCGAAACCTTTATTTTCCTCGAATTGGATATATGTCCAAAAAAATTGATTTTTTCCTGTATTAAATCTGATAATGTGAAACCGGAATTGTCTAATTTTTCATTGTCTAGAGAGATGAAACTATAGTCAAGTACGTTTTCTATGAAATGGTACAGTTGATAGGAGGAGGTAAACATTGCTTTTGTGGATTCACGCAATTCCTCGGGGCTTCGATGTTCAAAACTCTCAAAAGAAAGCTTACTGGTAAGCGCCATAAATCTCAATGGGGTTTTTACATCATGTGTAATCGCAGTGACCAATTTTTTTTGTTGTGACACTTGATTTCTCAACTTTTCCTTAGCCTCTCTCAGGATAATGACGGTTTGCTGTAGTTGCAACGTATGTTCATGAATCTTCTTTTCTAGCTGAATATTTTTTTTTGTGATATAGCGAGTTCTTAAACCAATGATCAAATAGATTAAGAATAATAATAGAACTATAGATAGGACCTTAAAGAGGGTGGATTGCCAAAACGTAGGGGTTACGTAGATGTTAAGACTTGTATAGCGATAATCCGAATTGAAACCAGCTAGTTTTCTTGCCTTGATAGAATGTTTTCCAGGAGCTAGATTTGTATAGGATTGGGTTCGAGAAGTACCAATGGGTTCCCAGATTCCATCATCCATTTGAACTTCTATTTGATTGTTGTAGGGGTTTCCATAAAAGGGACTTGTAATTTGAAAAGTAATACGATCTGTTTTTTGTAAGGTCAAGGTATCACCTACAAATCGGTGTCTACCATCTACAACAACTTCATCAATATAAATGTCGTTATCCGGGATTATCGGGTTAATGTCGTAACTGTTGAAAGTCACTAATCCCTCCAAAGAGGGAAAGATAATATCATGGTTCAATAGTTTAACACCACAGGGGCAGCCACTGCCATTGAACTCATTGTTGGAAAAACCGGCACTTTTATCATAATAGTGGTAGTAGATACGCTCACTCTTTTTGTTTATGTAATTGGTAAGGTCCTTTTTCAATACTTGGAAAATTCCTTTGTTGGTGGTAATCCAGAAATACCCTTTATCATCTTCAACGATACAATGGGCTGTGGATAGATGTTTTTTTAAATCCAAAGGGACCGACCGGATTTTGGAATCCTTGTATAGGAAGAAACCATGACTGTACGTGGTTATCCAAAATTCATTTCCTGATTTGTATATGCTCCTTATTTGCCTTTCCTCCATTCCTTCGACCTCGACTAGGTTGAGGGTATTGCTATTATAGGTAAACAGGCCGTCATGTGTTCCTACAAGTAAAATGGAATCATTGAATTTCTCCAAAGCAGATATAGCGCTTGAAGTATTGGAAAGGAGTTTAGGTGCCACATCTACAGGATTATTGGGATTCAGTGAGAACAATGCACCTTTTCTGTTGTAATTTCGCTCAGGTCCGGTCCCGATGAAAAACTGATTGCCTGTAATAAGGGCAGCACGAACTTTTTCACTGAATACTATGGAATCATGGGAAGTGTAAGCTGTACTTGCATAAAATTTATTTAAAGTTCTCCCTTTGGATACCCAAAAATTACCGTCAGTATCCACTTGTGCAATATTGCGGGTCGAATTTTCAAAAATGGCATTATTGTGCCCCAAGAATTTACGATTTTGGATTTTGATTCCTGTTGAAGTTAGAATCGTGCTATCGTTCAATTTGTTGAGGCTGTATTCAACAAAGTTTTTATCCCGGGTCGATGTGGGAATGTTTTCGAAATATTGCTTTTTAATGATGCACAATCCCTTGGTAATGCTGCCTAAGTAAAGGATGTCATTTTTTTGGTCAAAATAGATGGAGTAGATCTGTTTCGTATCAAAATCAAAATTTTCCAAGATGAGTTTTGTCGAAGCTTTTTTTCCTTTGAAAGAGAGTAGAAATAATTGCTTATCGGTATAAAGGAAAACCTGACCGGTAATTTGATTGTTAAATGCCTTTGCATATGATTTTATCCCTAAATCCAAATCAATTGGAAGAAACACACCGTTTTCCAAAATTTTCATTTCTCCCTCCTTGTTCATATTATACAACTTATCCCTGTGCACAAAGAATTGGATTGAGTCAGAAATTTTTTTTGGAAGAGTTGAGGTTATGTTGCCATCACGGTTATATTTTCTAATGGAATCATTGCCTATCAAATAAAAGGATTCATCACTGAGAACATAACGTAGAAAATTGTCTTTTTTTACGTATAAAGACTGGGGAGGGGCGTTCCAATAATTTTTTAATTTATAAAATAGGGGTTGAAAATTCCGGGATTGATCATTGATTATTGTTGCTCTTCGATTATGGATTAAGATTACATCCCCTCTATTGTTTACTGAAAAAAGACTGTCTTTTTCCATAGCCCCTTCAAAGAATTTCATCCTGTTGGACTTTAACCCCTCGATATTGACGTCGTTAAACAACTTGAAATTTTGCCCATCATATCGGACCAGACCGTTCTCAGTTGATAGCCAGATGAAATTGTACTTATCGGGGAAAATGTCTTTAATACTGTTCTGAGGTAGTCCTTCGCTATCGGAAAACCATTCGGTACTGTACGAAAGTTGACCAAAAATGGAATTTGAAATCAATAAAAGGGGTAGTACTATGATTATCCTTGATAGTAAGACTTTGGTTGAGGGCACTTTTAAGAATTCGAGATTGATAATCAAATCTAAAGTATCATAAATTTTTCTATAGCTGGAAGTTCTCATGTAGAATTAATTCTACATGAGAATGGTATTATGTCTACAAAAATTTTGTTACAGGCATGATTACTTCGCATGGGGATTTTTTTTGAAAAAATGTCCCGACCCAATTTGGATTACCATTAACATAATAGAGTAGGATTATTTATGAAAAGAGGATTACTATTTCTATCAGTACTATTTCTTTTAACCTGCGTGACATATGGTCAAGTAGGTGTTGGGACACAAACTCCGAACGAATCTGCACAATTGGATGTTGTGGCAGGAGACAAAGGTGTTTTGATACCGCGTGTGCAGTTGACAGGAAAAAATGATTCAACAACAATTTCCAATGGGAATATTGAAAGCCTTCTTGTATTCAATACTGCAACAACATCAGATTTGGCGCCAGGGTATTATTATTGGCACAACAATACTTGGAACAGGATAAGTATTGAAGGTGAGGGAGGTTCTGGTAATATTGAAACTGGATCGGGTTCGCCCAATGACGGTAGCGATGATCCGATTGCTCCCACAGATGGACAAATTTATATTGATACAGGAACGGGAGATACCTATGTATATGATGAAAGTACGGATTCATGGGGGATTGTTGCGAGCAATGTGGTTAGTCCGGATATAAATAACCTTATAGTGGAAGATGCCAATGGGTTAGCTTATTTGTCAGTAGAAGCAATCATCGCGGCAGGAGTGGACACCAACACGACCAACAGCACCTTTTCGATAGTGGGCACCGACCTTGTTATCGAGGACAGTGAGGGCAATACGGTGAGCGCTCCATTGGCGGACATAGCTGCGGGTGTGGATACGGATAACCAAACGGTAACGGACTTCAGCATCGTCGGCACGGATTTGAGCATTACCCTTGAGAGCGGCAACACGGCAGTGGTCCCATTGGCCGACATCGCAGCGGGGGTCGATACCAATACAACGAACAGTAGCTTTTCGATAGTTGGCACGGACCTTGTAATCGAGGACAGCGAGGGCAACACGGTGAGCGCCCCATTGGCTGATATCGCTGCGGGTGTGGACACCAATACGACCAACAGTACTTTTTCGATAGTTGGCACCGACCTTGTGATCGAGGACAGTGATGGAAATACGGTAAGCGCCCCATTGGCGGACATAGCCGCAGGAGTGGACACTGACAACCAAACGTTAACGGACTTCAGCATCGTCGGCACGGATTTGAGCATTGCACTTGAGAGAGGCAACACGGCGGTGGTCCCCTTGGCTGACATCGCAGCGGGGGTCGACACCAATACGACCAACAGTACCTTTTCGATAGTGGGCACCGACCTTGTTATGGAGGACAGCGATAACAACACGGTAAGCGTTCCATTGGCGGACATCGCTGGGGGTGTGGACACTGACAACCAAACGGTAACGGACTTCAGCATCGTCGGCACGGATTTGAGCATTACCCTTGAGAGCGGCAACACGGCAGTGGTCCCTTTGGCGGACATCGCTGCGGGAGTCGATACGGATGACCAAGATCTAAGTCTAAGCGGTGTCAATTTGAACATCACGGATGGTACAGGTGTTGACCTTACCCAAAGAATAACGCTTCCGATGTTAGCTGCTACGACCAACCCGAATACTGGAATCTTTTGGGATGGTACACAGTGGCTGTATGAAAGAAGAGTGAAATCCGTCAATAATAATGCTCCGGATTCGGATGGAAATATTGCAATACCAATAGGCAATGTATACACTGGCCCGACCACTACCACTTCAGATATAGACGTAAATGAAATAGGGGGCACACCCAATGAGGGGGATATTTACATAGTCAACAGCTCTGCCGCCGACCCAACCCAAGTGGGGCGGACCTATATATATGATAACGATACTACAAGTTGGGTGGAAATCGACCCCTTCAACGCAGCCCTGTATGATCCAAGATATGTAAATATTTCCGGAGATACCATGACAGGGAATTTAGATATGGGATCTAATCTGATTACTAGTCTGGGAATACCTATCAATGCCAACGATGCTGCAAATAAGTCATATGTTGATGGTTTTGCTGTCGTTGATTTGATTACTGGGAATAAAGTGGCGACGATTACAGAACCAGACGGTACGATACACGAGATTAATGAAACGCTGACCACTTTTGCATTAAATGCTGATGGCCATACATTAGAATACAAAGATGAAGGTGGCACTATTCATACTGTAGATTTAGAAGTAGCAGATGTTGACAACCAAACTGTGACTGACTTCAGCATCGTCGGCACGGATTTGAGCATTACCCTTGAGAGCGGCAACACGGCAGTGGTCCCATTGGCCGACATCGCAGCGGGGGTCGATACCAATACGACCAACAGTACCTTTTCGATTGTTGGCACCGACCTAGTGATCGAGGACAGCGAGGGCAATACGGTGAGCGCCCCATTGGCTGACATAGCAGCGGGAGTTGATACCAATACGACCAACAGCACCTTTTCGATAGTGGGCACCGACCTGGTAATCGAGGACAGCGAGGGCAAT
>NZ_RZNA01000004.1 GCF_003992595.1 Flagellimonas oceanensis
GGGTCTGTAAATTAAACTCTGTCCGATCCATCAATCCCTCTGGGGCTAGCCCCAGAGGGATTGGGATTTAATTCCAAGGGAATCCTCTCCCCAAATTTAATATAAAGTTGCTGGACCACCAGGCTCCAATTCTGCAGGGGCGATGTCCATTTCTTCTCGATGTTCCTGGTGGCCAGGTAGACCAGCTTGAGCAGGGCCATATCGTTTGTAAAGGCCCCTTTGGTCTTGGTGACCTTGCGTACCTGGCGGTGGAAGCCCTCCACGGCATTGGTGGTATAGATCAGTTTGCGGATGGGCGGGGTGTATTGGAAGTACTGGGAGAGCTCTTCCCAGTTGTTCTGCCAGGATTCAATGACCACGGGATATTTGCCTCCCCATTTTTCGCCCAGGGCCAGGAGTCCGTCCTCGGCCACCTCCTTACTGGTGGCCCGGTATACCTCTTTGAGGTCCCGCATGAACTCCTTTTGGTCCTTTGAGGCAATATACCTGAGGGAATTGCGTATCTGGTGTACAATGCACTTCTGTACCTGGGTCTTTGGGAATATGCTGAGTATGGCCTCGGTAAAGCCCTTCAGGTTATCGGTACAGGCAATAAGGATGTCCTGCAGTCCACGGTTGTTCAGGTCGGTCAGCACCTGGAGCCAGAAGTTGGCACCCTCGCTCTCGGAGATGTACATGCCCAAAACTTCCTTATATCCCTCCTTGTTGATGCCAAGTATGTTATAAAGGGCCTTGTGCTCGATCTTCCCATCGACCTTTACCTTGTAGTGCATGGCATCCAGCCACACGATGCAATAGAGGGGCTCCAGGGGACGGTTCTGCCACGCCTTTACATCGGGGACGATCCGATCGGTGATCTGGCTTAAGACCGTATGGGAGATCTCCGTATCGTACATCTCCTTGATATGGGACGAGATGTCGCGGTAACTCATCCCAAGGCCGTAGAGCCCGATGATCTTCTCCGAGAGATTGTCCGCCAGGATGGTCTGGCGTTTCTTCACAAGTTCCGGCTCAAAGCTGCTCTGGCGGTCCTGCGGGGTATCGATGTCGAAGGTCCCAAAACCACTTTTCAGCGTCTTTTTTCCCTTGCCATTGCGTTTGTTGCCCTTGGTGCGCTCACCCTCGTCCAGATGGCCGTCCATCTCCGCCTCAAGGGCCTTCTCGATCACATTCTTCAGCATGGGGGCAAAGGCGCCTCCCTCACCGAAAAGGTTCTTGCCCGACATGAACTGCTCGAGCACCTTCTTTTCAAATTCTGTCTGTTCTTTCTTTGTCATGGTACTGTCTGAATAAAATTAATACTTCTAATCTTTTTCAGACAGAGTTCAGTTTACAGTCTCGAAAGGTAATCAACTTGTTGAAGGTTATGGAGAACTGGATGATACCGGCATGGCATTTAAGGATAAAGAAACCATCAATTTCACCTCATCCATGCCTTTAATAAAATCCGAATGTGATTAAAATTATCTTTATTTCCCAATCCTATTTTTATGAAACATCGTTTCCCTTTTCAGTTTACTTCTATTCTCTTTATTTTGATGCTTCAAGTCAACCTAAAAGCTCAAGAAATGGAACTTCCGTATAAAGAAATACCTGATTATCCCTCCAACTATGCTTCGGGAAATGTTGTTTCCAGAATGATTGACGGATTAGGTTTTCGTTATTATTGGGCCACGGAAGGACTTACCGAGAAGGATTTATTGTACCAACCTTCGGAAGGAGGGCGCACGGCAATGCAAACGCTAACCCATATTTTTAGCTTATCCCAATCCATTTTAATGACCAACAAAGGGGAGCACATTATCCGAGCGGATGACATAACGGATTATTCCTTTGATGAATTACGCAAAATGACCTTGAGCAATTTAAAACAAGCCAGTGATTTGGTATTGGGCAAAGACATTGATGCCTTGCAGGAACTCATCATTGTTTTTCGACAAGGAGAGAACACCTCGGAGTTTCCCTATTGGAACATGATCAATGGTATGATTACGGATTGCATCCATCATACCGGTCAAGTAGTTTTGATGCGACGTGCCAGTGGTAATCCACAAAACCCCAATGTAAACGTGTTCTTGGGAAAGACCAAAGAGTAACGTCCAACCTTAATCCACCACCACCTTATAGGTTGGATCTTCCAGAACATTCACTTCGATAATATCGTCGGCATTGGCCAACAATCTCCTACAGTCTCGGCTTAAGTGCTTCAAGTGTACTTTTTTGCCCACTTTTCGATAGCGTTCCGTGATCTTGTTCACGGCCTCAATGGCGGACATATCCACCAACCTGCTTTCCGCAAAGTCAATCACCACTTCTTCAGGATCGTTCAGTACATCAAACTTTTCGGCAAATAATGTGGTGCTTCCAAAGAATAGAGGACCGTATATTTCATAATGCTTCACACCTTCGTCATCCATGCTTTTTCGGGCACGGATGCGTTTTGCGTTGTCCCAAGCAAATACCAATGCGGAAATGATAACGCCCACCAAAACAGCTAGAGCCAAATTATGAAGGAAGACAGTCACCAAGGTCACCAATACCATTACCAATACATCGGATTTTGGCATTCTACGGAAGGTCTTCAAACTCGCCCATTCAAAGGTTCCCAGTGCTACCATAATCATCAGACCTGTAAGGGCGGCCATGGGTACCTTTTCAATCAAGCTGGAACCGAACATGATAAAGACCAACAACATCAAGGCAGCAAAAATACCTGATAGTCGAGCCCTTGCCCCATTCGAGGTGTTGATCAAACTCTGCCCGATCATAGCACAACCACCCATACCGGAGAACAATCCAGAGAGAATGTTCGCTGTTCCTTGAGCAACAGCTTCTTTGTTGCCACGACCACGTGTTTCGGTAATCTCATCCACAATATTCAGGGTCAACAAACTCTCAATCAAACCAACTCCCGCCATAATTGCGGCAAAAGGAAATATAATCTGCAAGGTTTCCCACGTAAAGGGAAGATCAGGAATATGAAAAGGAGGAAATGTTCCTTGAATGGAAGCGATATCCCCAATGGTGCGTGTATCCAATCCAAAGAAGAACACAATACCGAATACCAAAAGAATAGCGGCCAAGGACGCCGGAATTACTTTAGTGAGCTTGGGGAGTCCCCAAATCACCACCATGGTCAACAGTACCAATCCCAAGAAAATATAAAGGGTACTTCCACTCAACCATTCACCGTCGACAGTCTTGAACTGGCTCATCTGCGACATGAAGATGATCACAGCCAACCCGTTCACAAATCCAAAAATCACGGGATGAGGCACCAAACGCATTAATTTACCCAGTCGAAGAATACCAGCCAACAATTGTAAAATTCCTGCAAGAATCACGGTGGCAAAAACATACTCCACTCCATATTGCTGCGCCAAGGTAACGATGACAACCGCCACAGCTCCAGTAGCTCCAGAGATCATTCCCGGTCTACCTCCCAAAATGGAAGTGACCAGTCCCATTACAAATGCCGCATACAAACCGGTCAATGGGGATAGGCCCGCGATAAAGGCAAAGGCGATGGCTTCGGGCACCAAGGCAAGTGCAACGGTTAAGCCCGATAAAATTTCTGTGCGATAGTTTACTTTTTGAGAAAAATCAAAAAGGTTGAGATACTTTTTCATGGCTTCTTTCTTGAAGCGCGCAAAAGTAGCATTATTAAATGCAAGACCCTAATCGCACGGAAATTTTTAAGGATTTGATAATCTACCAGTTAGTCAGCCCCAATAACTTTTCTCCGAGCGGACTTAATTTGGCGGTTTCGTATTTGGTTTGCTCCCATTTTCGTGGATCTCCTGGAAATGCGTAGCCTTCGGGAGCAATTCTATTTTTCCATGAATTGATGCGCCATTGTCGCATTTCTTCATTGTCTTCCTCAGCGGGCATCATGGAAATGTATTGTGCAATCCGAACCTTGTCCCCTGAATTGTTGGGCCGGATTCCATGTGGCTGGGTACTGTTAAAAATCAGAAGGTCTCCAGCTTCCAGTTTTACCTTAACGATTTTGTCCTCCAATCCAGTGATGTCGGGTTGAAAATGGTCACGGTCTTCGGGTTGGGTCAGTTTCCAAGTATCATAATTTCGGTACAGCCAAGGTATGCACTGGAATCCGCCCATGTTCTCATCGGTTTGATCGGCAAGGGCCAATACACCCTGTACATTTTGAGGCTTGGTCTCCGGATCGTAGTCCCAATGAATGAACCCTTTTTTGTTCTCTCCCGGACGTTGCGGCATGTTCAAGTTGGCCCGATCTATGGTCACCCATAACTTTTCCGTTCCCCAAATGTCCACAAAGGCTTCGTATACTTTTTGTGTTTGTCTGTTGTTCCATAAAAGTTGATTGTTATATACTTCTACCATTCCAGTTCCCGTGAGTTCTTTCATTTTCATCTCCGCTCGGGGAGGCGCGTACCAGGTTTCTGGGTCATTCGGGTCTTTTTCATCAAACTCCCATAAAAAATCGGCGGTCGCCTTGGCTTGTTCCTTTGGAACGGCATTTTTGATTACGATATACCCATTTTCCATCCAAAACGCCCAGTCCTCTTCGGAGAGCACGCGTAATGGTTTGCCATTAGATCTATCATTTAGCTTTGTTTTACTGCTGGTTGCCGTAGAGGGGTTTCCAGGAATTGCTTCGTGGGCCTTATTGGCCATTTCCATTTTTTGCTGCATGTTATTTCTATTTTTTTAGTTGCAAAATGCTATACCCCAAAACTATGGGAGCAGATAAGCGGTTTCCACCCTAACATTGACCACTATTTGAACTATTTTGACTTTTAATGATTATTTTTATAAATAATTGACCAATAAAATGAAAATTCAGCTTGAAAACATACAACCCAACGAGAAGAGTTCCTTCCATTTATTGCACAATCCCAAGTTGAACGATCTCTTTTTTTGGCATTTTCATCCGGAGTTTGAACTGGTCTACATCGAGGGTGCAAACGGCAAGCGACACGTAGGGAGGCATATCTCCAATTTTAAGGGAAGTGACCTTGTTTTGATTGGTTCCAATATTCCCCATTTGAATTTTGATCATGGTATTAAAACCGAATATCACAAGGAAGTTTTGCACATCAGTGCGTCCCTTAAAGAAAAGGTGTTTACCGAAATAGAGGAACTGGAAGACGTGTATGAGTTGTTGGACAAGTCACAGCGCGGCATAGCTTTTTATGGTAAAACCAAGGAAACTGTGGGGGGCATAATGAAGCGATTACAAGGAATGAGTCGGTTTGAACAGTTCCTTAAAATTTTACAATTGCTCAAGCTTTTGGCCAAGAGTGATGATTATACGCTGTTACATCAAAAACCAATTATAAACGAAAAGGCCAACAAGCATCAGGAACGTTTGCAAAAGGTGTATTCCTATATTGACGAAAACTATTCCAGAAAAATAGCCTTGGAGGATATTGCGGCATCCATCAATTTAGGTAAAGAAGCTTTTTGCAGGTATTTCAAAAAGAACACTGGGAGCACTTTTACCCATTTCTTGAACCAGTATCGGATTACGCAAGCCAAACGCTTATTGTTGACCGGTAGGAACATTGGCGAAACTTGTTATGAATGTGGTTTTGAGAGCTTGTCTTATTTTAATCGGACCTTTAAAAAAATCAGTGGAGAGAATCCATCGGATTATAAAAAGAGAAACAAATGAAAAAGAACCGCCCCGAGCTTAATTGCCCAGGGCGATTCTTAACTAAATAACCAACCAAAAAAACTGTTTGTACAGTCGAACAAAACTGTTCTTCCTTACTTATCTCGTTGACGGGTAACGTCCATTACAGGGTTATTGGTCTTTGAACGTTTTTTACTTGTTCCGTCGCTTGATTTCAAATATTGAATGTATCCTCTTCCTGTAAATTCATACACCGTTCCGCTGGATACATGGTACAACTCTATGGTACTATCATTGATAACGTACAACTCAAAATAATCATTGCCCAAGAAGTCATAATCGAGTGTTAAAGTTTTGAGCGATCCATCGTTGGCCACATCATACACTTCATAATCTCCTTCATAGTCCCACTGCACATTGGCGAGTGAAATACCCTTTGCATCCACCGAAGACCTGAAATACCCGCCTCCATCATCAAAAAACTGCAAATAGTTCTCCTCATCAAATTCGTTCAGGGCACCGACTTCACTGGTATAGGTTTTCTCCCAAACTTGGTATTCCTGTAAAAAATAGTGGATGTTATCGTAAAATATGAAGTCGTAATCAAAGTTGTTTTTTTGATACCCTTCCAAAATATAGGAAGTATCCGAACGAGGGTCGTAGATTTCCAACGTATTATTATCCAAAGCGATAACTTCCAATAACCAAAGTCCGTCTACATCATGGTCTATTTCCACTTGACCACTATAGGTGGCGTAGGCACCCACATCAATACCAAGACCATTGCCTGTTTTGCCAAGACCTGAAAGGTTGTTATTGGCATACACGATTCCCCTATCAAAAGAAATGGTAAAAGCTCGCTGTAAAAAGGGAACTTCACCGTTTCCGCGGGTTTCGTTGATATCCACATACCAAAGATCATGAGATTCCAAAACCAAGGCGGTATTGATTGGTGGTTCTGTAATCAAATCATCTTCCACAATAACCTCGGTGTAACAAGAACTGGCCATTAGACCAATAAACAAAATTCCAAAGAGTAGTTTTCTATTTTTCATAATCGAGGTTTTAAAGTTCTCTTTACATAAACCAAGCACTGTGCCATAATTTTTAACTCTTTGATAATCAGAATATAATAGGCTGATAAATTTATTTTTTAGCTTTACACACTAATTTGGATGCATGAAAGACAAGCTTACGTTTGGAGTTTTTGGAGGTGGAAGTTGGGGAACGGCCATAGTGAAGATGTTGACCGAAAATTTGGATGAGGTCAATTGGTATATGCGAAGCGATTCCGCAATTCGTCACATTAAAAAAGAATGGCACAATCCTAACTATTTGAGTTCCGTGGAATTTGACGTGGACCAACTGAAGATGAGCTTTGACATTAATGAGGTTGTGGAAGCCTCCGACGTGCTCATTTTTGCCATTCCTTCTGCTTTTTTGGATAGGGAATTGCAGAATTTGACGGTTTCCTTGAAAGATAAAATCATTTTTTCCGCCATTAAGGGGATTGTTCCCGAAAGCGGACGGATTGTTGGAGAACATTTCAATGAGAAATATGAAATCCCTTTTGAGAACATCGGTGTAATCACGGGACCTTGCCATGCCGAAGAGGTGGCCTTGGAGCGATTATCTTACCTTACCATCGCCTGCGCTGATGCCGACAAGGCCAAAATGGTGGCAAAACATTTAAAGAGCGACTATATCCGTACCAAAATCTCCGATGACATTATTGGGACCGAATACGCTGCCATGCTGAAGAACATTTATGCCATTGCCGCGGGCATCGCGCACGGACTCGGCTACGGCGACAATTTCCAAAGTGTGTTGATGAGCAATGCCATCCGTGAAATGAAGCGTTTTATTGACCGCGTGTACAAAATGAAGCGTAACATCAATGCATCGGCATATCTGGGTGATTTATTGGTAACGGGATATTCCACATTCAGTAGGAACCGTATGTTCGGGAATATGATCGGTAAGGGCTACACCGTTAAAAGCGCGATGATGGAAATGAACATGGTGGCCGAAGGCTACTACGCGACCCAAAGTGCCCATGACCTTATGGACAAACTGCAAAAGAAGTCCAAAACACCCATCATAAACGCAGTGTACCAAGTACTTTACAAAAACAAGAATCCCAAAAAGGTATTTGAGAAGTTGACAGAGAAGTTGGATTAACCCCGCTCCAAAGAAAAATCGGAATGCTCCTTTAATTGCGCATCCAATTCGGTTGAAAAGGCCTCCATTTCTTCTACAGAGTAGTTGTATGCCTTCTGGAATTCCTCAAAAACAGCAGCTTTGTTTTTTCGAACGCTGTCGATATCAAAATAAAGTCGACCGGTTCTTCTAATGAAAAAGTCCAGTGGATTCAAAGCCATTTCGTGGGCTATGGCAAATTGAGCCTCAGCCTTGATCATTCGCTCTTTCGGCTTGTCTCCCTTTATCTTGGCATATAGTTCCAAAATGGATTCGGTCTGCTTACCATACGTCGTTACCAAATACCACGTTTCGTATTTGGCAAATCCATCAGCCTGGAGTTGCTCTTGTAGTTTGGAAATGTATTTTTTAACGTGTTTGAACTTTTTAAAATCGTTTCCGCAGAGTGGAATTTTGTCCGTGGTGCAATGCTCCAGTTTTACTTCATGGTCTTCTTCCATTTTTTTGGCGATACGGTTCACGGTTCTTTCGGCCATTTTTCGGTATCCCGTCAGCTTTCCTCCCGCAATACTGACCAATCCCGTTTCGGAAGTGAAAATTTCATCCTTTCGGGATAGTTCTGAAGCCGATTTACCCTCTTCGTGAATCAGCGGTCGCAGTCCTGCCCAAGAGGAAATAATGTCATCCAGCTCCAATTCAATGTTCGGGAACATATTGTTGACTGCCGAAATCAGGTATATAGCATCGGCAAGTTCGGTGGTCACATGGTCCTTATCGGAATTGTAATTGGTATCAGTGGTCCCAATATAGGTTACTTTGCCTCGTGGAATGGCGAACATCATACGTCCGTCGGGAATATCAAAATACACGGATTGCTTTACCGGAAGTTTTTCCTTTGGAAACACCAAATGGACTCCCTTGGTCAAATGCAGTCGCTTGCCTTTTTTGGATTGGTTCACACTTCTAAGCTCATCCACCCATGGTCCAGCAGCATTGATCACATATTTTGACGAAACATTGTACTCTTCTCCGAACACTTCGTCCGTGAACTTTACCCCTGCTACTTTTTCATCCTCGTAAATAAAATCGGTAACCTTGGTATAATTGAAAATCTCTGTGCCAAATTGAAGACTGGTCTTTAAGTTTTCCAAAGTCAATCGAGCGTCATCCGTTCGGTACTCAGCATAGTAGCCTGCGCCGTTCAATATTTTTTTGGGCAAAAGGGGCTCCAATTTCATGGCCTCCTTTTTCTCCAACATCTGTCGTTTATCATCCCCGGAAACCTGGGCCAAAATATCGTACACTTTTAGTCCGATGGATGTCAACCATTTTCCGTAGGAACCGCCTTCGATAAGAGGAAGCAACATTTTTTCCGGAAGCACCAAATGCGGGGCCAATTTATGTACGATGGCTCGTTCGGAACCTACTTCTTTTACCAACCAAAAATCGAACTGCTTTAAGTAACGTAGACCACCATGAATCAATTTGGTGGATTTGCTACTGGTGCCAGAAGCAAAATCGCCTTTTTCGAGCAACAATACCTTCATCCCACGAGAAGAAGCATCCAAAGCAATACCCGCTCCTGTGATTCCCCCTCCAATTACCACTAAGTCATAGGCAGTCTTCGCCGCCTTCTGCAGGTTCTTTTTTCTATCTACGTTGGAAAAAGCAATGTTCTCGCCCATGTTTCTATGTGTTGAATTCGTATTCGCGTTCCACCTTGCAAATCCTGACCTTATACCAGGAGTACCATGTTTTTATACCATTTTTCTGAGCCTGTCTATGGTCCACATTGGCTTTCCACTCGGCAATGGCCTCCAAACTTTCCCAGTAGCTTACCGTAATGCCCAGTCCGTCCCGGGCACTTTCGATATCCAAAAAGCCAGGTTGTTTTCGGGCCAGCAGTTCCATTTCTTCCGCCATTTCAGCATATCCTTGGTCCCCCTCGGTTCTATGACTGGAAAAAATTACGGCGTAGTATGGTTTTTGCAGTTCCATTTAGCTGATGTATTCTTTCTCCAAGAAATAATTGACCAAGGCCTCCTTCATCAAAACGGCTTGCTCTCCTGCCTTAAGTGGCGGCAATTGCTCCTTCATGGTATAGTGTGGCCATCCATCATCATCAAAAAAATCAAAATCGTAGTAGCCATAAGGCTCCAATAGCCTGCAGATGGCAATATGCATCAAATTGACTTTCTCGTCCTTTTTAAATTTACGATGAAAATTACCGAGTTCCTGAACGCCTACCAAATAGACAATTCCGTCCAGCTCCAGCGGGTCTCCATCCGAAAATTGGGCAGAGAGTTTCTCCACCAAAAATTCCCATCGTTCCTTTAATTGATCGTCTCTTGACATGTGTTTTGCTATGAGTACCAAAGGTACAAATCAATATTCTATATTTGTTAAAACCCTTGTATGAGCTTTTTGGATATTATCATCGGTATTCTTTTGGTCTGGGGCCTTTACAAAGGCTTGAAAAATGGCCTTTTTGTGGAATTGGCTTCCCTGATCGCCTTGATCGCGGGAATATACGGTGCCATCCA
Source organism: Flagellimonas oceanensis (assembly GCF_003992595.1). Classification (GTDB taxonomy): domain Bacteria; phylum Bacteroidota; class Bacteroidia; order Flavobacteriales; family Flavobacteriaceae; genus Flagellimonas; species Flagellimonas oceanensis. The sequence goes on from NZ_RZNA01000004.1 coordinate 10,324, forward strand.
TTTTTCATACATCACGGGCGATTATCTTGCCGAGCGATTTGATTGGAGCGACCAATATCTTAAAATCGCAGCATTTCTGATTACTTTCTTTGCCATTATCATTGTGGTAAACTTGGCCGGAAAATTCTTGACCAAGATTGCCGACTTTGCCATGCTCGGACTATTGAACAAAATCGCCGGGGGCATTTTTGGGGCACTGAAGGTTGCCGTAATCTTAGGGGCATTCCTCATTTTCTTCGAAAAACTTGCCTCCCCGTTGGGTCTCATCAATGAGGAAACCAAAGAACAATCCGTTTTTTATGAGCCTATCAAGGAAATAGGGGATTTGGTGTTTTCCTATGTGTTCGATGATGACGAAACCGTTCCCTCCGAAGAAATTAAAGCCAGGGAAGAGATCATATAAACGGTGCGTTTTTTTCGATAAATGGAATTGTATTCTTATTCAAACCAACCGTTCAGTCCAGTATATTGTATTTCAACGTGATAATCCGTCCTAACATGGAAATTTCATGGAAAAGGACAATGTCTCCCTTAGCTTAGCGAACGAGAACATTAGGGAACTTAGAACACTCCCGGAAAACACCCCGAAAATGAAAAAATTATATGGCACGTTGCTGGTCATAGTATTTGCTGTTGCCCTAAGTGACTGCAGCACATCAACCATTCAAGAAGAGACGCATGATTATACTGAAGCAACCCTAGGGAATGAGAAAATCACTGTGGACCCAAACACAATGGAGACTGAAGTAATGACCCTTGTAAACAACCACAGAAGCTCGAAGGGCCTTCCCATGTTGGAAAACAGTAGTACAACATACAAATATGCCGAAGAGCATAACGACTACATGATTTCCAAAAACAGTCTAAGTCACGATAATTTTCAATCCCGTGCGGAAAAGATTGCCGAAGAAACCCATGCGGTCAGTATATCTGAAAATGTAGCCAGATACTATACTTCCGCAGAAAAAACCTTGGAGGGTTGGCTCAACAGTACATCCCATAAAAAAGCAATGGAGGGGGACTTTACCCACACAACGCTTAGCGTACAATTGGATAAGCAAGGTAGACCCTATTACACACAGATTTTCATGAAGGTGGAATAACCACTCAAAAATATATCAGATAAAGACCCGCTAATCAGTGGGTCTTTTTTGTTAATCGCTATGTTGCCAGCGAGGTTTTTTTTACCTTTCGTAAAATCTTTGAACATGGCAATACAGGCACCTTTCAACCTAAATAAATGGATTGAGGAGAACCGAGACACCTTAAAACCGCCCGTTGGCAATAAAAACTTGTACAAAGAGTCCGGCGATTATATTGTAATGATCGTGGCAGGACCCAACGCTCGAAAAGACTACCACTACAACGAGACCGAGGAACTTTTTTATCAATTGGAAGGCAACATAGAGGTTCACATTCAAGAAGATGGTCAAAAAAGGACCATGAAGCTTGGGCCTGGCGATATGTACCTGCATCCCGCCAAGGTACCGCATTCCCCTGCCCGCCAGGAGGGTTCCATTGGGTTGGTCATCGAGCGTAAACGGGCACATCTGGATGCCGATGACGGATTGCTTTGGTTCTGCGACAACTGTAACCACAAATTGTACGAAGTGTACTTTAAACTGAATGATATCGAAAAGGATTTTCTAGGTCATTTTAAGCACTTTTACGGTTCGGAAGAGTTGCGTACCTGCGATAATTGTGGAACCGTCATGCCGGTTGACGAACGTTTTGTGGCCAAAGAAGAATGATACTCCTTTTCGCAAAAATCGTTATTGGGATTGTGGCATTGCTCCATATCTATTTTTTATGGTTGGAAATGTTCGCATGGACCACCAAAGCAAAAAAAGTATTCCGAACCCTAAAGGAAGATTTGTTCGAACCCACAAAAACACTGGCTGCCAATCAGGGACTTTACAATGGTTTTTTGGCCGCAGGATTGATTTGGTCCCTCATCATTCAAGATGATGCATGGCAAATTTATGTGGGGCTGTTCTTTTTGGGCTGTGTATCGGTAGCAGGTATCTATGGCGCAATAACCGCTTCAAAAAAAATATTTTGGGTTCAGGCGCTTCCAGCGCTGATTGGAATTCTTCTCTTGTTGGTCCATCAATTCCTGTAAACCGTTTATTGGCTTGAAGATTATTTGTATTTTTGTATAAATATAACAATTCATCCATAAAAAGTTATAAATGTCAAAAACAGCAACTGCTTTTGGAATAGAAGAAGCCCTAAAAGAATTAGGCTTAAATCAAATAAACAATGGTACTTCCACAGGAAAAAACTGGTTTTCCGAAGGAGAAATCATTGAATCCTACTCGCCCGTTGATGGTGCCTTGATTGGTAAAGTAAAAGCTACCACCCATGAGGATTACGAGAAAGTCATCAATACAGCTCAACAAGGTTTTAAAGAATGGAGAACCATGCCCGCTCCACAGCGAGGGGAAATCGTTCGAAAATTTAATGATGAGCTTCGCAGATTAAAGGAACCACTGGGCAAATTGGTTTCCTATGAAATGGGCAAAAGCTACCAAGAAGGCCTGGGAGAAGTACAGGAAATGATAGATATCTGTGACTTTGCTGTAGGGCTCTCACGTCAATTGCACGGACTTACCATGCACAGTGAACGCCCCGGGCATAGAATGTACGAACAATATCATCCGCTAGGTGTAGTAGGTATTATTTCCGCATTCAACTTCCCTGTGGCCGTTTGGTCATGGAATACAGCCTTGGCATGGGTGTGTGGCGATGCCTGCATTTGGAAAGGTTCCGAAAAAACACCGATGACCTCCGTAGCATGTCAAAATATAGCGGCTCGTGTGTTCTCCGAAAATGGTGCACCTGAAGGGATTTCTTGTTTGATCACAGGTAACTATAACGTTGGTGGGTTCATGACGAAGGACGAACGCATTCCATTGATTTCCGCAACAGGCTCTACCCGAATGGGAAAAATAGTGGCCAAAACCGTGGCAGAGCGTCTCGGAAAAACCCTATTGGAACTTGGAGGCAATAACGCCATCATCGTAACACCTGATGCCAATATCAAAAACACCGTAATCGGTGCGGTATTTGGTGCCGTGGGTACCTGCGGACAACGCTGTACCTCAACGCGGAGGCTCATTGTACACGAAGATGTATACGACAAGGTCAAAAACGCCATTGTGGACGCCTATAAACAAATACGTATTGGGAATCCGTTGGATGAGAAAAACCATGTAGGACCACTAATCGATAAAGATGCGGTAAAGAATTACCTGAACGCCCTTGAAAAAGTTGAGGCCGAAGGTGGAAAAGTCCTGGTTGAAGGTGGAGTGCTGGAAGGCGAAGGCTATGAAAGCGGTTGCTACGTAAAGCCTGCCATTGCCGAAGCGGAAAACCACTTCGAAATTGTTCAACATGAAACCTTTGGACCCGTGCTGTATATTTTGAAATACAGCGGGGACCTACAGAATGCCTTGGACATGCAAAACGGGGTCAGACAAGGCCTTTCATCAGCCATAATGACCAACAATCTCCGTGAAGCCGAGCGTTTCCTTTCCGTTGAAGGTTCGGACTGTGGTATTGCCAACGTGAATATTGGTACTTCCGGTGCCGAGATAGGAGGGGCCTTTGGTGGTGAGAAAGAAACCGGAGGAGGCAGAGAAAGTGGTTCCGATGCATGGAAGGTTTACATGAGAAGACAAACCAACACCATCAACTACACAACAGAACTTCCGCTTGCACAAGGTATCAAGTTCGATTTATAACAAAAAAAGCCGCCCATTTAGGGTTCAATCTAAATGGGCAGTCTTTAAAACCAGTTTAACTAACTCAAACTTAACTTTAAACCCTATTCCAATGCCGGAACTTAGTCGGGAGAAATAGGGTTCTTTACCTAATATTTGGCCTGAATTTCCAAATATTTTATCAAGAAATTAAATGGTATCTTACCAGTGGTCGTAAAAACTGTATGGTTGGCACTTTTTATTCCATTTCTAGATTTTGATTTTTCCTACAAAACTTCATTTCTTCTCCATCACAGGAATTTTTGAAGGCCAAATCCTCTGCTTTTAAGATTTTTTTAATATTTTAAATGAGAAGTTCTTACAACTCATTTATTATGGATTGGATAGGTTCAACAATGTGGTATTGGATTGTATTGGCCATCACAGGAATCATTTCTGGGGTTCTTGGCTATTTTTTTGGAAAATCCGACACACCCTCCCTGCAGGAAAAATCCTTTGAGATCAATTCCCTTGAAATACAAAATGCCAAGCTAAAATCCGATTTGGAAACTTGTCGAAAACGACTCGATTCATACACCACAACAAGCAAGGAGCTCCAACTTGATAAGGACATCCTCACAAGAAAAGAATCGTTCTCGTTTGATGCGCAACATGCCAAAGCTGCCTTAGGAAAAACCATTAAGGAAAATGATTTGAAGCTCGTGGAAGGCATAGGCCCTAAAATCGAAGGGCTCTTCCACAATTTTGGAATAAAAACTTGGAAAGAGTTAGCGGAAACCTCTGCAGACAAATGCCAAGAAGTACTCGACTCAGGTGGGAAACGTTATCGTATCCATGATCCCGCCTCTTGGCCCATGCAAGCTAAAATGGCCTACGAAGGGCATTGGGAACAATTATTCGAATGGCAGGAAAAACACCGTGCCGGTAAGTACTAAACAGGTAGACTGACTTGTCTTTCTATAACATTCCGTTGGCCTCTACCCATTTAAAGGTATACTGTTGTTGGGAAAATTGCATCCGCTCGGAGATACGCTGTAACCGTTCTGGAAGTTTCATCAAATAAACCCTTGCTTTTTCCGCTTGATCGGACAGTCCTCGAAGGTTTCCTATATCCCAATAGTCGTTGAGCTTTTTCAGAATATCGATATAGTCCTGCGAAGTATACACCCCTAAACGTTGTGCACAATTCGAAAACTGCTCAAATGCCTCGCCAATAGTTCCGCCAGATTCACGTAGAAAATGGGCAGGCATTACTATTTTTTTCTTCATCATATCGGCAAAGGCCAAGACCATTCCGTCCGGGTCTTGCCCCATGATGGTCTTTACGAACTCTCGATACGCCAAATGATGTCTCATTTCATCTCCAGCGATGATAGTGCACATTTTTGCCAAAAGCGGGTTTCCTTTCTTCTTGGCCATTTTACCCACTCTTTTATGGGAAATATTGGTGGCCAACTCCTGAAAAGTGGTGTAGACAAAGTTCTTGTATGGGTCTCTATCCGTTCCTATGTCAAATCCATCGGAAATCAAATGCTGTGTGGTAATCTCAATTTCGCGCATATTCACACGACCCGATAAGTATAAGTACTTGTTCAAGACATCGCCGTGACGATTCTCTTCTGCGGTCCAGGCACGCACCCACTTGCTCCAGCCATTGTCCTTACCATTATGCTGATCTATGCCTTCCACATCCATCAACCAAGATTCATAGGTCGGCAAGGCTTCTTCGGTAATGGTATCCGCAACGAGTGTTACCCAAAAATCATAGCCAAGTTCCTTGGCTTCCCCTCGAATTTTTTCCACTTCATCAAAAAATTTATCACTTTGGGAGTCCGGCAAAAAATCAGTGGGTTGCCATATTTTTTCTGTTGGAATCAAAAATTCATCGATAAACCCTTCTACTTTGGGTTCAATCGCCTGCATTACTTCCAATCTTACATTTTTAATCGACATAGTACGGGGTTTTTACAAAGGTCTTTATAAAATAATGAAAGGAGATTAATTTCTTCCTCTTTCTCCTGGATAAAATGTGTGTACGGGATCACTTTGCCAATATTCCTTGGTTTCCACGTCCAGCATGGTCAGCCCACCCTTGAACGCTGCACCGGTGTCCACGTTCCAAACATTGGCTTTGTTCTGGGGTTGCACCACATCGCTTTTGGATAAGGGAGTATGGCCGATAAAGACTTCCTTGTAGTGTGTCAATCTTTTAGGGAATTTAGCATCCGATGGCTCTAAACTTGGATCCATTGCTTTGGCCAGTTCCCATAAGGTTCGATCCCAATAAAAGGTTTGCTCAAAATATTCATAGTCAATGCCCTTGAGGTTGGTATATCCTGCATGCAGGTACAAACGGCTGTCCTCGGCCAAATAGTGGTTCTTCAGTTCCGCATAAAACTTGAGATGTATCTCCCATTTGTCCCTGTCAGTGTTTAGATAAGATTCCCGAGTTGCCGTACCTCCATGGGCCAACCACTGTGGATTTTCTTTTTGATCCAAGAGCCAAGCCCTGCAAAGTTCATCATGGTTCCCTCGAATAAATGTACAGGTATACTCGCTTTGCAATTGAATCAAAAAATCGATGGTCTCCACTGCTGTGCTCCAAGCATCAACATAATCTCCCAAAAAAATAATATGATCTTCTGGAGTAACCTTGGCCCTCATCATCAATTGTTCCAAAGCCCGTACCCCAGAATGAATGTCGCCCACTACCAGTGTTCGCATAGAAAAGTTTTTGGCAATATTACACACAAATGCTTGGCCTATAAAAAATCATAGCGGCTTTATCACGTATTTAACCTAGAATTCAAATAAACCTAACTGATTTTTGGACATGGTATCAAATTCTATGTACCTTAGAATAATATGAAAAAAGTATACTGCATTGGTGAATTGTTGATAGACTTTGTTGCTGAACGGCAAGGAAGTGACCTTTCCAAGGCCAACGAGTTTACCAAAAAAGCAGGAGGTGCCCCAGCCAATGTAGCCTGTGCTATTTCTAAGCTAGGAGGAAACGGGGTTTTTATCGGATGTGTTGGCGATGACCCATTCGGCAAGTTTCTTTTGGAAACCCTGAAGAATGAAGGAGTGGATATCTCACTGACGCAGCTTTCGGATACTTTTACTACGCTTGCCTTTGTTTCACTCTCCGAAGATGGGGAACGTGATTTTGTTTTTAGCAGGGGAGCCGACAAAGAACTCAAATACAATCCCAACCTGCGGAAGAATCTTCCCGGTAACATTCTTCATTTGGGAGCCGCTACGGCACTTTTGGGTGGGCCTTTGGAAAAAACGTATGCCAAATATCTTTTTGATGGTCTAACCAAGGAAATGTTCATCTGTTTTGACCCCAATTTCAGGATTGACCTTTGGAAAGATGACGAGGAAACCTTTATAAAAAAATGCATGCCCTTTGTGGAGAAGTCCCATCTATGCAAGTTCAGCATGGAAGAAGCACAGCTTATCTCCGGAAAAGAGGATTTGCACGAAGCCTGTGATGTACTTCACAAAGCCGGAACTAAAATCATTACCGTGACCTTGGGCAAAGATGGAACTTTATTGAGCATGAACGGCACCAAAAAAGTGATTCCGAGCATGAAGGTGACCCCTGTTGACACTACGGGAGCTGGTGACGCTTTTATTGGATGTCTACTATATCAAATATCGGATTTGGGAAATTTTGACCCCGTATTCGAGGACTTTTCACTCGTTGAAAAAATGGTCGCCACGGCCAATAAGGCAGGAGCCATCACTACAACAAATTATGGGGCCATTGTGGCTTTGCCCACAAAAGATCAGCTCGAAAAGTAGATGAACCAAGCCAAGTTACATAGACTGCTCTCCCAAAAAGAGAAGAATGATCGAGAACAATTTGATCAACGATTGGCCACTAACCTTACCTTGATTCAAAAACAGTTCTTCTCCCTCTACCCCGAAGAGCAGCATGAAAAACATATTCAAAAGCTATTGAAGCTTCTTCCCAAGTTGTTTTTGGAGCGGCCAGAAGCATTGCGCAAGCAAGACTTGAAACGGTTGCAATCGGGCAACTGGTACCAGTCCGAAAAGCTGATGGGAATGCAGCTTTATGTGGAGCACTTCAATAAAGACCTAAAAGGGCTAAAAGAAAAAATACCTTATTTCAAAAAGCTCGGGGTCAACTTTTTGCATTTGATGCCCATCACTAAAAGGCCCGCGGGAGAAAGTGATGGTGGCTATGCGGTAAACAGCTATCTGGAGGTAGACAGAAAATATGGTTCCAAAGAAGACTTACTGGAATTGACCACGGCATTTCGTAAAAACGGTATCTATTTGATGCTCGATTTTGTGGTCAATCACACCTCCAATGAATTTTCCTGGGCAAAAAAAGCCAAGAAGGGTGATAAAAAATATCAAGGTTATTACTACACCTACGAGGACCTCACTATACCGGCCGAGTTTGAAAAAACCCTGCCAGAAGTGTTTCCCGAAACCTCTCCGGGCAATTTTACCTATATCCCCGAAATGGAAAAATGGGTGATGACGGTTTTCAATAGCTATCAATGGGACCTCAACTACACCAATCCCCAAGTGTTTTTGGAAATGCTGACCAATTTGGTAAAGTTAACGGATATGGGAGTGGATGTCGTACGCTTTGATGCTCTGGCTTTCCTTTGGAAAAAAATCGGGACCATTTCACAAAACCTGCCCGAAGCGCACAATCTTATCTCGCTGTTCCGGATGTGCCTGCAAGTGGTGGCACCAGGCTCCATTCTTTTGGCCGAAGCCATTGTGGCCCCCACGGACATTGTGAAATATTTTGGGGAAGAAGAAAAAAAGGGCAACGAATGCGAAGTCGCCTACAACGCATCTTTGATGGCTCTTCTATGGAATTCCATTGCTACAAAAAAGACACAATTGCTTTACAAGAGTCTGATGCATGTCCCTTCCAAACCAAAAGATTGCACATGGATCAATTACATCCGTTGTCATGATGATATTGGATTGGGATATGAGAACCATCTCATCCAAGAATTGGGATGGAACCCAGAAATGCACCGGAAATTTTTACTGGACTACTATTGCCAACGTTTGGATTGGTCGCCAGCCATGGGTATGCTTTTTATGTACAATCCAAAAACAGGCGATGGCCGAATCACAGGAAGCGCGGCCTCTTTATTGGGACTTGAAAAGGCTATCAAAACCAAGGATGAAGACTTATTGGAATCGTCGGTGCGTAAAATTATCATGTTGCATGGCATTACATTGGCTTTTGGAGGAATCCCGCTGATCTACGCAGGCGACGAAATAGGAACACTGAACGACTATTCCTTCCAAAATGATGTATCCAAAAAAGGGGACGGCCGATGGGTGAACCGACCCATGCAGGATTGGGAAACCATTTCAAGTTTAGCTAATCAAGATTCGCCTCAATCAACAATATTTCATGCGCTTCAACAACTTATCCAAATAAGAAAGGGGAACTCGGTTTTTGCGGATCACAACAATCTTCAGCTTTGCCATACAGGGAACGACCATATTTTTTCTTTTGAAAGAACCCAAGGTCAAAACGGATTGTTGGTCATCTGCAATTTTGATGAAAACCCTCAGGTCATCGATAGCAGTTGGGTCAAAAAATTGGGGTACTTCAGTAAAGGAGAGCCGTTGGACTTGGTATCTGGCGAAAAAGTGGGAATGAACAGCGCACTTTTGGAACTAATGCCCTACCAAATGCTTTGGCTCATGAAATCCTAGGCGTACCTAACCTTTCTCAAAATCCGTTGTGACTCTTTCAAAGATTGATACACATGAGTATCGTAGGCTTTCAACAGTGCTCTGGAATTGTCCATTTTGTCCTTCGCCTCTTCAAAGCCATTTAAATAGCAAATAAGATAGGTGGCGGGCAAATGGGTGATATCCGTATGCTCGGAATCCGTCAATGGAATATGGTTTTCCAGTTTTTTGAGCAGCGCATTATTGGTATTGTACACGTGATACAGCGTTTTTTTATCAAACTGTGGGGGTTCAAATATAAGTTCGCTGTTGATGATGTATTTGCCATTGTCCGAAAATGTGATCGTCATTTCTTCCAAGGGGTAATATTTTTGCTGCGAGCCCAATCCCAATTGCACATATTCCAACGTTTTAAAAGAATCATCATCGTAGTTAATAGTGATTTCATCCAGAGCGGAATAGAATAATTTAACCTGTTCATTGATCAGTTCTATATCCACTCGGGAATAATAGATTTTCCCCTTTACTTTTTTCTTATTGCCCGCCCAACAGACCACAAATTGCTCTTTAAAGACTTTGTAATCACTTGTTAAGTCGGGATGTCTGGTATTGAAGAAATTGATAACGGCATCCAGCGTATACTCGATGTTGTTACGAGCGTGCTGCTCAATGGTGGCCACTTTTTCGGAATTGATGTCCTTCAGTTCAATATCAAAAGCTTTGGGCAGGCTGATACTTCCTTCACGGAAGAAAACCGCCCCTCCGTAGTACTTCCAAATATTTTTACGTAGGGCACAGACCTTTCCGTTGGACCTTATGGTGACCAACCCGATCACCTTGCCTTCAGGCAAATGGGGGAAAGGAATGTTTTCATAGGAAATCAGAGGTGGGTTGTCCAAATAGGCATTGACGAGGTTCTGGATTTTGCTGTCATCAAAAAAATCGACACCAACAATCGTATTGTCCTCATCCTCCACCCCAATCACAATAAAGGAATTGTTTTTGGGATTGCTGTTGGCCAAAGCGCAGACATGCTTTAAAAACTTGGCCTTGCCCTCCTTTTCTCCAATGGATATAAAACGCTTTTTGTCGTAAAAACTATTCTCGTCGTTGTGGGCCAATAAGTTTTTTACGAGTAGGCGTTTATTGATCATAGTTCCTTGTTCACAATTGTGCTGCTGGCCTGTGCTGTGGGCATTACCACAAGGTCGGCAATGTTCACATGATAGGGTCGGGTAACCACAAACAGAATAATGTCCGCAATATCCTCTGGTTTTAAGGGTTGAAAGCCTTTGTATACATTGGATGCCCTTTCGGAATCCCCCTTAAAGCGAACATCGCTGAATTCTGTTTCCACCAAGCCTGGATTAACGGCCCCTACTCGAATGCCATAGGCATTTAAATCTATTCGCATACCCTGGTTGATGGCATCCACGGCATGCTTGCTGGCACAATACACGTTTCCGTTCGGGTAGACTTCCTTGCCCGCTGTGGAACCAATATTGATGATATGGCCCGATTTCCGTTCCGTCATTTTCGGAACAATGGCCTTCGACATGTAGAGCAATCCTTTTACGTTGATGTCCAACATGGCATCCCAATCATCTGGGCTGCCTTTATCAATAGGGTCCAGACCGTGGGCATTTCCCGCATTGTTGATTAAGACATCTATCTCCGAAAATTCTTTCGGCAAACTTTCTATGGCCGAGAATACATCTTCGCGATTTCTCACATCAAAATTCAGCGTGAAAATAGCGGTGTCCCTGCCCAGCTCATTTTGAAGTTGTTCCAGACGTTCCTGTCTTCGTCCGCAAAGAATCAAATTGAAGCCTTGCTTTGCAAAAAGTTCTGCAGTTGCCTTTCCTATTCCACTCGTTGATCCTGTTATTAATGCTATTTTTGACATTGCAATTAAATTCTACGGAACATCGTGTCCTTGGCCCGCTACTAAAAGGGAAAACCAATCCTGAAGTTCCAATTCTATATTCACGGCTGCTGCCGATTGTTCAATTCTTTCCTTGTTCGTAGTTCCAATCACTGGGTGAACCTTTGCCGGGTGCTTCAATATCCAAGCCAGAAGCAATTGGCTTTCATTCGCATTATACTTATCCATAAGTGGCAGCATTGCTTCTTTTATCCGTTCTGTCTGCTCATCGGTTTCCCTGAAAAAGCTTCCCAACGGACTCCAGGCCATCGCCATTCTTTTATTGGTGATACAATCATCAAAAGTTCCATCGTACATAGGGTCGTGGTGCGTTAACGAAAACTCGACCTGGTTTCCTTCAACTGGAATCACATTGTTGAGCATCGCCACTTGTGAAGTCGTAAAATTGGACACCCCGAATTGCTTTATTTTGCCGCTTTGCAACAAATCCTGCGCAGCTTCTGCCATTTCATCTGGTTGCATTAGGGGACTTGGACGGTGCATCAAGAAAAAATCCAGATAATCCGTCTTCAACTTTTTCAAGGATTCTTCCGCTGACCAAATAATATAATCCTTATCGTACTGGTAGTGATTGATCTTGTTGTCCCTACCACGAGTGAGCTGAATCCCACATTTGGAGATCAACTGGATGTCCTCCCGTTTTATTCCGCTATCCCCAAAGGCTGCTCCAAAATCGCCCTCTGTGGAATAGCTGCCATAAATATCGGCATGGTCAAATGTAGTGAGGCCGCATTCGATGCTATGGTGCATCAATCCGATCATTTCTTTCTTGGAAAGTTTTTTTCCCCAACTTCCCCAAGTCATTGCTCCCGATATGATGCGGGAAAATTTTGTTGTCTGTTCCATATGCGCTGAAAGTATAAAATTAAACCCTTAAATCCTTCATAAAACTAGGGGTTTAGCGTTTTTTTTAACCATTAATTAACAGGCAGGTTTTAAATAAATTTTCATTTTGCACACCTTAGTAAAAACACCGACCTTAACACCAAACAATAAAAGTATACAATGGAAGAAAACACTACTATTGATATTAGTGCTGTGAATGAGAAAATTGCCCAAGAAAGCGCTTTTATTGACCTTTTAACGGTTGAAATGAACAAAGCGATTGTAGGGCAGACCCATATGGTGGAACGTCTATTGATCGGCCTATTGGGAAAAGGGCACATTCTGCTGGAAGGTGTTCCCGGACTGGCAAAAACTTTGGCCATCAACACTTTGGCTAAAGCCGTAAAAGGAAGTTTTAGCAGAATACAGTTTACTCCAGATCTTTTGCCTGCCGATGTTATTGGTACACTGATCTACAATATCAAAGAGAACGATTTCTCCATTAAAAAAGGACCCATCTTCGCCAACTTTGTCCTGGCAGATGAGATTAACAGGGCGCCTGCCAAGGTACAATCCGCACTTTTGGAAGCCATGCAGGAAAAACAAGTGACCATCGGCGACGAAACCTTTATTTTGGACAAGCCATTTTTGGTAATGGCCACACAGAACCCCGTGGAACAGGAAGGTACTTACCCACTTCCTGAAGCACAGGTGGACCGATTTATGCTGAAAACGGTAATCGATTATCCCAAACTCAACGAGGAGCAGCTTATCATTCGTCAGAATCTGAAAGGTGCCACCGAACCCATTAAGCCTGTAGTTTCCTTGGAGCAAATTCTAAGGGCACAAGAAACAGTTCGTGAGGTTTACATGGATGAAAAAATTGAAAAATACATACTCGACCTCATCTTCGCAACGCGGTACCCGGAAAAATACAACTTGGAAAGCTTAAAGCCACTCATCAGTTTTGGAGCCTCTCCAAGGGGTAGCATCAACTTGGCAAATGCATCCAAGTGCTATGCGTTCATCAAACGAAGAGGTTATGTGGTCCCCGAAGATGTAAGGGCCGTAGTGCATGATGTACTGCGTCACAGAATCGGAATCACTTACGAGGCCGAGGCAGAAAATATTACTTCCGAAGAAATCATCAACAAGATAGTAAACGAGGTAGAAGTGCCTTAGCGGTTCAATGTTTATCGGAATAAGTAGCAATACTTTAACCAACCCGAAAACCTATTTTTTTTGAACCAAATGGATACAAAGGAACTACTAAAGAAAGTACGCAAAATTGAAATTAAGACCCGACGTCTTTCCGACCATATTTTTGGTGGGGAATACCACTCTACGTTCAAGGGCCGGGGGATGACATTCAGTGAAGTTCGCCAGTATCAGTTTGGTGATGACGTACGAAGCATTGACTGGAACGTGACCGCGCGCTACAACGAGCCCTACGTAAAGGTTTTCGAAGAAGAGCGGGAACTTACCATGATGCTGATGGTGGACGTCAGTGGGTCCGAACTTTTCGGCACCTCTAACCAGTTCAAAAAAGAAATCATTACGGAGATTTCCGCTACACTTGCTTTTTCTGCGCTTCAGAACAATGATAAAGTAGGTGTAATCTTGTTTTCCGATGAGGTAGAGCTTTTTATCCCGCCCAAAAAAGGAAAAAGCCACGTACTCAGAATCATTAGGGAGTTACTGGAGTTTCATCCAAAAAGTAGTGAGACCAATCTTGCAGAAGCATTGAAGTTCCTGACCAACGTGATGAAGAAAAAAGCCATTGTTTTTGTGCTTTCCGATTTTATCGCTGATGATTACGACAATACGCTTCGGATTGTGGGAAACAAACATGATGTTACAGGAATTAGAGTTTATGATGAGCGTGAGGAAGCCATACCGAACCTTGGAATGGTGCAAATGCAAGATGCCGAAACAGGCGAGATACAACTGGTGAACACCCAATCCAAACAAGTACGTTCCGCTTACGGACAACATTATAAAGACAAAGTTGCCTATTTTACCAATTCCTTTAACAAGTCGGGATGCGGTGTGATCAATTGCCGGGCGGATGAAAGTTATGTGAAAAAGCTGTTGGGCTATTTTAAACGAAGAGGATAATGCGAATGGACAACCTACATACAATTGGAAACTTAAATAGTGCCAAATTTATCTTGGTCACTTTATTGTTTCTGATGCTTTTGCCTGCGGTCGGTTTTTCGCAAGCAGAACCCAAGGTAAGTGCTGAAGTGGATACCTTGGCCATCAAGATTGGAGAACAAATCCAATACAAAATAACGGTCGAGGCAGATTCCACCGATGTTGTTTTCTTTCCCGAAGGCCAGACCTTTTCCCCATTGGAAACCGTGGAGGCCATAATGGCGGATACCCTCAAAAATGACAATAAGCTCATTCTTCAAAAAATATATTCCCTCACTCAGTTTGATAGTGGCGCATATACCATTCCAGCTCAGCGAATCGCCGTCAACGAACAACCCTTTTTCACGGATTCCTTCCAAGTAAAGGTTGCCGATGTGGTCGTGGATACCACCAAACAAAAGATGTACGACATCAAACCTTTGATTGAGGTAGAGCGAAGTACAGCTGATATGTGGCTTACCGCACTTTGGATTCTTTTGGGGCTGATTGTGGTCGGCGGATTGGTCTATTGGTTCTTTTTACGCAAAAAGCCGTTGACCGAGGAAGAAAAAGTAGCCTTGCTCCCACCCTACGACCGTGCATTGATAGAGCTGAAAAAGCTGGAGAATTCCAAATACCTGATTCAGGATGAGTACAAGCAGTACTATTCCGAGCTTACCGATATTGTTCGCTCCTATTTGGAAGAAGATGTGCACGTGACCGCCATGGAAAGTACCACCTCGGAACTCATTACCAAATTGGAAATGTTGCGTGATGCCGGGGAGCTCAAGTTGGAGGATGATACCCTTCACCAATTTCAAAAAATATTACAGACTGCCGATTTGGTCAAGTTTGCCAAAAACAAGCCCGCTACGACCGTAGCCGAACAGGATAGAAAATTGGTCGAAGAAATCGTGACCAAAACCCACGAAGGACTTCCAGAACCTACCGAAGAAGATTTGTTGTTGGATGAGGAATACCTGGAGGAACTCGCGAGAAAAAAACAACGCAAAAGAATTTACTGGGCCGCAGCCATTTTTGCTGGAATCATTGTTTTGGGCGGCATTGGGTCAACCATTTATTTTGGGACCAAAAAAGTACGTGACACCGTTTTTGGATACCCCACCAAGGATTTGTTGGAAAGTGAGTGGGTGGCCAGCTCGTACGGTTACCCTCCCGTTCAGATAGAAACACCAGAAGTTTTGGTGCGTCAAGAACTGGAGCTACCAAAGGAAACCGAAGAGCTCATTAAGGAACTTCAAGCTTTTTCCTATGGCAGTTATGTTGGCATTTTTTCCGTCAGTACAAGTTCCATCACTTTTAAAGATCAGGAAGAAGAACCCCAATTTGAAGCCGTAATTGGCTCGACCTTGTCCAATTTTGAACAATTGGGCCTTAAAAATATAATTACCAAACAAGAGGAGTTTGTTACCCAGTCTGGAGTGAAAGGCATGAAGACTTATGGTACGGGCACGTTGGAACGACCCAATGGAGACTCCAAGAGGGCCAAGTACAACATTCTCACCTTTGGCGGTAAAGGTTTTATCCAACAGGTAGTGATCACTTGGGAAGAGGAGGATGAATATGCAGAACAGATCGTAGACCGAATTTTAGGAAGTCTTGATGTAAAAACACAAGTATAAATGTTTGAGAATATAGAATTTGCAAATCCTGAATTTTTCTGGCTGCTGTTGTTGCTGCCGTTGGCTTTGCTATGGTATTTTTTCAAACGGAAAAATGAAATGGCATCCCTCCGTATTTCCAGCATCAAAGGATTTACGGTCAAGAGTTGGGCATCAAAATTAAAACCTGTGCTGTTCGGAATACGATTGTTGGCCTTGGCAGCCATCATTACGGCTTTGGCACGACCTCAAACGGAGGATATTTCAACACGGACAAAAACCACGAAGGGTATCGACATCGTGATGGCAATCGATGTATCTTCCAGTATGTTGGCCCGTGACCTAAAACCCAATCGATTGACCGCCTTGAAGGAAGTAGCGGCCGACTTTATCGAGGGTCGCCCAAACGACCGAATCGGATTGGTAAGCTATGCTGCTGAAAGTTATACCAAGACACCCATTACCAGTGATAAAGCCATTGTATTGAATTCTCTAGAGGAAATCACATATGGCGTCCTGGAAGATGGTACGGCCATAGGAATGGGACTTGCCACATCGGTAAACCGACTAAAAGAAAGCAAGGCGATCAGTAAAGTTATCATTCTTTTAACGGACGGTGTCAATAATTCTGGCTTTATTGAACCTAGAACCGCTGCCGACCTAGCCGTTGAATTTGGCATAAAAACATATACCATAGGCATTGGCACCAATGGAAATGCCCTGTCCCCCATCGCTTACAACAGAGATGGATCCTACCGATACGGAATGCGACAGGTGGAGATTGATGAGGAATTGTTGGAAGAGATTGCAGATGTAACCGGAGGAAAGTATTTCCGAGCCACGGACAACGAATCTTTGGAAGCCATTTATGACGAGATCAACAAGTTGGAAAAAACGGAAATAGAAGAATTCAAATATTATAAATACGAGGAAAAATTCAGGCCATTGATTTTCTTGGCGGGAATTTTATTGCTGTTGGAATGGGCATTGCGAAACTCCATCTTTAAAAGTTTTATTTAGCGAATGATTCAGTTTGACGAAAAAATATACTTCTACCTCTTGGCCATAATTCCAGTTATGGCCCTGGCGTTCTTTTTTCTTCAAATCTGGAAGAAAAAAACACAAAAACGTTTTGCCGATTCGAGTCTCTTGAAGCGTTTGGCACCTAATAAATCCAGCTTCAAGTCAACCCTGAAACTGGTATTTTTATTGGGCGGGCTCGCATTTTTGGTATTAGGTCTGGTCAATCCAAAAATTGGGACCAAACTGGAAACCGTAAAACGTGAAGGTGTCGATATCGTATTCGCCCTTGATGTTTCCAAAAGTATGTTGGCAGAGGATATTGCCCCAAACCGATTGGAAAAATCAAAGCGGATTGTTTCGGAAATCATCAACCAATTAGCCAGTGATCGAATCGGGATAATCGCCTACGCGGGGCAGGCATACCCTCAATTGCCCATCACTACCGACTACGGTGCGGCAAAAATGTTCTTGCAGAGCATGAACACCGATATGCTCTCGTCACAAGGAACCGCAATCAATGCGGCCATAGATTTGGCAAGTACTTATTACGATGACTCGCAACAGACGAACAGAGTGCTTTTTATTGTTTCGGATGGTGAAGACCACTCCGAAAGCTCTACCATCAATGCCGTTGAAAAAGCAACCCAAAATGGCATCCGTGTGTATACCATTGGAGTAGGAAAGGCCAAAGGAGCACCGATTCCCATCAAACGGAACGGCATCGTGGAGAGCTTGAAGAAGGACAATCAGGGCGAAGTGGTCATTACCAAACTGAATGAGGACGTATTGACAGAGATTGCCGACAGGGGCAATGGTGAATATATTGATGGTTCCAACACGGAAAATGCCGTGGAATTCATCAAAGAGGAACTGAACCGAATGGACAAAACAGAGTTTGAAGCCAAGCAATTCGCTGAATACAAGGACCAATTTCAATGGTTTCTGGCCGCAGGCTTTTTATTTCTATTTTTGGACATCTTCGTTTTGGATAGAAAAACACAATGGTTGAAAAAACTGAATCTTTTTAATGAGCATGATGATGAGCAAGATTAAGTTGATGTTTGGACTATTGCTATGTTTTGGCGCGGTCCAAGCCCAAGATGACATTACCGAAAAAGCGAACAAGGAAGCAGAGAAGGCCTTACAAGCCTCTACGAACATAACCTACGAGGCCAATGACAAGTTGACTTCCAATGATTTTGTTACTGCTGAGGCCGACTACAGGAGAGCCATATCCAAGAGCAACAAAAATGCGGCGGCAAGATTTAATCTTGGTACTGCCTATTACAACCGAGAAAGTTTTGGGGAAGCCTTTGGACGCTTCAAGGAAGCCAGTGATACGGCCGATGACAAAGGAGAAAAACATAAAGCCTTTCACAACATGGGCAATGTGTTCATGAAGCAAAAAGACTATAAACAAGCTGTAGAAGCCTACAAACAAGCCCTTAGAAAAAATCCTAACGACGACGAGACCCGTTACAATCTTGCCTTGGCCAAGAAGATGCTCGAAAAACAGCAGGACGAGCAAAAGAACGACCAGAACCAGGACGATCAAGATAAAAAAGACCAAGAGAACGAGGACAAGGATAAAAACCAAGACCAGAACAACGAAGGCGGGGATAACGAAAAGAAAGACGAAGGCGAACAAAAAGAGGACGAAAACAAAGATAAGGGAGATCAAGGAGAAAATGGAGAAGACAAGCCTGAGGAAAACCAAGAGGGCGACGGCGATAAGAAAAAGGAGCAGGAGAAAAAGCCGAATGAAGGAGACCAACCTGAAGGTAAAAAACAACAACCAAGACCCAACCAACTTTCCGAACAGCAGATTCAGAATTTGCTAGAGGCCATGCAAAACGAAGAGAAAAAAGTGCAGGAGAAAATGGAGGCCCGAAAAGTTCGCGGCAAGAAAGTTAAAAACGAGAAGGACTGGTAATGAAACTGTTGAAAGGCAACATATTGCTCTGTTTGGGAATGTTCCTGTTATCGGGACTGTATTCCCATGCCCAGGACGAAACCGAAGGGATTGAGTTCACAATGAACTTGAGCAAAGAGGAATTGGGCATCAACGAGCGTCTTCGGGTGGATTTTACCATGAACAAGGATGGTGACAACTTCAAACCACCCCAATTTGATGGCTTTAATGTGATAATGGGGCCATCCCAATCCATTAGTTCGTCTTGGGTAAATGGTAAACGTAGTTATTCCAAGACCTATACTTACATTCTAAAACCAACAGCAAGAGGGAATTTTACCATCAATCAGGCCACCATCGAAATTGATGGACAAACCTACAAAACAACACCTCAAAAAGTTGAGGTCACGGCTGCGGTGGACAAGCCCAACTCAGAGAAAACCGTGGATGATGTTGCCGATGAAAGTTTGCATTTGGTAGCAGAGGTTTCCAAAGGAAATCCTTACCTGAATGAAGCTGTAACGGTCATCTATAAACTTTACGTGAGTCCCAACATAAGTGTCACGAATTACCGTCCGCTGGACAATCCTACCTATAACAATTTTTGGAGCCAGGATATTCCCGTAACCAAGCACACGGCACAAAACGGAACGTATCAAGGCAAACCATACCGCTATGTGGTCTTGAAACGAGTAGTGCTCTATCCTCAAAAATCAGGTCAGTTGGATATTGAACCCCTTTCCTTGGAAATATTTGTGGATGTTCCGACCAACCGCAGGGACTTTTTCGGTGGTCGAATTTATACTTCTACCAGCAAGACCGTTTCCGCGGGCAAAAGAACCATCAATGTAAAACCATTGCCCGAAGCAGGAAAACCTGCAGATTTTAGTGGTGCGGTCGGGGATTTTGACTTTTCCGTGACCACCAGCAAAACCCAATTGAATGCTTCTGAATCGCTTCAGGCCAAGGTCGAAGTTTCAGGAAAAGGGAACTTAAAACTGTTCCAACTTCCTGAACCGGAGCTTCCAAGTGCTTTGGAGGTATATGACCCTGAATATGAGGAATCCATCAATACCTATAGCTCTGGAATGGAAGGAAAGGTATCGAACAATTATACCATTGTACCATCCTTTAGGGGAAAATATCCAATTCCGAGCATCTCCTTTAGCTACTTTAACCCCAACACGGGCAGTTATGAGACCATCAATTCGGAAGAAATCAACATAGAGGTTATCGAAGGCCCTACGAGCAATACAACCAATGCTACTCCGGCAGCAAACAAACAAGCCGTAGTTCCAATTGGCGAGCAGTTTCATTTCATCAATATAAACCCAAACTTAAGTGCTATTGGGGTAGATCGTTTCTTTGGATCCAACCTGTTTTTCATCCTGTTATTGGCCCCTTTGTTATTGATTCCCATAGCTATTTTCACATTCAAGAAAAGAGAGGCGATCGCAAGCGATGTGGTGGGCAATAAGATTAAAAAAGCAAACAAACTGGCCAGAAAATATCTGTCCACCGCCAAAAAGGAACTGGGCAATAAGGAAGCTTTTTACGTTGCCTTGGAAAAAGGGTTGCACAACTACCTGAAGGCCAAATTGCACATAGAAACATCGGAGTTCAGCAAGGATAAAATCACAAGTATCCTATCCGAAAAGAATGTTGAAAAGGAAGATATTGAAGGGTTCATTGAATTGTTGACCAGTTGTGAAATGGCTCGTTACAGCCCTTTCTCCAATGTACAGATGCAGCAGGATTATGAAAAGGCAAGTGAAGTAATCTCTAATTTGGACAAACAGTTATGAGCATAAAAAAGATGACCTTTTTGGTGTGTTTTCTTAGCCTCTCTTTTGGTTTTGCCCAAAATGAGACGCTGTTCAATGAAGCTACGGAGCTTTACAACAATGGTGAGTACTCCGCTGCCATAGAAAATTATGAGGAAATCCTGGAAAACGGCGAACACTCCGCTTCACTATACTTTAATTTAGGTAATTGCTACTACAAGCTCAATTCCATAGGACCCAGTATATATTACTATGAAAAAGCTTTGCTTTTGAGTCCAAACAATGAGGAAATCAAGAATAATCTACGTTTTGCCCAAAACATGAGGTTGGACGCTATTGAGGAAATGCCGAAAACCGAATTGTCTCGTATTTATAATTCAATCATTGGTATGTTCACGTCAGATCAATGGGCCTATTTGGCAGTGGCATTGGTCTTTTTATTTGTTCTAGCCTATATGGCCTATTACTTTCTTAGGCCTGCTAACCAGAAACGGGCTGCCTTTATTACTAGTATGTTGTCCCTTACCTTGAGTGCAGTGAGTCTATTGTTCGCTTACCTGAACCATCAACAAAACAAGAACGATGATCCTGCCATCGTGTTTGCCAAAGAAGTTAGTGTCAACTCGGAGCCAAATACCAACAGCAACACCGTATTTACCATTCACGAAGGCACCAAAGTGAACATTTTGGACAAGCTTGATGAATGGAGGAGAATCCGTATTGCGGATGGGCAAACAGGATGGTTGTTGGCAGATAACATTAAGTCATTGAAAGATTTTTAGTATTTTAAACCAATAAGTCTACACCTTACGTTAATTTTGTGACAATCATTTGATAATGCGAATACTGGCCATACCTTTTATTTCCATCATGATGATATCAATTTTGTTGACATCATCTTTCATTCCCCTTTTGGGGCAGGAATACAGTACTGCCATTATTCTTGGTTCTTCCGAAGAAGAGAACAATTCTCACGACACCTCCAGTAGTAACATCTTTGACGCGAAATACTTTTTGTCCAAAAGCTTCTTTACCACTAACCCAACACAGTATCAAGAAAAACGAGACAATGCATCAGGTTACTTATTTGCTGTATTGGAATTTACCCTTGAAACTTTAGATCCTCCTCCCCGAAAACTGGTTTAACACCCATATTCATTGTTTAAACCAAGTTTTAACCGTCTTCTACCAAAAGCTTATCTATGTAGAGGACTAATCTTACTTTATCAATATGTTCAAGTATATAAAAAATGACTTACCTGCTAGTATTGTGGTCTTTTTTGTGGCACTACCGCTATGTTTAGGTATTGCCCTGGCCAGTGGTGCCCCCTTGTTTTCGGGACTTATCGCAGGTATAATCGGAGGAATCGTTGTAGGTGCACTGAGTGGTTCCCAAATTGGGGTCAGTGGCCCCGCTGCCGGACTTGCAGCCATAGTTTTAACGGCAATTGGCACCTTGGGAGGGTATCAAAACTTTCTGGTTGCCGTCGTTTTGGGTGGTGTTATCCAACTTATATTCGGATTTCTGAAAGCTGGAATTATCGCCTATTATTTTCCGTCTTCGGTAATTAAAGGTATGCTTACCGGTATCGGAATCATCATCATTTTAAAACAAATACCACATTTCTTTGGATATGATGCCGACCCGGAAGGGGATTGGGCTTTCTTCCAAGTGGATGGGGAAAATACCTTCAGTGAAATTATCAACTCCATTAATTTCATCAGCCCGGGAGCGACCCTGATTGCTGTTGTTGCCTTGGCCATACTTATTCTTTGGAGCCAGGTATTGACGAAAAAATCCAAGATTTTTGAACTTATACAGGGACCTTTGGTCGCGGTGGTCATAGGTATCGTTTACTATTCCTTGACACAAGGCAATGATACTTGGGGGATTTCCTCGGATCATTTGGTCAAGGTTCCCGTGCCAGATAGTTTTGAATCCTTCTTGGGCTTTTTCAGTTTCCCAAATTTCTCTGCCATATCCAATCCAGAGATATGGATAACAGGCTTTACCATTGCATTGGTAGCCAGTTTGGAAACATTGCTCTGTGTGGAAGCAACGGATAAATTGGATCCTGAGAAAAGAACAACCCCCACCAATCGTGAACTTAGGGCACAAGGAGTCGGGAATATGCTTTCTGGTTTGGTAGGAGGTCTTCCGGTCACACAGGTAATTGTTCGTAGTTCGGCCAATATCCAATCCGGAGGTAAAACAAAGGCATCCGCAATCATTCACGGGTTCTTCCTTTTAGGCTCGGTTATTTTAATCCCTACTTTGCTCAACATGATTCCATTGTCCGTTTTGGCGGCCATATTATTTATTGTAGGGTATAAACTTGCAAAGCCGAGTTTGTTCAAAACCATGTACCAGGCAGGTTGGAAACAATTTGTTCCTTTTGTGGTAACCGTGGTAGGTATCGTGTTCACAGACCTTTTGGTCGGAATCAGTTTAGGACTTGGTGTAGGTATTGTGGTTGTGCTGATCAAGAGTTACCAAAACTCCCACTTTTTGCACATCGAGGATAAAAGTAATGGGGCTCATAAAATTAAAATGACCCTTGCGGAAGAAGTTACCTTTTTCAACAAAGGTGCGATTCTGAAAGAGTTGGACAGTCTTCCTGAAAATTCCTATCTTGAATTGGATGTTAGGAAAACACGTTTTCTTGATAATGACATCGTGGAAATCCTTGAAGATTTTTCAAGCAAAGCGAAGAGCAGGAACATTGACATCAAAATCATTTCGGAGAAAGGAGAAGTTGAAAATCCGGATAGTTACATCGAATTCTTTAATCTAAGACCGAAAAAATCGGCATAAAATATAACTATGAAAGCACACACTAAAGAAACACAATCAACGATGACGCCTCAAAAGGCCATCCAATTTTTAAAGGAGGGCAATGAGCGTTTTCAACGAAACCTAAAAGCGAATAGAAACCTTTTGGAGCAAGTGAACGATACTAAGGATGGTCAATTTCCCTTTGCGACCATTTTGAGCTGTATCGATTCAAGGGTATCAGCAGAGCTTGTTTTTGATCAAGGGCTGGGAGACATCTTCAGCATCAGAATCGCAGGAAACTTTGTAAACGAGGACATCTTGGGAAGTATGGAGTTTGCCTGTAAATTGGCTGGAACAAAAACCATCGTGGTCCTAGGGCACACAAGCTGCGGCGCTGTAAAAGGAGCTTGCGACCATGCTCGCCTTGGCAACCTCACGGCATTGATCAACAAAATAGAACCTGCAGTAGCGGCCGTAGAAGAGCCCAAGGATGAATCCTTGCGAAACTCTAAAAACCTGGAGTTTGTGGATGCGGTATCCGTCAAAAATGTTGAGATGACCTTGGAGAACATCAGAAATCAAAGCGATGTCCTCAAAGAAATGGAAGACAACGGAGAAATTGCCATAGTCGGTGCCATGTATGACATCTCCGATGGTAAGGTAACTTTCTTGTAACCTATTATAACTTAAAGTAAATAAAAGCCGATGAGATTGTTCATCGGCTTTTTGTGTTTTTAAAATTGTTATATTCAGGCGGTAGAAACACAGCCTAAACCATGTTCAAACATCTGAGAGGAGATTTATTTGGGGGGATTACCGCTGGCATTGTAGCCTTGCCCTTGGCCCTGGCTTTTGGCGTGAGTTCTGGACTAGGACCAAGTGCCGGTTTGTACGGTGCCATTTTCATCAGTTTTTTTGCTGCGCTTTTTGGGGGAACCAACACTCAAATATCCGGCCCCACCGCTCCAATGACTGCTGTGAGCATGGTGGTCATTGCAGGAATCATAGCTATTAATGATGGAGATATCAATAAGGCCCTTCCTGCCATCCTTACGGTTTTCTTATTAGCTGGAATCATGCAGATTGGTTTGGGCCTATTGGGCATGGGGAAATATATAAAGTACATTCCATATCCTGTTGTTTCGGGCTTTATGACCGCAATCGGGGTCATTATCCTGGTTACCCAAATATTACCTGCCGTAGGGTACTACCCAAAAGAGGATGAAGCCTATGTCAATCAATTTATGCCCGAGGCCGAAGAGGAGCTCTTGGAAAATATATTGCAGGAAGAAGCTGGGGAAGGGATTTTGGTTTTGGAGGACTTTACGGAAACCATCAAAAGGGCCGAAAAGATCACAGAAGCAGATATGGTTAAGGAGGCAGCTACTTTGGCTTCCAAAGAGGCTTCCGGGGTCATGGGAACATTTAAGGTATTGCCCAGGGCTCTTAAAAACATTAATTGGCTCGAATTGGCGCTGGCCTTGGCAACCATCATCATTATTTACGGTTTTAAACGAATTACGACGGCCATTCCCAGTACGTTGGTCGCTTTGATCGTTGTTTCCGGACTAGCTTTCGGATTTGGATTGGACTACAGACCCATTGAACAAATTCCAAGCGGGTTGCCCATTCCCAACTTGGAAATTTTTACTGCCTTTGAGCTTGACGTGATCACACCCTATATTTTTACCGCACTTACCTTGGCTTTGCTTGGCGCCATTGATTCATTACTTACCTCCGTGGTCGCGGACAATATGACCCAGACCAAACATAAACCCAATAAAGAGTTGGTGGGCCAGGGCATTGGAAACAGTATTGCCGCTATTTTTGGGGGTCTTCCCGGTGCTGGGGCCACCATCAGAACGGTGGTAAACATCAATTCTGGAGGAAAAACCAGGTTATCTGGCATGATTGCCGGCGTACTTTTGCTCATTATCCTGCTTGCTCTGGGTCCCGTAGCATCACAAATTCCTGCTGCAGTATTGGCGGGCATTTTGGTAACCGTAGGTATTGGCGTGATGGATTACAGAGGTTTGAAAGCTATTCCACATTTACCCAAAGACATAAAATTAGGGCCGCTAAAATTGAGTTCAGAGGTCATCATCATGTTAGTGGTCATGGTGTTGTCATCCATTTGGAACTTGGTCTATGCTGTAGGAATCGGCTTGGTCATCGCTTCTCTGATGTTCATGAAAAAAATCGGAGACCTTACCGCTCTGCGCTCGAATGTGAGGGCTTTGCGTGAAGAACCTTGGTCCGATGAGAAAAATATCCCTCAAAAAATCAAGGATGAAGTTTTTATCAAACATATCAAAGGCCCTCTGTTCTTCGGATCCACGAATGAATTTCAACAACTGGCCTCTCAAATTCCCGAAAATGCCTCAACAGTGATTATTCGAATGGGAAGAATGCAGTACATGGACCAAACAGGGTTATATGCCATGGAGGATGTGTTGCAGGATTTAAAGCGGAAGGACATTCAAATAATTTTGGTGAATATTTTAGATCAGCCCCGATACATGTTGGAACGTATCGATATTATCCCAGACCTCATCCCAGAAGAACACATCTTCAAAAATTTTAAATCTTGCTTGGATTGGGTGGATAAAAATTTAAACCATCATGAATAACGCCTTTTTTGATGCTCTTTCAAGAATTCCCTAAAGATTCAGGTCCCGTTTATTTGGAAACCATGGAGGGCCAGTTTCCAGTAGAGCCCTTCAACACGTTCAGCAACCTTATTTTCATGTTTCTGATAATTTACTGGGGCATCAAAGTGTATCGAAATCCAAAACAACATCAATTTTTAGCATGGGTACTTCCCATTATAGGAATCAGTTATGTGGGCGGGACGGTCTACCATGCCACGCGTAGCCATGAGTTTTGGCTTCGTTTGGATTGGATGCCCATCATGTTGCTCTGTGCTGCTGTGGTCATCTATTTTATTTTTAAGCTCGTGAAATCATGGTGGCAACGATTAATATGGGTCATCATACTGCTCGGAGCTTCCTTTTTACTTCGGATTCTTCCCATCCCTATAGGATTGAGAATCTCTTTGGGGTACGTGATTACCGCGGCGACCATTCTTATTCCCATTGCTTGGTATTTGATAAGAACCAAAGGGAAAAACATAACCCTAGTGGTTACGGCCTTTATAATTTTTGCCATCGCTATTTTCTTTAGAAGCATTGATCTTCATCAAGATTTCTTCCCCATGGGCACCCATTGGTTATGGCATCTTTTCGGTGGAATTGCAGTACATTTCCTAATTGCCTATATATTCAAGGACAATTTGCTAAATTTGTCCGCCAATAGCGTAAGCCATCATGATTGATACCATAAAGGAACATATCGCCGAAGTAGAAAAATTCACTTCGAACTCTACAGAAGAAATTGAAGCTTTCCGAATCAAGTATTTGGGGAAAAAAGGGCTTTTGAACGGTTTCTTTGCCGAATTTAAAAATGTGCCCAACGAGCAAAAAAAGGATTTTGGCAAGGTTGTCAATCAATTGAAAAATGCCGCCACCGATAAAGTCAACGAGCTTAAGGAATCCTTGGAAAGCCAATCCGAAGCTGCCGGCAAATATGGCGACTTGACTCGACCTGGAGAGCCTATTGAAATTGGTTCCAGACATCCTATTTCCATTGTGAAAAACCAAATCATCGATATTTTTTCCAGAATTGGTTTCAATGTATCCGAAGGGCCTGAAGTAGAAGATGACTGGCACAACTTTACAGCATTGAACCTTCCAGAATACCACCCTGCACGTGATATGCAGGATACGTTTTTCATCCAGACCGACCCGGATGTCTTGCTACGTACCCATACCTCATCGGTACAGGTACGCTATATGGAAGCCAATAAACCGCCCATCCGGACCATTTCTCCTGGAAGGGTGTATCGGAACGAGGCCATCTCTGCCCGTTCGCACTGTTTTTTCCATCAAGTGGAAGGCTTGTATGTGGACAAGAATGTATCCTTCGCGGATTTGAAACAGACCTTGCAGTATTTCACTTCTGAAATGTTCGGCAAGTCAAAAATTAGATTGCGCCCATCTTACTTTCCTTTTACGGAACCCAGTGCGGAAGTTGATGTGTACTGGGGCTTGGAGACCGAGACCGATTACCGTATGACCAAGGGTACAGGATGGCTGGAAATCATGGGTTGTGGTATGGTGGACCCCAACGTACTGAAGAATTGTGGCATAGACCCAGAGGTATATTCCGGATTTGCCTTTGGTATGGGAATAGACCGTATTGCATTGTTGCTTCATCAAATTTCGGACATCCGCTTGCTCAGCGAGAATGATGTTCGTTTCTTGGAACAGTTCAAAAGTGCATTGTAACCCAAGCCATGAAAAAGGATATTGAAATCCCTGTTGCCAAGGATGTACATGTTGCCGTGGTTCGTGAGTGGAACGATGAATTTCTATCCAAAGATTGGAACGCCTATCTCATCAACAACAGAGCGGATGCCATTGAAATGACGATTGTGGTGTCCAAAGGATTTGATGATGACACAAAAACCTCCACGATGCGACATGGCATTGGGGTTGTTGAGGCGAAGTCCTTTAAAAAAATTGAGTTTCTACAAGAAGAAGTGCTCGCACTCAACAATGAATTCTTTGTTACCTTCTTTGCCGAGAACAAACTTTTTGAAAAAAGGTTCCTATTTCCCAAACATTCCATTTCGGAAAAACACCTAACCAACATCCCCATCATAGAAAAAGAGGGTATTCTTTCCGAAGGTTAATGCTTGTTTTCATGCCCATAATTTTCTTTTAACAAACATTTAAGTTCTTTTAGTTCGGTTTGTTCCGAACCAATTTTATCTTTGCGCCTTCAAAATCCATTATATGGAATATTCGAAGGAAGAAATCATTGAAACCTTAGGGGTGCATTTGGAGCAGGAACATAACCTGCCACCATTGGCAGCCCGTATTTATGCCATTTTAATCTTAACGGACCAAGACGGACTCTCCTTTGAGGACTGCTTGGAAAAAAGAGGGGCCAGCAAAAGCTCCACTTCCACCTCTTTGAACCTTTTGTTGAACATGGGGGTAATTACCTATTTCACTAAACCGGGAGACAGAAGAAGGTACTTTAAAACGGCAAAGAAGAAGACATTTTTTCTCTCCAAGCTTCAAGAAAACCTGAAGCGTGTAGAAAGTGAAAAGCACATTATCACGCTGGTAATGGACTATCATAAAAAGTATAGTCCAAAAAAGTATGAAGAAGGACAGGTAAGAACCCAAGTTTATCTGGAATACGTCAACGAAAAAGAGAAGACCTTGAAAAAGACAATCAAAAAACTAGAATCAATTTTAAACGAGTAATCACTCCAACATCCATAAACGTAACAAAGCAAGTTCGTACATGAAAACAATCAAATCAATCTTAGTATCAACAGTTTCACTTTTGATTTTATCCTGTGGGGGCAAAAATCAGCAGCAAGCTGCAGCAGGCCCCCAGACCCCCTCGCTTAAAGTAAATACTTTGGAAAAGCAGGACATCACTATATACAAATCATATTCCACCAACATTCAAGGAAAACAGAATGTGGAAATATGGCCCAAAGTTTCGGGCTTTGTCCAAAATATTTATGTGGAAGAGGGCCAACAGGTAAAAAAAGGACAATTATTGTTCAAACTGGAAACACAAACGCTTTCACAAGATGCTGAAGCAGCCAAGGCTGCCGTAAATGTTGCCCAAGTAGAAGTGAACAAACTGGTCCCGCTTGTTGAAAAAAACATCATCAGCGAAGTACAATTGGAAACTGCCAAAGCCCAATTGGAACAGGCCAAAAGCAACTACAGTAGTATTACCGCCAATATTGGATACTCCAATATCGTTAGTCCCGTAAATGGGTACATCGGCGAGATTCCCTACAAAGCAGGAGCATTGGTAAGCAGTACCATGGGCGAACCATTGACCGTGGTTTCCGATATAACCGGTATTCGCGCCTATTTTTCAATGACCGAAAAGGAACTATTGGAGATGAAGAGCGAAATGGCCGATGGTGGTTCAACTGTTTCGGCCGAAAACACGCCCGAAGTGGAATTGGTAATGATCAATGGCGAAACGTATCCTCAAAAAGGAAAAATCGCCATGGTCAACAATATCATCAACCCAACAACGGGAAGCGTGACCCTACGAGCGGACTTTGACAATCCCAATTTATTGTTGAGTTCAGGAAGTACTGGAACCATCAAGGTCCCATCCACCTACGAGGACGTTTTTGTCATCTCCCAATTCGTAACTGTTGACCTGCAGGGCACCAAAATGGTGTATGTGCTGAATGATGACAATACGGTAAAAACCGTTCCCTTGAACATCGTGGCCCAAACCGATAAGGAGTTCATCGTAGCGGAAGGTTTGGAAGAAGGAAGCACTATTGTTACCGAAGGTGTATCCAAACTTAAGGATGGACAGACCATCAATCCAGTAAAGCAATAATTACCATCAATCACTTATAGAACGAATTATATATGTTCCAAAAATTTATAGATCGTCCTGTACTCTCCACAGTAATATCCGTGATCATTGTGATTTTGGGTATTCTGGGTCTGAGTACATTACCCGTAGAACAATACCCCGAGATTGCCCCACCAACGGTACAGGTAAACGCCAACTATACCGGTGCGAATGCTGAAACAGTACTGAAAAGTGTGGTTATTCCATTGGAAGAGCAAATCAACGGTGTGGAGGGCATGACCTACATGACCTCATCCGCCAGTAACGATGGTACGGCCAACATCAGTGTGTTTTTCGAGCTTGGTGTCGACCCAGATATTGCTGCGGTAAACGTACAGAATAGGGTCGCACGGGCCAATAGCTTGCTACCACAAGAGGTTATAAATACTGGTGTAACCACCCAAAAAGCACAGAACAGTGCCTTATTGTTTTTCTCTATTTTCTCCGAAAATGAGGATTACGATGCCACCTTTGTGGAAAACTATGCGAAAATCAACCTGGTTCCCCAATTACAACGAATCAAAGGGGTTGGTAACGTTAACGTATTCGGATCCAAGGATTATTCCATGCGTATTTGGATCTCTCCCGATAAAATGGCTGCCTATGATTTGGTGCCCGCTGATATTCAAGCAGCGTTGCGCGAACAGAATACCGAAGCGGCAACCGGTAAGATCGGAGAGAATGCCGATGGTATATTTGAATACGTAATGAAATACAAAGGGCGTTTGTCCGAAGTCAAGGAATATGAAAACATCATTCTTAGAACAACGGATGATGGTGGTTTCCTCCGTCTAAAAGATGTGGCCGAAATAGAACTCGGCGCACTGAGCTACGTAAGGAAAAACTCAGGTATGGGAAACCCCGGTGTTGCTGTGGGGGTGTACCAAACCTCAGGATCCAATGCCAAGGAGATCATCGATGAGATCGAAACGATTTTGGAAGAATCCAAAGCAGATTTCCCATCAGGATTGGACTATGTAATTCCGTTTAACTCCAAGGATTTCTTGGATGCTTCCATAGATCACGTGGTACAAACCTTGATCGAAGCATTTATCCTGGTATTTGTCGTGGTGTTCCTGTTCCTCCAGGATTTCAGGTCCACGTTGATTCCAGCTATTGCGGTACCCGTAGCCATTGTAGGTACTTTTTTCTTCCTGCAATTGTTCGGTTATTCCATCAACATGTTAACGCTTTTCGCCATGATCTTGGCCATTGGTATTGTTGTGGATGACGCGATTGTGGTAGTCGAGGCAGTACATGCCAAACTGGAGGATGGAGCCGATTCGGCCAAAACCGCCACCAAGAACGCAATGAGCGAAATTTCTGGGGCCATCATCTCCATTACCTTGGTCATGTCAGCGGTATTTATCCCCGTTTCCTTTATTCAAGGTTCCTCGGGAGTATTCTACCAACAGTTCGGTATTACTTTGGCGGTGGCCATTTTGATTTCGGCCGTGAACGCTTTGACGTTGAGTCCAGCCTTGGCGGCATTGTTCTTAAAGCCACATGATCATGACAAAGGGAAAAAGAAGAATTTCTTGGCCCGATTCTTTAGGGCTTTCAACGTTGGTTTTACAGCAATGACCAATAAGTACACCAACACCATTGGCACCTTGGTAAAACGTAAATGGATTACCCTTGCACTCCTATTGGGCTTTAGTGCTCTAGCTATATTCCTATTCCGTTCCACACCATCTGGGTTTGTACCCGATGAGGACCGTGGGATGATTTTTGCCAATGTGAGCATGCCCCCTGGAACAACCATTGAAAAAACGGAGGAGACCATCATGAAGCTGGATTCCATTTATGAGTCCATGGATGTAATCGATGCCAGGATGAGTGTGGCAGGTTTCAGTTTGCTGAACCGGGTAAGTGCTGGATCGTATGCTTTCTCCATTATGAAATTGAAAGACTGGAGCGAGAGGGATGCGGACTCCTTATCCGTAAACGCAACGATGCAGAAACTGTACGGAATCACAGCGGGTTTCAACGATGCACAAATCATCTATTTTACCCCTCCAAGTATCCAAGGATTCGGTACCAGCTCTGGTTTCGAAGTGCAGCTTCAGAGCAAAACAGGTGAAGATTGGAACTCCATCAACGATGTAAAGAATCAGTTTTTGGGAGCGCTAAATGCACGACCTGAAATCCAATACGCCATTTCCCAATTCGACCCTGGTTTCCCTCAGTACGACCTGGATATCGATATGGAAAAAGTGAAAATGGCCGGATTGACCGCAACTGACATATTCAATGCGCTTCAAGGTTATTTTGGAGGTATCTATGCCACCGACTTCAACAAGTTCGGGAAGCAATATCGTGTAATGATTCAGGCCAAACCTGAGGACCGTGCCAACGAAAACTCCTTGAACCACATTTTTGTCAGGAACGCCAACGGGGAATCCGTTGCGGTAAGTCAGTTTGTGGACCTCAAAAAAATATATGGTCCAGAAGTGGTACAGCGATTCAACTTGTTGAGCTCCGTGAGTATTACCGGTGTGCCCAATCCAGGGTACAGTACAGGTGATGCCATTACAGCGATTGAAGAAGTAGCGGCACAGGTGTTGCCGAATTCCTATACCTACGATTATTCCGGTTTGACAAGGGAAGAAAGTAATGCAGGTTCGCAGACCATTCTCATTTTTATCTTGAGTTTGGTATTCGTTTACTTCCTGCTGAGTGCACAGTATGAAAGTTATATTTTACCACTTTCCATATTGTTGTCGCTACCGTTTGGTATCGCAGGAGCTATCCTTTTTATCAACGTAGCTGGTTTGCAGAACAATATTTACTTCCAGATCGCACTGATCATGTTGATTGGTCTTTTGGCCAAGAATGCGATTTTGATTGTGGAGTTTGCATTGCAACGTAGACGGGCAGGGCTTTCCTTATTTGACGCTGCCGCTGATGGTGCACGTGCAAGGCTTCGTCCAATTTTGATGACATCCTTCGCATTCATCTTTGGTCTATTACCATTGGCACTTTCCTCAGGAATCGGTGCCATCGGGAACCAATCCATTGGTGTGAGTGCCGTTGGGGGAATGTTAGTGGGAACCATACTCGGTGTATTTATCATACCCGTACTATTTGTAGTGTTCCAAGCCTTGCAGGAACGTATTTCCGGCAAGCCCGAAGAACTTCAACATATTGACAACGCCTAATTATCCTTTGATCGAACAAAGTATATCATCCATGAAAATAAAATCCACATATAAACTGCTCTTGGTACTTACAGCGCCACTTTTGTTGCAATCCTGCTTTGTGGCCAAAAACTACTCAAGACCAGAAGTCGAGACAGAAAATCTCTACCGAACCGATAATCTGCCACAGGACAGCGTTTCCATGGCCGATGTATCATGGAGGGACCTATTCAATGACGAGCAATTGAAATCTTACATTGAGCAAGGTCTGGAGAACAACATAGACATCCGTATTGCGCTACAGAATGTTGTGGCCGCCGAAGCTTACGTAAAACAAGGTAAGGCCGGTTACTACCCGACGCTTTCGGGAACTGCCAGTTTTACGAGGACCAAAAACTCCCAAAACAGTCAGTTTGGTAGCTTTTTTACCAGTGCTTTGGAGCAATACGAATTGTCTGGCAGCCTTTCGTGGGAAGCCGATGTTTGGGGCAAGATAAGAAGCAATAAACGCGCCTTTGGTGCTTCATATCTGCAGAGTGTTTCTGCCCATCAAGCGGTAAAAACCAACTTGATTGCCAGCATTGCTTCCACTTATTATCAATTGTTGGCTTTGGACAAACAACTGGAAGTTTCCAAACAGACTCTGGAAGCCAGAAAGAACAGTTTGGAGACGACGGTTGCCCTGAAAGATGCAGGACAGGTAACGGAAGTTGCCGTGAAACAAACAGAAGCCCAGGTCCATACCACGGAAATCATTGTGATCGACCTTGAAAACAATATCAAATTGTTGGAAAACGCTTTTAGCATCCTCTTGGGCGAGGCACCACAAAAAATTCAAAGGGGAAGCTTGGACAATCAGGCCATTGATACGGAATTACGTACGGGAGTTCCTTATCTGTTATTGGCGAACCGTCCCGATGTGATGCAAGCGGAATATGGCCTTATCAATGCTTTTGAATTGACCAATGTGGCCAAAAGCAGTCTGTATCCATCATTGAGTTTATCCGCTTCTGGAGGATTCCAAAGCTTGGAATTTGACAATTGGTTGGATGCCAGCTCACTCTTTTCCAACTTGGTCGGCTCTTTGACACAGCCCATTTTTAACGGAAGACAGCTCCGCACCCAGATGGAAGTGGCCAAAGCACAACAACAGCAGGCCTTACTGAACTATAAACAAGCCTTGCTTACCGCAGGTAGGGAAGTTAGCGATGCGCTATACACTTACGATGCGGAAACCCAAAAATTGGAGGCTCGCTCCAAGGAGTTGGACGCCTATGCAACGGCCGAGGATTATTCGGAGGAACTGTTGAACAACGGTCTGGCCAACTATTTGGAAGTATTGACCGCAAGACAAAATGCATTGAATTCTGAACTGAACTATGTGGATTCCCAATATGCACGACTGAGTGCTATTGTGGAATTGTACAGAGCATTGGGTGGAGGTTGGAAATAAAAAAATGGTAGAGGGCAAAAACGATATACTGGTCTATGCTATAGAGAACTTCACCAAATTTGGAAGCAAGCGGTTCTCCATGGATGAATTGGCCAAAAACCTCGGTATATCCAAAAAAACGCTCTACAAGCATTTTAGTAGTAAAGAAGAATTGGTCAAGGAAAGTTTATCGTATTACTTCGGTAAAATCCGTGCCAATATCGACAACTACATGCTCAGTAATCCCAATGAAGAGCAGCCACTTATTACCATAATATACATTTACAGGCAAGGGTTGATCACTTTTCAGGAGATCAACCCTTCCTTTCTTCATGGACTCAACAAATATTACCCTAAAGCCTACAAGGTTTATTCCCAGCTAAAACACGGCATTGTTTGGGATGTTGTATGTCCACTGTTACAAAAAGCACAGCAACTCAATCAGGTTAGAAGCAACGTAAATGTTGAGTTGGTCTGTACACTTTTTTTGTCCCGAATGGAAGAAACCGTGTATTCAAAGGCCAATTTATTCGATGAATACAGCATCCACGAATTACTTGACCATATCATTATCAACAACCTACGGGGCATTCTCACTTTGGAATATCTTCAAAAAAGCCCCTTACAATAGCATCCTTTCTTAACAATTTTTCAAAAAAACCTAGGCAATTTTAACACATCTGTTCTTAATGGGTTGATTTTTACGTTTTTACCATTGTTTTTAGGAAAACGATCGCGTATTTTTAAATTCTTCTAAAACAAAAAACCAATGGGAACTACAACTAACATCAACAGACGCGATTGGATAAGAAAAAGCGTGCTTACCGCAGGTGGTGCAATGGCATTGCCTTACATAGGATTGGCTGAAACACCAAAAGCTCCATTGACCTTGGATGCCGAGGGAAATGCAGTTTACAGCCCTTTCTTTAAAGAATATTTACCGAAACCCGAAGATGCACTGCCGGAATTGGCAGCAAAACTCAATGCCAATGAGAATCCTTACGGACCATCTCCAATGGCTTTGGAAGCCTTTAAAAATTCAGCTGCCGGAGGAAACCGGTATGCTTGGAGGGAACTCTACCAATTAATCGGAAAAATCGCTGATTTTGAAGGTGTAAAGAGCAAAAACGTAATGATGGGACCTGGTTCTTCCGATTTGTTGGAAAAAACAGCTATGGTCTTCTTTATGAACGGAGGCAATGTTGTTTCCGCCGACCCAGCATACATGTCGCTTATAAGGGTAGCGGAATCCGTAGGAGCTACTTGGAAACCCGTTCCATTGAAAGATGATTGGTCTCACGACCTTAAAGCGATGGAAGAGGCTATTGACGACGAAACAAAACTGGTATACATCTGTAACCCCAATAATCCAACAGGTTCCATGACCGACCATGAAGAACTCGTGGATTTCTGCTCTAGGGTTTCAGAAAAAGTTCCTGTGTTTATCGATGAAGCCTATCTATGGTTCCTTGATGATGGGGCAAAAAAGAGTATGGTTTCTCTAGTGGAACAAGGTAAAGATGTGATCATTGCCAGAACATTCTCCAAAATACATGGTATGGCCGGTCTTCGTGTCGGATATATCGTTGCCTTGGAAGAAACCTTGGGAAGAATACAAAAAATCACTCGTGGAGGCATGGGAATCTCTTTGCCATCCATATACGCCGCAATGGCCGCAATGGACGATGAAGCATTTATAGATAAATCACGTAGCCTCAATGCCGAATGTAGGGATTATGTTTACGAAAGTCTGGAGAAACTAGGTATCACTTCGTACGTGCCTTCATCCACCAGTTTTATCATTTTCCCTATTGAAATGGAAGGTAGAGCATTTTTGGAACAGATGACCGAATTGAAGGTCGGTGTTCGTGCTTTCCAGTTTATGGACCAAAACTGGTGCCGAGTCAGTATGGGAACCATGGACGAAATGAAAACATTTACCGCTGCACTCAATAAAGTGTTGGTATAGTGGATATAGGAATTCAAAAAACCATTGTATTCCTTTTTTTCATCTTTATTGGGGTTTTACTTAAAGTTAAGTTTAAATCCAAAGAAGAGATTACAGGAATCAAAAAAGTCATTCTCAACCTAGCCTTGCCCGCAACGATTTTTATCGCATTGTTGGGTGTAAAGGTAGAGTTGCATCTATTAATATTGCCCTTGTTGGCGCTTGGGCTCAACCTACTGTTGTTTTTTTCCATGCCCTTGATATTGCCCCTTATGGGTATTGGCAAAGGGACACCGGAGTATAGAACCGCTAAGTTGCTGGTTCCCTCCTTGGCACCGGGTCTATCTTCCTTTCCATTTATCTTGGAGTTTTTGGGAGATGAGTATTTGGCCAAAGCAGCCATGTCAGATTTGGGAAACAAGGTCTTTGTACTGTTCTTTTTGTACTTGGTGGCGATGAACTGGCATTACAGCCTTCAATCCAACGAAAAAAGAAATGGTGGAACCAAGCTGAAACCATTGATCAAGGCCATGATCTCAGAACCGGTAAATGTATTTATCGGCGCAGCCTTGATTTTATTGGCATTTGGATTACACATGGATTCCTTACCTTTCTTTATGAGTGAAACACTCGAAAAACTCAGCTTAATCATGACACCTTTGGTGTTGTTGTTCATAGGGTTGGCCGTAAAGATCAAAAGGAAACAATTTTTCCAGATTTTCTCACTGTTATGTACCCGAGCAGGGCTCGTACTATTGATATCAGGAATTTTTGTGACCTTGACCGGAATTGAAGCAAGGAACGAAATATTGTTGACCATCGCTTTTGGTTTGAGTGCCTGTAGTTTTTGGCCCTATGCCCACATAGCGGCCGTGGATAGCATGGAAATGGACAAAAAATCCAAAAAGAAGACCTTTAGCAGCGACTTTGGTGTGGCAATCCTCGCATTGTCATTTCCTTTGTCAACGATGTTGATTTTAGCAACATTGAACAGCGGGTCGTTCTTTGTGAACCCATTCAATATTTTTATGATAGCCGTTGTGCTTCTTGCTGTTGGATTCAGCATCCCATTGATCAGCGGTGTCGGTAAAAAAAAATGGTCAGAGCAAAAATTAATAGATCATGAAATAAATTCTGCGGCCACTGAAAAAGCTGCCTGATTTATTAATAACATCAACTGTATGATGACCACCTGGTTTTTAAAATCAGGTGGTCATTTTCTTTTATGGATGATTTTCTTCGCCACCATCTGTTTTTAAAACAATCCTTCTGGCCGCATTGGCAATCAACCCGATGCTTAACCAATACGTGCTTAAAATAAGGATACTGGAATAGTCAAAATCCGTTTTGAATTTGGCAATGGCAATCATGGTATCTGAAAACATAAAAAGTAGAACAGCTATACCTATCCAAAGAAACTCCTTTCGTTTTTCCCTTAGGAAAAGACCGATTCCCTGCCACGCCATAAAACAAATGACCACCACATAAACCGTCACAGGGACCATGAATTGCCCCAATCCAGGCTTTAGCCAAAAGAAAAGTAACCCGCCGATAACATAGAGAGTCACAAAGGAGGCCCAATGGGACCGGAACCCTTTCAAATTTATAAATCCAAAGGCAAACAAGAGGTGCGCCATCAAAAAAGCAGCGAGTCCGAACACAAAATAAGCTGGAAACATCAAAAGTATATCTCCCATCAAACAAAATAGCAACGCAGCGAGCATGATACTTTTGAACCTAGAATGCTGGCTTTTGGGGACAACGAACAACAAAGAAATAACCAGAATAGTGGTCAACGGCTTTAAGACCAGATAAACTGTTCTATGGCCCAACAATTCCATAATCATTGCTAAAATAGCACTGACAACAATCAACATATTGATGATTGCCCCATATTTTTGGAATTGTGCTACCACGTCTTGAACGGCTTTTTGCTTAACTGGGAATTATAATATTGCACTTGACCTGTAACTTCCAGGCCCAACCAATCAGGCTTCTCAAAACGCTCCTCTTCATGCTTGAGTTCCACTTCTGCCAAAACAAGTCCTTTGTTTTCGCCCAGAAACTCATCCACCTCAAAAACATGGTTCCCAAAAGGTACTTCAAACCGTGTTTTTTCCAAAATTCCCGCCTCACAGAGGTCAATTAAATTAGTGGCTTCAGATGCGTTGATTTCTGCCTCCCATTCAAATCGTGTAGTGCCCGATTCGTTGCTGGCTCCCTTTACCGTCAAAAAACCTTTGTTTCCTTTTATTCGTACCCTAACGGTTCTGTCTGGGTCCGTATTCAAGAATCCTTGTACAATACGGGTCTGAGATGTAGCCTTTTTTTTATAGGCGTCCGACTTTACTAAAAACTTCCGTTCTATTTCCAAATGTTCCATCAAACTAAATATACCCTAAATTTGAAAATGGACTTTGATTTTCCCTTAAGAAAAATTATTCATGTGGACATGGATGCCTTTTATGCGTCCGTGGAACAGCATGACGACCCAGAGCTAAAGGGCAAGCCTATTGCTGTTGGGGGAGGGTCCAAACGTGGCGTGGTCTCCGCTGCAAGCTACGAGGCACGAAAATATGGGGTGCGAAGCGCCATGGCAGGCTCCATTGCCCGCAGAAATTGTCCTGACCTCATATTTGTAAAACCCCGGTTTGATCGCTACAAAGAAGTCTCCCAACAGATTCGAAGCATCTTTTTCGAATACACCGATTTAGTGGAGCCCCTTTCCTTGGACGAGGCCTATCTGGACGTGACGGAAAACAAAAAAGGGAACCCATCAGCAACTTTGATCGCAAAAGAAATACGGCAAAAAATACTTGAAAAAACCGGTTTGACCGCATCTGCAGGAATATCCATAAACAAGTTCATTGCGAAGGTCGCAAGTGACTACAACAAACCCAATGGCCAGAAAACGGTCAACCCAGAGGAAGTGATTGATTTTTTGGAAAACTTGGACATTCGAAAATTTTACGGTGTGGGCAAGGTCACTGCCGAAAAGATGTACCGTTTGGGAATTTTTACGGGAAAAGACCTCAAAGGAAAATCATTGGAGTTCCTCAAACAGCATTTTGGAAAAAGCGGAGGTCATTATTACAATGTGGTAAGAGGAGTCCATTTGAGCAGTGTAAAACCGCATCGCATTCCCAAATCAGTGGGGGCGGAGCGTACTTTTTTTGAAAACTTGAGCAGTGAGATCTTTATGCTTGAAAAGTTGGAAAACATTGCCAACGAACTGGAAAGAAGGCTTCAAAAATCAAAGATTGCCGGGAAAACCGTCACTTTGAAAATTAAATACAGTGATTTCACATTGCAGACCCGAAGTAAGACCCTCCCCTATTTTATCGCCAGCAAAGATTTGATTCTGGAAACGGCCAAGGAACTTTTATACCAATCCACCTTGGAAAACTCAGTTAGGTTATTGGGTATTTCTCTGGCCAACCTCAACACCGAAAAAGAAAAGGAACAGCCCACTAAAGAGTCAGTGTTGGTTCAGCTCAAATTTGATTTTTAAAAAAAGGTTGTCCGAAAGCTTTGTGTCTGTAAGGTTGATCGCAGTCGAAAACTAATATACGTTCTCGACTGCGCTCGAACTGACAAAGTCAACACTTTTAAATGTTCCAGACAACCTCTTCAATTAATTTTTGATATCCGTTTCCACTAATTTTTGATATCCGTTTCCACGGAT
Organism: Flagellimonas oceanensis; assembly: GCF_003992595.1. Classification (GTDB taxonomy): domain Bacteria; phylum Bacteroidota; class Bacteroidia; order Flavobacteriales; family Flavobacteriaceae; genus Flagellimonas; species Flagellimonas oceanensis. The sequence goes on from NZ_RZNA01000004.1 coordinate 50,460, forward strand.
TCTACTGCAGGTTTCTTGGGATTGCCATCGGCATCGATTTCTATGATGTCGTCAAAACCAAGTTCATCTAACTTATCAATGATTTCGGCCCTATCTCCTACCATAAACCAGTTTACCTTTCCTGGCTGTACCACTTCGTTGCTCACTTTTCTGATGTCGTCCACGGAAAGGTTCCTCACGTTCTGATCGTATTTTTGATAGTAGTCATCCGGAAGATCATAACGAACTATATTTTTTACCGAATTGTTCACTGAACTATTGGTCTCCCATTGACCAGGAAGTTTCAACACCTGATTGGTCTTTACTTTCTCCAATTCTTCACTGGTTGCGGGGCGTGTGGATGTGAACTCGGATATTTCCTTTCTTATCTCAGTCACGGATTCCGCCGTTTTGTCGGTTTGCACTGGGGCATAAACGATAAAAGGGCGCTCCTCTTTGGAACCAAGTACAAATCCTCCAGCTCCGTAGGACCAGTGTTTATCTTCCCTTAAATTCATATTGATTCGGGAAGTGAAATCCCCTCCAAGAATACTTACCATTTGTTCCAAGGCTATCTCAGAAACATCGCCATACTTTTCGGTCAAATGTCCTGCCAGAATCACTGATTGTTGGGACTCTGGTCGGTTCATTAAATACAGTGTGTTCTTGGAATTGGTCTTGGGTTCGTTGAAGGTAATGGTGGGCACATCGCCTCGCTTCCATTTGCCCAATGTTTTCTCCAACTTGGATTTCAACTCGCTCATTTCCACATCTCCTGTAACGATCAAAGTGGAGTTGTTGGGCTTGAACCAAGTGTTGTAGAACTCGACCACATCTTCCCTGGTCAACTCAGAAACAGTTTCTTCATAACCCGTTCCAGTATATGGGTTGCTGTATGGGTGGTCATCGCCGTAAAGATATTTGTTCATTACCCGAAGTGCCATGCCGATAGGTTGGGATTTCTCTTGTTTTATGTTGTTGATTTGCTCCTTTTGTAACCTATCAAACTCCTTTTGAGGGAAAACAGGGTTGAGGACCACATCCATGAACAGATCTAAACTGGCATCCAAGCTTGGTTTTAAGGTACTCATGTACACATTGGATTCATCTTGACTGGAGAAAGTGCTCAAAGATGCTCCCAACAATTGAAGTTGTTCGTTTATTTCCAAAGAGGTCATATCCTTGGTCCCTTCATCCATCAAATTCATGGCCAAACTTGCCGTTCCGGGGCTGGACAGATAATCGGTCTTGTATCCTGCATCCGCAACCAAATTTATGATTACCGTAGGTACGCCTTTTCGTTGTGCCAATACCACATCGAGTCCGTTCGAGAGTTGCATACGCTGCAATTCCGGAAATTTGGAGCTTTTAGGTGTCCCTAGTTCTGGCAACTTGCTTCTGTCTACAGAGGACTCTACAATATCATATTCAGGAAATGGTCGGCAAATCAAGATGTGCTTTCCTTTGCTAAGCCATTTTTCCGCTGTTTTCCTTAAGTCTTCGGCAGTAGCTTCTTCTACATATTCCAACTGTGTTCTGTAGTAGGATGCATCTCCGTGATACGTTTGATTGGAAGCGAGTATGTCAGAGACTCCTCCAAATCCACCAATTCGTTCCAATCCTTTGATGAAACTGGCAAAGTAACTGGCCTTAACCCTTTTGAGTTCATCCACTGTGGGGCCTTCTTTGATAAACCTTTCGATTTCGGCCTCCAGTTCCTTCTCCAGCTTTGCTGGGTCTTCTCCTTGTTTCACGTTCAAATACGTGATAAACTGGCTTGCAATTTCACTGGATGATTGAAAAGAAACCGCGGAACTGGCCGATTGATCTTGGTAGATGAACTTTTGGTACAATCTTGAATTCTTCCCACTGCTCAATATAGCGGAAATCAAATCAAAATGAAGGTCTTCCTCTGAGCCAAAGGGAGGTGTGTTCCACGCAAAAAGCACTCTGGTCTCGGGTACACGGTCTTGGTATTCTTGACGTGAATCGTAAATCTTATTGGGAATGTTTACCTCTTGCCGTTCCACTGTCGGGCCTGAGGGTATGTCACCAAAATACTTGATCACTTTTTGATGCACTTCTTCTGCATCAATATCCCCTGCCACGGCAACTACCGCATTGGCAGCACCGTAATAGGATTTGAACCATTCTTGAACGTCTTCCAATGAGGCTGCGTTCAAATCTTCCATTTCGCCGATAACGGTCCAGGAATATGGATGTCCTTTAGGGTACATGGCCTTGGTCAAATAATCCCACTGCATTCCGTAAGGCTGGTTTTCCCCTTGTCTTTTCTCATTCTGAACAACGCCTCGCTGTTCATCCAGTTTTTCCTGGTCAATGGCTCCCAACAAGTGTCCCATCCGGTCAGATTCCAAAAACAACACTTGATCCAAAGCGGAAACAGGCACGTTCTGAAAATAGTTGGTCCGATCGTTGTTCGTAGTCCCGTTTAGGTCGGTTCCCCCAATGCTTTCCAAAGCTTGGAAATAATCGGTGTTGTAGTTTTCACTTCCGTTGAACATTAAATGCTCAAAAAGGTGGGCAAAACCACTTTTCCCCGGTTTTTCGTTTTTTGATCCTACATGGTACCAAACGTTTACCGCCGCAATGGGTGCTTTATGGTCCTCGTGAACCAAGAGCGTAAGGCCGTTTTTAAGTGTATACTTTTTGTAATCGATGTCAATGTCATCTGCTTTAAACTGAAATCCTTGTCCAAAGCCCACGGAGCAGGACAAAAGGCCCACAATAGAGGCCAGAAGTAACTTTTTCATTTAGGTAGTGTTTTAATTTGATTGATAATAATGAACAATACAATATAGGAAATTGTTTGCAACAAACACCATTTTAAACAGTTAGCTTAGGAAAAAGCTTTCTTCCTAAAGAAAAAACACCCCTTTTTAATCTAAAAAAGTTGGTTTTACCGTCATCAGGGTATCTGTTTAATTGCTCGGCCCAATATTTCTTTATTACTTTGTAATGCCATCGACCACCATTAACTCTATTCTTACTGATTTTATGCAACGAAATAAATTGCACGAGCACATCATATCCTCAGCGGGAGATCTTTTCTATTCCCAAGGATATAATTCAACGGGGGTCAACGAAATCATAAACAAATGCGATATAGCAAAAGCCACGCTGTACAGTCATTTTAAATCCAAGGAGGATATCTGTGTGGCTTATCTGAATCAGCGTCACAGTGCTTTCATGGACAGGCTTAAAAGCTATGTTGAAGACAGAAATGAAAGCAGGAGCCAACTATTGGCCATTTTTGATTTGTTACGGGACATGTACCTCGAAGAGAATTTTCAGGGCTGTTGGGGGCTTAAGACATTAGGGGAATTATCTCCGGACCAAACCATGATTCTTAACGTGATTCAGCAACAAAAAAAGGAACTGCTCCTTTTTTTGGGTGAGATTGTAGGCGATACCATTTCCAATTTGTCCAAAGCGGAAACGGAAAAAATATCGGGAGGACTTTATCTTTTGTACGAAAGTGCCGTTACCGAAAGCCATTTGTTTAAAAACGACTGGCCCATTTTTATGGCCAAAAGTATAGCCCCTGCACTGTACCAAGATGTGGAGTTGAAATAAAGGAAAATGTCAGTTCGAGAGCAGTCGAGAACTATGTATGCCTTGTTTTGACAAAACGACTCGACTGCGCCCGATGTGACATTCATATCAGTAATGTTGATATTTATTACCTAAATTTTCATTAGGCTCCTACAGCTTCCAAGGGTTGTGCCACTGGAAAATCAACAGGGACTTTTGTAGTGCTGTGTACGTAGTTGGAGATGGTTTTATCTCCCACTAAAACGATAGTATCAATGAGGTTTTCCTTGGTCCATCCTGCAGCGAAGAAATCATCTACCACTTGTTCGTCTGTTGCACCCCTGTTTTCCGTAATGTTTTTGGCCAATTTTGCCAAAGCATCCAATTTCGCATCAAAAGAGGCTTTGCCCGCTCTCAATTCCAAAATCTGCTCATCCGTAAAACCGTTCATTTTTCCAATAGCAGTGTGTGCGGATAAACAATAGATACAGTTGTTCACTTGGCTCACTGCCAAATTCACGACTTCTTTTTCCTTGGCCTTCAATGAAGTTTTGGCATTGGAAAGGCCTAAATAATTACCCAAGGCATTTTCTGAATGGGCATAGGTGGCAAAAAGGTTGGGAACAAAGCCCACTGCTTTTTCCAAGTTGTCAAAAATAGCCTGATTGGCCGCACTTACTTCTTCTCTTTTAGGTACATTGATTGTGCTCATAATTGTAATTTTTAATATGAATTGTTGTTAAATGGATTAATACGTCTGTACAAAAGGTTGCTCTGCATCACAATAGAAATCGTGATGGTACTTTTGCTCACAGTGTTCCGAAACCGTTACGGTAGGCGCATCGGTTTTCTGTGATGTTCTGAAAATCTCAATGAGATTGAAAATGGATTTTTCCGTGGGTTTCATCTTTTATCTGTTTTTTAATTACAGGGCAAAGATGCCCCCAAAAGAGGGGTGGGTGTTAGGAAGGATTTCCCGACGGCTTGACCAATTTTCCCTTAGGCCACCAAAAGCAGGTTTTCACGGTATTCCGACGGGGTCATTTGGGTCATTTTTTTAAAAAAACGACTAAAATGAGCAGGGTCGTTAAAGCCAAGTTCAAAGGCTATTTCCTGATTTTGCTTGTCCGTGAAGTTGATAAGTCGCTTGGCCTCCAAAGCAATTCGCTCCAGAATGATCTGTTGGGGGGATTTTTGATTGTAGATCGCAAAAAGGTTGGAAAGTGTTTTGGGTGACTTGTGCAGCAAATCAGCACAATCCCCCACCTTGCGTTTTGTCTTAAAATGCATATCCACCAAAAAGTTGAATCTTCGGATGGTATCAATTTGTTCGTTCCCAAGTGTTTTTACAATGAGTTGTTCCTTGGCCAAACGCGTGCTCATGATAATCAATCTTTTGAGGAGCATTTGAAGCATATCGCCTTGGATATTGTCCGGTGTGGAGAATTCTTCAATGAACATATCGTGCAATAGATTGAACTTGCTCAATTGTTCCTGTGGAATGGTAATGATCGGGATGTCCTGTGTTCCAAAAAACAGGATTCCATTACAAGACACCTCACTATCATGATCTGATATACAATAAAACTCCCTGTTGAAAAGTATGGCCGATAGCGGCAAATGGGTTTGAACATAGGAAACATACTGTAGATAGGTTACGGTAATCATTTGGTCGGGCAACAATTCCAAATCCATTCCATCTATCTGAATGGTTAGTGGGCAATTGTTCCTATTCCACAAAAATTTGATGGTCCTGGAGGTTATGGAGAATCGTTCCTCATCCCTTTTGATATCATCTGTAAACCCTAAAATGGCCCCTAACCTGGAATCGTTGTACTCGTGTCTCATGAATAAATTGCTCGGTTGTTGAGCCATTAGTCCCTCTTGGCCATCCTTACTTACAATATAGACGGCCTTTCTTCCTATTTTGGGCCAATAAAAAAGGCGTGCATAAAAAATGTACGCCTTTTAAATTTTTTTGATTAAAAACTGTTAGAAATTACAGCTTTCTATTTCTGTTACACGCAAGGTGTTTACCATCCCTTTTTCCTTGATAGGCATGGCCGCCAGGCTTATTAGCATATCTCCCACGTCGAGGAATCCTTTTTTGCAGGCTATCTGGTTCACATCTTCAATAGTTTGGTCCGTAGACACAAATTTATCGTAATAGAATGCTTTTACGCCCCATAAAAGGTTCAACTGGGTCAATATTCTTTTATTCGATGTAAACACCAAAATATGTGCAGCCGGTCTCCAAGCTGAAATCTGGAAAGCGGTGTATCCACTATTGGTCAATGTGGAAATGGCCTTTGCGGAGATTTCGTTGGCCATAAGGGCCGCATGGTAACAAACTGACTTGGTAATATATCTTTTGGAACGAATATGTGGTGGGTTCTGAGGCACTTTGATCAAGCTGGAATTTTCAACGCTCGTTACTATGCTTGCCATTTTCTCAATTACCTGCACGGGATAGTTACCAACAGAGGTTTCCCCAGAAAGCATTACAGCATCGGCACCGTCCATTACGGAATTGGCCACGTCATTAACCTCAGCTCTTGTTGGAGTTAAACTGGTAATCATGGTTTCCATCATCTGGGTGGCTATGATTACTGGAATTCTACCTTTTTTGGCACTCAAAACCAATTTTTTCTGAACCAATGGAACTTCTTGTGCCGGTATCTCCACACCCAAGTCGCCACGAGCCACCATAAGTCCGTCCGAGGCCTTAACGATTTCGTCTATATTTTCCAGCGCTTCCGGCTTTTCGATTTTGGAAATCACAGGGATTTTGTGCTCTGTGTGCTCCTTGATCAAGTTATGGAGATCATATAAATCTTGTGCATGGCGCACAAACGATAATGCAATCCAGTCAACGTCTTGTCCAATGGCAAAAATGGCGTCCTTAATGTCCTTTTTGGTAAGAGCTGGCAAAGAAATATTCGTGTTCGGAAGGTTTACCCCTTTTTTGGATTTCAAGGGACCTCCTTGAATAACCGTAGCTACCACCTCATTATCTCCATTGGTTGATTTCACTTCAAAAATCAGCTTTCCATCATCCAGCAAAATTCGTTCTCCGGCTTTTACATCCCTTGGAAAACTTTGGTAGTTCATGTATACTCTTTCGGCCGTGCCCTCAAAAGGCTCTCCTGTAACAAAAGTAACTTCATCCCCAGGGGAAACTATGGCCTCACCGCCCATTACACCGACCCTTAGTTTAGGGCCTTGTAAATCGGCAAGTATGGCTGTGTTGATTTCCAACTCCTCATTGAGCTCCCTTATCATTTTGATTCGTTCGGCAACATCTTCGTAAGCAGCGTGGGAAAAATTGATTCTAAACACATCCACACCGGCCAGGATCATTTCCTTAAGAACTTCCTTTTTACTGGTGGCGGGCCCCAGGGTCGCTACAATTTTAGTCTTCTTTCTAGTTGGCATTTTTAAAAGATTAAATTTCTTTTTGATTTTAAGTTTGTCGTGTCCAATGGATATGCGGTAATTACCTTGGCTATTTGGTTTATGGATTTTATTTTTTGGGCAAACATGGTTTCATCCGCTGCATCAACCTTCAAAAAATAGTCCACTTCCTTACGCTCTCTCACTAGGTAATCGGTTCTCTTGGAAATATTGTTCTCAAAAAGTCCCAATGAAGGAACCTCTTCCTCAACTTCGCACTTGTTCGAAATCAGCGTCCAGTATTCATCGTTTATCTCATCGTCCCAATCAAATACGGAGAAAGACATTTGATCGTCCAGATGCAGGTCTTTTTCCATACGTTTTAAGTACAGCCCACAGGTGGAATTTATGGCATAGGTAATGGCATAATCTTCCAAGTTACTGTGTATGGCGATAAGAGAAAAACCATCATCGTAGAGGTCTGCCGATATCTTATGCGTTGTTAACATGCCCATAACACGAACGGTAAATATAGGCTTAATCCAATTGAATGCCTAGTTTATACAAAACAATACACTTCTAAAACAAGCGAAAACGTTTGAGTTTACCATTATTTAAAGTTACTTGTTTTCAATCTTGTTCTGCAATGCAAAATAGGCTCGTTTGGATGCCTTTTCCTCTGCTTTTTTCTTTGATGTTGCTCTTGCCTTGGCGAGCATTCTGTCCCCAATGGTAAGTTTTACAGCAAAATGTTTCAGCTCATCATTGCCGGTGTCCTCATACACATTGAAATTGAAAGGTTTTTTCTCTTTCTGGCACCATTCGATCACCAAACTCTTATAGCTGATGACCTTGCCCTCGAGCTGCTCAATGTCCACATACGGTTCTATTACCCGATCATCTATAAACTTTTCGCAGTAGGCATAGCCCCTATCCAGATAGATCGCTCCCACTAGGGCTTCAAATACATTCCCGTGAATATTTTCCCCGAAATGTTCTTTGGGAATCCTACTTTCCACATACTTCAACAGTCCCAAATCCTTACCCAGTTCGTTCAAGTGCTTTCTACTGACCACCTTGGAACGCATTTTTGTAAGATAGCCCTCATCTCCTTCAGGAACTTCGTTGTACAGATATTTTGAAATGATGGTCCCCAACATAGAGTCGCCCAAAAATTCCAAACGCTCGTAGTTGACCGGATTGCCTTCTGCATCCTTTTTATTCATGGACCTGTGCAGGAATGCTGTTTTGTAGATTTCCAGATTCTTGGGTTTAAATCCGAGAATTCTTTTCATACCCAAAAAAAAATCCCCATCCGTGCTCGGATGGGAATTGAATATTTTGGAGGTAAGTTTCATGTTACAAAACTATCCTATTTTTTTGAAAACCAAACATGCATTGTGCCCTCCAAAGCCAAATGTATTGCTCATGGCCACTTTTACCTCACGTTCTTGTGCCTTGTTCAAGGTCAAATTCAACGAAGGATCTATTTGCTCATCAACCGTACTATGGTTGATGGTTGGAGGCACCAAATTATGTTCCATGGCCAAAATGGAAGCAATGGCTTCAATGGCTCCAGCTGCACCCAATAAGTGCCCTGTCATGGATTTGGTGGAATTGATGTTGATTTCCTTTGCATGGTCTCCGAACACTTTGGAAATGGCCTTGAGCTCAGCTACGTCTCCTAGTGGCGTGGAAGTTCCATGTGTATTGATAGCATCAACGTCTTCAGGTTTAAGTCCTGCATTGTCCAAACAATTTTTCATTACTTGAACCACTCCGATACCTTCTGGATGGGGTGCTGTCATGTGATAGGCATCACTGGACAATCCTCCACCCAAGACCTCGGCATATATTTTTGCGCCACGGGCTTTGGCATGTTCGTATTCCTCAAGAATCAAAGCTCCACCGCCTTCTCCCAATACAAATCCATCACGTGTGGCGTCGAAAGGTCTGGATGCGGTTTCAGGGCTTTCATTTCTGGTGGATAGTGCATGCATGGCATTGAATCCACCCATACCGGCGATGGTCACTGCAGCTTCACTACCTCCCGTTACGATAACGTCGCAATGGCCCAAACGAATATAGTTGAGCGCATCGATCATAGCATTGGCCGAAGAGGCGCATGCAGAAACCGTAGTGTAGTTAGGTCCCATAAATCCATGTTTTATGGATATGTTTCCTGGTGCTATATCGGCAATCATTTTAGGAATAAAGAAAGGATTGAAACGAGGGGTGCCATCACCTTCGGCATACCCTATCACTTCATTCTGGAAAGTTTCCAATCCGCCTATTCCTGCTCCCCATACAACACCTACCCTAAACTTGTCCACTACGTTCAAGTCTATTCCAGAGTCCGCTATGGCTTCGTCGGAAGATACCAAGGCATATTGGGCAAATCTGTCCAATTTCCTGGCTTCCTTACGATCGAAAAAATCGGAAGGATCGTACCCTTTAAGCTCGCAAGCAAACTTTGTCTTAAATTTCTCGGTGTCGAAATAAGTAATGGGGGCAGAACCGCTCTTACCGGTCCGTAGTCCTTCCCAATAAGCTTCCAAATTGTTACCGATGGGCGTTAACGCTCCCATTCCAGTAACTACAACTCGCTTTAACTGCATTGAACTATTTTTTTACCCTTTAGACGTAAATTATAAAAAAAATTATCCATGTGATAATAACCACATGGATAATTTATAATCTTTAGCGATATATCATATAATTACTTAGCTTCTTCGATGTAGCTAATGGCCTGACCAACAGTGGCAATGTTCTCTGCTTGGTCATCTGGTATCTGAATATCAAATTCTTTCTCAAACTCCATGATAAGTTCAACAGTGTCCAAGGAATCCGCTCCTAAGTCGTTGGTAAAGCTAGCTTCTGCAACTACTTCATTTTCATCTACACCTAGTTTATCAACGATGATAGCCTTTACTCTTGATGCAATGTCTGACATAATTATTGTGGTTTTAAAAATTTAAATCGTTGGCAAAAATATAAAACTTTGGATTAAATACACCATTTGTCGATAAAATGTGCTTCAAATTAAACATCTTAAAATACTGTGCCTTACTTTAGCCGACGTAATTTAGTCCAAAATCACATGAATTCCTAACGAATGAAACGAATTGTAATCTTCGCATCGGGCAGCGGTTCAAATGCAGAAAATATTATTTCCTTTTTTCGTGAAAAACCGCAAGCGGAAGTCGTTGCCGTGCTTACCAATAAAAACTCGGCCAAGGTACTCGAACGCTGTGACCGACTTGACATTCCTGCATTTTATTTCAACAAGCCCGCTTTTAAAGATTCCAATGCTGTTGTACAGATGCTACAGGGATTACAGACCGATTTAATTGTACTCGCGGGTTTTCTTTGGAAGATTCCATCCAACCTTATCGAGGCATTTCCAGATAAAATCATCAACATCCACCCTGCCTTGCTGCCCAAATACGGAGGAAAAGGCATGTACGGGGACAGGGTGCATCAAGCCGTAAAGGAAAACAATGAAACCGAAACGGGCATTACCATACATTATGTAAACGAAAATTATGATGAGGGCGCCATCATTTTCCAAGCTAAAACCAGTGTGGTCCCTTCTGATGAAGCAACTTCCATTGCCGAGAAAGTGCACCAACTGGAATATGAACACTTTCCAAAGGTGATAGAAAAACTACTGTCCTAATGGCCAAGAAAAAGAAGTTTTATGTGGTTTGGAAAGGAAAGCATCCGGGGATTTTCGAGTCTTGGGCAGATTGCAAGGCACAAATCGATGGGGTAAAAGGAGCACAATACAAGTCCTTCGCCACCTTCGAAGAAGCAAAGAAAGCCTTCAACAGCAACTATTTGGAATATAAAGGTAAATCCAAGGGCAAAAAAGAACTGACTCCGGAAGAGCTTCTCAAAATCGGCGATCCCAATTACAATTCCATTGCAGTGGACGCAGCATCCAGCGGTAACCCAGGAAAAATGGAATATCGGGGAGTAGATACCAAAAGTAAACGGGTGCTTTTTCACCAAGGGCCATTTGAACAAGGCACGAGCAATGTTGGAGAGTTTTTGGCACTTGTACACGGTCTTGCCTTTTTAAAACAGCAGAAGAGTGACCGCATCCTCTATTCCGATTCGAGAATCGCCATTGGATGGGTGCGAAAGAAGAAATGCGGCACAAAATTGACCAAAACAGCCAAAAATGCCCAGCTTTTCGAGCTCATTGAACGGGCTGAAGAGTGGCTTAAAAAAAACCGGTTCAACACTCCGATTGTAAAGTGGGAGACCAAAGCATGGGGCGAAATTCCTGCCGATTTCGGGAGAAAATAATCCGTTTCACGAACAAAGCATCCATTTTTTGATAATTGGAACATCCATGCCGTATATTTGCAGCAAAATTTAGGGAATGGGCAAATTACTGATCGTGGGAACCATGGCTTTCGATGCCATTGAAACACCGTTCGGGAAAACTGGAAGAATATTAGGGGGTGCTGGCACCTTTATTGGTTTGGCAGCTTCACAATTTAAAATAGACTCCGCGATTGTATCCGTAGTGGGAGATGATTTTCCACAATCTTACATGGATATTTTAAAAAACAAGGACATAGACCTTTCTGGGGTTGAAGTAGTGAAAGGTGGAAAAACCTTCTTTTGGGAGGGAAAGTACCACAACGATTTGAATTCCAGAGACACTTTGGCCACCGAATTGAATACTTTGGCCGATTTCAATCCCGTTGTACCCAACGATTATGCCGATGCAGATATCGTAATGCTAGGCAATCTTCATCCCAACATTCAACTGAGTGTAATTAATCAGATGGAAAAGCGACCAAAACTTATAGTTTTGGATACCATGAATTTTTGGATGGACAATACATGGGATGAATTGATGACGGTAATCTCCAAAATCGATGTCATTACCATTAACGATGAAGAGGCGCGACAGATGACCAACGAATACTCTTTGGTAAAAGCTGCCGCCAAGATTCAGGAGATGGGCCCAAAATATGTGGTTATCAAAAAAGGGGAGCACGGAGCTCTCTTGTTCCACGATGATAATATTTTCTTTGCCCCCGCTCTTCCTTTGGAAGAGATTTTTGACCCGACCGGAGCAGGAGACACCTTTGCGGGAGGCTTTGCAGGATATTTGACCGAGGCCGGAAACATTTCCTTTGAAAGCATGAAAAATGCCATTATCCATGGCTCCAATTTAGCATCGTTCTGTGTGGAACGTTTCGGAACCGAACGGATGGTGGATTTAAAAAAGAGCGAGGTCGAAGCCCGCTTGACCCAGTTTAAAGAATTGACGCAGTTCAATATTGAATTAACATAAATGTTTGCCCTGAGAATTTCGGGGCTTTTTTATTTGGTTTGTTATGAGTGATCCCATTAAGCACGAATGCGGAATATCGTTGATCCGTTTGCTTAAACCCCTGGAATACTACAAGGAAAAGTACGGTACGGCTTTTTACGGCGTAAACAAGATGTACCTAATGATGGAGAAACAGCATAACCGTGGACAGGATGGTGCCGGTTTTGCAAGCATAAAAATGGACATGGCCCCTGGGGAAAGGTACATGAGTCGAGTAAGATCGGCACAGCAGCAGCCTATTCAGGATATTTTTGCCCAGATCAACAACCGTATCAACACAGCTTTGACCGAACATCCCGAGCGCGAAAACGATGTGGCCTGGCAAAAAAAGAACATTCCCTACATCGGGGAACTTTTAATGGGACATGTTCGCTACGGCACCTTTGGAAAAAACAGTATCGAGAGCGTTCACCCTTTTTTAAGGCAGAACAACTGGATGCACCGTAACCTAATCGTTGCCGGTAACTTTAACATGACCAATGTTGATGAGCTTTTCAGCAATCTGGTTGAGCTGGGACAGCATCCCAAGGAAAAAGCGGATACGGTAACCGTAATGGAAAAAATCGGTCACTTTTTGGATGATGCAGTGGCCAAACTCTACAAACAGATCAAAAAAGAAGGGTATACCAAAAGAGAAGCTTCCGCATTGATCGCCGAACGTTTGAACGTGGCCAAGATTTTGAGGAAAGCCTCAAAAAACTGGGATGGTGGCTATGCCATGAGTGGACTTATCGGACATGGGGATGCCTTTGTAATGCGTGACCCCGCAGGTATCAGACCCGCATATTATTATCAGGATGATGAAGTGGTGGTCGTAGCATCGGAACGCCCTGTGATACAAACGGTCTTCAACGTCAATTTTGAAGATGTGCATGAACTGGACCCTGGACATGCCGTAATCGTAAAGAAAAGTGGTTCCATGGACCTGAAAAAGATATTGGAACCTACGGAACGTAAGGCTTGTTCTTTTGAACGCATCTATTTTTCCCGTGGCAGTGACAAGGAAATCTACCAGGAAAGAAAAAAATTGGGGAAACTCGTATTTCCCGAGATTTTGAAGTCCATCAACAATGATTTGGAAAACACGGTTTTCTCCTACATTCCGAATACAGCGGAAACATCATTCTTCGGGATGGTAAAAGAAGCCCAGAATTACCTCAACAAGAAAAAAGAGGAACAGATTTTGGCCCTTGGCCCTAATATGAAGGCGGAAGAGCTTCATAAAATATTGAATATTCGACCACGGATTGAAAAGGTGGCCATCAAAGATGCGAAGCTGAGAACCTTTATCACGCAAGATAGCAGTCGTGATGATCTGGTAACCCACGTTTACGACATTTCCTATGGTTCGGTAAAACCCACGGATAACTTGGTTATTATCGACGATAGTATTGTTCGCGGAACTACATTGAAACGAAGTATCCTTAAAATATTGGACAGACTGTCCCCGAAGAAAATAGTAGTGGTTTCCTCCGCTCCACAGATTCGTTACCCTGATTGTTATGGTATCGATATGGCGAGACTTGAAGACTTTGTGGCCTTTAAGGCCTCATTGGCCCTTCATGAAGACCACGGAACCACCCATTTGGTCAAAGAAATTTATGAGAAGTGCCTCACTCAAGTGGATGCGTCCAATAAGGAAGCAGTGAACTACGTAAAAGAGTTTTATGCACCGTTCTCCGCCAAGCAGATTTCCAAAAAGATTGGAGAAATATTGAGCCCCGAAGGCATCAATGCAGAAGTGGAGATCATTTATCAGACCATCGAGGGGCTTCACAGTGCCTGCCCTAAAAATTTGGGCGACTGGTATTTCACCGGAAACTATCCAACACCGGGTGGCAACAGGGTAGTCAACAAGGCTTTTATCAACTTTTTTGAAGGCAAGAACGAAAGAGCTTATTAATCAACAACATAGGAAAAGAGCACAATCTGTGCACTTTATCGATGAAACTAGCAGAACAGCGGGTTTTTATACAACCAGCAACCCGCAATCCTACTTTAGTACTTGCCATAGCATAAGTAGGTTAAGTTCATGGTAAGATTTGGGGCAAAAAAGGTGGAAGCTATTCCACCTTTTTTATTTTCTGCACTTTCCTAAACCATCAAAAAAGCACAACTTTCTTGACATTTATCAATTCCAGTACCCTTTTGAACACTTTAACCCATTTAAGGGAGTTTCGTCTAAAAGCTTAGGTGTGCAAACCATGCTTGGCTTACATTTGGAGAACCATAGCATAAGTAGGTTAAGTTCATGGTAAGATTTGGGGAAAGAAGCCGGAGCGTGCTCCGGCTTCTTTATGTTTGACTACCAAGGATTTATCCATTTTATCGATGAACTGCACGTTTTCTTTTTCTTCAAAAACATAAAATATTTTTTAAAACCCTTTGTTATTTTACACAATACCAGTATTTTAGTCGCGCCATAGCATAAGTAGGTTAAGTTTATGGTAAGATTTGGGACGAAAAGGGTGAGGGCTTCCTCGCCCTTTTCTATTTTAAAATATTGAGCACAAAAAAAGCCGTGCATTAAATGCACGGCTTTTTTAATTATTACTAAACTAGTTGTTATTTGCTAGCTGCATAGTTTTCTGAAACTTTATCCCAATTGATCACATTAAAAAAGGCTGCAATGTAATCTGGTCTCAAGTTTTGATAATGTAAATAGTAAGCATGCTCCCATACGTCCAATCCTAAAATTGGGTAACCACCACAACCTACACCCGGCATAATGGGGTTGTCTTGGTTTGGAGTGGAGCAGATTTCCAATTTTCCTCCTTTATGCACACACAACCAAGCCCAACCTGATCCAAACTGGGTAGCTGCTGCAGAAGAAAATTTCTCCTTGAACGCATCAAAAGAACCAAAAGCCTCATCGATAGCGGAAGCCAGTTCGCCAGATGGGGTTCCTCCTCCATTTGGAGACATTACTTCCCAAAAAAGGCTATGGTTAAAAAATCCGCCTCCGTTGTTTCTAACGGCACTGTTGGACATATCCAATCCCGTAAGGATATCTTCGATTCCTTTTCCTGCCAAATCGGTTCCTTCAATGGCATTGTTCAATTTTGTGGTGTAGCCATTGTGGTGCTTGGTATGGTGGATTTCCATGGTCCTAGCATCTATATGAGGTTCCAATGCATCGTATGCATATGGTAATTTAGGTAATTCAAAAGCCATAATATTCTGTTTTTTTAGGTTATTAATCAATTTACGTAAAAATACGAGTTTTAACATTTATATTCCGCTAAAACCATGTTAACATCAGGTAAGGAATCCTTATTTTGCAGGAAAAAGCTTTTTGGAAGGCTCAAATTTTAAAATATACAGTGCATCTGCAGGTTCGGGAAAGACTTATGCCCTTGCCAAAACCTACCTTTCCTTATTGCTTTCCAACGATTCCCCGATAAAATTCCGTCAGATTTTGGCCATTACGTTCACCAATAAGGCCGTGGACGAAATGAAGACCCGGATATTGGACAACCTCTTCGCTTTTGGTCAGGATCAGGCTCCCGAAAAGCAGAAAAGCCTGTTCGAATCACTTTGTGTTGAACTTTCCCTGACCGAGGGGCAATTGCGGGAACGATCCCAACTCATTTTAAGGCGGATACTCCACAACTATTCCTTTTTTGAGATTTCGACCATTGATAAGTTCAACCATAAAATCATTAAAACTTTTGCTCGCGACCTCCATCTTTCCCAAAATTTTGAGGTGGAACTCAACCTTGATCTATTGCTGGAAGAAGCCGTGGGTAGATTATTGGAGCGAGCCGGCAATGACGAAAAGCTCACTGAGGTCCTAATTGCCTTTTCACTCGAAAAAATTGATGATGACAAGAGTTGGAACATCACTTATGATCTTATCGAAATCGGAAAACTTTTATTTCAAGAGAATCATTCCGAACATTTAGCTCCGTTGCGTGAAAAATCCATCCGGGATTTTCAGGACATCCAAAAACGGATAGCAATAGAAAGCAAGGCTATTGAGGAAAAAGTGGTGCAAATAGCTCAACATGTGCTTCAAGAAATAGAAAGTCAAGGATTTGAGTTTACCGATTTTCCCAGAAAAACCTTGCCCAATCATTTTCAAAAAATGGTTGAGGGGGAATTCAATCCCAAAAACCTATACACCAGCAAGACCTTGGAACCAAATTTGGTCGAAGGAAAATTGCTCAAAGCAAGCGACAAAAGGGATGTTACCCAATTGGCGTCTACTATTTTGGAAGACTATCTGTCCATAAAACGACTGGTTTACAGGCACAGTTATCTCCAAAACATATATGGTAACATCGCACCAATGACGGTCTTGAACGAAATCGCCAAGGAAATCAAGAATATTGAGTTGGACAGGGACATCATTCCCATATCCTCCCTGAACGCGATTCTGTCCAAGGAAATCAAGAACCAACCCGTACCGTTCATTTATGAACGGATGGGCGAAAAATACCGTCATTATTTTATTGATGAGTTCCAGGACACCTCCAAAATGCAATGGGAAAACTTGGTGCCGCTTATTGGCAATGCCTTGGAAAGCGAGGACGAAAAGCACGAACGCGGGTCCCTCTTTTTGGTGGGCGATGTAAAACAGGCCATCTATCGCTGGCGTGGAGGACGTGCAGAGCAGTTCCTGAATTTGATCAATGCAAAATCGCACCCTTTTGTGGTGCAACCCATTATTCACTCATTGGACACCAACTGGAGAAGCTATGATGAAATCGTGAACTTCAACAACAGCTTTTTTACGGAAATGGCCCCAGTGCTGGGCAATGCCGATTATCGTACCCTGTTTTTGAACGACTCCCATCAAAAAACAAACAACAAGCCTGGAGGCTATATTCAAATGTCGTTTTTGGATGCGGATGTGGAAAACAAGGATGATGTCTATTGCGAAGAAACCTTAAAGTCAATTCAACATATTGTTTCCGAAAATCACGCTTATTCAGATATCTGCGTATTGGTGCGGGACAATAAAAAAGGAATGCTGTTGGCGGACTTTTTGGCGCAGCAGAACATTCCCATTATTTCTTCGGATGCGCTCTTGTTGGCAAAGAATGAGAAAGTCATCTTTTTGGTATCCATCCTCCGAATTTTTGAGAATGCAAAAGACCGCGAAGCGGCATACCATATATTGATGTATCTGTCCCCTGATGAAAACGGCAAGCACAACTTCATCAGTAAAAACCTAGAGCAAATTGATTCGTTCTTGGCCTCCGAATACAACTTCAACATGAATGACTTGAAAGGAGAGCCTGTCTTGACCATTTTGGAGACTGCCATTGTACAGTTTGAACTGTATCAAGGTTCCGTGGCGCATCTCTCATTTTTGATGGACGAAGTACTTGATCTGGAAAAAAGGGAAGGGCCCAGTGTGTATGCCTTTTTGAATTATTGGGATGTGAAAAAGGAATCCCTGTCGATTGCCGCACCCGATGGCGTGGATGCCGTGAAAATCATGACCATTCACAAAGCCAAAGGGCTGGAGTTCCCTTTTGTGATTTTCCCTTTTGCCAATGCTATTTTGGATGACAAGCGGAAGAAAAAGAAAACATGGGTACCCGCCACTACCAATGACACAACCTTGGGACTGGATGAGTTCTTGATCAACAACAATAAGGATATGTTGGAATACAACGAGGTGGCTCATCAAAAATATGTAGCAGAAGAACAGAAAACCTTGTTGGATTCCATGAACGTACTTTATGTGGCCCTTACCCGTCCCGTAAAAGGTCTCTTCGTCATTACCGAAACTCACAAGAGAGATATAGCTTCAATTGAAGATGCTAACTCCTACTCGGATCTTTTTCAATGGTATGTGCAGCAAAAAAATATTCCTGAAAATGAAGATGGTTTTTACACTATGGGAACCTTTACATCAAAAGAAGTGATGGTCTCTTCTGTGGAATCGACCGAGAACCACATTCGTTACGTTACCCGACCTAAAGATGATGCCGGGTTTACCATTTCCACCAAATCGGGTCGCTTGTGGGACGATGAACGCATGGAAGCCATCGAAATGGGAAATGTGATCCACTTTGCATTAAGCCAGATTGAAACCATGAACGACGTTGATACCGTTTTGGAACGATTGGAAATCGAAGGACATTTTCCAAAGGAAGCAGGAAGCGACATCAAACAAAAAATAATGGCCGTGGTCAACCATCCTAAATTGAAGGGTTTATTCGCGGACAACCTTCACATATTGAACGAAAGGGAGATTTTGACAACCGATGGTCGTTCCCTCCGTCCCGATAGAATCGTCATTTCCGGAAATGATGCAACCATCATTGACTACAAAACAGGAAAACCATCACCCAAGCACAAAGAGCAAATTGCCAATTATGCGGATATTTTAAGAGAAATGGATTTTAAAATCAAACAATCGGTCATTGTTTATATTGACCAAGAAATAGACCCTATTTTTGTATAAAGCTAATTAAAGATATGTACGGTAAAATAAAAGAACATTTGGCCAAAGAACTGGAATCAATTGAAGAAGCTGGCCTATTCAAAAAAGAACGGATCATCACCTCTCCACAAGGGGCGGTCATAAAAATCTCCACGGGCGAGGAAGTCATCAATTTTTGTGCGAACAACTATTTGGGCCTCTCTTCCCACCCAGATGTTATCCAAGCTGCCAAAGATGTAATGGACACGCACGGTTTTGGAATGTCATCGGTACGTTTTATTTGCGGAACCCAAGATATCCACAAAGAGCTGGAACAGAAGATTGCCGATTTCTACGGCACCGAGGATACCATATTATACGCAGCCGCTTTTGATGCCAATGGAGGTGTTTTTGAACCCCTGCTCACGGCTGAGGATGCCATTATCTCAGATTCCTTGAACCATGCCTCCATTATAGACGGTGTCCGTTTATGCAAGGCCAAACGATATAGGTATGCCAACAACGACATGGCCGACCTTGAGAAAAACCTGAAACAAAGTAATGAAGATGGTGCGCGATTCAAAATAATCGTGACCGATGGGGTGTTCTCTATGGACGGTTTGTTGGCACCACTGGACAAAATTTGTGATCTGGCTGAAAAATACGATGCCATGGTTATGATCGATGAATGCCACGCCACTGGTTTTATCGGTGAAACAGGTAGGGGAACACTTGAGGAAAAAGGAGTGATGGACCGAATCGACATCATTACAGGCACCCTGGGCAAAGCCTTGGGCGGAGCTATGGGCGGATACACTACCGGTAAAAAAGAAATCATCGAGATGTTGCGCCAACGCTCCAGACCTTATTTGTTCTCCAACTCTTTGGCACCGGCCATCGTTGGGGCTTCGATAAAGGTTTTTGAAATGTTGGATACCGATACCTCTCTGCGCGACAAACTCCAGAGCAATACGGAATATTTCAAAAAAGGAATGAAAGAGGCCGGCTTTGATATTATTGACGGGGATTCCGCCATAGTCCCTGTAATGCTATACGATGCCAAGCTTTCTCAAAATATGGCCGACATGCTATTGGATGAAGGGATTTACGTCATAGGATTCTTTTATCCGGTAGTTCCAAAGGACAAAGCACGAATCAGGGTTCAGCTTTCTGCAGCCCATGAGAAAGAACACCTGGACCAAGCGATCAATGCCTTTATTAAGGTAGGAAAGTCGTTAAAGGTCATCTAAATTCGACGAAATGCAGCAATTCTTAGGGCAAATGAGTCAAAAAAAAAGAAATTTAGATTTTGTTAATAAGTCTTAACAACTTACATTTGCTGCTGATAAACACTTAAACTTAAAATTTTGAGCATGAAACATCTTAGCAAATTATTGGTTGTTGCTCTTGTATTTGTAGGGATCAACAGCATACAAGCGCAAGACGAAAATAATCCCTGGCAGGTTAGCATAGGGGTAAATGCGATAGACGCTTATCCTACTAACGATAGTGAAAATCCTTACTCTAGTACAACTTTGTTTGACGAGTATTTCAATGTATCCGATCACTGGAACATTTTACCATCAGTTTCTTACGTTTCCGTTTCCAAGTACGTTGGAGATGGTTTCTCCGTAGGAGCAAGAGGTTCTTTGAATAGAATCGAAAAAATAGGAGATTTTGAGGTTGATGACCTTTCTCACTATGCTATAGATGGTACCATTAAATACAACATCCTTAAAAATACCGTTGTAGATCCTTTCGTAGAAGTAGGCGGTGGTTACACTTGGGTTGATGAAATCGGAGCTGGAACCGTTAACGGTGGCTTAGGTCTTAACTTTTGGTTCTCCGATAACCTTGGTTTGACACTTCAAACACAGTACAAGCACGCATTCGAGGATTACTTGATTTCTCACTTCCAGCACTCTGCTGGTATCAGCATCAAATTTGGTGGAACTGACACTGACGGTGATGGAATCTATGACAAAGACGATGCTTGTCCAGAAGTAGCTGGTTTGGAAGCATTCAACGGATGTCCTGATTCTGACGGTGACGGTATCGAAGATTCTAAAGATGCTTGTCCTAACCAAGCTGGTTCTAAAGAAATGAACGGATGTCCTGATTCTGACGGTGACGGTGTTGCCGATAAAGATGATGCTTGTCCAGAAACTCCAGGTCTTCCTGCACTAGCTGGTTGTCCTGATGCTGACGGCGACGGTGTTGCTGACAAAGACGATGAGTGTCCTAACGAAGCAGGTCCTGCTGAAAACGACGGATGCCCTTGGCCAGATTCTGACGGTGATGGTGTTCTTGACAAAGACGATCAATGTCCAGAAGTTGCGGGTACTGTTGCTAACAACGGTTGTCCAGAAGTAACTGAAGAAGTTCAGAAACAATTGAACGACTACGCTAGAACTATCTTGTTCGATACTGGTAAGTCTTCTATCAAAGCGGAGTCTACTTCTGTAATGGTTGACATCATCCAAATCTTGAACGAGTATCCTACTGCTAAGTTTACTGTAGAAGGTCACACTGACAGCGTAGGTAGCGAAAGCTTGAACCAAAAACTTTCTGAAGAAAGAGCTAACTCTGTTAGAGATTTCTTGATCGACAAAGGAATCGATTCAGACAGACTATCCGCTATCGGTTACGGTGAGGCTAAGCCAATCGCAACTAACAACACAAGAGCTGGTAGAGCACAAAACAGACGAGTTGAAATCAACTTGGTAAAATAAAAAGAAACAAAGTTTTCTAGAAAAAGGCTCCGCAAATGCGGGGCCTTTTTTATTTTTAATCCATGCATGATACTTTCCTTGAATATGTACTGGATGATCTCCTCAGAAAGGAGCTGGATATTACCCAATGCACCTTTGTCCTTCCCAGTAAACGGTCAGGGACTTTCCTAAAAAAGCATATTGCTTCTCGGCTGGAGAAGAACATATTCAGTCCGGATGTGGTCTCCATTCAAGAGTTTATCGGAAACCTATCCGATTTGAACCAAGCATCAAACATTGATTTGTTGCTCCTACTTTTTAAGGTTTATAAGGAATCCCAAATCGAGGATTCTGATGATTTTTCTTCTTTCATCAATTGGGGACAAACCCTCTTGCAGGACTTCAACGAAATTGATGGCTATCTCATACCCGCTACGGATATTCTTAATTACCTCTCCGCTATCAAAGAAATCAACCATTGGTCCGCAAGCAAGGAAAAATCGGAACTTGTGGAGAATTATTTACAGCTCTGGAAGAACCTCGAAACCATCTACAACAATTTTTATGAGGCCCTTCTTGAACAGAAGAGAGGTTATCAAGGACTCATCCAACGAGAAGCGGTAAAGTCCCTTGAAAATGGAGTCTATCAAAATACCCAATCCAATCCCATTATTTTCATTGGTTTCAATGCCCTGAACGCTGCTGAATCCAACATCATTCAACATTACCTGGAACAAGGTAATTCACACATCTATTGGGATATCGATTCCTATTTTTTGAACGACCCCATCCATGATGCAGGATTATTTGTCAGGGATTACCAGTACAATTGGCCCTATTACAAACATGGACACAAAATAGAAACGCAGAACAATTTTCTTCACGATAAAAACATTACAATCACAGGAGTTCCCAAAAGCATGTCACAAACCAAATATGTGGGTCAGTTGTTGGAGGAAATCGGAGAGAAAGAGCATATAGACCTAACCAAAACTGCTTTGGTCCTAGCAGATGAAACCTTGCTGAACCCGATGCTAAATGCTGTACCCAGAAACATACCCGAAGTCAACATTACTATGGGGATGCCGTTGAACAAAACCGTGTTGTACTCCTTTTTCGTCAACTTTTTGGAGCTGCACCTTAACGTTTCGGAGCGTGGTTGGTTTTATAAGAGGGTATTGGAATATATTTCGAACCCATATACGCTGACACTTTCCACAGAAAGTCAAGGAACTTTTGCACAACGCTTGTCAAATGATATCAAGGAGGGCAACTTGCTTTACATTAATGCTGAAGCACTTTCCAAATACCCGAAAGCACAAGAATTATTGTCCGTTATATTCCCTGAGGATACGCTAACCCCAATCGAATGGATCAACAATTGCCTATTGCTCATTGAGCGTTTGAAAATCATTTACCAAGAAGAGAAAAATGCACTGGAACTGGAATATTTGTATCGGTTCTATGCGCTCTACAATCAATTGAAGCAATATTTGGACAAGGTGGATTTTATGGGGGAGCTCAAATCCATCAAAAATCTGTTCAAACAATTGGCCAATATGGAAACCTTGGATTTTATTGGTCAGCCATTGACCGGTTTTCAAATCATGGGGATGCTGGAAAGCCGAAACCTGGATTTTGAGACCGTTATCATTACTTCGGTGAACGAGGGCATTCTCCCTTCGGGAAAGTCCAACAATTCCTTTATCCCTTTTGATGTAAAACGGGATTATGGGCTACCTACTTACAAAGAAAAGGATGCCATCTACGTGTATCACTTTTACAGATTGATTCAAAGAGCTAAGAACGTTTACATTACCTACAACACCGAACCCGATGTCTTGGAAGGTGGGGAAAAAAGCCGATTGATCACACAATTATTGACGGATAAAAATCTGGAAGAACACATTACGCACACCATTGCCACTCCAAAGATTTCCATTGACCCCAAACCACTCATCCAAATTGAGAAGGACGGACAGTTTATGGAAGACTTGAGGACATTTGCCCAAAACGGATTCTCGCCAACCTCTTTGACCAATTACATCAGAAATCCGATTGACTTTTATACGAGAAATATTCTCAAGATCAATGATTTGGAGGAAGTGGAAGAAAATATTGCGGCCAACACCTTCGGGACCATCATTCACGATAGTCTGGAGCAGCTTTATACCCCACTAATCAATCATGTGTTGACGGAAGAACACATCAAATCAATAAAAAATCAAGTACCAGAGATAGTGCAGCATCAGTTTACCCAGTACCTTTCAGGAGTCGATATTTCCAAAGGAAAGTTTCTGTTGGTGTACAATGTTATCCTAAAATACCTGCATAACTTCTTGGAAGATGAACTGCAACAGCTGAAGCGTCATGAAATCAAAATTTTGGCGCTCGAGGAACGCTACGAAGAATTGATTACCGTTCCCGGTTTAGATTTCCCCATCAAACTAAAGGGAACCTTGGACCGTGTGGATGAATTTGACGGAACCCTACGCATTATCGACTACAAAACAGGCAAAGTAGAAGCCAAAAACGTGAAGGTTACGGATTGGGAAACACTCATCACGGATTACGACAAGAGCAAGGCGTTCCAATTGCTCTGTTACGCCTACCTCTATTCCAAAAAGCACGGTAAAAGCGATGTACAGGCGGGAATTATTTCCTTTAAACATTTAAGCAAGGGGTTGCTCCCGTTTTCAGAGGACAAGGATACCCGAATACATGCGGATACCCTTGCAACCTTTGAAAATTATCTCTTCCAATTGATAAGGGAAATCTGCAATGCTGCAGTTCCCCTTACTGAAAAAATAGACTGATTATTTTAAATCGGGACGTGTGGGACGTACCTCTATTTTACTAGGTAAGGTACGTGGGTGCATTGTAAGCAAATCGATGACCAATTTACCGATATCCTCGGGTTGAATTTTCCACGCATCCTTATCCGATGGCTCATTGTTGTTAAAATGACTTGCTACCGAACCGGGCATAATGGTGGTTACCTTTATGTTGTACTGTCTCAAGTCCAACATAGCAGCTTGGGTAAATCCGACGACACCAAACTTGGTTGCGTTATAGCCCGCCGCGGTCGGGAAAAAGTTGGTTCCTGCCAAACTGGCCAAGGTCATGTAATACCCTTCAGATTTTTTAAGGGCATCCACCGATGCCTTTAGTGTGTGATACACCCCATTCAGGTTAGTGTCGATCATTTGATGCCATTTTTCATCCTCCATCTCATCAATAGGGGCAAAATGTCCTACGCCAGCGTTGGCCATTACCACATCCAATTGTCCCCATTTGTCGAGAATGGCGGCTACCGCCTTTATCTCATCCTCCAACTTGGACACATCGGATACCAATCCCAATACGTTATCTGGATTATTTAAACCTTTGACCGCGGCATCGGCACTCTCTTGGCTACGCCCACTTACGGCGACCTTCATGCCCTGCTCCAACAAGCTTTCGGCGATACCGTACCCGATACCCTTGGTCCCTCCTGTGATGTATGCTACTTTTCCTTCTAATTTCATGTTGATTTTGTTTTGAAGTAAAGTTCAAAAAAGCAGGTGTCAATTACAAAAATTCCATCCTAAAGGATGGTTAATGTTTGAATGTCGACTAGACCATTATTCACTTGCCTGAAAAATGGTACTTTTATGTAGTTCTCCAATAAATCGAAACAAGCGAAACACATATCGTCCCGAACATTTCCACTCCCCTGCGGTTACAAGAATATGGCGTTGGTATTTTTAAGGCTCTACCTACCAAATCAGCGCTTAAAAAAGCCCTCAAAAAAAAGTATATTTCCGTTAATGGAATCATTGCTACTACAGCAACCCTGATCACAGGTGGAGAACATATTGTCTTGACCATTCCAAAAGATACTACACCTAAAAAACAACTCATATTTCCCCTCAAGGTGTTGTTTGAAGATGAACACTTAGCCGCCATCCATAAGCCCGCAGGGATTGAGGTAAGCGGAAACAAGTTCAAGACCATCGCCAACGCTTTGTCACAAAACCTTAAGCCCAGTTCGCGAACCGATGCCACCACGCCCCAACCCGTCCATCGATTGGACTATGCCACTACAGGTATTGTTTTGGTGGGCAAAACCCACAGCAGCATCCGAGCATTGAATAAAATGTTTGAGGGAAAAACCATTGCGAAAACGTATTTTGCGGTTGCCATTGGCAAGATGGAGCCAAGCGGAACCATAACCTCCAACATAGACGACAAACCCTCCCATTCGAATTATAAAGTTGTCGAGTCGGTTCCATCGGAGCGTTTCGGCGTCCTCAACCTAGTAAAATTGCATCCCAAAACAGGTAGAAGACATCAATTGAGAAAACATCTGTACAGTTTGGGCAATCCTATACTCGGAGATAAAGATTATGCCGTAGAGAGCTTAATTTTGAAAGGAAAAGGTTTGTACCTCCACGCCTACGCCTTGGAGTTTGAGCATCCGTTTACCAACAAAATCATCTCCATTACCGATGAGCTTCCGGAGAAGTTTGGTAAGATTTTTAGCTAAATTGGAAATGCACCATCAAAATAACTTATAAATAATATTTAAATATGACCAAAACCGACCTTTTCCGAGTCATCATAAAAACCTTTGGTATTTATTGTTTTATTGATGCTCTCTTTCAATTAATTCCAAATCTTTCCTATTCTGGAGGTTTTTTCTCGTTCAGCCTTGTTGTAAGTCTGATTTATTTATTGTCAACTGGGCTCATAGCCTATCTTTTATTGTTTCAAACAGACAGACTGATAAAATTTTTTAGACTTGGGAAAGGGTTTGACACTGAACATGTGGAAACTCGAGGCTTAAACGCAAATGGGCTCTTTAACCTTGGTTTAATTATGTTAGGGCTCCTAATGATTGTAGATAACATTGCCCAGTTTCTAAATTTCTGTTATCTAGCCTTTAAAAAAAAGTTTCCTCAAACGGACTTAATGGAATTGAAGGGGCTATGTCAGATCAGCAACTGGACTATAATTGGTGGATTATCTCTGGACTAAATGTTTTGATAGGTCTAATAATCCTTATCAATTATAAACAAATTTCGAAACTGTTCATTGGCAAAGAAAAAAAGTAGTCCAATTAACACCATAAAAAAGCACCCCGTTCGTGAGGTGCTTTTACATTTTTGGTGGAGAATACCGGATTCGAACCGGTGGCCTCTTGCCTGCCAGCAAGAGGATTACCATATCAATCCAATACAAATAAATACATAATAAATTGTTTTTCAGTATTTTAAATAATTTCGTATTCATTTAATTTCAAATAAAATCACCCATTTGCGTGCAAATTGCGTGCAAATTTTTTTTACCTTTGATTAGGATGAATACCAATATAAAACTTTCTTTAGATACGCGTAGGAAGAAAAAAGATGACTCCTATCCTATTATTTTACGGTTAACCCATTTTCGAAAAACAACTTCCATAAGCTTAGGGCAATCAATAAAAAAGGAATTTTGGGATAATAAAAACGAGAAAGTTAAAAGAGCATTCAAAGGAACTTCATCAGTTAGTAAACTCAATAATCAACTCTTAAAAGAAAAGACCAGAGCGGTCGACATAATTAATGACCTGAACGAAAAGGACGAGCTTAACTTTTTATCCATTTTGCAGCTGAAGAAGAAGATTGTAAAAACCGCATCATTGGATTCATTTTTTAAGTTTAGCGAGGATATTGTCGATGAGTTAAAAGCAGCTGAACGTTATGGTAATGCAAACACATACTACGCGGTAATTAAGGTATTGGAGAAATTCGCTGATGGAAATGATATCAAATTCAACGAAATCAATTATGATTTTCTCAAAAGATTTGAGAACTGGCACTTTTCCAAAGGTAATTCTGTTAACAGTCTATCGACGTATATGAGAACAATCAAAGCGGTCTTTAACAAGGCCATTAAGTCTGATGTTGTTTCTAGAGATGCTTATCCTTTTACACATTATAAGATTAAAACTACTCCTACAGAAAAAAGAGCGCTTGACATTAAAAGCATCAAATCAATTATGCTTTTAAAACTGGAAGAAACGGATAGTCTGTTTCACTATAGAAATTACTTCCTTGCCTCTTACATGCTTTATGGTATTTCCTTTATGGACTTGGCTTTTTTAAGGGTTCAAAATATCATTGACAACCGAATTAAATTCCAAAGAAAAAAAACGTCAAAGCCTTATGATATTAACATCACGCCTCAGTTAAAGGAAATCCTCTCGTTTTATCTTAAGGATAAAGAGAGGTCTGAATTTATATTTCCAATCATTAAAAGAGCCACATTTGAACTTCAATATAAAGACGTCTTATGGGCACGGAAGAGATATAATAAAGGGCTTAAAGAAATTGCAAAAAAATGCAAGATAGAGCAGCGGTTGACCTCATATGTATCTCGTCATAGTTTTGCAACCCAAGCTATGCTGCAGGACGTTCCCTTACAAGCTATTTCTTCCATGCTTGGCCATAATCGACTATCAACTACTCAAATATATCTGAAGTCCCTGCCGAATAATATACTAGACAATTATAATCAGAAATTGGTTAAACTGTAACCTTAACCCTTCCTAGTCCCAAATCCTTACTCACAACTTCAGCGCATGGATCCTGGCCTATTTTTGCAGTGTTTGGGAAGATAAGCGTAAAGCAAAAATAGGATAGGGCGCTGTCCTACTTTTGGCCATTATCCTCCAGCCATTTTTGATATAGTTCCTTTGCCTCTGGGCTTTCTTCAAAGAATGTCCTGTAGTGTTCAATTGCATCATCTTGACCTTCTACATATGCAACCTGTTCTTTCTTGGATATCCTTGACACCTTGTAGATTGAAAAACCAAGGACCAAAAGGACCGTGACCAACAACCCCCAAGTAAGTTTTATGGCCCAACTGGGCAAGAGAACGGACCGCTCTACTTTATGAAGAATCCTTTCCATCAGTCTTTGTTGTTCCTTAATGTCGTTTTTTTGTTTGTTGCCATACTCTTTTAGAAGAGCATTTAATTCGCTGGTATCTGGCCTTAATGGAAGGTTTTTGAAATCCTCATGAACCTTTTCCAATCGGCCGATACTCTTTTCAAATCCGTTGATCTCCTCAGTCAACAGTTCCGCTATCTCGTCCAGTTTTGCCATATTGTTTTGTTTAGATTCCTATTCCAGTGTCCCTGACCACTTTGATGGCCAGTTTGATGGTCTTTTTTATGATGGTCTGGGTCAAACTTTTTGGGACATTCACTGTCCTCCCCAAAAGCTGCATGCTCTTGTCCTTGGCAATCCGCTGTGCCATGTTCCTTTCAAAGTTCATTTGACGGGCGATCCTGCCCATGGACATGGACCGGTGCACCTCGCTTCCCTTTAGGTTCGTTCCCTTATGCTCAAAACGGAAGCCCTGCAACTGGTTCTGCCTGTTGATGCTCGGGATGACTTTTACATTGTTCTGCTCCATCGATTTGATATACTGGTCAAAATCCCTTGGCCGTTCCTTGGCCATGACCTTTTCATGGATCTTCTGTATTTCCGATCGGACATATTGCATCCGGTACAGTTTTTCCTGCTGAACTTCCCTTACCGTGGTCAGGTCCATTTGTTTGGCCACCCTTTCCGCCACTTGTTGGCTCCGCTTGCCGATGAAGCTGTCGTTATAGGCCTTCCCCTGAAAGTTTATCCGGTTGGCATACAGGTGGACGTGCACGTGCTCTTTGTCCCTATGGACAAAGGCAATGGCCTGGTGCTGCTTGAGGTTCATTTCCTTGAGGAACCGTTCGGTCATTTCCTTGAGTCGTTCGCTTTCCAGTTTCCTGCCGTCCTCGATGGTGGGGCTCAGCACAAAGCTGAGCGTGTTCTTCCGGCAGAGTTCATTCTGTTCTTGGATGACCTTGAACTCCTCGGTGATCTCCCTCGGGGTCTCCCCGGCCAGATATTGGCTGTGGATAATCTCCGATCCCTTCTCCTGGTTCATCCCGTAGCTCATGGAGGCCGATGTGTGCGATATGGATTTGCCCATGCCTATCATTTCTTGAAATTTAAAAAGTGTTGTCGTATCTCTTTGGCCAACTGGGCCGTTTCCTCGGCCAATCTAGGGTTACGCTTGCGGAACATGTTGGTGATCAGCTTGAAGTTCCGTTGGTATTTGACCAATAGCTTATAGGCCTCTATCTGTTCGTCCGTCATCCTTTCAACTATCCTATCATCGAATGCGGCACGGCGGCAGTACTCACTGATGGAAAGACCGCTCTTCCGGGCCTTGATCCTCAGCAGTTTCTTCTCGTAGACCGAGCACCGGAACTGTACGAACTCTTTCTTCATTTTCACATCATCTTTTGCGACCTACGGGAGCAAAAGCAAGATTTGTCATGACAATGACACATCTTGAATTCGTTTCCGAACTTCATCCTTCGCGCTTTTTACCTTCCATTCGTTTATATCTTTAAAACCTTCATAGAGGAAGGATATATCCCTACTGTTCGGGCACTTTTCCAGTAACAGTTCCGTCATCCCCAATCCCGTTTTGTCCTTATCAAGAAACAGTTTTACATTTTCATAATCCTCTATTTCTTTTATCATCCGTTTTACAAAGGCAGTTGTGTTCAATACCAGAAGGTCATGGCTGTTTACGATATCCGCCATCAGCTCAATTAGGGTGAGCATATCGAACATGCCTTCTGTAATCGCCAATTTCTTTGATTTGTTCCCCATCATCGAAACATCCTTTGGCGAGGTGGAGCCTTTCCAATAGCTGTTCCGCAGTTCCCAGCCTCCAGACCTGTTTTGGAGTCCGATGCCAAAGTATGTCCGTCCTCCTATTCGATAATGGATTTCCTTGCAAAGTATTCTTGCGGTTTTGATCGAGATACTTCTGGAGCTTAGATAGTTTTGCAGGGCCCTGTGCTCGATTTCCTTTTCCTCGATGATTTCAATCGGGTTGACTCTATGTTCCGCTTTGGTTGGATTCGGCCGCCGGTGAAAAGAAAAATGGTCCATGTTCCCGGACAATCGTTCCAATGCCTCCTTTACGGAACAGTTCTCCATTTTCATGACCAGGTCTATGGTACTTCCCCCCTCAAAGGTTCCGAAGTCTATCCAATAGTTCTGTTTCAATGATACCTTGAAAGAGGCTTGGGTCTCGATCCGGAACGGGCTGAGGAACCAAGCTTCTTTTTCCGTTTTCCGGACTGGAAAGTGCCCCAACTTGGCCAGCGTGGAAACGATGTCAATGTTGCGGGCTTTTTCGCAGTCCATTCTTTTTTCTTTCATGGTTCTGTTTTTAATCGATTTTTGATGATTTGATGACAAACCTCTGGGAGGCCCTTTAAATACTGGTAGTTTCCCCGTCATCATTTTGTCATCGTTTCATCGTTTTTGTTTTTTTCTTCATAGTACCTGTCATCATTTTTTATTTTGATGACAGAATGATGACAAAGTGATGACAGCCTAAACCCTTATAAATACTGGGCTTATATCAATCTGTCATCAAATCATCAAAATTTTGGACCAAAAAATTCTTTTTTATGGTAAAGTACCTCCCTTTTGCGTCCTCGGTGTTGATCTCACCGTTGTTCCAGATGGTGATCTTTTGGTACTTGTTGGAATTGGGCTGGTTGTCCAGTTTCCAATCATTTTTCAGCAACCGCCTCAATTGGGTCAGGTCGGTCTTGACCCTTGTGCGGTTGAGCATGTGCAGGGCATCGATGGGACAAAGGTCCACGGAGTCCATCTCGAACTTTTCCATGGCACTGAGCAGTAGACTGGCCAGTTCCTTCTCCACCCTGTTCCGGTTATTGTTTACCAGTTTCTTCAGCGCTGGTGTATGCACCTGTTTTGGAGTGAACCACATTCGTGTTCTTTGCTTGGTACTGTATTCCCTTTTTGAAAGGAAATCCAAAAAAGCGGGCACCTCCCGGGCCAGTTGGTCCAAGAAATCGGTGTCCTCCCTTTTAAGGGATGGGATCTTCCTCACCCAGAACCGTGTCTCATGGGCATCGATCTTGATAAAACTGTCCTCGTTGTTGCTGCAGAGAATAAATTTTCCGAAGAATTCCACTTCCCGTTTGTCCTTGCCCTTGGCCTCAAGCTTGTTCCGGTTGGTGGTGCTCAGGTACTTGATTCGCTCGGTGAGTTCCTCCTTGTTGAACAGTACCTCGTCGACGCATATCAGCAACTTGTTGGCCCAGTCCGCATTGAACTGGCTTGCAAAGCTGTCGTTGGTCAGATAGGTCAGGTTGTTGCCAAAGATTTCCTTGAGCCATTTGAGAAAGGTGCTTTTCCCGGTGTTTCTTTCGGTGGATACCAGACAGAGGATGGGGAGCACCTGCACCGGTCTTTGGTACAGGAGTTTCAGATAGTCCAGTCCCAGCTCCAGTTGATTTCCGAAGATATGCTTCAAAAAGCCCCGTGTCCTTATTATACATCCCTCTTTCGGTTCATGCGTCAAAGGGGAATAGGTATTGTAGAAACCATGGTGTTCCTTTTTAAAATTCACATGGCAAGGAATACAGGCGAACCCGTCATATTTGGGCACCTTGCCCAGATAGTCCTTGCCATGGTCCTGCTTGATGATATGCTCGTTCCACGGAACCAGCTGCTCGTTGAAATGTCCCGAAATGGTAGGATACTTTACAATTTTATAGAAAGACGTGCCCACCCTTATATAAGGTACTATTTTCATATTTTGAAATTTTTGAAATCTTAGGGTTTCTATGAAATTATCGTGAGTCCACAAATAATTTAAAGAGGAATTCGACTAGGGAATCGAATCCCCGATCGTTTTGCTTTCCGGTAAAGGCTTCTGTTGGTTCTGCAGCAGCCAACGCACTATCTTTTTCCTTTCGAAGAAAATCAGTTTTCCATTGGGCTTGGAGTGCGGGATATGCCCCGCAGCGGTAAGCTTGTACAGATAGCTTCTTGATATGCCGGTATAGTCACAGGTCTCATCGAAGGTCAGCACTTCTTTATTGGCGATCAATAGCCTTTCCAAACGGTCGAGCCGTTCCAGTATTAAAAAATTGTCCATTTTATTTCTTTTTAAAGATTAGAAATGAACAAAAGCGCTTTTGTTTTCTTTTGAAGAATTCTTTGGATAAAGATAAAAATAAGGAGGAGGGAAAGTAAGATTGACCGATTGATTTTATTCACAAATAATTGATATACAGTTTTTTATGTTAAAATAGTTCAAATATAATGGTATTGATAAACCCTTAGTTTTATTTGGTTTCATTTGATACCAAATGGAACTGTTCTTATTTTGGGCAAATAGGTGGTTTAATGGAAGAAAGCAGAGTTATCAACAATTAAGACTAGGGGAGTTAGAAAATAGGCACTTTAAAAAAGCATGTTTTAATCTTTGGATTGTCTTAATGAAGTCTGATACTTTGATACTACTTTAAGAAAGTCTAGTGCTTTTTTGAAAAATACTGTCTTGAAAATCGTTCCTTTTAAAAAACTACGCTCAAAGCCATTCTTTGCAACCCAATTGCACTATAATTCTTTTACCTTTGCAAGGTGAAATTTTTTGCGATTATATTATCCATCTACTTTCTGGCACTCAATTTCGTGCCTTGTAGCGATGCCAGCAGTGTTGATGAAGGCACACAGGTCGTTTCTGTAATGGATTTCGATGGCGAACACGGACAAGACTGTGAACTGTGTTCCCCATTCTGCCAGTGCCAATGCTGTCATTCACATACCATCGATTTCCGTTTGGCTATTTTTGAACCCATCGAGCCTATCGTTTCGCTAGAAAATTTTATCCACTTCGATAGTTTGGGCAAGGATATTTCACTTTCCCTTTTACAGCCACCTCGGGCATAATCCAGTTTTCATAGGATAGCTATATCCTGTTTTGACGTGTCCATCTATTGGATTCGTCAACATTGTGCATTGCTTTTTATTCAATGTGCTCAACAAGAATTTCAACTGAATTAACATCCTTATCTATGATTAACAAAATCATTGATTTTTCAATCAATAACAAATTTATAATCGGTCTGTTTACATTGACTCTTATAGGTGTCGGTATCTGGTCAATGGCAACGGTAAATCTTGGGTCTGTGCCAGATATTACCAATAATCAAGTGCAAGTCATCACACAATCGCCCAATTTGGGAACGGAAGATATTGAACAGTTCGTAACCTATCCCGTAGAACTATCTATGGGTAATTTACCAGGCGTTACAGAAATAAGATCTATCTCACGCTTTGGCCTTTCCGTAGTTACTATCGTTTTTGAAGACGATATGGGAACCTATCTTCCTCGACAGCTGGTACAGGAAAAACTAAACGAACTGGGCGAATCTATCCCTGAAAAATTTGGAAGTCCATCTATGGGTCCCATCTCTACTGGTTTAGGTCAGATCTATGAATACACTATAAAGCCAGAGGAGGGTTTTGAAAACAAGTATTCGCCTATGGAACTGCGCACCGTGCAAGATTGGGTTATCAAACGACAACTCACATTACTGGAAGGCGTGGTAGAGGTCAACTCTTATGGAGGCAGTATTAAACAGTATGAGGTCGCTGTCAACCCAGATAAGTTGAATAGTTTGGGTATTAGTATTTCACAAGTGTATGAGGCTCTCGCTCGGAACAATGTGAATACAGGCGGTGCTTACATAGAAAAAAATAAAATGTCAAATTTCATAAGAGGTGAAGGTCTTATTCGCTCTTTGGAAGACATTAAAGATATTTCGATTATTAACGAGGGCAACATTCCCGTAACTATTGGAGATGTTGCAACACGCGTCCATTTTGGGAATCAGGTACGTTATGGTGCTTTTACGCAAGACGGTAAGGAAGCCGTGGGAGGAATAATAATGATGCTAAAAGGTTCAAACCCTAATGCGGTTATTCAAAATGTTAAGAATCGTATGGCAGAAATTGAAAAATCCCTGCCAGAAGGTCTCACTATCGCCCCTATCATTGATCGTAGTGAGCTAATTGCCAGAACGACCGATACCGTTAAAACCAATTTACTGGAAGGTGCCCTAATCGTGATATTTGCCCTTGTTTTATTGTTGGGTAGTTTAAGAGGTGGCATCATAACGGCCACGACCATACCGTTGTCCTTGCTTTTTGCCTTTATCTTAATGAAGCAATTTAATGTATGGGCAAACTTAATGAGCTTGGGAGCTATAGACTTTGGGATTATTATAGATGGTGCCGTGATTATTATAGAAGGAACGGTGTATGAGATCCAAAAACGGATTAGGTCTGGAAAGCTAAAATTCAATCAAGGCGTAATGGATAAAGTAGCCTATGATGCCGGAACCACGATGATGGGTTCTGCTTTTTTCGGGCAGATCATTATACTTATAGTTTTTACACCTATACTTTTCCTTACAGGTGTAGAGGGTAAAATGTTCAAACCGATGGCATACACCTTTGGTTTTGCTATGATAGGTGCAATTATTCTGTGTCTTACGTATGTCCCAATGATGTCTGCGCTTTTTATGAAACCAGTTCAAAACACCAAAAGCTGGTTTGGCAAATTTGAGCGTTGGCTTGAAAAGATAAGTGATAAAATTATTGGTGCTATACATAATGCTTATAAGCCATTATTAAAAGGCGCACTACGGCTTAAGCTTATCGTGTTATCATCTGCTGCTGTTCTGCTTATTATTGCTGGATTTATATTTTCTAATATGGGTGGAGAATTTGTGCCGCAGCTCGATGAAGGAGATATAGCAATGCAGGCGTTTATAAGACCAGGAAGCTCGCTCACAGAATCCATTGAAGTTTCAAAGAAAATAGAAACTATCCTATTAGAAAATTTTCCTGAAATTAAAACGGTAACAGCACGTATGGGTGTGGCAGATATACCTACAGATCCTATGCCTATGGATATTGCAGATATGTATATCATCCTTAATAAGGATATGGACGAGTGGACAACTGCTTCTACTAAAGAAGGTTTGATTGAAGCCATAAGGGATAAACTGGATGATGAACTCGTCGGGGTTAATTTATCATTTACCCAACCGGTCGAATTAAGATTTAATGAGCTTTTAGAAGGCGTAAGAGAGGATATTGCAGTAAAGCTATATGGCGAAGATTTAGAGGTGTTATCAGACAAGGTTCAGGAAATGGCAGCTATTATAAAGACCGTTCCTGGCGCGGGCGATGTGAGTGCAGAACGTACAGCTGGACTACCACAAATGACCGTAAAGTTCAGACGAGATAAAATGGCGCAATATGGACTGGATATTCAAAAAGTAAATGATTACATAAGTACTGCTTTTGCAGGTGGTACCGCTGGCGTCATTTTTGAAGGCGAGAAACGATTTGATCTGGTGGTACGATTTGATGAAAGCCATAGAAAAAGTATTGATGACCTGCGCACGATGTACATCGATCTTAAGGATGGAAGCCAGGTACCCATTATTGAAATAGCAGAGATTGAATACGTGCCTGGACCTATGCAAATCTCACGTGACAATACGTATAGAAGAACCTATGTAGGTGTAAATGCACGAGGCAGAGATGTGGAGTCTGTTGTAAAAGATATACAACAAAAGTTAGATGAAGAACTGGACTTGCCATCAGGATATTATATTACCTATGGTGGAGAGTTTGAAAACCTACAAAGCGCTAAGGATCGTTTAACAATTGTTGTGCCCATCGCCCTGTTCTTGATATTTGTACTGTTATACTTTGCCTTAAAATCCTTTTCACAATCGCTAATGATTTACATCGCGATTCCCTTGGCGGCCATTGGTGGTGTGTTTGCTTTATGGCTTCGAGATATGCCATTTAGTATTTCGGCAGGTGTAGGATTTATTGTGCTATTTGGTGTCGCAGTTCTTAACGGGCTGGTACTTATTAACCGATTTAATTCTTTAAAGGAAGAAGGTGTTACAAGCATAAAGGATAGAATATTTCAAGGGACTAAAGAACGTATTCGCCCCATTATGCTCACGGCTACCACAGATATTTTTGGGTTTTTACCTATGGCATTTTCCACATCAGCCGGTGCAGAGGTGCAACAACCGCTCGCTACGGTAGTTATTGGTGGGATGCTTACGGCCACCCTACTCACGTTGATAGTACTTCCTGTACTCTATATCTTTATAGAAAAGCGACGTGAGCGCAAAGACCAGAACAAGATTGGTTCGTTTAATCCGCAAGCATTGACCACGATTTTAATACTTGGTTTTATGTTAGGTGGTACCGCTTTGGCGAAAGCGCAACAAACACAAGCACCTGTGCCAGACCTCATTGTTCAGGATAGCATTACACCCATTACCTTATCTCGGGCTGTAGAAATTGCCAAAGAGAATTATCCAGCACTCAAGACGAGCCAACTCGAAATAGAAAGACAGAGCGCACTCACGGGCAATGCCTATGACTTCGGTAATACTAAAGTATTTACAGGTGGCGAAGAAGTGGCAGATGGTCAGGGCATTTATACCTTGATAGGTATCGGGCAACAAAATATTGATCTATTGGGAATAGGTGCCAAAAAACGCTTGCAACAACAACGCATCCAGTTAGCCGAAACAGCTTTTGACCTATCTGAAATCCAGATAGAACTGGAAGTCAAAAAAGCCTGGTCAGAAGCTTTTCAGGCAAAGAAGAAATTTGTTCTTTATCGAGAACTGGACAGCATTTATGGTCAATTTGCACAATCTGTAGAACTCAATTTTGAAGTCGAAGCCATTTCGAGACTGGAATATGCTGCTGCGCGCAATCAAGCGTTACAGATAACCAACAGGTTTCAGCAGGCAGAAACAGATTATTTAATCGCATTACAAAAACTCAATCTTTGGTTGACACCAGATACGATGTACACCGTAGCTGATGAATTTGAAGCTACCGAAATTTCGGTGTTAGAGACTGATGATACATTGGATGAACATCCCGAGTTATCGCTTTCGCGAAAGCGTATAGACGAAGCACAAGCAAGCTATGATGCAGCAAGGGCAAGCTTACTGCCCCAGTTTAATCTGCAAGGTGGCCTGCAACGTGTAAATGGCGATAGTGGTTTCTACACCTATCAGGCAGGGATTTCCATACCGCTGTTTTCTGGCCCAGACCGCAGCCGCGCAAAAGCTGCTAAACTGGATGCACAGATTGCAGAAACCAATGCCGCATTCAAACAACGCGAGCTGCAATCCCAATATACACAAGCACAGCAAAATTATACACGATGGCGAGATACTTGGTTTTTCTATAAAACCGAAGCTCTGCCACTTGCCATAGACCAGCGCAAAGGCGCATTGCTCGCCTACAAAGAAGGTGCGCTTGATTATGCAGCATTCACGCAAATTATACGTGATGCCATACAGACCGAAATGGATGCGCTGGACGCACTCGATAATTATTTAGAAGCCTTGTTTAAACTACAATATTTCCAAAACTAAAAAAAGATGAAAAAATTAAAATATATACCGATTACCACAATGCTTATGGCATTGACATTATTCAGCTGTGGCGAGTCAAAAACTGAAGATGGCCACGATGAAGCCACCCATTCTGAAACAGAAGAAAATCACTCTGAAGGGGAAGATGAAGAAGATAATATGGAAGGCGAAACTAAGGAAGTAATGCTCACGGCACAGCAGTTTGAAGCCTTACAGATGGAAATTGA
This sequence comes from Flagellimonas oceanensis, assembly GCF_003992595.1. GTDB lineage: Bacteria > Bacteroidota > Bacteroidia > Flavobacteriales > Flavobacteriaceae > Flagellimonas > Flagellimonas oceanensis. The sequence continues at coordinate 88,411 of NZ_RZNA01000004.1, forward strand.
CACGCTCTCACAACGTTATATGAGCGGTTATGTAGAAGCAAATGGCACGCTGGAAGTACCACCCCAAAACGAAGCATCCATTACCGCCATAACAGGAGCAAATGTGGCATCCATAGAAGTAATAGAAGGTGATGAAGTGAAAAAAAATCAAGCGGTTGCCTATCTCTCACATCCCAGCATCATACAGATACAGAGCGATTACTTAAATGCACACAGCAACAGTCGGTTTTTAAAACAAGAATACGAACGTCAAAAAAGGCTTTATGAAGCTGGTGTGGCATCTGGTATGAATTTCCAAAAGGCAACGGCAGACTATCAGTCATCTACCGCAATGGTAAACGGGCTGGAAGCACAATTGCGACAGTACAACATCAATGTGAATGGCGTGCGCAATGGCACTATCTACCAGCGTGTTGCATTGCGCAGTCCCATTGCAGGGGTTGTAGAAAAAGTTTTTATAAAAACTGGACAATATGTGGAGCCACAGACCAACCTAATGGAAATAGTAGATACAGACCACGTACACGCAGATTTAATGGTTTTCGAAAAAGATGTTGATAGGGTAAAGAAAGGTCAACAAGTACGATTTAGCGTTCAATCAAGACCAGGAACGGAACTCGTTGCCGAAATTTATTCAGTAGGAAAAACCTTCGAGCAAGATCCTAAAGCGGTGCACGTACACGCAGAAATTGAGAACAAAGGTGGTGGTCTTATCTCAGGAATGTACATTAAAGGTAGGATTGAAGTTGATAACGATGAAACCGCTGAAACCGCATTACCAGAAAGTGCCATTATTACAGAAGGTGGTAGGGATTATGTGTTTAAAGCGCAAAGGGAAGGCAACACTTGGAGTTTTATACCAGTAGAAGTCACTACGGGCGAGAAGGATGGTGACTGGATAGCCATACGTTTTTTTGAAACCCCAGACCCAAATACTCATTTTGCCTTTAATAATGCCTATTACCTTATGGGAGAGATGAAAAAAGGGGAACTTGGTGACGATGATTAAAATGGAATGAAAGAAAAAAGAAAGAAAAACTTAAAAGTAGCAAGAACCTTACAGATTTGGAACGTCATCTACGATGTTATTGAAGTTGCGGTCTCGCTTATTGCTGGATTTACAGCAAATAGTTCGGCTCTGATAGGTTGGGGATTGGACAGCACGATTGAAGTGGTTAGTGCGGGAACATTAGGCTGGCGACTACACGGCGAGATTAAAGGTATCGATGAAGAAAAAGTAAAACGAAGACAAAAAATCACGTTAAACGTAATTGCAGTTTCCTTTACGCTCATCTGTATTTTCATTTCCTACGATTCCATTACAAAGCTTATAAATAAAGAAACCGCAAACTGGAGCACGATGGGACTGATTATATTATTGGTTTCCCTGGTTGTAAATCCTATCCTGATCTATTTCAAAAGAAAGTATGGAAAGAAATTAGACAGTCCAGCCTTGCTGGCTGATGCTAAAGACACCTTTATTTGCTTATACCAAACCGTGGTCGTACTTATAGGATTGCTATTGGTCAACTGGTTAGGCTGGTGGTGGGCAGATCCTGTGGCGGCATTACTTATCGTTCCGTACGCTGCAAAAGAAGGCTATGAAGCCTACAATAAAGCTAAAAATATCAATTATAACACCGCACAAAATGACTGAAATTGAAAAAACATTAAATGACCATAACGTGCGTCCCACCGCAATGCGCATCTTGATTTATAAGTATATGGCCGATAGGGATGCCGCCATCGCCCTGACTGATATTGAGAATGCTTTCGCAAAAGCGGATAGAACCACATTGTACCGAACCCTAAAAACGTTTGAAGAAAAAAACGTGGTGCATCACATAGATGACGGAACTGGAATCTCTAAATACGCACTTTGTGAAGAAGGCTGTAATTGTGAAATAGAACAGGATTTGCATTTACATTTTCATTGCACTAACTGTGACGAAACAGTTTGTTTAACGGAACTAAAAATCCCGCATATCAATTTGCCAGATGGATATTTGGCAGAGGATGTTAATCTCGTGGTTACGGGAATATGCGAAAAATGCAGCAGTAATTTACTTTAATAAACAAACGAACAAATTAGATTGATTTTGAAAAAAAGCACTTTTATAATAACTAAAATGGACTGCCCTTCAGAAGAGCAGATGATTCGGATGAAGTTAGAGTCTTATGCTCAAGTAAAACACTTGGATTTTGATATTCCAAACAGAAAATTGGAAGTATATCACGTGGACGACGTCAAGGCGATAAAAACGTCTATAGCCAGCTTAAAACTTGGGGATTCCTTAGAAGGAACCACAGAAGCCGAACCACCCGTAATGGAAGACCAATCCAAACAAAAAAGAATCCTATGGTGGGTCTTGGGCATCAACTTTGGCTTTTTCGTTATCGAAATGACCACCGGTTGGATTTCTTCTTCGATGGGTCTTGTGGCAGACTCATTAGATATGCTGGCAGATTCCATCGTATATGCATTAAGCCTATTTGCGGTAGGCGGTGCCATTTCAAGAAAAAAGAAGGTTGCGAAATACAGCGGATACTTTCAGATGGCATTGGCAACACTTGGGTTTGCAGAGGTCTTGAGAAGGTTTTTTAGCAATACCGAAACACCCTTGTTTCAATGGATGATTATCGTTTCAATTTTCGCATTGGCAGGTAATTTGATATCGCTCTGGCTCATCAACAAGGCAAAGAGTCAAGAGGCTCATATGCAGGCAAGTGCCATTTTTACATCCAATGATATTATTGTTAATGGTGGTGTTATAGTAGCTGGGGTGCTGGTTTATTTTCTGAATAGTAAATGGCCCGATTTAGTGATTGGCGGCATCGTTTTCACTTTTGTAATGCGCGGTGCATTGAGAATATTGAAATTATCGAAGTAGTTTTTAAAATGATATCAAACTTGATTAGAACATATGAAAAAGAAAAAAATAAACTTACGTGACTTAGAACCAAAAAAACAACAAGGCGAGCACAGTCACGACGATGGCCATAACCATAGCAGCCCTGAAGAAATTTCAAATTTCAGAACCTATCTACCGGCTATTTTCAGCTTCGTAATGTTGATAGCCGGAATTGCTATTGATTACTTTGATGCGTTTCCTTTCTTCAAAGGATGGATTCGCGTAGTATGGTACACGGTAGCCTATATCCCTGTGGGATTCCCTGTAATAAAGGAAGGCTGGGAAAGTATTAAAAAGGGGGATTTCTTTACTGAATTCTTCTTAATGTCCATTGCAACCCTCGGTGCTTTTGCCATAGGCGAATACCCTGAAGGTGTAGCCGTTATGCTATTTTATGCCGTGGGCGAACTCTTCCAAAATGCGGCCGTTAACCGTGCTAAGGGAAATATAAAAGCCTTACTCGATGTAAGACCCAATGAGGCTTTGGTTTATCGTGATGATGATTTTGTTTCAGTAAATCCCGAGACTGTTGAGATTGGCGAAAAGATACAGGTGCGTGTAGGCGAAAAAGTTCCGCTTGATGGCATTCTGCTTTCTGAAAAGGGTTCTTTTAATACTGCTGCCTTGACAGGCGAAAGCAAACCTGATACTATTGCTAAAGGTGATACTGTTTTTGCAGGAAGCATAAATCTTGATGGCGTAATCGAGATTGAAACCACAAAAGAATTTAAAGACAGTTCCATTGCACGAATTTTGGATATGGTGCAGAATGCAACCGCCAGAAAATCAAAGACCGAATTGTTCATTAGAAAATTTGCACGGATTTATACACCAATCGTGGTATTCCTCGCTATCGGACTTACTTTTCTGCCTTACTTTTTTATAGATGATTATGTATTTAGGGATTGGCTCTATCGAGCATTGATATTCCTCGTAATTTCCTGCCCTTGTGCGCTGGTCATTTCCATTCCTCTGGGCTATTTTGGCGGATTGGGTGCGGCATCGCGAAACGGTATTCTATTCAAGGGTGCATCCTTTTTGGATGCAATGACCCAAGTAAACACGGTCGTAATGGACAAAACAGGAACCGTTACCAAAGGCGTTTTTAAAATCAAGGAAATCAATTCCATCACATTTGAGGAAGCCGAATTTATGAAATACCTGATGGCGATGGAAGAACAATCTACTCATCCCATCGCAAAAGCAATTCTCGAATACAAAGCGGACGGGTCAGATTATGAAGCGACAGATGTATCGGAAGTTGCCGGAAAGGGATTGAAAGGAAAGGTCAACGGGAAAACGGTATTGGTAGGTAACAAAGCCTTGATGACCTCAAACAGCATAGAAGTCCCTTCGGAAACAGATGGTATTGTAGAATCAATCGTTATGGTGTCCATAGATGGAACATTTGCAGGTTATGTTACCATTGCAGATGAATTAAAGGATGATGCGCACCAAGCCATTAAACAAATTAGGGATGCAGGAATTTCCAAAATTATAATGCTATCGGGTGACAAAGACTCAATTACACAACAGGTTGCAAAAGAGTTGAAAATCGATTGGGCAAAAGGCGGACTGTTGCCTGAAGATAAACTCAATGAGGTTGAAGAGCTCAAAAAGCAACCCGAAACCAAAGTAGCATTTATTGGCGATGGTATTAACGATGCACCCGTTTTGGCAGCAAGTGGTGTAGGTATTGCAATGGGTGGTTTGGGTAGCGACGTTGCTATAGAAACAGCCGATGTTATCATACAGACCGACCAACCCAGTAAGATTGCAAGAGCGATTAAAATTGGTCGTTCAACGCGACGAATTGTCTGGCAAAATATTGCGCTTGCATTTGGTGTCAAGGTCATAGTCCTCATTCTCGGTGCAGGTGGATTAGCGACAATGTGGGAAGCTGTTTTTGCTGATGTGGGTGTGGCGTTTTTGGCTATATTGAATGCGATACGATTGCAGAAGATGGAATGGAATTAGTACATTCATGAAAATTCATTATTTCATGTATGGCTAAAAACGAACCCATCAAGCAACAATACATACCACGGTCTTACCTGAAAAATTTTGGTGTTGAAGGTAATAACGGCAACTATTTTGTTGATGCTTACAGATTGGAAGATGATTTGCTTCTTGAACAGATTAGTACAAAAAGTATTTGCTTTCAGAAAAATCTTTATACGATTCCGAATGCCGAGATTGATAGGAAATACGATTTGGAATATCATTATGCCGAACACGTCGATTCTGAATTCCCTAAGATTTATAAACTACTTGTCGATGAAAATGTGAAGATATTGACCTCTGAGCAAAAAAGGCAAGTACTATACGTCTGCCTATCCCTTTATTTTAGAACCCCGAGGTTTCTTAATCATCAGAACGCATTTACCGACCAAATTTTAGATAGAATGTTATTGTACGCCGACGAAAACGGCGATGTGAAATTTACATTTGAAGAAGAAAAGCACGAATTCAATATTAAGGATATTGGTAAAGTTAGACACGAATTTAAAGAGCGTAACAGGATTAAATTCTTGGTTCAACATTTGGAAAAATGGAAAGAATTTGTGGATTTCAAATATGATTGTACTATAAATGTCCACCGAATCAATGATGAGGATGCACCATTAATTACTTGCGATAATCCGGTATCAATACGCGGCGTAAAATCAACTCGATTTGAAGGCCTTTTTAATCCTGACTCAGTAATAACTTTGCCTTTAGATACCAAATACTACTTAGAAATCTTTCCAAACAGTATTGCTGATGGTCAAACCAGAATTAATAGGATGGTTCACGATAGGGACTATGTTTTTACTACAAATGGAATCGTTCAGATTAATGCTGAGAAATTGATAATTGGAAAACCGGGTACGATAGAACGACATTTTGAAATTCAATCGAGTTACGAGGATTCTGAAAATGGGGAACAATTTGTTGAAAAGGCAAAGTACAAGTTAGAGCAACTTCAGAAATTTACCGAACTTTTTGAAAAAAAGGGATTAACTTCAAAAGAAACCGTTGGTCAACTGAGAAAAATGCTAAGTCATGAATATTTCAAAGATGAAGACCAACTTATTCAAATGAAAAGGCTACTTATTGCTGCCGGACATTGGAATCAGAATCCGAAATAGAAATATCATAGTCCCCTATTTTTTTCACTGGTGCTACAAAAACTCGGTAGGCATTCGTCTATAAAAACTAAAACAAAGAACCAATCCAACTTCCTAAATAATATGTCTACAGTTTTAGTATATAAGTATTTGCTTAAATAATGATATATTTGTAGACGCGTTAAGTTAAAATTGATGAGCTTGGAAATAACCTGTACCCGGAATGAAGCCGACCATAAACAAATATCACGGTGCAAGAGGACAATAGAAAATTCTTCCGATAGTTTTAAGGCCATGAGCAAAATTTTGGCCCTTGCCGGAAGTGAGGTACGACTGAAAATCCTATTTCTTTTGAACATAGAAAATGAATTGTGTCCTTGCGATATTGCTGACATTCTTGAAATGAGTGTCCCCGCGGTATCCCAACATATCCGTAAAATGAAGGATGCAGGAATTATCACATCGAGACGTGAAGGTCAAACATTATATTATTCGTTGGTAAAGAGTGAGGATAATGTTTTAAATGGAATTTTCAGTTCAATTTCGATAAGAAAGAAAACAGCTTAGAAAGTTTAAATTATGGCATCGAATAATACTTCAAACACCGCGGCCTATACCAGTATTTTTACCGCAGTTGCAGCATCAATATGCTGTATTACCCCTGTCTTGGCACTGATTGCTGGAACAAGCGGCATTGCATCTACCTTTTCCTGGGTCGAGCCGTTTAGACCCTATTTTATCGGCTTGACCATTATTGTTTTGGTATTTGCATGGTATCAGAAATTACGGCCAAAAACAAAGGAAGAAATAGATTGTGCCTGTGACGATGATGCGAAACCTACATTTTGGCAATCCAAACAATTTTTGTTCATCGTAACCGTATTTTCGGGATTGATGCTGGCCTTCCCGTACTATTCCAACTTATTTTATGCACAGCCCACAAAGGACATCGTCTATGTCTCTCAATCCAATATCGAAAAGCACACGTTTTATGTTGAGGGAATGACTTGTGTGGGTTGTGAGGCACACGTAGAAAGTGAAGTCAATAAGTTGGATGGAATTATTTCGGTAAAAACCAGCTACGAAAATGCCAACACCATAGTGGAATTTGACAAGACCAAAACCGATTTGCCCGCAATCAAAAAAGCCATAAACAGTACAGCTTATAAAGTAGTCAAATAATGAGACCTCAGTTAATATCAACAATTACTTGCCCAAATTGCGGGCTTGAAAAAGAAGAGGAAATGCCAACAACGGCCTGTCAATTCTTTTATGAATGTGACAATTGCAAAAAAGTCCTTAAGCCAAAAGAAGGGGATTGTTGTGTCTTTTGTTCCTACGGTACTGTCGCTTGTCCACCTATTCAGAATAACGAAGATTGTTGCTGATTGATTGCCTACACAGTTCTCTAGTAAAAGAAAACTTTTTCGGTGCATTTAAAAACAGTTCATTTTAACGGCCCTTTTTTTGAACTTCTTTTCTATTTCAAAAATTCTGTTGTCATTCGGTCACATTTGTGGTCTCTTTTATTTGTTTCGTTAATTGACCTTTTATGGGACTTAGATTCATAAATCTAATACTGAAGCTAACGCATGTAATAAATGTGATACTTTTTCAAAAAATTATGCTATAAAGGATTAAAAAGCATAGAAATAGCCCAATTTGAATCAAATAATACCGAGCTTAATTTAAAACCAGTTTTGCGTGCAAATTGCGTGCAAATGAAAAAAGCTCCAAAAGTTAAAAACTCTTGAAGCCTTACTGTTACTGTGGAGAATACCGGATTCGAACCGGTGACCTCTTGCCTGCCAGGCAAGCGCTCTAGCCAACTGAGCTAATCCCCCAAAGAGAGCGCAAAGGAAATACTTTTTTCTGAAAGTATCAAAAATTGCGCTGCTTCCTTAATCTTTTTTAACGCTCAATACCAATACCGGTATCTTAACGAAGAACTCCGATTTCTGAATGGTGTTCTTTTCCCATAGCTTTTTAAAGAACCCTCGCTTTCTTCGGAATACGCACAACATATCCGGATGCTCTTTTTGGAAATACTCCGTTACCCCCAAATAGGTAGTTCCGTTCTCTGTAATGGTCAATTGTGAGCTTAAATCCATCAAAGCGGTGTTCACTTTAAGATCGTCCTCTGTATATCCTGGCCTTTTTACCAATAATAGGCTCACTTCTGACCTAAACTTGTTTTTGATGATGATCAAAGGGTTCAAAATACTGCTACGCTTCAAAATACCCGAGCCAAAAGCGGTCAATATTTTTTTTGCAGGCTTAAACGTTGTTCCCTTTGGAACAATCAAAGTAGGAATTTCGGTCTGTTTGATGATTCTTCCCGAAGTGTTCCCCAAATAAAGCTCTTCCTGAATATCATTACTTCTGGGCGCAATAATGATCAAGTCTATGCCAAGTTCTTTGTTAATGCTTTTTAATCCATCGATAATATCGCCATTGTAGGTGGCCATTTTTATCTCAACACCTTTGGTGTCCACTTGGTTGATCACTTCTTTTAAATGTTCCTTGCTGCTCTTGGCAACCTTCTCTTCCACATTGGCCAAGCTTCCTACCGCCGTGGTCACTGCGAACACATCCATAACGTAGATCATGGCCCCGAATTCCGAGGCAAAGTCAACCGCGTATTGCAATGTCTGCGCAGCATTAGGAGAAGTTCCAATGGGTACAAGTATGTTGTTCATGGTTTGGTGATTACGATTAAACCTTAAATTTACAATTAAATTGAAACGAATCAATGATAAGACGCGCAAAGATATCTGAAATCCCCGATATCTTGACCATAACCAAAGCCTGTGCTATAAAAATGAAGGAGAACGGCATTTTTCAATGGAATGAGCACTACCCTACCAAAGAGGCATTCATCCAAGACATTGAGCGTGATGAGCTTTTTGTGATCGAGGAAAACAATACCATCCAAGGCACCATTGTCATATCCACATTGATGGACGAAGAATACAAGCCCATCCAATGGCTTACCCCTAATGGTAACAGCACATATATCCATCGCCTATCTGTTGACCCCGAACTTCAAGGCAAGGGACTGGCCCAACAAATGATGGATTTTGCGGAAAACTACACAAGAGATAACAACTTTATCTCGGTACGGCTCGATACCTTTTCGCAGAACAAAAGAAACCAGCGCTTTTACGAACAAAGAGGGTATCAAAAATTGGACGATATCTACTTTCCCAAACAAAGCGGGCATCCTTTTCATTGTTATGAATTAGTGCTGTAACTTGCGCCCGATTTGAGCACACAGGTAAATTTTAAGAGTATCAACCAACTGGCGATTCCCGCGACCATTTCGGGCATTGCCGAACCCATCCTCTCCATTACGGACACGGCCATTGTGGGCAATATTCCCGTGGATGGACTGGAGTCTTTGGCAGCGGCAGGTATTGTCGGTTCCTTTTTGTCCATGCTCATTTGGGTGCTCGGTCAGACCCGTAGCTCCATTTCCGCCATAATATCACAATATTTGGGTGCTGAAAGATTGGACGAGGTTAAAAATATGCCCGCACAGGCCATTTTCCTGAACATTGTTTTGAGTCTCGTAGTACTGCTTACCACCATTTTTGTGATTGAAGAGATTTTTGCGCTTTTCAACGCGTCGGGAAAAATCTTGGAATATTGCGTTTCCTATTACTCCATTCGGGTTTGGGGATTCCCGCTAACCCTGTTCACCTTTGCTGTGTTTGGCATCTTCCGTGGACTGCAGAACACCTTTTATCCAATGGTCATTGCCATGCTGGGGGCAGGTCTCAATATCCTGTTGGACTTTGTTTTGGTGTATGGCATCGACGGACTTATTCCCGCATTGTATTTAGAAGGAGCCGCTTGGGCCAGTTTAATTGCCCAGGCCATTATGGCCATCATGGCCTTCATCTTGCTGTTGAAAAAAACAGAAATCAGCATGAAGCTGACCTTTCCGTTGAACAAAGAGATCAAGCGACTCATTTTTATGAGCCTCAACCTTTTTGTAAGGACCTTGGCCCTGAATGCCGCTTTAATGCTGGCCGTTCGCGAAGCCACCACACTGGGCGACCGTTTTATAGGTGCGCACACCATCGCTGTCAACCTTTGGTTGTTCGCCGCATTCTTTATTGATGGCTATGCAGCAGCGGGCAACAGTATGGGCGGAAAACTATTGGGAGCCGCCGATTATGATGGTTTATGGAAATTGGCCAAGACGATATTCAAATACGGTATGATCGTAAGTCTCGCACTCATGTGCTTCGGGTTTATTTTTTATCGACCCATCGGTCATCTTTTTTCCAATGAAGAAATAGTGCTCAACACTTTTTACAGCATTTTTTATATTGTGATTCTGGGACTGCCCATGAATACCCTGGCCTTTATTTTTGATGGTATTTTCAAAGGCATGGGCGAAATGAAATACCTTCGAAACGTACTTTTGGCCGCCACTTTTTTAGGGTTCATTCCCTGTCTTTATTTGGGCATGTATTTAGGGCTCGGTTTTTACGCTATTTGGATTGCCTTTGTGGTCTGGATGATGATTCGCGGATTCTCCCTGGTCTGGAAATTTAGACGAAAGTTCAGACCCTTGGTGCAAAACCCTTAATTTAGTGCTCAAAGACATCTGATAATCAATTTGAATGACAACAGACAGAACCAACGGAAGTTTATACACACACATAGAAAACAGGATTGCCACGGTAGAATTTGGCCATCCGGCAAGCAACTCCTTTGTGTCCGAACTTTTGGCCCGACTCGCCAAGGAATTTGACCAACTTGGTACAAACGATGAGGTTTCGGTAATTGTTTTAAAGTCCGAAGGGGAAAGAGCCTTTTGTGCAGGAGCTTCTTTTGATGAACTGGTGGCCGTTTCCAATTTGGAAGAAGGCAAACAGTTTTTCAGCGGCTTCGCCAATGTCATCAATGCCATGCGCAAATGTCCCAAACCGATTATTGGTCGAGTGCAAGGAAAAACCGTTGGTGGTGGGGTCGGATTGGCCTCAGCTTGTGATTATGTTCATGCCACCGAACAGGCAGCCATCAAACTATCCGAGATTTCCATAGGAATAGGTCCGTTCGTCATTGCTCCCGCTGTGGAACGCAAAATGGGAAAAGCCGCACTCGCCGAGCTTACCTTGTATCCCACGGAGTGGAAAAACGCGTATTGGGCCAAAGAACAAGGTCTTTATGCCAAGGTATACGATTCCATTTCCGAAATGGACAAGGAACTGGACATTCACCTCCAGAAACTGGCGACTTATAATCCCGAAGCCTTAGCCGAAATGAAGAACGTATTGTGGGAAGGAACAGAGCATTGGGACAACCTACTGTTGGAACGTGCCGAAGCATCCGGGAGATTGGCCCTCTCTCCAAATACTAAAAAAGCATTGGAAAAGTTTAAAAAGTAGCGGAATGTCATCTAATTATAAAAATACACGTTACCCTGAACTGGTTTCAGGGTAACATCAAAAAAAAATGGTTGTGAGATGCTGAATCAAGTTCAACATGACGATTTTGAGTAAGAGAAGAATTAAAAAAGTTTACAAATGAATGATTTGATTTTCCCCATATTGGCCCTTTTTGTAATCGTGGTATATGTGGTCAACAGGATACGAAGCAACCGACGTTACAAAAAATAAATGAAGAACATTGCCCTGCCTAAAGGCAAAAAAGTCTATTTCGCGAGCGATAACCACCTCGGGGCACCTACCCGAAAGGATAGTTTGCCCCGTGAGAAAAAGTTTGTGGCTTGGCTGGATTCCATAAAGGAGGATGCCGCGGCCATTTTTTTAATGGGCGACCTTTTCGACTTTTGGTTTGAGTACAAGACCGTGGTGCCCAAAGGTTTCACCAGGACTCTTGGAAAGTTGGCCGAGCTGTCGGATATGGGCATTCCCATTACCTATTTTGTCGGCAACCACGATCTTTGGATGAACGGTTATTTTGAGGAAGAACTCAACATTCCAGTGTACCACAAACCACAGCAGTTTCTTATCAACGAAACTTCCTTTTTTATTGGCCATGGCGATGGATTGGGACCGCAAGATAAAGGATTCAAACGGATGAAAAAGGTGTTCACCAATCCTGTGGCCAAATGGTTTTTTAAATGGTTACACCCTGATTTGGGCGTTCGATTGGGTCAACATCTATCCGTGAACAACAAGGTTATTTCTGGAGATGCCGATGCTACCTTTTTAGGAGAGGATAAAGAATGGTTGATTTTATATGCCAAGCGCAAACTGGAACAGCAGCACTATGACCATTTTATTTTTGGCCACCGTCACTTACCGATGGAAATCAAACTCAACGAAAAATCGACCTACACCAATTTAGGGGATTGGATTTCCTATTTTACCTATGCCGTTTTTGATGGAGAAAAGTTGGCCTTGGAGAAATTGGAAGACTAATCTTCCTTTTCGTGGTCTTCAATGTCTTTTTGAAGGTCCAATCGTCTAAAGGTCGGAGAAACAATTGCTGTTGTACCTGCGGTCAAAAGTGTCATGCATCCACCAAACACCACGGCCGTTACCGTTCCCAATAATTTGGCCGCCAATCCACTTTCAAAAGCACCCAACTCGTTGGAGGAACCTACGAACATAGAGTTTACTGAAGCCACCCTGCCGCGCATATTGTCAGGTGTCTTTAATTGTAAAATAGTCTGACGTATGATCATGGAAACCCCATCCACAGCACCACTGAGGAACAAAGCAATCACGGATAGCCAAAACAATTCCGATAATCCAAAAACTATGATACAGATACCGAAGGCAAACACAGCCATCAATAATTTTTTACCCGCATTTTTATGCAAAGGAAATCTTGTAGATCCCAACATGGTAATGGAAGCTCCTACAGCTGGGGCCGCCCGTAAAATCCCGAAACCTTCCGAGCCCACGTGCAGAATATCCTGTGCATAAACAGGCAAAAGCGCCACGGCACCACCAAAAAGCACAGCAATCATATCCAAAGTTAAGGCTCCAAAAATGGCCTTGTTGCCAAAAACAAACTTGAGTCCATCTTTCAAACTTTGAAAAACGGGCTCGCCGATTTTTGGGTTCATAATGGGTTTTCTGGGGATTTGGAAGAGGAAAATCAAAGCGAACAAAGAGAAACCGAAAATAACGCACATGCTCCAATGTACTCCAATCCAACTAATGGAAAAACCCGCCAGCGCCGGACCCAAAACCGAGGCCAATTGCCATGTGGAACTGCTCCACGTAGCGGCATTCGGATATATTTTTTTGGGAACAATCAGCGCGATCAATGAGAATATGGTCGGACCCAAAAACGAGCGTACAAATCCGCCCAAGAAAACCAAGGCATAAATGGAGTAAAGTATGGTTTTGGATTCCCATGACTCTTCAAGTCCGGGCCAGCTCAACAAGAACAGTCCAAGACTTATTACAGAGAACCCGGCAATACAGGTAATCAATAGGTTTCGTTTTTCTTTTTGATCTACGATATGTCCGGCGAATAAGGCCATGCTCACCGCAGGAATCACTTCCATCAAACCGATAATACCAAGCGAAAGCGGGTCCTTTGTCAAGGAGTATACCTGCCATTCAATCACAATAAACTGCATGGACCATGCAAATACCATGGCAAAACGTACAATCAAAAATATGTTGAATTCCTTATAGCGTAGAGCTGCGTAGGGGTCCATAAATTGCTAGCGAATATCTCTTAGTTTTAGTTGAAGGCTCACCGTTCCATTCCATTCATTTTCATCCAACGAAAATACGGCATCAAATGGTTTTATGCCCTTAACTATATCCAATTTGTCGCCTAAATTGAACCCAATGCCCCCAATGGGATTGGAACCTGGTTGATAGAGACTGCATTTTAAGTGTTTTTCACCTTCCCCAACGCCACGGGCATAACCAGTGTCCTTTAAGCTTTCGGCCATAAAAATGGGAGTCATATTCCCAGGGCCAAACGGGGCAAATTGCTTTAAGATTCGCATTAATTTTGGTGTAATCTGATGCATGGAAATCTTGGCATCCAGGGCAATCTCGGGTTGCAATAATTTGGGGTCGATGGTTTCCGAAACTACTTTCTCAAACTGTCTTTTGAATTCTTCGTATTGCTCTTCCAATAAGGTAAGACCCGCTGCGTACATGTGTCCCCCAAACTGTTCCAGACAATCCGAACAGCCTTCAAGGGCATTGTAGATATCAAACCCTTTTACCGATCGTGCGGAAGCTGCCAATTTATCCCCGCTCTTGGTAAAGACCAGTGTGGGCCTGTAGTATGTCTCTGTTAATCGTGATGCCACTATACCAATAACACCTTTGTGCCAGTTTTGATTATAGACCACCGAGGTAAACTTATCCTCTTCTTGGTTTTCTTGGATTTGGACCAAGGCTTCTTGCGTGATTTCTTGGTCCAAGCTTCTTCGTTCGGTATTGAACAGTTCTATTTCTGAGGCAAACTGTTGTGCTTGCGCAAAGTCGGTCTCGGTAAGTAAGTTTACGGCATGTTGACCATGTTTCATCCGTCCAGCCGCATTGATTCGGGGCGCAATGATAAACACTACATCGGTTATGGTAAGTTCCCGCTTTTTGGTCTGATCGATCAATGCCTTGATTCCTATTCGAGGGGTTTCATTGATGACCATCAACCCATAGTAGGCCAGCACACGGTTTTCTCCAGTAATCGGCACAATATCCGCGGCAATGGCCGTAGCCACCAAATCCAGATACAGTATCAGGTCGTCCATGGTCTTACCTTGTCTGGAGCCCAAGGCCTGAATCAATTTAAGGCCAACCCCGCAACCACAAAGTTCCTTGTACGGATATTCGCAATCTGCTTGTTTGGGGTCCAGCACCGCTACGGCATCGGGAAGTTCCGATCCCGGTCGGTGGTGATCACAAACGATTACATCTATTCCCTTTTCCTTGGCGTATTTTATTTGGTCAATGGCCTTGATGCCGCAATCCAGCGCAATCATGAGGCTGACATCGTTATCGGCAGCAAAATCGATTCCTTGGAACGAAACTCCGTATCCTTCCAAATAGCGATCAGGGATGTAGGTCGCCACATTTGGGTAGGTTTCCAATAAATAGGAACTCATCAAAGCTACCGAAGTGGTACCGTCCACATCGTAGTCTCCATACACCAAAATGTTTTCTCCGTTGGCTATGGCTAGCTCAATCCGCTCAACCGCTTTGTGCATGTCCTTCATCAAAAAAGGGTCGTGCAGATGATTCAATTCAGGTCGGAAGAATGCCTTTGCTTCATCGTAATTGGTTATCCCTCGCTGAATCAATAATTGGGCAATCAAGTCATCTACTCCCAATGCTTTGGAAAGTTGGTCAATGGATTCTTGTTCGGGTCTTGGTTTTATGGTCCAGCGCATATTTAGGTATTAGTTTGATGTTGGGGCGTCGCTTTCGAATCTTTTGATGAGTGAAAATGTGATGAAAATATGGGCGAGGTAGTAGGTAGGTGTAATCAGAAAATCGAAGATGTGATAGTCCACAAATTCTTTAAAGGCGATGATGGTATCAGAAAAAATAATGAGAACAATTCCGAAAATAAAGCTTCGTTTTGCCGTTGGATTGCCCTTCATTCCCATAGCTGCTCCCAGAGAAAAACAGGAGATGAGCAAATACACCAACGATGCGACCATCAAAGAAACATCCGTAAAAGTGGGATAGAGCACCAAAAAGAAAAATGCCAAATAGGCCGCCAATAAAATACTCGTGAAGACTTCTTTAATGCGACCATTGGCCAAAGCATAAAGAAGATACCCTACGTGTGCCAAAAAGAAAAGGGCAATGCCTTTGACGAACATAAGGCTATCCCCGTTCATGTTGGACAAGAACCAATCCCCTATGATGGAAAACAAAAATGCCGCAAGAATCCACCACGTATCCTTCGCACTCTTTTTTAAACCCGCATTGAGCAAAAGGACGATAATAATCCCCATGCCTGCAGTACCCGATTTAAAGATGAAGTTAGCGGTGGTTACCCCTAGAATTGCCAAGATAACCGAAATAGCCAACAGTACATATAACCCATTCTCTTTTAGCCACATCTGATTTTAATTTTAATGTCTACGGCATACAATAATAGAATTTTCAATGAATCCAATATCGTCAAAAAGGAACATGAGGTTATTGTCCTTTGTATCCTGCCTATTTGTTGTGATAGAAAATCTTGATGTCCAATTTGGCAAATTTTCTGAACATTTCCATTACGCCACAATACTTTTCCACGGAAAGGTCTACCGCTTTTTTAAGTTTGTCCTCGTTTAGATTGGCTCCCGTAAAATGATACTCAACAACCACGGAATCATAATATTTGGGATGCTCATCGGTAAGGTTGGCTATGGTCTCTATCTTAAAATCGTCAACTTCCAGCTTCATTTTTTTGATGAGCGAAGCCACATCCAGACCAGAACAACCGGCCAATCCTGACAACATTAAGGCTTTGGGGCGCAAACCGGCACCCGAGCCACCGCTTTCTTCACCGGCATCGATTCGTACAGTATGTCCAGAAGGGTTGTTGCTCTCGAAAGCCATTTCACCCAACCATTTGGTAGTTATGTGATTTGTCATGAAGTTTAATTTTTGTTTCTTGTGGAGTTCAAAAATACAATTTATAATCTCAACCATGGCCTTAGTAAATCCCCTATCCCCCGAACACGACCCCGAAACCAAAGCATTGGCTGAGTTCTTTAACGAAACCCTTGGGTTTTGTCCCAATTCCGTGCTGACCATGCAGCACAGACCGGCGATTTCCAAGGCTTTTATCAACCTTAACAAAGCGGTAATGGCCAATGAGGGACGAGTAACCTCTGCGCTAAAGCGGATGATTGCTTGGGTAAGCAGCAATGCCACGGGCTGTCGTTACTGCCAAGCGCATGCCATTAGGGCGGCCGAGCGGTATGGCGCCGAACAAGAGCAATTGGATAATATTTGGGAGTACAGAACACACAGCGCTTTCTCCGACGCGGAAAAGGCTGCACTGGATTTTGCCCTGGCAGCTTCCCAGGTGCCGAACACGGTTAATGCCGATATTAAAAAGCGATTACACCAGCATTGGAATGATGGCGAAATCGTGGAAATGATGGGGGTCATTTCACTTTTTGGCTACCTCAACCGCTGGAACGATTCCATGGGAACATCCATTGAAGATGGAGCGGTGGAAAGCGCAGAGAAGTATTTGGGCGAAGTAGGCTGGCAAAAGGGCAAGCATGATGGCAGCAGATATTGATATGTATGTGATTTCTTGATTTGCATCAACATTTATGTGCTTGATTACCTTAAAATTTGTGGTTTTAAATCAACAACAATTTTTAAGCGTATGGCCAAATTATTCCTAACACCTGAAAACCAAATTCAACGATTGAACATTGTGCTCAACAATGTAAAGTCCCTACAAGAACTCGATACAGATGTGCTAACAAACGTATCGATTCCGGATACCTGGAGCATTATTGAAGTATTGGCACACTTGAATATTGCCTACGGCCCTTATCGAAATCAGTTAGATGAAGTAATTCCCAAGATGACCGATTCAAATGAAGAGCAAAAACCCTTTAGAGCCAGACCTTGGCAAAAAATGATCATTGAAATGCAACGTCCCAAAGGAACCCGAAGAAAATGGAAAATGAAGACCATGAAACGATTTGAACCCTTGTTGGACAGGAAAAATATAATAGGGAAGGAAAAAGTGAAAGAGATTTTTCGTGAATTTTTTGAGCTTCACGGCCACCTGAAGGATTCAATCCTAAAAAGCAGAAATAAAGATGTTTCCAAAATTAAAATCACTTCAGGGATAGGACCCATTGTAAAGTTCTATCCCCCGGAAAGTTTTGAGTTTCTGTTGTGCCATTTGGAACGGCATATGGTTCAAATCGATGAAATTTTAAATCAACAGAAAGTCTTGACTCAGTAATTTACAGTGGAAAATTGCCCCAACTGTATTATTCCTATTTTTATGGAAACCAAGTCATTCTGAACAATGAAGGACAAGGCATCCCTTATTTTGAAATCTTTCTTCTCAAATCTTGATTTATCCGAAGATGAAGAAAAACATTTTACATCCCTTTGGACACTGAAATCATTTGATCAATATGATATAATTACGGAAGCGGAAAGCATAGAGCGTAATTTTTATATTGTTCTGGAGGGTGTACAAGCAATCTATGTTCTAAATGAAAAAGGCGAAAAAGTGGTTTTGGGGTTTTCCTACACCGGCAGTCCTTCAGGCGTGTTTGATTCCTTTGTAAAAGGAGAACCTTCAAAAATTTTCTTGGAAGCTTTGAAACCCTCTAAATTATTGGTCTTATGCAAACAGGACTATGATGAGATGTTCAAAAACCACTTCTCTTTTTATAAGTGGGGACATCTTTTTTTTCAGGACGTGCTTTTTGATCGATTGTCCAGAGAGGTGGAACTTTTAACCCTTACTGCCGAGCAACGCTATGTTGCCTTTATGAAAAGATGCCCAGAAGAATTAAAGGTAATTCCACAAAAATACCTGGCATCCTACCTCAACATGAAACCCGAGACTTTCAGCCGATTGAGGGCGGCCAATGTGTACTGATTTTTCTTTGCCCATTGAAATACTTCAATAAAGCCATAATATTTGTAAAAATGTAAAGTTTTATTTACTTTTAGACAAAAATACTAGCAAATGGATGTTCAAATACTACCAAACTGGGGCAAACGACTTGGTCTTTTCATTTTCTTAATCTCCCTCATCTTTGTGGCAGGTGATCATTTTATGGATGGATTCAATGGTGCGCCCACTGGAACACATCATTTCTTTGAAGATTTACTTGGCAATACACTTTCAAGCTTTTTTGATGTTCTGCCAGTGATAGGTCTTTTGATCTATATGTTTTCCAAAGAAAAAGTTGAAGATGACTTTATAAGATTAATCAGATTACAATCCTATCAGACTACCATAATTATCTTATTGATTATTGCCTTGGCAATTTATCTTTTTGACGTTTATTATGAAGTTAGTTTAGACATGGTTCTATCATTATTCATGGTATTGTTTTTGGTCATATTCTACTTCAAAAAAGAGGCTCATTTATGAAGAATTTGGTAAAAGTAGAAAGAGCACGATTGGATATGACCCAAGCCGAATTGGCCAAAGAATTGGGCGTTTCTAGACAGACCATTCATGCCATAGAAAAGGATAAATTCAATCCTTCGGTTACCTTGGCATTAAAAATGGCCAGATTGTTCAATCTTCCTGTGGAGGAATTATTTATTATTGATGAGGATTAATCCTTACGTCCACCAACCACAATCACAAATTCTCCTTTGGGCGCCTTGTTGTTGAAGTGTTCCAATACTTCCATTACGGTTCCGCGAACGGTCTCTTCATATAGTTTGGTCAATTCCCTGGATACGGAAACAGGTCGGTCCTCCCCAAAATACTCGGCAAAATGGGTCAAAGTTTTAAGGAGCTTATGGGGCGATTCGTAAAAAACCATGGTTCGTGTTTCTTCGGCAAGTTCCAAAAGTCGGGTCTGACGGCCTTTTTTCACAGGTAAAAACCCTTCAAAAACAAATCGGTCGTTGGGCAATCCGCTGTTCACCAAAGCAGGAACAAAGGCAGTTGCTCCGGGCAGACACTCCACTTCAATATCGTTTTCCACACAGGCGCGGGTCAATAAAAATCCTGGATCGGAAATAGCTGGGGTACCAGCATCGGAAATAAGGGCATAAGTATTGCCCTCCTTCATTTTTTGCACCAAGCCCTCAACTTGTCGATGTTCGTTGTGCATATGGTGGCTCTGCAAAGGGGTATCAATCTCAAAATGCTTGAGCAGCTTGCCACTGGTCCGGGTATCTTCCGCCAAAACCACATCAACTTCCTTGAGTACCTTAATGGCACGAAGCGTCATGTCCTCCAAATTTCCTATTGGTGTCGGAACCAGATATAGCTTTCCCATGGACCAAAGTTACGGTCTTGCTTTTAAATTAATCTTGGAAAAATGAATTTATGCGAATCTTCGTTCGATAAGTGCCATAAAGCGGGCTTCGTACTCTTCCTTACCCTCCCAATTCTTATACTCAGGCTTTACCATATTGTTGATAAAGGCTATAGAGCGTTCCTCGGAATCGATGGTGGTAAGCTGCGAAAGTACACGCGTGTAATCCTCCATGCTGTTGTTGAAAAGGTGCTTTACAAAGGCCAATTTATCGTTGAGCCCCACCTGAAAATCCTTGGCCAATCGATCGTTTAAGGATTTTGGCTTTTTCTGAGGAGTAGGCACTTCGGTATTCTCCGTTGGGGTAACATTTTCCTTATCATTTTTCATGAAATCGGGTTTGGCCACGAACTCGGCAAACACCTTTTCCAAATCTGCATTGGAAGGCATCTCGGAAACGATATTCTTAATCGTGTCCATAGAAGGTGTATTGATAATATCTTCTTGGTGTGGATTGCTTTCGGGCACGGAAGTGTTTCCGCTTAAAACAGCATTGGCCATTTTCTCGAACCTAGAGGCTATCACATTTTGGGAAACATCCACCTCAACATCGCTCAATTTTTCATCTATGAATTTCAAAACGGCCAACTTCTCATAAATCTCTTTGGATTTTTCATAAAGTGCCGCAAGATCAGTGTCCTCACGAGCAGTGATTATTTCGGTGGACAACTTGATCAACTCTTCCCTCAATTTCCGTATCATAGCTTTAAGTATTTCTTACCTTTAAAAATATAATGATTTTGCTAACACCCTATCAACAAAAGGTTAAAATCTTATTGAAAACAGGGGTGCGATTTTTTAGTAGCTTTGTGGTCGTCCCAATATAACGGGAAAACAAACAATTTCTTTCAAAAATACGGTATGTTTCTCGAAAACACAGTCAACCCTAAGGAACAGTTTGGATGGATTGAGGTGATTTGCGGTTCCATGTTTTCCGGAAAGACCGAAGAACTGATCCGAAGGCTCAAGCGCGCCCAATTTGCAAAGCAAAAGGTAGAAATCTTCAAGCCCATTGTGGACACCCGCTACCATGAAGAAATGGTGGTCTCCCACGACTCCAACGAAATCAGGTCCACTCCTGTCCCGGCTGCTGCCAACATTCGACTTTTGGCGGATGATTGTGATGTGATCGGTATTGACGAAGCCCAATTTTTTGATGATGAAATCGTAACCGTTTGCAACGATTTGGCCAATAGGGGCATTCGCGTGGTGGTCGCTGGATTGGATATGGATTTCAAGGGCAATCCCTTTGGCCCCATGCCCGCACTGATGGCCACAGCGGAATACGTGACCAAAGTGCACGCCGTTTGCACCCGAACAGGAAACTTGGCCAACTATAGTTTTAGAAAATCCCTTAACGATAATTTGGTGTTGCTTGGTGAAACGGAGGAATATGAACCTTTGAGCAGAGCAGCTTTCTACAAGGCCATGTTACGCGAAAAAATAAAGGGAATGGATGTGGACTCGGAAGAAGTAACCTCCAAAAAAGAGAAACCCAATGAGTAAGGTCGGGGAAACAACTTTGATCTTGGACCTCGCTGCCTTGGAACACAATTACAGCTACTTGCGATCCAAAATAAAGCCCGAAACCAAGTTTTTGGGCGTGGTAAAGGCTTTTGCCTACGGAAGCGACATGGTAACCATTGCCACCGAACTCGAACAATTGGGTGCCGATTATCTGGCAGTTGCCTATGTGAGCGAAGGGGTTTTGTTGCGTAAAGCGGGCATTCAGCTTCCTATTTTGGTGTTGCACCCCTTGGCGTCCAATTTTGATGATTTGATGGCCTACCAGTTGGAGCCGAGCCTATATTCCAGAAATATTCTGAACCAATTCATTGAAGCGGCCAAGGCGAAGAAACAGACAGGTTACCCTGTTCACATTAAGTTCAACACAGGCTTAAACCGTTTGGGTTTTGCGGAAGATGATGTTGATTTTGTTGCTGAGGAAAGTAAGCATAGCGAATGTATCAAAATAGTGTCTTGCTTTTCTCATTTGGCAGCATCCGAAGATAAAAACGAGCGAAATTTTAGCCTGAATCAAATCAATTGCTTCAAACATTTGAGCGATATGCTCATGGATAAGTTGGGCTATCTGCTCATGCGACACATGTTGAACACTTCGGGCATCATCAATTATCCTGAGGCACAGTTTGAGATGGTCCGTAGTGGAATAGGATTGTACGGTTATGGCAACCAGGCTGAAGTGGATGCGGAATTACGACCGATCGCCACCCTGAAAACGATTATTTCGCAAATCCATCACATTGATGCCAATGAATCCGTGGGATATAATCGGGCGTTTACATCGAACCAACCTGTAAAGAGCGCCACCCTGCCCATTGGACATGCAGATGGTATAGGCCGACAGTACGGAAAAGGGAAAGGTTATGTGACCATCAAAAACAAAAAAGCACCGATTCTGGGCAATGTTTGTATGGATATGATCATGGTGGATGTAACTGAAATCGATTGCAAAGAAGGGGACGAGGCCATTGTGTTTGGCTCAGGAAAATCAGCCGAAAAGTTTGCTGCCACGGCCAGCACTATTTCCTACGAAATCCTCACAGCCATTTCACAACGGGTAAAAAGAGTGGTTATAAATAAGTGATTTTTTATCTCGGAAGAAGAACGGCAAACCGCTTTTTTGCTTAATTTGTCTTTGATTAACCAATACTCAACTATAAAATGGGATTTTTAAAAGAATTTAAAGAGTTTGCCATGAAAGGAAACCTAGTGGATATCGCCGTAGGTTTCGTCATGGGTGCCGCTTTTAAAGAAGTGGTATCATCGTTCACAGGAGGCATAGTTTCCCCCTTGATCGGATTGTTGTTCAACGCAGATTTCAATGATTTGAAATATGTGATTACCGAAGGAACCCCAAATGAGGCGGGAGAGATTATTGGGGAGATAGCAGTGCTCTACGGTGCGTTTTTGACCAATGTCATCGACTTCATCATCGTCGCGTTCGTTATGTTCCTCATTGTTAAAGGAGTGAACAGGATGAAGAAAAAAGAGGAGCCTGCTCCAGAACCTCCAAAGGGTCCGACCCAAGAGGAACTGTTGGCAGAAATCCGCGATTTGTTGAAGAAATAAAAATCGTTGGTACCTTATTTCGGTACTGCCGCTACATCACAATAACCCTTAAAAACCATCAATGTGTTTCGCTAACATGTTGATGGTTGTTTTATTTATAACATTTTGTTATTTTTTATTGATTGATGAATAAAAAGCTTGTTTAACTCGCTGACTAAAGTACCTTTGCGGTAAGAAATAAATTAAAAATGAAAGTAGCAGTTGTTGGAGCCACCGGAATGGTAGGCGAAGTGATGTTGAAAGTATTGGAAGAGCGTAACTTCCCTATTTCAGAATTGATGTTGGTTGCCTCGGAGCGTTCGGTGGGCAAAAAACTGACCTATAAGAACGACGAGCATACCGTAATCGGTCTGGCAGATGCTGTAGCCGCTCAACCCGATATTGCCATTTTCTCCGCAGGTGGGGACACCTCCTTGGAATGGGCTCCCAAATTTGCCGAGGTTGGCACTACCGTAATCGACAATTCCTCTGCGTGGCGTATGGACCCGACCAAAAAATTGGTAGTGCCCGAAATCAATGCAAACGAACTGACTGCTGAGGATAAAATTATTGCCAACCCCAACTGCTCCACTATTCAAATGGTGTTGGCCTTGGACCCATTGCACAAAAAATATCAAATGAAGCGCGTTGTCGTTTCCACCTACCAATCCGTTTCTGGTACAGGAGTAAAGGCTGTTGAGCAAATGGAAAACGAAGCAGCTGGAATAGAGGGAGAAATGGCCTATCCTTACCCCATCAACCGAAATGCACTGCCGCATTGCGATGTGTTTTTGGAAAATGGATACACTAAAGAAGAAATGAAATTGGCCAGGGAGCCTCAAAAAATATTGGACGACCGTACATTTTCGGTAACCGCAACCGCAGTGCGTATTCCTACTGCCGGTGGGCACTCGGAATCTGTCAACGTGGAATTCCATAACGATTTTGATTTGGCGGAAGTAAGACAACTCCTAAGCGAAACCCCCGGAATCGTAGTGCAGGACAATCCTGAAACCAACACCTACCCCATGCCTGTTTTTGCCAATGGCAAGGATGATGTTTTTGTGGGCAGGATTCGTAGAGACGAAACCCAACCGAATACTTTGAACATGTGGATTGTGGCGGACAACCTAAGAAAAGGAGCTGCCACCAACGCTGTGCAGATTGCGGAGTATTTGGTGGAGAATAATTTGGTTTCAAATACTTCTGAAGCTGTTTCATAAAATTCGTTAAAGCATCGATTGCAGCCAATTGGTTTGTGTCTTTTGTGGTATTTTTATCGGAATCAATCCGAGAAAACATGAAAAACATAAGTCTGTTGGCTGCTTTGGTTTTATTTGCAGCCTGTCAGGAAAACACTAAAAAAAGAGAATCCATTACTGTGAACTACCCCACTACCAAAAAAGTTGACACCGTAGATAATTATTTTGGAAATGAAGTCCCTGACCCCTATCGTTGGTTGGAAGACGACCGCAGCGAGGAGACCGAAGCATGGGTAAAAGAACAAAACGCTGTCACTTTTGGCTATTTGGACAAGATTCCTTTTCGAGAAGACCTAAAAAACCGATTGGAGAAACTGTGGAACTACGAAAAAGTGGGCTCCCCTTTTAAAGAAGGCGACTATACCTATTATTACAAGAATAATGGGCTACAAAACCAATATGTGGTCTACCGTGAAAAAGAGGATGGGGAAGAAGAGGTCTTTTTGGACCCCAATTCTTTTTCCGAAGACGGCACCACATCTTTGATGGGCCTTAGCTTTACCAAGGACGGTTCCAAAGCGGCCTACCTTATCTCCGAAGGCGGAAGCGATTGGCGCAAAGGTATTGTCATCGATGCCGAATCCAAAGAAATTGTGGAGGATACCTTAGTGGATATCAAGTTCAGCGGCATCTCTTGGAAAGGAAACGATGGTTTCTTTTATTCCAGCTACGACAAACCCGAAGGAAGCGAACTTTCAGCAAAAACGGACCAACACAAATTATACTATCACAAATTGGGAACGCCCCAATCCGAGGACAAGATCATTTTTGGTGGAACACCAGAAGAAAAACACCGCTACGTAGGTGGTTCCGTATCGGAAGACCAGAAGTATCTCTTTATTTCTGCGTCGGTTTCCACATCGGGCAACAAATTGTTTATGATGGATCTTTCCCAAAAGAATCCTGAGTTGATTACCATTTTGGACGATACCGATTCTGACACCTACGTTATCGATAACGAAGGCTCTACCTTATATATGGTCACCAACCGTGAGGCACCCAATAAAAAAGTCGTGGTTGTGGATGCAGCCAATCCAACACCAGACAATTGGAAAGATTTAATTCCAGAGACCGAAAATGTATTGACGGCAGGAACTGGTGGAGGCTATTTTTTTACCGAATACATGGTAGATGCCATTTCCAAAGTGCTTCAATATGATTATGAAGGTAACCTGGTCCGCGAAGTCGAACTGCCCGGTGTAGGAAGCGCTGGAGGTTTTGGTGGCAAAAAGGAAGACAAGGAATTCTACTTCTCCTTCACCAACTACAATACACCAGGCTCATTGTACAAATACAATGTGGAGACTGGAGAGTATGAGCAATATTGGAAGCCCCAAATTGATTTCAATCCTGATGACTACGAGTCCAAACAGGTGTTTTACAATTCAAAAGATGGCACAAAAGTGCCTATGATCATTACCTATAAAAAAGGAACCGAACTCAACGGTAAAAATCCAACTATCCTTTATGGCTATGGAGGTTTCAATGTAAGTTTAACGCCCTCTTTCAGCATTGTGAACGCGGTTTGGATGGAGCAGGGTGGTGTATATGCCGTTCCTAACCTTAGAGGAGGTGGGGAATACGGAAAAAAATGGCATATTGCCGGCACCAAGCTTCAAAAACAGAATGTGTTCGATGACTTTATCGCCGCTGCAGAATACTTGATTGATAACCAATATACCTCAAAAGAATATCTCGCTATCCGTGGAGGTTCCAATGGTGGTTTATTGGTTGGCGCAACCATGACCCAGCGCCCGGATTTGATGCAAGTAGCCTTACCGGCCGTAGGTGTAATGGATATGCTCCGATACCACACTTTTACCGCTGGTGCCGGATGGGCCTACGATTATGGTACTTCTGAAGATAGTGAGGAAATGTTCAACTACATCAAGGGCTATTCCCCTGTGCATAACGTAAAAGAAGGCACGGAATATCCAGCTACTCTTGTTACCACTGGAGATCATGATGACCGTGTGGTTCCTGCACACAGCTTTAAGTTTGCAGCAGAGCTACAGGAAAAACAGGCTGGGGAACAACCCACTTTGATTCGTATCGAGACCAACGCAGGTCACGGAGCAGGTACACCTGTCAGCAAGACCATTGAGCAATATGCCGATATTTTTGGGTTTACCTTTTTCAATATGGGCTATGATGAATTGCCCAACCAAAAAGTTCTTAAGGAGTTTAAAGATTGACAAAATCTCTGAGAAACTCCCAAAACATGATATTGTCAGTTCGAGCGTAGTCGAGAACAAAACATCTGTAAACCAATTTAGGTTTCGACTTCGCTAACCCTGACATATTTTTGACAGATGAGCCACTTATATTTATGCTAAAAATCCAAATTGATTCTTTCGGTTATCAAGACCAGACCATTTTAAAGGACATTTCCTTTGAAGTTTCCCCGGGGGAGCATGTGGCTTTGATGGGCGAAAGTGGCTCGGGAAAAAGCACCTTGCTCAAAATCATCTACGGATTGCTTCATGTGGAGGAGGGCTCCGTTTTTTGGGGAGACACTGAAGCGCTAGGGCCC
Source organism: Flagellimonas oceanensis (assembly GCF_003992595.1). Taxonomy (GTDB): domain Bacteria; phylum Bacteroidota; class Bacteroidia; order Flavobacteriales; family Flavobacteriaceae; genus Flagellimonas; species Flagellimonas oceanensis. Next base: position 115,254 of record NZ_RZNA01000004.1, read on the forward strand.
AATTTTAATCTGGTTCCAGGCGAACCTTACATGAAATATTTGGCACAGGACTTTGATTTGATGCCCTTTATTTCTGTGGAAGAAAACATAGGGCAGTTCCTTTCTGTTTTTGATCCAGAAACCCACAAAGAACGCATCAATGAACTATTGGAATTAATTGAAATGAAATCCTACGCCAAGACCAAAGTGAAATACCTCAGTGGTGGACAGCAGCAAAGAGTGGCATTGGCCAGAGTACTGGCGCAGGAACCCGAAATTCTTCTTTTGGACGAACCCTTTGGCCATATTGACAATTTTAAGCGTAATTCCCTTCGTAGAAACCTCTTTCTGTATCTCAAAAAACAGGGTATTACGGTGCTTACCGCAAGCCACGACCCCAGTGATGTACTCCCTTTTGCAGAACGTACCCTGATCTTGGAACAAGGACAGATCATTGCCAACGAGAACACTCAAGGCCTCTATAAAAACCCTCCGAATCACTATACAGCTTCGTTGTTTGGCCAAGTGAACAAGGTCCCCATGAAACTCTTGAAATCCTATTCCGAGATTGATAGGTCCGTTTTAGTATATCCGCATGAATTCAAATTTTCTGATGCTTCAGGGCTAAAAGTCGAGATAACCCGATCGCTCTTTAATGGAAGTCATCATCTAAACGAAGGAATGGCAGAAGACGGCACAACCATTTTTTTCAATTCAGACAAAAAACAGGAAAAAGGAACAACCATTTTTCTTAATGTATCTTTGGAAACCATCAACAGAAGGCTTCAAGTTGGACAAAAAACAAATACATAGGGAATTACAGTTTAAGGCCATGCGTAGTAGCGGTGCTGGGGGACAACACGTGAACAAGGTTTCCTCCAAGGTGGAGCTCACTTTTAATGTACCCGCTTCAGAAGGTTTATCAGACAGGGAAAAACAACGTGTCCTATTAAAATTACAGTCCCGATTGACCAATGATGGTGCCTTGATTCTTCAATGTGATGAGGCCCGAAGCCAACACCGAAACAAAGATTTAGTAGTGAAGCGCTTTTTCGAAACCCTGAAAAATGCTCTCATCTTACCTAAAAAGCGAAAACCGACCAAACCCACCAAACCTTCCAAAGAAAAACGGTTAAAATCCAAAAGAATCACGGCAGAGAAAAAAGCGTCTCGCAAAAAACCGTACTGAGAAAAGTTATTGTTCTATTCTCAAAACATTGTACAAGCACAATTGTGAGGCACTCGCAAAGAAGCGTCTAACAACCATTTCCCATTTTACTAAAATGGGATAATTATAATATCCTCATCATCTTGCAAACAACCTGACGGCATATCTGAATCAATCGACACAAGTGTAGGTGTACAATCTTCATCAAGCACTACCTTTCCATTGTAGGTAATACTCCCATTCGATGCACTGATATAGGTTATACTACTTACTATGGAATAACTCCCATCGTTATTCTCTACCACTTTTTTTAAGTGTTGCTCAACAGTATCCTCTCCGAGGTAAATTTTAGTTATATGGAATCCTGTTCTTGACCCTCCCCAAGAAGTAACTCCTTCACTGTAATATAAAGTTCCGTTGGGAGGAGCAATCATTTGCCACACACTACGTGTTCCATTTTGGATTGCTTGAGGCGACGCCCCACGAAACCAAACCGTTGTACCTCCAAAATTTCCAAACCATTCTTCATTACCATTATATTGAAGGGAGGTACCATCATAATAGGTTGCTTTTGTAGCTACTGGCTCTGCCTCTGTATTTAAAGGTAATGATTCATCTTTTTGACAGTTAAAAAATGTCATTGCAAGCAGAACAAAGAAAAATGTATTGATTTTCATAATTAATATATATTTGTAGTCTTTTTCTTTTTTAAATATAGATATAATTAAATTTTTTATTAGTCTTTTTCTTATAATTTACAATATCTTAACTATTTCTCTGGAATTACTTTGCTCTTACATGACACTTCCAACAACTCCATAGTTATTCGAAAACGGTTTTCTCTCAATCTCCAAAACAATATGGCTTTTCTAATGAAGTAGAAATACAGAAAGCCTATCTGACAGGGAAAAACAACGTGTCCTATTAAAATTACGGTCCCGATTGACCAATGATGGTTCCTTGATTCTTCAAAGTGATGAGGCCCAAAGGCAACACCGAAACAAAGATTTAGTAGTGAAGCGCTTTTTCGAAACCCTGAAAAATGCTCTCATCATACCTAAAAAGCGAAAACCGACCAAACCCACCAAACCTTCCAAATAAAAACGGTTGAAATCCAAAAAAATCACGGCAGAGAAAAAGGCGTCGCGCAAAAAACCAAATCTGGGCCAATGAGAATTCATTGGATTTCCATCTGTCAGATTACAAAACAGTCAAAAAAGCCTCTGTCGCTATAATTCCCAATAGCCAGATTTAATTACTTCACCACAAATGCTTAATTTTCAATCAAATTATAACTAACTCAAATAATGACTTCTAAAAAAGTAACTTTAAAAGCATTACTGCTCTCCGTAGTGATGTCTTTTTCTTGCATTACATTTTCCACAGCACAAACAGTTCCCTCGCCAGAGGATGTATATGGGTTCAAAGTGGGAGCCGATTACAAATTGGCCGATTACTCTCAGATTGAAGACTATTTGTCCAAATTGGACACTGCATCCGATAGAGTTAAAAAAATTGAAATTGGAGAAACCGTATTAGGTCGCAAAATGTACCTCATGTTCATCTCCACAGCTGAAAATTTGGCACAGCTCGATAAATGGAAAGACATCAGCACCAAACTTGCTCGCGTTCAAGTAGGGAATGAAGAAGCCGTAAAACTTTCCGAAGAAGGAAAAGCCATTGTATGGATCGATGGTGGTATGCATTCCACAGAGTTGGCCCATGGTCAAATGACTTCCGAGCTGGCATATACCCTTGCTACCTCCGAAACGGCGGAAATGAAAAAAATCAGGGAAAACGTGATTACCCTTCTCATGCCGGTAATGAACCCGGACGGACTGGACATTGTCGTGGACTGGTATCGTAAAAACCTCGGCACTCCTTATGAAACTTCGCGGCCTCCGATTCTCTATCACTATTACATGGGGCACGATAACAACAGGGATTGGTTTATGAACAATATGCCGGAAACCTACAACGTAACCAAAATGCTTTACAACGAATGGTATCCGCAAATTGTATACAATCATCACCAATCCTCGCCTTCCTGGACCAAGATTTCGCTCCCTCCTTATGCCGATCCAGTAAACCCAAAAATTCACCCCGCCATTACAGCGGCTGTAAGTGAGGTTGGTTCTGCCATGACCAAGCGTTTTTCCCTTGAAAACATGCCCGGGGCCATTGCAGACAACTATTATACCATGTTCTGGAACGGAGGTGGTCGTACCGTACCCTATTACCACAACATGATTGGTATATTGACCGAAACCGGACACACAACCCCTACACCAAGGTTCTACGACCCTGAAAAATTACCTAAAACCGTTGCCGGTGGCACCCCTACCGATGGCACGGACATTATGTACCCAGATCCATGGAAAGGTGGAGAGTCCCATTTTAGGGATGCCGTGGATTATATGTTGACCGCCACTTGGGCCACTTTGGACCTTGCAGCTGACCGTAAGAGCAATTACCTGCTCAATATTTACAAAATGGGTAAATCCGCCGTTGAAAAAGGTAAGACCGAAGGTTTGTTCGCCTACATCATCGACAAAGAGCAATGGGATTCTTTTGAGGCCGTTAATTTGGTAAATGTGTTGCTTCAAGGTGGTATCGAAGTTGAAAAAGCAACCAGAGACTTTACCGTCAATGGTAAGGAATATGAAAAAGGTTCCTATGTCATCTACACAGCACAAGCTTTTAGGCCCTACTTGATGGACCTCATGGAAAAACAGGATTACCCCACACGTTTCCAATATCCAGGCGGACCTCCGGACACCCCATACGATTTGGCGGGATGGACTTTGCCAATGCAAATGGGCATTGATGTGGATAAAATTACTGAGTCGTTCAAGGCCCCAACCGAAAAAGTTACCGGTCTTGTAAAATACTACCAAGGCGATGTAAACAGGAACGGTTCCTTTGGATATGCATTAAATGTAAATACCAACGCTTCCGTGATTGCCACAAACAAGGTTTTGAAAGCTGGAGGAACCGCATACAAGAGCATGACGGAATTCAAGGCCGGAAAAGAAACCTTCCCAGCAGGGTCTTACATTGTATCAGGCGACAAGGAAATGATGGAGTCCTTGGCAGATGAATACGGACTGGTATTCACAGGATTGGCTGCCAAGCCCGAAGTTCAATTAAAGAAAATCCATTTGCCCAAAGTTGGTTTGTATAAATCTTGGGTGGCCAATATGGATGAAGGATGGACCCGTTTTGTAATGGATGAGTACGAATTTGACTTGGACACCTTGCACGATGCCGACATTAAAACCAAGGATCTCTCCCAGTATGATGCCATCATCATTCCATCCCAAAGACCAAGTTCCATTTTACACGGACACAGCAATTTGAGCATGCCCGAAAAATTCACAGGTGGAATTGGCCTAAAAGGTTCTGTGGCCCTTAGTGATTATGTGGACGAAGGAGGAACATTGATTGCCTTTGACGAAGCCAGTGATTTTGTCATTGAACAATTTGGGTTGCCCATGAGCGATGCCGTTGCAGGAGTGAGCAGCAATCGCTTTTTCATTCCAGGTTCCTTGATCAAAACGGGAATAGACACAAGCCATCCTTTGGCCTTCGGAATGAAGGATACCGTTGCCGTTTCGTTTAACAAGAGTAGAGCTTTCAGGATAGACAAACAGAGAAAATCAGGCGAAGGGGGCAAGGAAGAAATCGAAGATGCACCTGAACCCCAAGTTGAAGTGATTGCCACCTATGCTGCCAATGACTTGTTGATGAGCGGTTGGGCCATGGGAGAAAACCGATACATTGCCAAAAAACCAGCGATGGTCAAAGCGAAATACGGAAAAGGGTCAGCCATCTTGTTTGCGTTCCGTCCACAATTTAGGGCGCAACCCCGTGGCACTTACAAATTGATTTTTAATGCGATTTACGAAGGAGCTTCGGAATAATATTTAAAATATTTGTGTAAAAAAGCCCCGCTAATTATGGCGGGGCTTTTTTTATTGAATCGTATGTGGTTCTATCTGAACAAAATCGCCACCGCACCAATCGCGGTTACAATCAAAATAAAACGCTTGTAATTTTTTTCGTTGATTTTCTTAACTAAGAAAACACCCAAAAACAATCCCACAAATATGGCAGGGAGCAATCGCAAATTGATCAACAGACTTTCCACGGTAATCGTTTTCCAAACAAACACATGGAACGGCATTTTGAACATATTGGTAATGAAAAACAACCAAGCTGCCGTTCCCACAAATTCATTTTTGGGCAAACGCATCGCCAAAAAGAAAATGTTGGTAAACGCCCCCGCCAAATTCCCGATCATGGTACAAATCCCTGAGAAGATACCCATGGAACCCGAAAACAGCCAATGGGTAGGCACTTTTTTGGATTTACGTCGGTCCCAAGAAACCAACATGCCCAAACTAATGAATATCACCACCACCATGGCCCACTTGAATTCTCGTTCGGGCAGGTCCTTTCCAATCAATACACCGATGAGGATTCCAAGAATCATCCAAGGAAGAAACCTAATGATATATTTCCATTGCGTATGCCGGTTATAATAGATCACGGCAAAAGTGTCGCCAACAATCAAAAGGGGAATAAAAAGTCCTGTTGATGCCTTGGAACCAAAAGCCAAAGCCATTAACGTTACATTAAAGATGGACATCCCCTTAAGTCCTGCTTTGGAGACCCCCATCAAGAAAACGGCAGTGGCAGCCATGGTCCATGCGGCAACGGAAATATCTGAGTACGTGGAAAGAAACATGAAGAATTTTTACTGGTTCACAAAAGTAACCCAAAAAAGCTATCTTTAACCCCAAGCCAAACTTAACAAATGAAACTAGAACTTTTAGATTACATCATCATTTTTGGATTCTTTGCCATAGTCCTTTTCATTGGGATTTATGTTTCCAAGAAATCGGGTAAAAACACGGCAGAATATTTTTTGTCCGGCCGTAGCATGCCATGGTGGCTTTTGGGCTTTTCCATGGTTGCCACTACCTTCTCCACGGATACGCCCAATTTGGTTACGGACTTTGTCCGTACCGATGGTGTCTCGGGAAACTGGGGTTGGTGGGCCTTTTTGCTCACAGGTTTGCTTACCGTTTTTGTCTATGCCAAGCTTTGGAGAAAATCCAACGTGGCCACGGATATGGAATTTTACGATTTAAGGTACGGCGGAAAACCTGCACATTTTCTCCGTGGATTTAGATCGTTGTATTTAGGTGTGGTCTTTAATGTAATGGCTATGTCGGCCGTGACTCTAGCTGCCATAAAAATCGGGCAGGTAATGCTCGGACTGGAACCCGTTGAAACCGTGCTGCTGGGAGGAACCATAACAGTGATTTTTAGTGCCGTAGGTGGGTTTAGAGGAGTGGTCTATACTGATTTTCTATTGTTTTTTGTTGCCATGGGTGGAGCCATTGGAGCTGCAATCTACTTGGTAAATATGCCTGAAGTTGGTGGTTTGGACAATATTTTGGCGAATGCGCAGGTACAGGAAAAAATGTCCATCCTTCCCGATTTTTCGGATACCGATGCTTTGATAGGGCTTCTTATCATACCCTTGGCAGTACAATGGTGGAGTGCTTGGTACCCAGGCGGTGAACCCGGGGGTGGTGGCTATATCGCACAGCGTATGTTGGCCGCCAAAAATGAAAACCACGCCATCGGGGCAACATTTTTCTTCAACATATTGCATTATGCGCTAAGACCATGGCCATGGATTTTGGTCGCCTTGGCCTCTATTGTGGTGTTCCCGGATTTGGAAAGCATTCAACAGGCGTTTCCCAATGTACCGGAGAACATCCTTAAAAACGATTTGGCCTACTCCGCCATGCTTACCATGTTGCCCACAGGCTTGTTGGGTCTGGTTATGGCTTCTTTGGGAGCAGCCTATATGTCAACCATTTCAACACACCTTAACTGGGGGTCCTCTTATATCGTAAATGATTTCTACAAGCAGCAAATCAATAAAAATGCATCAGAAAAGGAATTAGTGAACGTGGGTAGGATTTCCACAGTTGTTCTGATGGTTTTGAGTAGTTTATTCGCTTTGGAACTTAACAATGCCACTCAGCTCTTCGATATTATCATCATGTTCGGAGCAGGAACAGGACTCATCTTTTTGTTACGATGGTTCTGGTGGCGAATCAATGCATGGAGCGAAATCGTTGCCATGTTCTCATCGGGTATTATCTCGATTGTTTTCTGGCAGCTGGAAGAACCGTTGTTTTTGGCCGATGGTGCACCTTTTCCAACATGGAGCAAATTTCCGTTGGTGGTGTTGATCACTACCATACTTTGGTTGGCCACCACCTTTTTAACCAAGCCGGAAGACAACAAGGTGCTCTATCGTTTTTATAAAATCACAAAACCAGGAGGGCCTGGATGGAAAAAGATTCATGAAGAAGCCAAGGCCGAAGGCGTTTCCCTTGAAGATGAAAATGCCAAATGGAGCGTTCCATCAGGAGTTTTGGCCATGATCGTGGGCTGTATTCTGGTCTACGGATGTCTTTTTGCCACAGGAAATTGGATTTATGGCAATTATCCCTTGGCGATTGGGCTTACCGTATTGGTATTGATAGCCACAGTTGTTCTTTTAAGAATTTGGCGCGGGATGCGGAATGTATTTTGATGGGTTTTAACCCCTCAGTTCCAATAATCTGGAAACATATTTGCCGACCACATCAAACTCCAAGTTCACTGTAGCTCCCACTTTGTAGGTGTGAAAACGGGTATGCTCGTGGGTATAGGGAATTATGGCCACACTGAAGCTGTTCTTTTCGGAGTCAACAACAGTTAGACTGACACCGTCCACGGTAATGGAACCCTTCTCAATGGTTACATTATTGAGTTTTGGGTCGTATTCAAACGTATATATCCAGCTACCATCTTTTACGATAATGGATTTACAGCCTGCGGTTTGGTCCACATGTCCTTGAACAATGTGCCCATCTAAACGTGCACCCAACAACATAGCGCGCTCCAGATTGACCACATCACCTACTTTCAGGTCGCCTAAATTGGTCTTGTTCAAGGTCTCTTCTATTGCCGTTACGGTATAGCTGCTTCCATCAATGGCAATTACGGTAAGGCAAACCCCATTGTGTGAAACACTCTGGTCTATCTTCAATTCCGAAGTAATATCCGAAGCAACGGTAATGTGAAGATTTCCACCGTCCTTTTCCAGCTTTTCAACCTTCCCCAAAGTCTCTATAATCCCTGTGAACATGTCTCTTATTAATTGACTAGATTTGTAATGCAAAAGTAGCCATAACGGCATTCATTTTATGAAGGAAAATCAAAAAATAAGGTTGGGCATTTCCATTGGGGATATTAACGGCATTGGGTGCGAGGTGGCACTCAAAACATTTGAAGACCCAAGAATGCTGGAGTTTTGCACCCCAGTGATATTCGCATCCAACAAAACCATTTCCCAACAAATCAAAGATTTGGGAATCGATCTCAAATTCAATGGTGTTCGGGATGCCGGTCAGGCCTTGGAAGGCAAAGTCAATATTGTCAATGTTTGGAAAGAAGTTCCTAAGATTGAATACGGACAAGCTACTAAAGAAGGCGGTGAGTTTGCCATTCGGTCATTGCGAGCGGCCGTTTCTGCGCTAAAAGAGGATAAAATCGATGTGTTGGTCACGGCACCCATCAACAAAAACAATATCCAATCCGAGGATTTTAATTTTCCTGGCCATACGGACTTTCTGGCTCAAGAGCTCGAGGGAGAGAGCCTAATGTTCATGGTCACAAATTCCCTACGTGTTGGTCTACTTACCGATCATATTGCGGTAAAGGATGTGGCCGAAGCTATTACCCCAAAGCTCATCCGAAACAAAGTGGCCACCATGGAAAAATCCTTGAAAATGGACTTTGGTATCCGTCGTCCCAAAATAGCCATGTTGGGCATCAATCCCCACAGTGGCGACAACGGAACCATTGGCCAAGAGGACGATAAAATTCTAAAGCCCACCATAAAGGAATTGTTCGATAAGGGCACTTTGGTCTACGGTCCTTATTCGGCAGACAGTTTTTTTGGCTCTGACAACCACAGTAATTTTGATGCCATACTAGCGGCCTACCATGATCAGGGGCTAATTCCGTTCAAGACCCTTTCCTTTGGAAAAGGAGTCAACTATACGGCCGGACTGGATAAAGTACGAACATCTCCAGACCATGGAACCGCCTATGAAATCGCTGGAAAAGGCAAGGCTGATGAAAGTTCTTTTAAAGAAGCCGTATTCACTGCCATTCAAGTATTTAAAAACAGAACAGAGTATCTGGAACTTACCGAAAACCCTCTTAAAAAGCAGAAAATCAAGCGAGGAGGGTAAAAAGTTAATCTCATTTTGGATATTTGTTGTAGCAAGAATTGCAGTTTTGTAAATTAGTAGTATCTTTGCACCCGCCTTTAAAGGCTGGTACACAAACCTTAAGTGTAGAAATGATGAAGCTGAAAGAGTTTAATATCCCTTTTTCAGGTCTGAAGTTGGGAAAACATAACTTTGTGTACGAGATTGATGATGCGTTCTTTGAATCTTTTGACTACCAAGAATTTAACGGAGCTTCCGTTCATGTAAATGCCGTTTTGGAAAAAATGAGCACCATGATGGAACTTCAGATTGAAGCGGAGGGAACCATAAATGTGGATTGTGATCTAACGGGCGAACCTTATGACCAGCCTGTTGACTCCCATTTAAAACTAGTCGTCAAGTTTGGCGAAGAGTACAATGATGAAGATGATGAAATCTTGATCATCCCACACGGAGAACACCAATTCAATATTGCACAGTACGTATACGAAATGTTGGTGCTGGCCGTTCCACAAAAAAGGGTTCATCCCGGTGTGGAAGACGGAACATTGCAATCGGAAATCTTGGATAAGCTCGAAGAGCTTCAGCCAAAAGAGAATACAAAACCATCAGAAGATACGGACCCCAGGTGGGACGATTTAAAAAAGTTACTAACGGATAAATAGGTTTATAATGGCACATCCTAAAAGAAAAATATCAAAAACCAGAAGGGACAAAAGAAGAACCCACTACAAAGCAGTTGCGCCAACAATTGCCAAAGACTCAACAACAGGTGAAATGCACTTGTTCCACAGAGCTCACTGGCACGAAGGCAAATTGTACTACAGAGGTCAGGTTTTGATTGACAAAACAGAAGAGGAAACTGCGGCCTAACCGCAAACCCCCTATAATACAGCAACTCCCGTTCAATATATCAACGGGAGTTTTTTTATGGGCCCACGTTAACACCCAAAATCGGCTCGATTATCTCGATAAAGTCATATAAAATGACTAATTTTCACACCTTTTGGGTCAAATTTGAATCTTTTTGACAATAAAGAGAGGCTAAAAATGAAGAAAACAACAGCAGCAATAACAGCTGTAGGAGGATACGTTCCTGAGTTTGTTCTTTCCAATAAAGTGTTGGAAACCATGGTGGACACCAACGATGAATGGATTACCACCCGAACAGGAATCAAGGAGCGAAGAATCTTAAAAGAAGAGAACGCGGGAACATCTTACATGGCCATCAAAGCTGCGGAAGATTTGCTTCAAAAAAGAGGCATTGAAGCTTCCGAAATAGACTTTGTGCTCGTGGCTACTGCCACCCCCGACATGCCCGTCGCTTCCACTGCGGCTTATGTGGCTTCGGAAATTGGTGCAGTGAATGCTTTCGCCTATGATTTACAAGCAGCGTGTTCCAGCTTTTTGTATGGGATGTCCACTGCGGCCAGCTATATAGAATCAGGCAGATACAAAAAAGTATTGGTCATTGGAGCCGATAAAATGTCGTCCATCATAGACTATACCGATAGGACCACATGTATTATTTTTGGAGATGGTGCAGGAGCCGTTCTTTTTGAACCCAATGAAGAAGGTTTGGGTTTACAGGATGAATATCTGCGTTCCGACGGAATCGGTCGTCAATTTTTGAAGATTGATGCAGGTGGGTCTATTTTGCCGGCATCTGAAGAAACGGTAAAGAACAAGCAGCATTTTGTTTATCAAGATGGCAAATCCGTCTTTAAATTTGCTGTATCCAATATGGCCGATGTATCCGCATTGATCATGGAGCGAAACAACTTGACCAAAGATGATGTACAATGGTTGGCACCACACCAGGCCAACAAACGCATCATTGATGCCACCGCCAATAGGATGGGCCTCGAAGCTGAAAAAGTTTTGATGAACATTCATCGATACGGTAATACAACATCCGCCACATTACCTTTGTTGCTTTACGATTACGAAAAGCAGTTGAAAAAAGGAGATAACATAATTTTTGCCGCCTTTGGAGGAGGTTTTACTTGGGGTTCCATTTATTTGAAATGGGCCTATAATTCTTAATCAACAACTAACAAAATTATATTCCATGGACGTTAAGGAAATTCAAAGTTTAATCAAGTTTGTAGCCAAATCCGGTGCCAGCGAGGTAAAGCTGGAAATGGAGGATATTAAAATCACCATTCGAACGGGAAGCACAGGTTCAAGCACACCGGAAACCACAATTGTTCAACAAATCCCAGTGGCTCAACCATCTGCCGCAACCCCTACTGCTCCAGCGCCAGCTCCCACACAGGAAACTTCAGCACCAGCACCCGCTGATGCGAAAAAAGCAGAGGATGATTCAAAATATATCACTGTAAAATCCCCTATCATAGGTACATTCTATAGAAAGCCATCCCCGGACAAACCGCCTTTTGTGGAAGTGGGTAGCACTATCAATAAAGGAGATGTTCTTTGTGTGATTGAGGCCATGAAACTTTTCAACGACATTGAATCCGAGGTTTCCGGTAAAATTGTCAAGATATTGGTTGATGATTCATCTCCAGTGGAGTTTGACCAACCCTTGTTCTTGGTAGACCCATCGTAGTGAATTTTAAATGATAGATTTTGGATGACATTTTGTTGCCCAAAAGCATTTAAAATTTAGAATTCCTAACTTAAGATTGTGTTCTATGTTTAAAAAAGTATTGATTGCAAATAGGGGTGAAATCGCCTTGCGGATCATAAGGACCTGCAAGGAAATGGGCATTAAAACCGTTGCCGTGTACTCCAAGGCCGATGAGGAAAGCCTTCATGTCCGCTTTGCGGATGAAGCTGTTTGTATCGGCCCTGCACCCAGTAGTGAATCGTATTTGAAGATTCCAAATATTATAGCCGCAGCGGAAATTACCAACGCCGATGCCATTCACCCAGGATATGGGTTCCTTTCCGAAAACTCTAAGTTCTCTAAAATCTGTGCCGAGCACGATATCAAGTTCATTGGAGCTTCTGGCGAACAGATTGACAAAATGGGAGATAAGGCAACCGCCAAGGAGACCATGAGAAAAGCCGGTGTTCCTACCGTTCCAGGTTCCGAAGGTTTGCTCAAGGATGTTGACCATGCACGAAAGGAAGCCAAAAAAATGGGCTATCCCGTAATGATTAAAGCTACCGCCGGTGGTGGTGGTAAAGGGATGCGCGCCATTTGGTCGGAAGATCAAATGGAGAAAAACTTCAACAGTGCCGTAACGGAAGCGACTGCAGCTTTCGGCAATGGAGGAATGTACATGGAAAAACTGATTGAAGAGCCTCGCCATATCGAAATCCAAATTGTGGGCGACCAATATGGGAAAGCCTGTCACCTATCTGAAAGAGATTGTTCCGTTCAGCGTAGGCACCAGAAGCTTACTGAAGAAACACCTTCCCCATTTATGACGGACAAACTCCGTGAAGACATGGGGAAAGCTGCTGTAAAAGCTGCCGAATATATTAAATATGAAGGCGCGGGAACCATTGAGTTTTTGGTGGACAAACACCGGAATTTCTACTTTATGGAAATGAACACCCGTATTCAGGTAGAGCATCCGATTACGGAACAGGTTGTGGATTACGATTTGATTCGTGAGCAAATTTTGGTTGCGGGCGGTGTTCCAATTTCTGGAAAAAACTACTTCCCAAAATTACACTCTATCGAATGCCGTATCAATGCGGAAGACCCTTACAACGACTTTAGACCTTCCCCAGGAAAAATAACCACCCTGCACACGCCGGGCGGACATGGGGTTCGTTTGGACACCCATGTGTACAGTGGTTACATGATTCCACCGAATTATGATTCCATGATCGCTAAGTTGATCACAACCGCACAAACAAGGGAAGAGGCCATTAATAAGATGAGAAGGGCCTTGGACGAGTTCGTTATCGAGGGAATCAAGACCACCATTCCGTTTCACCGTCAGTTGATGGACCACCCAGATTATTTGGCCGGTAATTACACCACCAAATTCATGGAGGATTTTGAAATGGATCCAAAATATAAAGAAGAACATTAAACAAAGCCCCGATACATTCGGGGTTTTTCTTTTATGGAGTTAAGTTATTGGGAACATAAAAGTTGGTTTTCCCATGTCGATTTTACGATTATCGGCAGTGGCATTGTTGGTTTGAATTGTGCCATCAGTCTAAAGGAAAAGTATTCCAAATGTAATATCCTGATTCTTGAAAAAGGTAGTTTGCCGCAAGGCGCCAGCACCAAAAATGCAGGTTTTGCCTGTTTTGGCAGCGCATCTGAGATTTTAGCGGACTTAGAGCACCACAGTGAGGAACAGGTGGTGCAGCTTGTTCAAAAGCGTTGGAAGGGTATTCAACGATTAAGAAATCTACTGGGAGATAACGCCCTTGGTTTTGAATTGCATGGCAGCCATGAACTTTTCCCGTTAGAAAAGCCTGACTTCTATGACAAGTGCCTGGAATCTGTTCCATACCTCAACGATTTGATGGAGTCTGTTTTTGGGCAAAAGCCCTTTGTTACCAACTCCAACATATTCGAATTCTCCAATATTCAGGAAAAATACATCACGCATCGACTGGAAGGGCAGTTGGATACTGGCAAAATGATGCGTTCCTTGATTCAAAAATGCTTGGGCATGGAAATACCCATTTTGAATGGTGTTCTAGTCGAAGAAGTAATTGAATCCAATGAAGGGGCAACCATTAAAACCAAAGACTTTGAATTTGCATCCAGAAAAGTATTCGTGGCCACCAACGGTTTTGCATCAAAATTGATACAGTCAGAAACGGTAAAACCGGCTAGGGCACAGGTTTTAGTAACAGAACCCATCAAAAACATTCGTATTAAAGGCACTTTTCATTTTGATGAAGGCTATTATTATTTTCGGAACATTGATGACAGAATCTTATTTGGCGGTGGAAGAAACCTTGATTTTGATACCGAAGAGACCACCAAATTCGGGGAAACGAAGATTATCCAAAATCAATTGGAAGACCTGATCCGAAATATGATTCTACCCAATCGACCCGTGAAAATTGAGCGCAGGTGGAGCGGAATTATGGGTGTTGGCAGCCAAAAAACTCCTATTGTTAAACAAATTTCCAATTCCATTTACTGCGGGGTCCGTTTGGGCGGAATGGGTGTGGCTCTCGGCAGTCTTGTCGGGAAAGAACTGGCTGACATGGCTGATTAACTTCAAGTGCAAAAGCCCGAAAATCAAGACCTATTACCACTAGCACCTATAGCATACCGCAAGCTGAGTCAAGTCTAATTTCTAAATTCTAAAAGCGAAGCGGTATTGGTTTAATGGTTATAGATACAAAGTGTAAGGGGAAACTTAACGGTCAAACCATTCTCCCATCCAATAAATTGATGATTCTAGAACCGTATTCCGCATTTTTCTCGGAATGGGTCACTTGAATGATAGTCACCCCTTCATCATTCAATTGTTTGAAGAGTTCCATAATCTCTTCTCCCTGTGTAGAGTTTAGGTTGCCCGTGGGCTCATCTGCCAAAATCAATTTTGGATTGGCAATCAATGCCCTAGCTACACCTACTAGCTGTTGCTGTCCACCGCTGAGTTGAGCTGGAAAAAGGTCTTTCTTGCCCACAATATTGAAACGATCCAGCATATCGGCCACCATGGCCTTACGCTCCGAGCCTTTGATTTTTTTATAGATCAAGGGCATTTCCAAATTCTCTTTTACCGTAAGCTCGTCCAATAAATGGTAAGATTGAAACACAAATCCGATGTATTGTTTATATAGGTTGGACCGATGCTTTTCCTTTAAGGAATGTACGGATTCATCCAAAAAATTATATTCCCCTTCATCAAAAGTATCCAACATTCCGATTACGTTGAGCAAGGTTGATTTCCCTGAGCCCGAAGGTCCCATAACTGAGATAAATTCCCCTTCTTCCACCTCCAGATTAATATCCTTCAATAAAAAAATACGTTGGCCTCCCGAGTTGACCCATTTGAATATATCGTTGAGTTGTAGTAGCATATTGTTTAATTTATGGTGTTCTTTATTCTGATTCCTTTAGACTTTCCAATCGTTTTGAGGCGTTTTCGCACCAATAACAATTGGTTCCAGGCTTTAATTCAAGGGCTATTTCAAAACTTTTTATCGCATTGCCCCTGTCATTTATTAAATAGTACCCTTCTCCAAGGGAGTCCCACAAGTTTCCATCATCTGTGAACATCTCCGTGTTCAACTTTAGGAGCGCTATGCCCCATTCGATATTCTTGTTTTCCGACACTTGTTTAAAACCAATCCTGTTCAACAGTGCCTTATCGGTCAAAGGGCTTCCTTTTGCGTCTTCTAGAAATTGAGGCAACTCATTTACCTTCTCCGGGTTATTGGACCTGATAAAGTCAAAAACCAGTTCATACTTGTTTTTTGGAATAGCCTCGGGTCGGTATGATGGGTCCATAGACATCTTGGCAAGCTCCCAAGCTACACTTTCCGATTGTTGGTTTAAAATAATATTTGATAATGCAATTACTACCATATCATCTTGTACAAACCTCAGAAAGTCTGCAAAGAATATCCCGTTACTTCCATTATGCCCCACAATTTTTTTATTACTTTTTGAATTGAATATGGCCCAACCATAACCATAGAAAGATGTTTCATCTTCATTTTCTGGGGTAAATGCAGTTTCCATCAACTGTTTTGATTCGGGGAGCAATACTGAATTTTCCTCTAGGGCAATGTGCCATTTGTACAAATCTTCCACTGTGGAATAGACATCTCCCTTCCCGATACTGTACCAGTGATTTTTATTGTACGGGAGATGTTCCTGTGTTGTTCCCCAATCCCTCCATTCACCTGAGGTATAATGGAAGTAGTATCCGTGGGCAAACTGCTCACTATTAACGTTGATGCCTTTATAACCCGTATGCTCCATTTGTAAAGGCTCCCAAAAGTTCTCTTTTAAAAAGGACTCATAATCTTTTTCAGAAACCATTTCTATGATGGCGGTCAATAAAATATAGTTTGCATTCGCATAGGTGTGTTTTGTGCCGGGTCCATACATCAATTCAGACTGGAAAAAATCATTCAAAAAAGTTTTCCTACTGGCCTCGTCGTATCTAAAGCCTCCCGTTTGCGGTGATATTCCGGATGTATGTGTGAGCAGTTGATGTATGGTAATTTCACTTTTATCGGATGGGACTTCAGGAAAATATTTTGAAATCTTATCCTGTACTTGGAGCTTTCCCTCTTCCTGAAGTTTTAAAATCGCTATTGCAGTGAATTGTTTGGTGACCGAACCAATATTGAATATTGTTGATGGTCCGTTGGGAATCTTTTTGGCCCTATCCGCCCAACCATAGCCTTTAGATAAAATGACATCTCCTTGCTTGGCAACAAGTATGCTCCCAGAATATCCATTGTCCACACTTTGACCTATAAAGTCATCTATCCTGATTTTGAGATTTTCTTCCGATGTCTCTTGTCCGATAATCACGGCATTGAACATCAAAGACAACATTGACAGAATGAACAGATTATTTCTAAACTTCATTAAATAGTTCATTTTAAGTATTTATTCGTCTCTTAAACTTTGTACAGGGTTGGCCGATGCTGCTTTTACCGTCCGCGATCCCACTGTGATAAAGGCAATCAATGTGGCTGCAAGTCCTGCTGCCACAAAAAACAATGGACTCAGTGTTACGTGGGAAGGATAATTCTGGAGCCATTCATTTAAGAAATACCAGGCGATGGGCGTGGCGATGATAAAGGCCAGCCCCACTAACTTTAAAAAATCCTTGGTAAGCAAAAGTGCCACTGAGGATACGCTGGCGCCTACCACCTTTCGCACCCCAATCTCTTTGGTACGCTGTGCCACTACGAGCATGGAAATGGCAAAGAGTCCCAAACAGCTCAAAATAATCCCCAAAACGCTTCCGCTGGTTATAATGGTGGCCATTGTTTTTTCCCTTCTGAATGTACGGTCGACATTCTCATCCAAGAAGGAGCCTAAAAACTCGGCTTGTGGCTCGATTTTTTCCCAGGCGTTCTTTATGGCATCAAACGATTGTGCAGCGTTATCCGGAGCAATTTTCACATAAGCGTAATACAAGTCCCAATTGCGATTTAAAAATAAAGTAAGTGGTTTTACCTCTTTTTTTACATCCTGAAAATAATAGTCCTTGATTACCCCTACCACCGAATAGGTAATAGAGTCATCCATGGGTATTCGAACAGACAGTGGATCATCTTCCCCAAACTGTTTGGCCATACTTTCGTTGATCACCAAACTTAAGCTGTCCGTACTGTACTCCCGACTGAACATCCGCCCTGAATTAAGTTCTAGGTCCAAAGTTTTGGCGTAATCGTAATCCACCGTCAATGCATTGGTAACCACTCCTTTGCCCTTGTATGCAAAGCCCATGGCACTACTGCTGATACTTCCATCTTTTCCAAGTCCCAAATTACTGTCGGAACCTGAAACGCTTAAAACACCGGGGTTCTGGGAGAGTTCATCACGCAATAAATCCAAAACAGCATAGCTGTTCTTTCTTCCATTCAAGGGAATGGATACTACTTGCTCCTTATTGTATCCCAAGTCCTTGTTGCGCAAAAATTCAATTTGACCATGTAGCACCATGGTTCCGCTGATCAAAATAATGGCTATCACAAACTGAATTACGATCAACCCATTACGCAATCGGTTTTTGCCCAAATCAAGCTTGCCTTTCAATGCGCGAAGCGTACTTAACTTGCTCAAAAGCAATGCCGGATAGCCCCCAGCAATCAGGGTAATGACAAAGACGGTTGTAACAAACAATGCCATTATTCCCGGTTGGGTTACATCGGCAAAGGTGGCCTTGGTATTGAATAGGTTCTTGAACGGGTCTATGAGTAAATTACTGACCACAAGTCCCAAACCTATCGCAATTAGGAAAACGATCACACTTTCCATCCAGAACTGAAAGAACAATTGCTTTTTGACTGCGCCAAGGGTCTTTCGCATCCCAATTTCCTTTAGTCTTTTTTCGCTCAGTGCAATGTTCATGTTGATGAAGTTGGCACAAACGATAAATAGGATGACCAATGCCACACCAAGAATGATGTAGGGGAATGTACGTGCTGTATCCGCCCTGCCCGCTTTATAAGATGCAAAATGCATATCCTTAATGGACATGAGGTGGAACTGCTTGTATTGACCGTTTTCATCGGGCAATGCTCCATCCCTTTTGTCACTTTCTATGCTTCCCTCGTAATGAAGGTTGGCAAAATCCCTTGTATTCTCTTCGAACTGTTTAGTGGTAACCCCTTCTTCCAGTTGAAGGTAAATGGGGAAAAATTGAGAATTCCACACATCTTTATTGGATTCATACTCGGGATGGTTCTCAAACGGAATCACGATATCAAAATCAATACTGCTATTGGCGGGGGTGTTCTCCAATATGGCCGCAATGGTAAAAGGACGCTCTTCGTTTCCTATCCTTATCTGAAGAACCTCTCCGACCACATCGTTGTTTCCAAATATTTTTGTCGCGGTTTCTTCCGTAATGGAAACCGAATTTTTTGAAGGCAATGGGTTATTGGTATTCCCATTAATCCCGGGAAAGGTAAATATGTTGAAGAATTCCGCGTCAACATATTCTGCATCCAGGTCCAAATCCTTTTCCTTATATGAAACCAGGGCGTCCTCACTCAAACTACGTGTGATTCGCTTTATTCCCGAAACCTCATCCTCTAGTGCACCTGCCAATGGAACAGGGTTGGAAGTGCTTGTTTCAGCACCTCTAGGGGTTTGGCTGGTAAGGTAAAGTTGATACGCAGTGTCTTTATTTTCATGGAACTGGTCAAAAGACAGTTCGAACAAGGCTGTCATTGACAATAATATAGCCACCGCAAAGGCGCAGGTTAGCCCCACAATATTGGCTATACTGAAAACCTTGTTCTTAATCAGGTTTCTCCCAGCGATTTTCAAATAGTTTTTGAACATTATTGATGTCTTTTGATTGATAAAATTCTTTTTATTCTTGCCGAAGCGCATCCACAGGATTTCGATTTGCTGTTCGGGTATAGTTTATGGTTGCAATAACGGCTATCATCAACAGTATAAATAGACTGCATACGGCAAAAATGGCCCAGTGCAAATCCATTTTAAAGGCAAAGTTCTGCATCCATTTGTCCAATGTAAGCCATGCACCCAACAACCCTAATACTACTGCTGGAACTGCAACGTATTCCAAATCAGAGATAAATGATTTTAATATGTCCGATAGCGTGGCCCCGCTTATCCTTCTTATGGCCAATTCTTTTCTACGACGTGTTGATTCGTTGAACGTATACCCTAACAAGCCTATAATGGTAACCAGCAAAATAATGGCGTTACCAATGATCATAGCATTCCGGAAGCCCTTTTGTCCTTGGTAGGCATTCAACTGTTCCGTCTCAAGACTCTTGACCACCGTATCCTCATGAGGGAAACCCAAATTGACTACGGTCCGTATCCTGTCCATGATACCCTCTTGAACTCCATTGCTCGCCTTTATCATAATATTGAATCGTTCGGAAGGATCTTCAATTTTAAGCTCTTCAAACTTTTCCTCAGGCTGATAAAAAAACACGGATGGTCTCATATCAGGATTAGAGATCGATTGAATCACAAAATCTGGAAAAACTCCACGGATGGTTGTACTCTCATGTTGGGTCAAGGCAATCTGCTTTCCTACAACCCCATCGGTCCATCCATTGTTCAGTTTGAGTAATTCAGCCCCTCTTTTGCTTATGACCACATCATTGGGAACCGCTTGATTGCTGGAAAAACCTTCTCCTTCATCCACATGAATGCCCAAAATGGATAAATAGTTACTGTCCACTTCATAAAAATCAGCTACATTGAACAACTCCCTTTTACCATCTTGTGAGAGCACATTGTTTCCTGACGCGCCACTTACGGGGTCGTCATCCCCAAGACCTACCATTTCAATGTCTGGCATGGCCCGAAGCTCGTTCAGCACCATTCCAATCTTGTTACCATCCATTCCCTCAGTGGACACATAATATACACCCTCCGCAGTATAACCGTGATCGGCATTCTTCATATTGTTGTACTGCAGCGTAACAAAAACCAAAACAGTGAGTATAAATGTGGCTCCTACAAACTGAAAAGATAAAAGAACCAATTTCCATTTGCTTTTTTTCTGTTGATAGCTCCTAAAAGCTGTTGCAACGGGGATGCGTGAAAAGAATCGACCTGGGAAATAACTCGTGACGAACACAAGGAAAAGTATCAACACGACCAGAGGCGCAATGACGTATGGGTTCAAAACCGAGGTCAAGTCGTGCCCCCATTGAGCTTCCGCCAATGGTTTTAAGCCCCATATCAATAGCAGTGCCCCGACAATTGAGATGGCAAAAACAACAACGGTCTCGGAAAGAATCATTCGTTGCAGGTTTTTAGTGTCAGCACCACAGGTTTTATGTATGGCGGAACTTTTGGCCCGGGCAATCAATGTTCCCATGGTCAACAAAATGTAGTTCATCAATGAAACAAACAAAACCGAAAGGGCTATAGTGGCCAGAATCAGAATCATATCCTTTACATTGTCCACCTTTATTTGTTTGATGGGTTTGAACGAATACTCAAGTACAACCCCTTGGTTTTCTTCTTCCAGCTTTTCAATATCCTGATGCTTTACCTGCATGGCCCGTACCGCTGGGGCCAAATCTGACGGTGTTGCCCCAGGGCTTAATTTTACGCAAGCGTAGTACCTGTCGTTTCCCATCCAATTTTCGGTGCCATCCCATGTAAATTGATCGGTGGATACCATGGATATCAGCACATCGTACTCATAGTTGGTGTTCTCGGGAAGGGTTTCGAATACACCTGCAATGGTCAGTTTTTTATCTGGATACGCTTTGATGCCTATGACCTTTCCCATAACATTGCCCCCCATGTTGTCCGCGATTTCTTGAGATACCATACAGGTCATGGGGCTTTTTAAAATTTCTTCGGGGTTTCCACTTATCATGGGAACTGGGAGCACATCAAATAAATGCTCATCGGCCAATGATACCTTGGCATCGTAACTGTTGAAGTCATCGGTATAGATCATATGGTCTCCCAAGGGGTTGAGACGGGTAGCTGCCTCAATACCCGGCACTTCAGCTTTAAGTCCTGGGGCAACGGCCCCACTGACCCTTGGATAGCTCTCCATTTCGTTGGAGGATTTGTCCATATTGAAGTTTTCATGAACTAAGTAGATCCTGTCCGCATCTGGATAAAAACTATCATAACTAAAATAGTACAGTACTTCAGACAGAAGCAATATCCCAAAAGCCAAACCTGCCGTTAAGGATACAATTCTGGTAAGGGAATGTTCCCCTTTTCGGAACAATCTTCGAAATGCCAATTTTAAAAAGTTCATCATGACTTAAAAATTTATTCGTTCCTTAGGCTTTCCACTGGATTTATATTGGCCGTTCTATAGGTTCTTGCCCCTATTACCGCCAATGCAACCACTACCATCCCTACTCCGCTTACCATGAACACCCACCAACTCAGTGATGTTTTATAGGCAAATTCCTGCATCCATTCTTGAATGAGGTACCATGAAATGGGTACGGCAATGGCAAAGGCTATCCCCACCAAAATCAAAAACTCTTTACAGAGCAATAGATTGAGTTGGGCCAGGTTGGCGCCCAAAACTTTGCGAACACCAATTTCTTTAACTCTTCGTTCTGTAGTATAGACCACCAAGCCCATGAGGCCCATACAACTGATCAGGATGGCCAGACCTGTGGCCCACTTTAAAAGCTGTACGGTACTTTTTTCACTTCGGTAAAAACCTTCCACCATTTCATCCATAAACTGGACCTCCAATTCCTCATCCGGATATACCGAGGCCAAAGCTTGTTCCACTGCATCAATGGACTTTGTCCATTGTTCGGGATTCTTGCCCAAGTCAAAATGGATATTGGTAAAGCTCATACCATTATAATGTCCTTTTATGGCCAATGGTTTTATATCCGAACGTAAGGATCTTTGGTTGAAATCCCGCATCAATCCCACAATGGGAATTTGAAGCGTGTCCAGTTTAACAACGGTCCCTACCACCTCTTTTGGGTCTTGGAAACCAATGGCTCTTGCAAAGGTTTCATTGACAACGTACTCATCAATACTATCATTCATTCGTTCCCTGCCCGCAAGCAACGGAATCCCGTATGTTTTGAGATAGGTGGTGTCCCCCATCAATATTTCGGTTGGTTGATGTGTTTCGTTGCCATCCTTAAAATAACTTAGCATTGTTGAGGACATGCTGTTGGATGCAGGTGGGGCACCTCCCTTGCTCACGTTGGAAAGACCTTCGATGTCCTTTATTTGGAAGAACAACCTTTCTTTCTTTACTTTCGATGCATCTCTCCAAGGAGTCCTAACATAAGCTACGGTCTCGGTATTGATACCCATATCGGAATTCATCACAAAATGCAGTTGTTTGGCCACCAACAAAGTTGCAATCACGAAGACTTGGGCCACAACAAACTGAAACACCGTTAAGGTCTTACGCAGTCGTACACCTTTGTCGCCTTTGGTAAATTGCCCTTTTAAAACAGTGGCTGGCCTGAATTTTGACAAAACAAAAGCTGGATAGAATCCGGACAGCAGACTTACCAATACCACTAAAATCACGATTCCTATGATTCCCTTGACACTGTAAAGCACGGACAAGTCTATTCCCTGTGGCAGGAAATCCGCAAACTGGCGGAGTAAAAATGGTGCCATTAGAAGGGACAGCATAGTGGCCATTGTGGTCAAAATAACGGTTTCTCCCAAAAATTGCCGCACCACTTGCTTTTTCGAGCTTCCCAAGGTTTTGCGAATCCCTATCTCTTTGGCTCGTGTCAATGCTTGTGCAGAATTCAGATTGATAAAATTGGCACAACCGAGCAATAAGAGGAACAATGCCACAAAAGCAAGGCTCTTCAACACCTTCATGCTGGCCACATGATCCGAGTTGTTAAAAGGGTAATCCTCGTGCTCTCCCCCAAAATGTATGTCCGATAGTGCTTGTAGTTGGAACAATCTTTCATCATTGGCGGCCCAAGTTGCCGGATTTTTATGCTCCTTGGCCAAGGCATCCAACCGAGATTGGATTCCTGCTACGCTTGACTCATCCTTGACCCTTAAAAACAATTGGTCCCCAGAACTTGTGCCATTCCATCTATCATTGGTGGCTATATCCTTCCCATTAAACATTTTGGCCGATGAAAGGGACATGAACTCATTGAACTTGAGGTCAGTGTTCTTTTCAAAATCAGCTACAACACCGGTTACCTTTACATTTATGGAATCGTTGTAGAGCAATGTGCTCCCAACGATATCCGTCATGTTTTTGTGTGGGAAATACTTTTCGGCCTTTTTCTGGGACAACACAACCTGTGCCGGTTCGGATAATGCAGTTTGCTTGTCCCCGGCCAGCCACTCGTAATCAAACAATTGAAAGTAGGCGTCATCCGCTAAAATGGCATCGTTTCCATCTTTAAAAAGTAAGTCCTGTTTTTTGTTCTCTATCTTGGAAAAGCTGGTGTTCATAAAAGGTGCCGTGAGTTCCACCCCTGGAATGCCTTCCCTGAAAGTGCGCATCAATGGAACGGCCACTCCCCTGTTGGGAAATTCATCCCCCTCTGACTTAAAAAGTGAGGTTACCCTATAGATTCTATCCTTATCCTTGTGAAAGGTGTCAAAGGAAAAATCAAAATAGATTATGGCCCCAATGACCAAGGCCGAACAGAGACCGATGGAAAGCCCTATGACATTGATCAAGGAAAAAAGTTTGTTCTTTAAGATGCTTCTCCAAGCTATTTTAAGGTTGTTCAACAACATGGTTCGTTTTTTTTTGTTGATTTATTCTGTTCGTAGGCTTTTGACCGGGTTTACAATGGCCGCTTTTATACTCTGATAACTTACCGTCAAGAGGGCCACACCCACTGCCAACAGAGCCGATAATGCAAAAATCCACCAAGGAATATCGATTCGATAGGAGAAGTCCTGTAACCATCTATCCATGGCATACCAGCCCAATGGCAAAGCAATGATCACTGCTAGTCCCACAAGCTTTAAAAAATCCACGGATAATCGGTAGACGATCTGCCCCACACCAGCACCCAGTACTTTTCGAACGCCGATTTCCTTGACACGTTTTTGTGCATTGAATGTGGCAAGGCCCAACAGTCCCAAACAAGCGATTATGATGGACAACAGGGTGAAAATCATAAAGATCTGCCCCAATCGTTGCTCGGCTTCATAGCTTGTATTGAAGGAATCATCCATAAAATAATGGTCAAAAGGCTGTGTGGGGGCCATATTCCTCCAAATGTTCTCTATTTCCGCCACGGTTTGCGCAACATCACCCCCATTGAGTTTAATGGCCAAATTACTTGCATATTCCCCTCCATGGAAAAGGGCCAATGCCCCAACCTCATCCCTGAGGGTTTCGTAATGGAAGTTTTTTACCACCCCGATTACGGTGGATAGGTTTCCTCCTTCATCCAAATCGCCCACGAATTGGGTCCCGATGACACTTTCAGGGGTTTTTCCCAGAATGGCCACGGCCTTTTCGTTTAGGATTACGGCTGATGAATCCGTAGCAAACCTGTCCATGTCAAAAGCCCTTCCCGAAATCAAGCTCAGGTCGATAGTGGAGAGGTAATCTTCGTCCACGGCCCATTGCTGCATGTTGATGGATTTTTCCTGGCTACGATCTTCTGCCAGCAAATAGGTTCCGCTACTTCGTGCTGATGGCGTAGGTAAATAGCTGCTCAAAGTTGCACTGTTCACTTGGCTTATTCGTAGAACAGCATCCTTGAACGCCTGTTTTTTCCCTTCGAGTGAATTTACCCCGCCAATGATCAATACCTGGTTTTTACCATATCCAAGGTCCTTGCCCTGAATAAAGCGAAGTTGTTGAAAGACGGTCAACGTGCCCATGATCAAAAACACCGATATACTGAATTGAAATATGACCAAGGCATTCCTGACCCTACCGCCACCGATGGAGTTGTCTCCTTGTCCCTTCAGTACTTTTGCCGCCACAAAACGCGACATAAAAAATGCTGGGTAGCTTCCTGAAAACAAACCAAGAACCAAGGCAGCAACAAGTAAAATCAACCAAAACAAGGGGTTTGAATAGGGTATGGAGAGCTCTTTGCCCGCCAAATCGTTGTAAAAAGGCATCGCGACCGATGCTATGATCAATGCAAAAACCAAAGACCCCATTGCAATCAAGCCGGATTCCGTCAAAAACTGACCGATCAACCCACTACGCTGTGAGCCCAAGGTTTTTCGAATCCCGACTTCCTTTGATCGCTTCAAGGAATGGGCCGTGGACAGGTTCATAAAGTTCACACTGGCCAATACCAATAGAATAATGGCAATCGCCCCAAGAATGTATACGTTTTTAATGTCGCTCACTGCACTGAACTCCGGGCTTCTTTTTGAATGTAAATGAATATCGGTCAGCGGAATGGTGGAATAGTTCACATAATTCCCCGAATCCAAAAATTGTTGTTCGGTAATGCCAGGAAAGAATCTTTGTGCGTAGGGAATTAGGTATTTCCCGACCATGGCCTGCATTTCGTCCTGAATATCCGAGCCCGTTGCGCCTGGAACCAACTTCACAAAGGTGAAGTAATTATGGTTTCCCCATTCGGCAAGCTGTGCATCTTCATACCCTGACATGGAAAGGAAAAGGGGCTTGTCCTTGAAAATAGAGTTCTTGGGAAGGTCTTCCATTACTCCTGTGACGGTATACACATCCTGGTCGTTGATCACAAGGGTTTGCCCGACGGCTTCATCCACGGGAAAGTGTTTTTCCGCAGCCGTTCTTGT
Source organism: Flagellimonas oceanensis (assembly GCF_003992595.1). GTDB lineage: Bacteria > Bacteroidota > Bacteroidia > Flavobacteriales > Flavobacteriaceae > Flagellimonas > Flagellimonas oceanensis. The sequence goes on from NZ_RZNA01000004.1 coordinate 141,541, forward strand.
CATAACCAAGGTATTGGGTTCCACTAATGCCGTGCGCTCGTCCCCATACAACAACTTAAGGCCGAACATCTTGAAAAGAGTGGAGTCTACATAGGATATATGGGGCTCCCTTACATTGTCCATCACATCTTGTGGGCGAATGAACACACTCCCAATGTTCCTGAACCTTGCGGCCATTTCCACTTCCGGTATATCTGTAACCATGGCTTGAGCCATGGGTGCCGATACCTCTGCCGACCTCTGTGCCGCTCCGCCAAATTTCATATCTGAATTGATTCGGTAAATGCGATCGGCATCAGCAAACATTTTGTCGTGGCTCAAATCGTCATAAATATAAAGACCCAGCAAAAGCCCTCCAGCCATTCCTATGGCTAATCCAAAAATATTGAGAAATGTGAAGAATGGCTGTTTTTTAAGGCTTCTCCAGGCTATTTTGATGTTGTTCTTAAACATGGTCCTTTGTTTTTTTTAATTGATCTATTCCGTTCTCAAACTACGGGCAGGGTTAGATTTTGCCGCTCTAATTGCCTGAAAACTCACTGTCAAAATGGTCACGGCCAAGGCTCCCATCATGGCCAGGGCAAAAATCCACCATTTCAAAATCACACGGTACGGGTACTCCTGTAACCAACCGTTCATCACATAATAGGCGATGGGCACCGCAATAAAACAAGAGATAACCACCAGTTTTAAAAAATCCTTGGAGAGCATGTTCCAGACATTGAACACCGAAGCACCCAACACTTTTCGCACTCCTATTTCCTTGGTTCTTTGCTCGGCCACAAAAGAGGTAAGTCCAAAAAGCCCCAGACAACTGATCAAAATGGCGAGAACCGTGAAAATTCCAGATAGTCTGCCAATACGAACCTCGGAGGCGAACTTTTTGCCGTACTCTTCATCCACAAAATCGTATTGAAATGGTATATTGGGGAAGTGTTCTTTAAAAACCCTTTCGATTATTGCTATGTTTTGACTAGCGCTCTGATTTGGGTTCAACCGCATATTATAGTAGGAACCGTTTCCGTATCTATCAAAAACGTACATCCCTTGTTTAACCGGTTCATAGGGGGATTGGGCAATCATATCCTGTACCACGCCTATGATTTTCTTCGGTTCAAAGGGATTTTCCTCATCGGTATCCGTTATGAATTTGCCCACAGGATCTTTGAGGCCCATGTATTTAACCGCTGACTCGTTCAAGAGTACTGCGGAGGAATCGGAGGCGAGCTCTCGTGAAAAATCCCTTCCGGCAACAATCTTCAAATTGAGGCTTTGGACATATTCTGGAGACACTTCGGTCCAAGCAAAATCTTCTTGAAATCCTTCAGGCTTCCCCTCCCAGTCAAATCCACTTCGGTTAGACCAAATTCGGGTAGTGGGCGCACTGGAAGTGGACATTTCGGTAACAGCTCCGGAATTGATGAATTCTTCCCTCATCAATTCAAACTTTCCTGTAAAATCCTTGCTCATCGTCGGCACCTGTACCAACCCTTCCTTGTCATACCCTATCGGCCTGCTTTTTGCATGGTTGATTTGCTGCATCACGATGACGGTGCCTATGATAAAGGCCACCGAAACAGTAAACTGAACCACTACCAAAATCTTACGGGGCAATCCAGAGTGCTTCCCTGCTTTAAAAGTGCCTTTCAATACATCAACGGGCTTAAATGAGGATAGATAAAGTGCAGGGTAACTACCTGAAAGTAGGGCCGTAATCAATATAAAAGCCAATGACGCCCCCCAAAAACCAAGGGACATCCACGGAAACTCCATCTCTTTTCGGGCCAATTCATTGAATCCGTTCAGGGATAAGACCACGATAAATACCGCAATCACAAAGGCCAACAATACCACTACAAAAGACTCTCCCAAAAATTGATTGATCAATTGGCTTCGCTGAGATCCGATGGACTTCCGGATACCGACTTCCTTCGCTCTTTTTTCTGAGCGCGCAGTGCTCAAGTTCATAAAATTGATGCACGCTAGGAGCAGTACAAATACGCCAATTATCCCAAATAGCCATACATATTTTATTCTCCCCCCTGTTTGTTTTCCGTTCTCAAAGCGGGAACGCAAATGCCAGTCTTCCATGGGCAACAGGAAAAGCTGAGGGTTAAATTCCACTGTTTCCTCGTTGAGCTCTTTCTTTACTTCCCTAATCTTGTTTGTAACACCTTCCATGGTTGTATTGTCCGCAATCTGGACAAACATTTGAAAGGAATTGTTTCCCCATTGGTCTTCCGCATTATCAATCCATTCATTCACGGATACGTACTTGTCCCAAGGCATCAGAAAATCGGTATCGCTGAAAGAAGTATTGAAAGGGAAATCTTCAAAGACCGCGGTAACCATCATATTGTACTGACTGTTGACCTCTATGGTTTTGCCAATAGGGTCTTCGTTCCCAAATAATGCATTGGCAATGGATTCAGAAAGCATAATGGAATTGATTTCGCGAATGCCATCCTTTTCTCCTTTCAAAATATTGAGATCAAGCATATCCGGGGCCGCTCGCTGCACAAAGTTTCCTTCCCGTGAAATACTGGTTTCTTTGTATTTAAGATACTGGGGCGTAGTCCAAGACGACATGACCAAATGCTTAAAATTATCCATGTAACCATCCCTGAAAGCTTTTTCCAAAGGTCTTGGAATGGCCGGCCCAGTACCGGTTTCGCCATTAAACGTCTGAGACTGATAGACCATTGCTATCTGGTCTTTGTGAGGAAAATAATCGTTATGGGAAAGTTCGTCTTCAATCCATAGGCCAATAATTAAGGTTACGGCCATTCCCAAAGCAAGGCCACCTACATTAATAAAGGTATAGGCCTTGTTCTTGGTAAGGTTCCGCCAGGCAATTTTTAGATAATTCTTGAACATGATTGATGGTTTTTTGATTGATTTATTCTGAACGTAAACTTTTTACCGGATTTACACGAGCTGCATTAATTGCTTGAAAACTAATGGTCAACATGGCTATGATTATGGCAATGCCCCCTGCTATCACAAAGGCCCAGGCATTTATGGAAATTCGATAGGCATAGCCCTCCAGCCAATTCTGCATAAAGAACCAAGCAATTGGAATGGCAATGACAATGGCCATGAGGACCAATCGCATAAAATCTTTGGACAGCAGGCCAACAATTCCGGTAACACTAGATCCCAATACCTTACGGACACCTATTTCCTTTCTTCGTTGGTCTGCGGTAAAGGCCGACAGCCCAAACAATCCCAAGCAGGAAATGAGTATGGCGAGCACTGCAAAAATCTGGGAAAGGCTTCCTATCAGTTTCTCGCTCTTAAACTTGGAATCATACGCATCGTCCACAAATTCATATTCAAAAGGAAAGGCAGGATTGAACTTTTTCAGCGATGCCTCCATAGCGGCCAATGCCGTTGCCGTTGCGATACCCGATTTGGCCTTCACATACATAAAACGGGCTTCGCTTGGGTCGTTAAAAAAAATGACAGGGTCACTGGATCCATACATATCGTCATATAAATAATCTTTTACCACCCCGATTACGGGATAGTCCTCTTCCACCGTTTTGCCAATGGCACTGCCGCTTCCCATCAATTTTGCAAAAGTTTCGGTTACGATGATGTTGGTACTATCTTGGGCGGGATTCTTACTAAAACCCCTTCCTTCAATAATTTCCATTCCTGCGGTATTGAAAAAATCGGATGTAATATTTCTGACCGAGACCAAAACATTTTCGGTATCTACTCCCCCTTGCCATTCTAACCCAGATGTATTGTTTCCTCCAGAAAGGATGTCGGAATTATTAAGTCCGATGCTTTCTATCTTTCCCGATGTCTTCATATCCTCTTCAATGGGAATGAAATTTTTGATCATATCCCCAGTCACTGGTATTTTGACCAGATTTTCCTTGTCATAGCCTAAATCACGTGCTTTTACGTGCTGTATCTGTTGGTAAACGATAATGGTACTGATGATAAATACAATGGAAACCACAAATTGAGCTGCTACCAATCCTCTTCTAATAAACGCAGCACTTCCATTTGTTTTTCGTGTTCCTTTTAATACCTCCACTGGCCTAAAAGAGGACAAATAGAAGGAAGGATACCACCCGGCGACGATACCACAGACCAACGTAATGCCCACTAGGGCAAGTAAATGAACGGGGTCTAAAACACGTAGCTCCAATTTCTTGTCAATCAACATATTGAATTTCGGCAACAGTAATTTTAAAAGCAGTACGCTAATTAGAGTGGAGATGGTAGCGGTTATTACGGCTTCTGCCATAAATTGGGAAATCAATCCCTTTCTGCCAGACCCCAATACTTTTCGCACTCCAACCTCATTGGCCCGTTTTTCGCTGCTGGCAGTTGCCAAGTTCATGAAGTTGATACAGGCAATCAACAAGATGATGATCGCAATAAGGCTGAACAGCCGAACGTAGGTAATTTGGCCTCCTACATTTTTTCCTCCCTCAAAAGTAGACCTTAAATGCCACTCTTTCATTGAGAACAAAAAAGCAACGGTTTCATCATCTTCGGTCTTTTCGGGAAGTATTTGCTTCACTTTCTGATTGACAACATCAAAATTCGCTTCTGGAGAAAGTTCCACAAAAGTGTCAGAAAAATTAGCTCCATATTCCTTCATCCAATCCTTCCCTTTTGCAAATCGTTCAAAAGGAGCTAACCAATCAAAACTATAGGTTACGTTATTCGGTAGATCCTCGTATACGCCCGAAATCGTATAATTGGTTTCATTATTTATTTTAACCACTTTTCCAATGGCAGAAGAATTTTCCCCAAATAATTGCTTTGCAGTTTCTTGTGAAATGATGATCGCATCCACCTCATTGAAAGCGGTTTCCAGCTCACCTTCAACAAAGTTTAAGCTGAACATGCTCAAAAAATCAGGATCTGCGTACCTTCCGCTCTTATTGATCGATATTTCATTTGCCCTAAATAAAAGATCTTCGCCTTTTGTTCTAGCTGCACCTACAATACCGGGAACTTCTGCTTTCAAAACCTCTGCCAACGGACCGGGAGTGGCCTCAAAAAAAGTTCTCCACTCGCCATCGTACTGCTGATTGGTAGGCACATAATACACCACATCCTGTTTGGCAAAATTTTTATCGTACCCTACCTCATCCTCTACCCAAAGTAAGATCATGGCGGCACATGTAACCCCAATAGTCAGTCCAAAAATATTTAGCAAGCTGTAGCCCTTATTTTTCCAGAGGTTCCGCCATGCGATTTTTAGGTTGTTATTGAACATGATTGATGGTTTTGATTGATTTATTCTGTTCTCAGGCTTTTGGTCGGATTGGCCAATGCCGCTCTTATTGATTGAAAACTGACCGTTATCAGCGCTATACCCAAAGCAATGCATCCGGCCAGGGCAAACATCCACCATTGAATATCGATTCTATAGGCAAAACCTTCCAGCCAATTTTCCATGGAAAAATAGGCCAACGGAAATCCTATAATCAAGCCAACAAGCACCAACTTCGTAAAATCCGTAGATAGCATTTGGCTTATTTTGGCCACCGAAGCCCCCAGTACTTTTCGTATGCCAATTTCCTTTCTTCGCTGTTCCGCTGTATAGGCTGCCAATCCAAAAAGGCCCAAAGCGGCCACAAAAATGGCCAGCATACAGAACACAACACCGATTTGTCCCGCTCGCTTTTCCCTAGCGTACAATCTTGCAATGTTCTGATCTAAAAAGGAGTAGTTGAAATTCAGATTGGTAACCACTTTGGAAAAGGTTCCTTTAAATTCGGACACAGTGTTCGCCAGATTTCCCGAATTGAAACGCACAAGCATATAAGATTTGCCTTCTCCAGAATTATTGTGGAATGCATAGGCTCCAATGGGCTGGTGCAAGGATTCATAATTAAAATCATCCACCACCCCGACTATTGTCTGGGGCACCCCAATAAAGACCTCCTTGCCAATGGCCTCATCTGGGGAATACCCCAAAAAATCGACTGCCTTTTTGTTCAGTACCACTTCTACCAGGGTGTCTGTTTCATTTTTGGATTTCGGTAAACTCTTGCCCGCCAACAGTTGTAGTTTGAGTGCGTCCACAATCCCGGCATCGGTCACATTGGTCTGGATATTGAGTCCATTATTGTCCGTTCCCTTTTTTCGTAATGTTCGTCCGCTCACATCCATTCCGGGATATCCCTGTACCATGGATACCGCGGTTACTTCCGATAGTTTTTTGAACTCTTGCTCCAGGGCACCAAGGTTTTCCTCCCCACTCAATCCTCCAATGGAAATGGCCATTACATTGTCGGCAGCAAAACCCAGATTCTTGTTCTGGATATATTTTGTTTGTTGATAGATGACCATTACCCCAACGATCAATGCTGCCGAAGCGGCAAATTGCATTACCACAAGACCTTTTCTGATCACTAAATTTCCCTTTCCGTGCTTTAGCGAAGGTGATAGGATTTCCTTGGGCAAAAACCTGGATAGATACATGGAAGGGTATAATCCTGAAAACAATGTCGTTACAGCCCAAATCCCCAATGCCGCCAGTAAAAAAGTAGGGGTAAGCAATAAGTCAATCGTCAAGCTTTGATTTGTGAGCGCATTGAAACCAGGCAGCAATGATATGGTCAAGACAATACCGAACACAATGGAAATTGCCGTGATGAGTCCTGCTTCCAGATAAAATCTCCATACCAAGGATTTCGAAGAGGCTCCCAGGGTTTTGCTTATTCCCACTTCCTTGGAACGTTTTTGGGAACGGGCCGTGGTAAGGTTCATATAGTTGATACAGGCAATCAAAAGAATCAAAATGGCCAAATAGGTAAGGTTGCGTACCTCATTGATATCCCCAATGCGAGACGCGTAGCCACTCGCAAAAGAGGCTGAATACAAGTGGACATTTTCCAAGGATTGGAGTCCAAAGGTGTACCATTGTTCCTCTTTATCGACATTAGCCTCCAGCATTTGGTCAATTTGCTGCTGTGTGGCCTCTACGGAAACATTCTCCTTTAATAAACAATAGGTCTCAAAGCTGGCATTGCTCCAAGATTTTCTATCGTAGAACCAAAATCCGTTGCTTGAGGCCATAATGTCCGCATCAAGCGTACTGTTTTTCGGAAAATCCTTGTATATCCCGGTTACCTCTAGCTCACGATTGTTATCGACCACAATGGTTTGTCCAATCGGGTTTTCGTTGCCAAAATAGGTTTGGGCGGCTCTTTCGGAAAGAATTACTGTTCCAGGTCTGTCCAAGGCTCCGGTAGAGCTTCCTTGGACCATATCGATATCAAAAATGGTCAATAGTTCCTTATCAACCCAATAGAACAGGTTTTCGGTAAAATTTTGGTCATTTATGCGTAGGGAGGCTGGATCGCCAAAATTATGTTTCAACAACCTAGCAGCACTTTCCACATTCGTAACCTCTTCTTTAATGGCCCAGGCAGTTACCGGGGGGACTGTGGCCCAGGTCTCAAAACCAAAATCCCCATCGGTTTTCAGCAAAACCCTTTGAATCCTGTCCTTTTTTGGGAACATGGAGTCAAAGCTTCTTTCGTAGGAAATAAAAAGAAACAGGAACATCACAATAGTGAGGCCTATAGAAAGTCCAACGATATTGATGATTGAAAAAAGTCTATTGGACTTGAGATTTCTCCACGCTACTTTTAGATTGTTCCTGAACATAAGATTGATTTGATTGATGAATTAAACTCCTATACCATGCTTTTCATTGGCTTGTTTTGGCTCTCGGTCACAATTTGACCGTCAAATAAGTTAATGACCCGGTGCGCGTAGTGTGAATCACGATCGGAGTGCGTTACCATTACAATCGTGGTCCCTTCTTGGTTGAGTTCCGTCAACAGGTTCATTACCTCGATACCGTTTTTGGAATCCAGATTACCCGTCGGCTCATCCGCCAAGATCAATTTTGGATTGGTCACTACGGCCCTGGCAATAGCGACCCGCTGCTGCTGACCACCGGATAATTGCTGTGGAAAGTGTTTTTCACGGTGCGCGATCTTCATGCGCTCCAGTACTTTTTGCACCTTTTCCCTGCGCTCGGCCTTGTTCATTTTAAGGTAGATCAAAGGAAGTTCCACGTTTTCAAAAACCGTGAGTTCATCGATCAGGTTAAAGCTTTGGAACACAAACCCAAGGTTTCCTTTTCGTAGTTGGGTTCTCTGGCTTTCCTTAAGTCCGCCCACTTCGTGTCCTGCAAAATTGTAGCTACCCTCGGTGGGATTATCCAGCATTCCGATAATGTTCAACAAGGTGGATTTTCCACATCCTGATGGGCCCATAATCGCCACAAATTCGCCTTCTTCAACTTTTAGGTTTACCCCGTTCAAGGCCAAGGTCTCCACCTCTTCTGTTCGGAAACTCTTTTTAAGGTCTGTTATCTGTATCATTTTTTGATGGTTGTTTTTTATGTAAAGACTATTTTTTTTTTGATTGATGTTACATTTCGACGGACTATTTCAATACGATCCGTTCCGCATCACCAAAACTATCGTAGTTGCTGGTAATGACCTGTTCTCCCGGTTGAAGCCCCTCAAGGACCTCGTAATATCTTGAATTTTGTTTTCCCAAGCGCACATTGCGTTTGATGGCTTCGTTCCCATCCGGACTTACCACGAAGACCCATTGTCCACCCGTACTCTGAAAGAAGCCCCCTTTGGGCAACAGGAGCGCATCGTTGGATTCTCCTAATTGTAATCGTATGTTGTAGCTCTGTCCCGCACGGATGGTCTCCGGTTTTTCATCCACAAAAACCAGGTCCACACGGAACCTTCCGTTTCTTACTTCGGGATATACCTTACGCAAGCGTAATTTGAACTCGTTGCCATTACGCTCCAAAGTGGCGGAAAGATCTCGTTTTACCCTATCGATATAATGCTCATCGATATCGGCTTCGATTTTAAAATCGGTGAGCACATTGATCTGTCCTATACGTTGTCCCTGTGAAATATTCTGGCCGATTTCAGCATCCAAAAACCCTAATTGGCCATCCGCGGGAGCTCTAACATTTAAGTGGTCCAATCGTTCATAGACCATGGACAATGTTTTTTGCATCCGCTCCAAATCAGTGTCCAGACCCTTCAAAGAGGTTTCGCGAAGTTGGTCATCCTGCTCTGTTTGTAATTTTACGATTTCGTATTGCTTTTGTGCCAATTCGTAATCTTCCTTTGCTTTTAAATACACTTCTTTTGAGACCAGCTCTTCTTCATAAAGCTCTTGGTTCTGCTCGTAAGCGCGTTTCAAACGTTGCACATCGTACTGTGCGGTGGCCAAGGATTTTCTGCCTTCCACCTGTCTGGAATCAAAAGTAAGTTTGGTGGAACGCAAATCGTTCTGCTTTAAAGCCAGATTACTTTCACTGGCCAAAATCTGCTCGTAAAGAGCCATGTTTTCCAACTTCAGGATAATGTCCCCCTTTTTAACCATGGAACCTTCCTCAATCAGCTTTTCGGAAACACGTCCGCCTTCATAGGCATCCATATAAATGGTAGCAATTGGAGCTACGTTTCCATTTATGGTAATGTAATCATCAAACTTGCCGTCGGTTACCGAGGAAATGGACAATCGTTCCTTTTCCGTTCTAAAGGTTGACATGGAACTGGCAAAAATCAATTTATAGCCCACAAATAATAGCAATACGCCCAGAGCTATATAACCGTAGTGTTTGAGTTTAAGTCCTTTCTTTTTTTCTAATTGTATATCCATGGTATGTTTTAGTTGATGTTAAAAATGGGCAGTCCGCTGTAAAAATCTATGGTGCTTTGGTTGACCTTCAACCTAAGGCCCACTTGTAAGTTTTGATTTTGTGCCACCCCATACAGGTTCTTGGCCTGAAAGAGTTCCAACGCATTGATCAACCCTTTTTCGTACCTCTTTTGGGCGATGGTAAAAGCGAGCTGTTGCGATTCCACCTGTTTTATACTCTGTTCATATTCTGCTATAAGGGCCTGGTTGTCCTGAACCAATTGCTGCAACAACTGAAACAGCTCCTGCTCTTGAATCTCCAAGTTGTTCTTGGCCTGCATATATGCGATTTTCTGTTGCTTTACCCTTGAATGATTGGCCCATCCGTTGCTGATGGGAATGTTCAACTGCGCTCCCACGAATTTGGCTTGATTGTCGTTGAATTGTGTCTTAAATGGTATCACGTTTCCGTTTTCGTCTACATTGGTCTCAAAATAACTGGTCCCATAACCTGCAAACAGGGACAATGAAGGGAACAAGTCTCCACGAGTAGCCTGCAATTGTTTTTTTGCTGCGGTTACCCGGTACTCCTGCGACTTGACCAAAGGCACAAATCCCCTTGCTTTTTGGTATAAGGAATCCAAAGTAACATCTTCATTTACAGAAGTTTTCTCCAAGCCTTCCTGAATATTGATGTCCGATGTTTCGGTCAGATTCATTTCTTGCAGCAACACCAGTTTAGCATTTGCCAATTGGTTTCGGTTTTGGGTCAATAAAAATTTATCCCCCAAAAGATTGGATTCTGCTTCATACAGGTCTGCCCCGGCCATTAGCCCCAGCTCCACCTGCTTTTCGACCAAATCATAGTTGGCTTGAGAAATTTCCAATTGTTCCAAAGTATTGGCCACCAATCCTTCGTAAAATTTGATATCGTAAAAAGCACTCATTACCCGAAAGGCCAGTAAAAATTTTTCCTGTAAAATATCTTCTTGGGTGGCTTTGTAAATAAACTTGGAAGCTCGTATCGAATTCAGTTTTTGAAAACCGCGGAACACATCCAGACTGGCATTGAGTGAATAATTATTACTAAAGAACTCGGTGTTCACATAATCGTTGGTCTGTGGGTCGGCAGACCTACCGTACCTGATCGTATAGTCGGTAGACCCGCTTACAGATGGCAATAAATCGCGAATGGATTGCCTGTAAGATTCCCTGCTGGATTCATTATTGTAAGCGGTGTTCCTTACCTGAAGGTTGTGCTCGATAGCATAATCCACACATTCTTCCAGGGTCCAAACTTCTTGGGAAAACCCGATGAAGGAACACAATATCAATAAGGTTGTTATGTATATTTTTAGATTCATAGTTTAATGCTGTGCCAAACTACGTTCTATTCTTGTGCCAAAATATATTTTTATTGATTATCAGATAGTTACGATGATAAAATTACAAGAAACCTGCTTTAGGTGTAAAAATTTTGTACAAAAATTGTCCAAATATTTTACAGTTAAACAAAACATATCGGAGCAATTACTAGTTTTAGCCATCAATTCGAATACAAAGCTTTATGGTCGATGTCAAAATTTTAGTGGTTGACGATAACAAGAGCGTGTTGAGCGCTTTGGAAATTCTTTTGCAGTTTGAGTACAAAAGTGTCCAAACCATATTCAATCCCAACCAGATTTCTTCTTTTCCCAATTTGGAGGATATCGATATCGTGCTGTTGGACATGAACTTTTCCGCTGGCGTGAATACGGGAAACGAAGGATTGTATTGGCTCAACGAAATCAAAAAAAGGTCGCCCAACACATCTGTTATTATGATGACAGCCTACGGGGCGGTGGACTTGGCTGTTAGGGCACTTAAGCAAGGTGCTTCCGATTTTGTACTGAAACCCTGGAACAACGAACGTTTGATGACCACGGTAAAATCAGCCTACGAACTCAGAAAATCCAAACAAGAAATACACAACCTTAAGAAAAAGGAGAACAATTTAAAACAGGTCATCAATGAGGGTCGGAATTATATCATTGGTCAATCCAAGGCACTGACCTCTGTCTTGAACCTCGTGGCCAAAGTGGCCAAAACGGATGTTAATGTGCTCATCACAGGAGAAAATGGTACGGGAAAAGAATTAATAGCGCGTGAACTACACCGACTTTCCAACAGAAAAAATGAAGTCTTTATAGGTGTGGATATGGGCTCCATCGCCGAAAACCTGTTCGAAAGTGAACTTTTTGGGCACACCAAAGGTTCATTTACCGATGCCAAAGAAGATCGGGCGGGTAAATTTGAAGCGGCGCATCAAGGTAGCTTGTTTTTGGATGAAATTGGAAACCTATCGCTACAAATGCAGGCCAAATTGCTGTCCTCGATTCAAAATAAATCCGTGGTTCGGGTAGGTTCCAACAAACCTATTGATGTGGACATTCGGTTAATCTGCGCCACCAATTGCAATCTGGAGCAAATGGTAGCAGACGGTCTGTTCCGTGAAGATTTGCTGTATCGCATCAACACCATTCATATTGAGGTACCGCCGCTACGAGAGCGTAATGAGGACATTTTGGTGCTTGCCGATTTTTTCTTGAAAAAATTTGCCCATAAATACGATAAATCGGGGCTGCGCATCAATCAAACGGCACAAGAAAAATTGATGGAATATCCATGGCCGGGCAATGTTCGCGAGTTACAGCATACCATGGAACGGGCCGTTATTCTTTCCGACGGTAATGTGTTGAAGCCCTCGGATTTTCTTTTACACGCCAAGCCTATGCAATCCATGGATAGCGAACCCATGACTCTCAATGAAATGGAGCAACAAATGATCGATAGGGCTTTGGAGCAGAATGAAGGAAACTATAGCGCAGCCGCCGAACAACTGGGCATTTCCCGTCAAACGCTTTACAACAAGTTGAAAAAAAAGTAATCGATGGCCAGTAGAAACTTTTATATTCAGCTTATCATCAGGGTTATTTTTATAACCCTTACAGCTTTGGCATTGGCTTTTTCCGTGTCATACAAATGGTATTTTACCTTAGGGCTTTGTGCTATTATTTTGATGGCACAGGTAGTTTCACTCGTTACTTTTATCAACCGTACCAATCGAAAAATCGCTTATTTTTTTGATGCCATCAAGAACGAGGACTTTACACTTCGTTTTCCCGAAGGGGTTACCATTGAGTCCTTCAAGGAATTGAACCGAAGCCTCAATCGGGTCAATGGGCTTATCCAAGAGGTACATCTGCAGCTTCAAATTCGAGAGCAGTACTATCAGGAAATTTTGAAACAGGCCAGCATTGGTATTATGACCTACAATGAAAAAGGGCATATCCTTTTCGCCAATCCAACCTTGGAACAATTACTGGATTACACGCCACTGAACCACATCAAACAATTAAAACAGGTTGATGAAAACCTGTATCAAATCTTTAAAAATTTCAAACCCTTTCAACGGAAACTTTTTCAATTATCCAATGAGCGCGAGCAAACGCAATTGGCTATCAAATCAACACCTTTAACATTGGACGGACAGTCATTGCAATTGGTCGTAGTACAGGATATTCACAAAGAATTGGACGAAAAAGAAACCGAGTCCTGGGTGCGGCTTATCCGTGTACTGACCCACGAGATCATGAACACCATTACCCCGATTGCCTCCATTTCCGATTCCATTATCAAATATTACCGCAAAGGGGACAAAATAACCCCTATGGCCGAATTGGAGGAAGGTCAAATCAAAAACACACTCAAGGGATTGGAGGTCATTAAAGAGCAGGGTGGGGACCTTATGGATTTTGTACAATCGTACCGAAGTTTGTTGCATGTGCCAGAGCCCAACAAATCCTTGGTAAAAGGTAAAGATCTGTTGGAAAAAATCGATGTGCTCATGTCCGCCAGATTGATAGATGGGGAAAGTGATTTTACCACTAGTTGCCAACCTGAGGATTTGGAGTTCTATATTGATGAAAAACAAATCTCCCAAGTATTGATCAACTTGGGCAAAAATGCCCTGCAGTCTGTTGAAGCTACAGAAAATGGAAAAGTACAAATGGTTGCGGGCATCGATGAAAACGGTTCCAAGTTCATAGAAATCCGAGACAATGGGCCCGGTATTCCACCTGAAGTGATGGACGAGATATTTGTGCCTTTTTTCACTACCAAAAGTGAAGGAACGGGTATTGGTCTGAGTCTTTCCAAGCGTGTGATGCAACTTCATGGGGGCAATATTCAAGTACGTTCGGTTCCACATACCGAAACGGTTTTTCGACTTACCTTTGCTTAGTTGAACTATGAAAAAAGAGCTTTTAGATTTTTGTTGGAAACAGGTGGATGAACGCACTGCCCGCCTGAAAAAACAGAGTCGTGAACTTCAAGAATCCTTGGGGTCTGAAACCAAAAGTTCCGCTGGTGATAAGCACGAAACGGGTAGGGCGATGGTTCAGTTGGAACAGGAAAAATTGGGTCAACAATTACAGGAACTCGATGCCACCCGAAGCATTCTCAACAAAATCACTATTGAAAAACCGTCGGAAAAAATACGTTTGGGCTCTTTGGTAAGAACCAGTATGGCGGATTATTTCATAGCCATTTCAGCAGGCGCTTTTAAAAAAGATAACAGTGTAGTTTATTGCATTTCGGCCAATGCGCCGATTGCAAGATTGCTATTGGAAAAGGAAAAAGGGGAACGCTTTGTTTTCAATGGGAAAGAGCAATCCATCTTGGAGGTGCTTTAGGAATCTTCCTCCACTGTTTTCATACTTGGTTTTTCACGATGAAAAACAATCAGAAGGAAAAGTATTCCAATGATGACCAAGAACACGATTTCCAAAGTGGACAATAATTGGTTCATGCCAAGAGATCGTTGTGATCGTTGGGTCAATTGGCGCCCCTCATAAAGTTGAACTTCTGAAAGTTCGTCAAGATTATTGTTTATCCTGGTCAACCTTGAGGAAATTTTATCCTTCAGCTCGGCATTCCCTGCCCCTTTGTTGGTGGACAGATTTTCCTCCATCCGTTGAAGTTCGGTATAGCTGTTCTTCAAATCGACCAAATATTTCGATTCCTTGATAGTTAATTCCGTTTTTTCGAAATCTGAAAGAATGGTCTCAATATCCGAAGATTGCGTTGGCGACCCTGCATTTTTCCCATTCTTGGCCAAGGCCAATTCCTTTTTATGAAACAGATTGTTGAGCCTATAAATATATTCCTGGACCACAAGGCGATCTTCAAAAACCGAATTGACACTTTGTTCTACGGTGGAAAAATTTCGCTGGTTCAATCGATTGGAGGCCAGTACCAATAAAAATGCCGCAGCAAGTATGAAGCTTGCATTTATTCGTTGCTTTATGGACATATTCTTTGGCATATGCTGCTTTTTATATGATGATAGTAGGGGCTTGTGATGATGAATTATCCGCCCAGCCATAGCTAACCATTCTATTAGAGCAAACCTAATCCTGTGGGCTAGGCGGAAATCATCAATCAACTACAGTGCACTCAACTCGCCAGACTCAAGTGCATTTTTTAAATCGGCCTTGACCACTGGGTGGCTGTTAAAAAATCTTTTACCGTCGGTTTTTTTGATTTTGACCTCAACGGTACCGTCTTTTTTCTCTTTGATGGCTGTTACAACAACCTTTCTGCCAACGACTCTTTTATAGTCGGCAATTCCACCTTTTTTAATGATGAAGTTGGCTCTTGGGAAATCAATGTGCTTGAACTTGGGTGCATCTGGATTACCAATTTCCAGCACGTCCCCAACTTTTACATCCTGTGGGTTTGTATTTTGAGCGTTGATATTCGTGGTAGCTACCACGAAAAGAATTGCTAAAATCATTATTCTCATAACTAGTATATATTTAGGGTTTACAATAATTTTTCATGTCTTTTCTATAAGTCAAAACTGGATGATAATTGATGGGACTGTTGCACATCAACAATTTTGAAGGATTGAACATCCGATGGAAATCCAAGTTGAATGTGATCGTCCACCGCTAGTCCAACCAAACTGGCCCCTAGCATACTCGCCACGGAGATGGTATTGTTCTCAACATCTCGGCGGGTCGATGGAACCAACTGAAACGTTTGCCGTACTCCATGCACAAATTCCACGGTTACTTTGGAGTTTAGGCGAACCACATCATCAGGCATATCCGACTCATCTTCTATCAAGGCTCGATCGATTCTTTCGCTCAACTGTTCCAAAGCATCTTTATGGGCATAATCCTCATAAAACCTATGAAAGGTCAGTATGCGTTTCAGTGTCAGGTAATCCTTTTTTTCCATGATCAGGCTTCCGTATTTCATTTCCAGTTCTTAACGGACGGGACACTAAAATTTAGCATCCCAATATTCTGCACATAGAAAGGCAAAGCCTATGCCATTTGAAAAGACATTTATCAAAAAAAAGTTTTATAATTCTGATAATCAGTTATTTAAAAACATTCTAGAGTAAAATGAAGAAAAGTGTAATCGGGTAGTTTTTACCCGGTTGAGGCAAAATGCCCCAGTAACTATTTAAGTTTTTCGCGAAGTGTTTTTCGATTGATACCCAAGATTTCGGCAGCTTTGGTCTTATTGCCCTGGGTGGATAGGAGTACTTCCTGGATGTATTCTTTTTCTTTTTCCTGAAGTGTTTTAAATCCTTTTTTGGGAAAGTCGATTTTGTATTTCAATTCATCCGGAAGGTGTTCCAAAGTGATTTTTCCATCACACATGATTACGGCACGCTGGACCACGTTTTCCAGTTCACGGATATTCCCGGGCCAAGTGTATCGTTCCAGCACTGCAAGGGCATCGTCATCAATGCGGACAAATCGGTCCTTGTATTCAATGCCATATTTCTGCATGAATTTATCGACCAATAAAGGAACGTCCGAAGTACGCTCCCGAAGCGGTGGCACCTCAACAGTAACGACGGAAAGGCGATAGAACAGGTCTTCCCGAAAGGTTTTCTTTTGGATCAGTTCGTTCAAATCACTGTTGGTGGCGGCAATGACCCTAACATCCAATTTTTCTGGTTTTTGGGAACCGATTTTGGTCACTTCCTTTTCTTGGAGCACCCGCAACAGTCTATTTTGGACCGGTAGGGTCGCATTTCCTATTTCATCCAAAAAAATGGTGCCCTTGTGTGCTGCTTGGAAAAAACCATCACGGTTTTCGTTGGCACCTGTAAAGGCACCTTTGGTGTATCCAAAAAGTTCGGCCTCCAACAAATTCTCTGGAATGGCCCCACAGTTCACAGCGATAAAAGGTGCCCGTGCAAACTTGCCCGAATAGTGAATGGCACGCGCCACCAGTTCCTTTCCCGTACCGCTTTCACCTCTCACTAGAACCGTGGCACGGTTGTCCTTGACCCGATCAATAATCTCCGTGACTTTTTGGAATGCTTCGGAATTTCCGATCATATCGGCGTAGCCATTGGTGGCGATGGGTTTTACCGGTGGCGTTTTATAGGAGTCCTTTGCCTCCTTACTGGTAAGGGCTTTTTTTACCGCCAATTCCAGTTCGCTTTTGGTAAAAGGCTTGGTCAAATAGTCCGTAGCCCCATGTTTTATTACGTTGGAGGCATCTTCCACGGACGGAAAACCGGTCACTACCAATTTGGGCATGTTCGGGTAATGTTCGGCCACATATTTTACCAGCTGCAATCCATCAATCTCCGGCATATTAATGTCGGTGACCAACAAATCTATCTCTGTATCCTTTAGGATATAAAGCGCTTCCTTTACCGAAACGGCCTTATAGGTGTGATAATCCATCGATTTTAAGTGTCGCTGCAACAGCTCCAGAATATCGATGTCGTCATCAACGAGCAATATGTTTTCCTTCTTCAACAAAGCGATTATTTTTTAGGGAATTGCAATGTAAAGATAGTGCCTGCTGGAGTATTTGGGGTTACCTCAATACTTCCTTGATGGCTTTGCACAATGCCATGCACTACGCTAAGCCCCAATCCCGACCCTTCACCAACGGGTTTGGTGGTAAAAAATGGGTCAAAAATATGGGGTATGGATTCCTCAGGTATTCCTGGACCTTGGTCGGCAATTTTTAATATGACATTATCTTTTTCCGTTGCCAAAGAAACCGAGATAGCGCTTTTGGGCGGTGCAAAATAAATGGCGTTTACAATGAGGTTGAAAACCACTTGGGTCAGCTGGATTTTATCTATGCGCAGCTCGATGGTGTCCTCGGAATGCTCAAATTGGCAAGAAACATCATTTTGACGCAAAGTTGTTCTCAACATATTGATCGCTTCTTCCATTACCTCAACCACATTGATGACTTCACGTGTTTCGGGCATCTCGCAAGCGAAGAACATCAGTTTTTTGACCACTTCCCTTGAAAATATGGTGTTGGTAATAATTTTGTCCAGATCCTTGAGGGCTTGTGGGTCATTACTGATGTGTTCCTTTAACAGTTCCGTAAAGCCCAGAATATTGGCAAGTGGGGTGTTCAATTCGTGGGCGATGCCCGCGGTAATTTCCCCTAAGATGCGCAGCCTATCGGATTGCTCCACTTGCCTGCGTATGTGCTCTTCTTTTTCTTTGATTTCTTTCCGCTCCAGCAAATTGCCCACTTTTAGGCAAACATTGTCCAAAAGTTGCTGTTCTTCTTCCAAAAAATCCTTGAGCTGGTATTTTGGCGAAGGATAACCGATCTTTATTTCGCCCTTAGGTTTATTGAACACGGTAATGGCCGACTCCAAAAACACATAGGCGTCGCCTTTCTCCTCGGTTTTGATAAAATAATCAGGTGTCGAGAGCTCCACATAGGTTTCCTCATCGAATTGCCAAGCACGTTCCAAACATTGTACTATGCCGAGCAATGCGGTTTCCATATCATCGTAATCACAGTTGACAATGAGCGAGGTTACCTCATACAAACAGGTAAGCTCCTTGATGCGTTCCTTGAGTTTTTGTTCGGCTGTGAGCATGGTATTCTCCTTTTTAGCAAAATAGTGAATTATTGAAAGAGTGGGGCCTAAAAACAATCAGTCTCTTTTTGCAACACTGTCGGTTCTTAATTAATTCCCAAAACCACATATAATCAAATCCTAATTAGTAACTTATGGATTATTCCCTTACAAGTTTCCCCACCATTTGATGATCATAAACTATCTGTCCTCCCAAAGGAGTGGAAAATTTGTCCCTCATGAAATTAAAAATTGTATTGCTCTACATAATATTCCACCACTTCGCTTTTTCTCAAAGTCCTGAACAAGCTTTCAAAATTTTGGAAAAAAGCTTTGAGCGAATGATGGAGCTGCAGAGCGTTGCTTATGATTCGTACAAAGAAGCGGAGGAGAGCAATGTAACTTATCTTAACCAAAAGGATTTTATTTATTTTGATTTGGAGCAGCTTTTTTTAGCTGTCATAAATTTTCATTTGGTTTCTTATGTATTGATTATCAATATTTTATGAATTTTTTCTTTTCATTTAGATGCATCAATACTACCTTTAAATGACCATTTGTTGTACCTATGTTGTACCCAAAATACCGCTGAAAATGATCAATGTACGAACGGTTTTAAGAAAAAAACAGCTTTCCGATGGAACTTATCCGGTATGCCTTCGTGTGACCAAAGATAGGCGATCTAAATACTTCAAGACCATCTACAATGTATCTCCCAAAGAATGGGATGAACGTACCGGTTCTTTCAATAAGAACCACAGCAATTTTATTCAGGACAATCGGTTATTGTTGAAGTTTCGGGACAGAGCATTAAAAGTGATCGCAGAGTTGGAAATGGAGAAAGATGATTTCTCTTTGAGGGAATTTGAACATAATTTTAGATTGGCTTTCAATCCTGTTAGAAGAAACGTTTTTGATTTTTGGGATGAAATAGTGGAGGAGTTGAAGCTAGCCGGCAGAATGGGCAATGCCCGTTTCCACAACGATACCAGTAAATCCGTCCTTAGATATTTAAAGTTTGACAAAGACCTTTCTTTTACGGACATTACCCCGGCCTTTCTTGAAAAATATGAGGCCTATCTGCGTTCACGTGGTGGCACAGATGGCGGTATTGGTGTTAGGATGCGCTCCATAAGGGCATTGTACAACCATGCCATCAGAAGGAACATCGTAAAGGAATCCCTTTATCCCTTTCGTGCATATAAAGTATCGAGATTGAAAGGAAGGGGGGCCAAAAGGGCTCTTACCTTTGAAGAAGTAAAACTGATAATCAATATTGACCTTTCTGAAAATCCGGAGCTTTTGAACAGCAAAAACTATTTTGTTTTTAGCTTCTATACCAGAGGGATGAACTTTGCCGATATGATGAAATTAAAATGGAAGGATATCAAAGGTGGAAACATTTACTATACCCGCTCCAAGACCAAGGGAAACTTTACCATTAAAATCCTACCTCCGGTTCAGGAAATGCTGGATCATTATCATAAAAATTCATTGGGCACAAAATATGTCTTTCCCATTTTACTCCATGACGAGCTTACCCCGAACCAGATTGAAAACCGCAAGACCAAAGTGCTCAAAAACTATAACAAGGATTTAAAGGCTATTGCAGAATTGGCCGAAATTGAAAAATCTGTGACCAGTTATGTGGCCCGTCACAGTTTTGCCAATTGTCTCAAGCAAAAAGGTGTTGCAACGGATGTGATTAGCGAATCATTGGGCCATCAAAACATGGCCATAACCCAAGCATATTTGAAGGAATTAGATACCTCTGTGGTTGACAAGGCCATAGAAGTATTACTCTAAATCTGATTTTCCTAGAATTGGGTCTTTAAATTCAGCTAAAGGGTCCAACCAATCCGCTTTTTGTTCTGCCCAATTTAGATAAACTTTGATTTCTTCATTTAACAAAGATTTATTCTGTTCTACTTTATCCTTGTAGGCACTTAGGTAGTCTCTTATTTGTTTAGCCTTATACCAGTTCTCTGAATCTGAGATAAGTTGTCTCAATTTTGATTTTTCCTCTGCTATTTTCTTCAGAAGTTCTTTCTCTTTTAACAGTTCTTGTTCTCTCCTCCTTTTTTGCTCTGCTTGTTGCGCTCGTAAATCATGCCAATACTTGCAATCTTTTTCTATCCAAGCTACGATTTGTGGAAGGTATTCTTCTAAACGGATAGTTTTTCTATCTATCCAACTTTTTTGTCTGAATGATGGGCCGGCCTGAAATTCTAGCTTATCGCTTTTTTTCCAAGATTCCCTACTCCAGCCCGACTTATCTTTCTCCCGTATTCTATGATACTTCTGGCGAAGATTTATTTCTGTTTTTTGACCGAACATCTGTATATGACAACGGCTATACTCAAAGATGATTTTTCCATTCATGGCCTCTATTGCCAAAATCAGCGTATTCATAAATCTAAGTGCCCTAGGCCTCATTTTGAGGTCAGTATGGATGGGTAATATTTCATGTTCTTGGGATAACTCCCAAAATCGGACATCTTTGCTCTCATCTAATTGCTCCAATAGTTTTTTACTCTTCCTTATTGTTGGATGATATTGCACAATCCTCTTTGGTACTTTAAAGTGTAAATTACTTTGCTGCTCCAGTTCATATGCTCTTTTATGGTTATCCGTTTTAAATTTTTTGGAATCTGAGGCCAAGTTTATTTTGATATTTCTGTTTTCCATTTTAGGCAGAGGTGTTTTGGTTATTTCTTTATTGAACCTAACCTTTGTCCAATGACCTCGGTTGGGTAATGGGATATTGTATTCTTGACAAACATCTTTCAATTGCTGTTGCGTTACCTTAAGTTGCTCAGACAAATCATTCAAAGATTGCTCCCATACCAAACCATATAATTCTACTCTTGTAAAAGTTTTTTCTTTCATTTGATAAAGATTTCTTAGTTAAAATTCGAGTTTATCCCCAAAAAATGGTAATTTTCTCGAAAAAATACTAAAGCTGGATTTATCTGAATACATAAAAATCTGTCAATCAAGAGAAGTATACTCATTTACTTGGGACGAGTTGATCATCAATATCGATAAACCAGCTTCTGCCATAAAGAAAGAGTTGACATACTTAACATCCAAAAAGGAGGTTCTAGCCTTAAGGCAAAACTTCTATTTGATTATCCCTCCAAGATATTCGACCCTTGGAAAACTACCCATCGAACTATACATTGAAAAATTATTCAAATATCTTGACAGAAATTATTATCTGGGAGGCTTTTCGGCGGCAAAATTGCATGGAGCATCACATCAACAAATACAAAAAGAATATGTAGCAACCACCAAGCCCGCTTTATTATCCATATCAAAAGGAAGCATCCATATCAAATTTTTCACGCTTTCCAACTGGCCTAAAGGGAACATAATACAGAAAAAATCCGATGCTGGATATTTTAACGTTTCAGACCCCATATTAACCATTGCGGACCTTATCCACCATCAAACAAAGCTGGGAGGAATAAATCGGATACTATCCAATATTGAAGAGCTTCTGGAAGAAGTTAATCTATCCGACTTGACATTGCTCTTACAATGGTACCCACATACAAGTGTATTACAGCGTTTGGGCTTTTTGATAGAGCACATAGAACCTGAAAATGAATTAATGAATCTTCTTTACGAGCATTTAACAGAGAGGCGTTTTTATCCCGTTCTTTTGAATATTGGAGACAGGAACAAGCCTGGTTCGGTGGATAACCGTTGGAAGGTGGATGTAAATCTAAAATTAGAAAGTGATTTATGATACCAAGGCCCTACATAGCAGAATGGCAAGAACATGCTCCGTGGAAATCGTTTGCCCAGATAGAGCAAGATTTGATTATAAGTCGTATGCTGGTTGCCATATTCTCCGATGATTTCTTATATGAAAACCTGGCTTTTAGAGGAGGTACGGCATTACACAAGTTATACCTTAATCCAGCACCTCGGTATTCAGAAGACATTGATTTGGTTCAAATTAAGGAAGGACCCATTAAACCTATTATGGAAAGACTGGGTCAGGTCATAGACTTTTTTGAAGAGCCAAGAAATACTCAGGTTAGAGGTCATGGAGCAAAAGCTCTATATCGATTTAACTCAGAGTACGAGAATATCCGTATGCGGGTTAAAATTGAAATCAATTGTCGAGAGCATTTTAATGTTCTTGACTGGGTAGAATTCCCATTCGAAATTGAGAATGCTTGGTTTACAGGTAGCACCAAAATACGAACATATAATATCAATGAACTTTTGGGAACAAAGTTACGGGCGTTATATCAGCGTAGTAAAGGCCGTGATCTTTTTGATTTGGATTATTCGCGGACGCACATAAATTTAGAAACGGCTTCTATCATCGAATGTTTCAATGAATATATGGCCTTTTCGGTTGGAAAGCCACCAAGTCAAAAAGAGTTTTTACAAAATATTGAAGCTAAGGAAAATGATTCTGGTTTTACTGGGGACATGGAAGCTTTGTTGCGTCCTGAAATTGAATATGACCAAAAAGCAGCATTTAGATGGTTGAAAAATGAAATACTTAAAACCGAAGAATGATGTTCAACGAAGACTCTAGAGTAAAGATACCAGCGATTTTACATCTCACGCAACTTGGGTATACCTATTTGTCCCTTAAGGAATCTAGCTGGGATGTGGAGACCAATATTTTTACGGACATTTTCAAGACTTCGATTGAACGAATAAACCCGCATCTTGAAAGTCAAGATGTTGAAAGGTTATATCAGGAAGTAAGCCTGTCGCTTGACAACAATGATTTGGGCAAAGCCTTTTATAATATGTTGGTGCAACGTTCAGGAACTAAACTTTTGGATTTAGAAAATTTTGGAAACAATTCTTTCCATGTAGTAACGGAGCTTACCTATAAAAATGGTGAGGATGAATTCCGGCCGGACGTTATTTTATTAATTAACGGTATGCCATTGGTTTTTATCGAAGTGAAAAAGCCAAATAATCGTGATGGGGTTTTGGATGAGAGGAGGCGAATCAAAAGAAGGTTTCAGAATAAAAAGTTCAAAAAATTTGTGAACCTTACCCAGTTCATGATTTTCTCCAATAACATGGAGTATGACGACAATGAAATTGAGCCCTGGCAGGGCGCGTTTTACGCCTCCCCCTCATACACCAATCCCATCTTTAATTATTTCAGGGAAGAAATTGGTTTTAATCTTTCCCAAGTTTTAAAACCTTTGGACCCCGAAACTGAGGACTTCGTTTTAAGGGACACTAACTATCAAGCCATAAAAAACAGTCCAGAATTCTTAACCAACAAGAATCTGGATTCTCCAACAAATAGAATTCTCACTTCTTTGTTGAGTAGGGAAAGACTGCAATTCATGTTGCGCTATGCCTTAGCCTATGTAAACGAGTACTCCGGTATTCAGAAACATATCATGCGTTACCCGCAGTTTTTTGCAACAAAGGCCATTCAAGAAAAACTGGATAAAGGGATAAAAAAGGGAATCATTTGGCATACCCAAGGTAGTGGTAAAACGGCTCTTGCGTATTACAACACCCATTTTTTGACCGATTACTTTCAAGCCAAGAACATTATTCCCAAGTTCTATTTTATAGTCGATAGATTGGATTTGCTCACACAGGCCCGGGATGAGTTTACGGCGAGAGGTTTGAAGGTACACACGGTAAACTCTAAACAGGAATTTCTAAATGATTTAAAAACCACCACCGCTGTTTATAACGCCAAAGGAGTTCGTGAAATTTCTGTGGTAAATATCCAAAAGTTTCAAGACGACAAGGATTTACGGATGAACCTTGACTATGATATTTCCATTCAACGGATTTATTTTTTGGATGAAGTGCACCGTAGTTATGATCCAAAAGGTAGTTTCTTGGCCAATTTAGAGCAGAGCGATAACAATGCCATCAAAATTGGATTGACAGGTACACCTTTGATCGGGAAAGATTTAAAATCCAAAGACTTGTTCGGTGATTATATTCATAAGTACTACTACAATAAATCCATAGCTGACGGCTACACTCTAAAGCTGATACGCGAAGACATAGAGACCGAATACCAAATAAAATTAAAGGCTGCGCTTGATTCCATTGATATAAAAAAGGGAGATACTGATAGAAAATTGGTGTATGCCCATCCCTCATTTGTAGAACCCATGTTGGAGTACATCGTCAACGACTTTGAAAAATTCCGGGTTCGTAACAATGATGCCAGTTTAGGGGGCATGGTTATATGTGACAGCAGCGAACAGGCAAGGGAATTATACAGGATTTTTAATGAGAAATATGGTTCCATGGTTAATGGTCTGCCAAAAGCCGCTGAAGAAAAAACTTCCTATGGCAATGAACGGTCTGTAAACTATAAACCTAATAAAGCAGGGCTGGTTTTGTATGATTCTGGCTCAAAGGATGAATTGGCCGAACGTAGGGACCAATTTAAATCTGGAAAAATTGACTTGCTTTTTGTATATAACATGTTATTGACGGGTTTTGACGCCAAACGGCTAAAGAAACTATATCTGGCAAGGGTAATAAAAAGTCATAATCTATTACAGGCATTGACCCGTGTAAATAGAACCTATAAAGATTACCGATATGGTTACGTGGTGGATTTTGCTGATATCTCCTCCGAATTTGACAAGACCAACCGCGCCTATTTTGATGAGCTTCAAGAGGTACTGGGCGATGAGATGGAAAGCTATTCCAATCTCTTTATGTCTAAAGAAGAGATTGAGGCCAGCATATCGGAAATAAAGGAAACCCTTGCTGATTATGAACTAAAAAATGCCGAAGTTTTCTCTACTCAAATTTCGGAAATTAGCGATAGGGGCGCCATGTTAAAGATCAAGAAGGCCTTGGAAGATGCCCGTTCCCTTTACAATGTCATTAGATTGACAGGGGAATATGATCTATTGGAAAAATTGGATTTCCGTCAATTGGGACGATTGCGTATCATGGCAATAGACCATTTAGCATTGATTAATGCCAAGCAAGCCTTGGAGCACAACGAAGAAATGGGCAATCTATTAAATATGGCCCTAGAGGATGTGGTTTTTCTATTTAAAAAAGTAGGGGAAGAAGAACTGATTCTGGCCGATAGACTAAAAGACATTCTAAGAAAAACGCGTGAGGGCCTGGCCAGTAATTTTGATACTAAAGACCCTAAATGGATCAGCCTATATGATGAATTAAAAAGGCTTTTTGAAAATAAAAACCTTAGTGAAGTCACTCAGGAGGAAATGCAGCGGAATATGCATTCACTGAAGACCATTCATGAAAAAGTGAAGGAACTGAACCGAAAAAATGAGTTGCTGCGTGCTAAATACGAAGGTGATTCCAAGTATGCCCGGGTTCAGAAACGATTATTGGAAGCAGGAAAACCTTCAAAAATTAGGACGGCTATAATCCAGGCCTTACAAAAAATTAAGGAACAAGCTGATATGAGCATACTACAACGCAACAACACCTTGGACAATGAAGCATATTTTAAACGGGAAGTGGCACGCTATGTAATGAAATCATTCAACCAAAGTTTGACCACCACTTTGGATTATGACACCGTAATTTTTATTAGTGACATCATTGTAAATGAATATATGAACGAGTATTATAACAGACCGGCATAATGACTGTAGAGAATACAACACAGACTAAAAAACTAATAGACAACCTAAAGGCTGTTTGTGCCAGTTATGGTTTAGGGAATGATGGTAACGAGTTTAAGATCATCACCCAAGTGTTTTTGTACAAATACCTGAACGATAAATTTTCATATGAGTTAAAAAAAGTACGTCCAAATTTAACTAAAAGTGAGAAATGGCAATTGGCATTGAGCGAGATTGATGAAGGAGAATACAAACTATTACAGTTTGACTTGGAAAGTAATACGGCCTTTCTCTATCCACACCATGTAATTGAATACTTGTTTGATAGGCAGAACGAACCAGAATTTGGCAAGCTGTTCGATGACACACTTTTGGACATTGCTACCAAAAACAATGATTTATTTGCGGTAAATACCGATGGGGGTGCCAAGATTCGATTGTTTGATAGGGTCACTGAATTTATTTCGGATCCTACCAAACGGGATGCCTTTGCAAAGGCATTGTTGAATAAGTTAGTGGATTTTAGTTTTGAGAATATCATGACCGAAGGGTTTGATTTCTTCTCCACCATTTTTGAGTATCTGGTAAAAGATTATAACAATGACGCTGGGGGTAAGTACGCTGAATACTATACTCCGCATGCCGTGGCCAAGATAATGGCTGCTATTTTAGTTTCGGAACCTGTTAAGAATGTGACCGTATATGATCCAAGTGCGGGATCGGGTACCTTGCTCATGAATTTGGCCCACGCCATAGGACCAGATAAATGCACAGTATATTCTCAGGACATTTCGCAAAAATCCTCTACACTGCTACGATTAAACCTCGTGTTGAACAATTTGGTGCACAGTATTGAGAATGTTATCCAAGGTAATACCATGACAACTCCGTATCATAAAGAGCACGGAGCTTTACGCAAGTTCGACTACATCGTAAGCAACCCTCCTTTTAAGCTGGACTTTAGTGACGATGTAGAGGAGTTGCAGAAGAAAATAAATAAAGATCGCTTTTTTGCGGGAATTCCCAACATACCTAAAAAAGCCAAAGATAAAATGGCGATTTACTCGCTGTTTTTACAGCACATCGCATATTCTTTGACCGAAAAGGGAAAAGCAGCGATAGTTGTACCTACAGGGTTCTTAACGGCGCAAAGTGGTATTGATAAAAAAATACGTCAATACTTAGTTGATCATAAAATGTTGGCCGGAGCGGTAAGCATGCCTAGTAACATTTTTGCCACTACAGGCACAAATGTTTCCATTGTTTTTATGGACAAAAATAATGATGGAAAAGTGGTGTTTATTGATGCCAGCAATTTGGGTAAAACGGTAAAAGAAGGCAAAAACCAAAAAACGGTTTTAAATACTGAAGAGGAAGACCGTATTATAAACACCTTTATCAATAAAACAGAGGTGGATGATTTTTCCGTAGTGGTTGAATATGATGAAATCACTACTAAAAACTATAGTTTTAGTGCAAGTCAGTATTTTGAAATTAGAATTAAATACGTTGACATAACTCCTGGTGAATTCGAAGAAAAAGTGAGAACCTCTTCAAAACAGCTCGCTAACCTGTTTTCCGAAAGTGAACTTCTGGAAATGCAAATACAACATAACCTAAAGAATTTGAAGTATGATAATGAATGAGTCAAAGTATAATGCTCATTGGGAAACTAAAATTCTTTCAGATTTGGGATCTTTCCAACGTGGTAAATCTCGTCATCGTCCCAGAAATGACAAATCACTTTTTGAAAACGGTCATTTTCCTCTAGTTCAAACAGGAGAAATAAAAGATGCCAACCTTTACATAACATCTCATAACGCCACTTATAACAGTTTTGGACTGAAACAAAGCAAGTTGTGGCCAAAAAATACTCTCTGTATAACGATAGCCGCAAATATTGCTGAGACTGCCTTATTAGGGTATCCCATGTGCTTCCCAGATAGTGTTGTTGGTTTTATTGCCAACCCAAAAGAAAGTTCAGAGTTGTTTATGCACTATGTTTTCACATACATTAGAAAGGCTATTCAAAGTTCAGCAAGTGGAAGTATCCAAGACAATATTAATATTGATTACTTAACTAGACTTAAATTTAAGATTCCAGCTAAGTCGTACCAAGATGGAATTGTTAAAACTTTATCACAAATTGATTCAAAAATAGAGATCAACAACCAAATCAATGCAGAGCTTGAGGCCATGGCCAAACTGCTTTTCGATTATTGGTTTGTACAGTTCGACTTTCCATTCGACTTCGATCAGGGCAAGCCCGATGCCAGCGGCAGGCCCTATAAGTCCTCCGGGGGCAAAATGGTCTATAACAAGCAGTTGAAACGGGAGATTCCTGAAGGGTGGGATGATGGTACGCTCTCAGATGTAGCAAATATTATAATGGGGCAATCTCCTCCTGGAAATACCTACAACGAAAATCAAAATGGAATAGTCTTTTTTCAAGGCTCTACAGATTTTGGTATTAGATTTCCATCCATACGCCAATACACAACTCACCCATCTCGGATAGCGCCGGAAGATTCAATACTACTATCAGTTAGAGCTCCCGTCGGTACACTTAATCAAGCATTGTGTGAATGTTGTATTGGTAGAGGATTAGCGGCTATCAATGAAAAAAGTGGATCCAATTCTTACTTATGGAGTCAAATGACTTATTTCAAACAAGTTTTTGACTACAGGAATTCTGTGGGAACAACTTTTGGTTCAATTACCAAAGATGATTTATTTAGTTTAAAAGTTGTTCTACCTAGTAAAGATGCGATTAATCATTTTAAATCAATAGTCGATTCTTTTCATCAAAAAATTAAAGTTAATTCAATAGAAAACCAAAAATTGTCAGAACTCCGTGATTGGTTATTGCCAATGTTGATGAATGGGCAGGTAAAGGTTGGCGAGTCGAAAGAATAATTATATTGGATCATGAAGAGAAAAATATTTATATAAATTTCATAAGGTTCAAATGATCGGTATTCCAATTAAATATTCAGACTTTTTTAGCGGGCCAATCCCCATAAACCCCGTAAACCTTATCAAATCAATCCCAAAAGATGAGTTAATTGCCTCAATTGCTGCAATTAATACCAGATTAAAGCCAATATTTAATACTAGTTTTGACAACTCACGAAAGACACAAATAGAATCTTTGCGTGCTATTCTTTTAGACTTGGGCAATCCTATAAATAGGGGTATTGCCACTCCATTCATTAAGCAATTATTAGAATTACCAGATAGTCAAATCCTATTTACAAGGGTAACCTGTTTATATGCTTATCAAGAAATATTGGCGAATACTGGTTTCACAACAACTGCACCCCCTAGCTATACACCAAAACAACGCATCGACTTATTTAAATATTTACTGATATGTAATGAAAGGGTACTATATTTTGATACTTCTTATTCTGAAAATGACCATAAAATTTTAGGTAATCGTTTCTTCGACTATTTCATGTTTAAAGAATTACCACACAACCAATACTATTTTGTTCCACATCCATTTAATCGTTTCTATATTGGATGGTTTTTGATGGATAAATTGAATAATGATAGATTCTTTTCTAAACATTTTAAAGATTATTTGGATACCACTTTTGGTATAGATGATATTTCTGAATTCTTCAAATACATCATTGGACAATTCTTCGGCAGTAATGACGATAATCTAAAAATTACTTATTTGAAAGTTAAAGTTGGGTATACTAAGGCAATCAAAGTGTTGGCCGAAATGTCCAAAAGAAACGGTATTCCATTACCAATTCATACGGATTTAAAAGTACTTGACTTTCTAGAGTTAAAGAAGAGCCCTGTTTATGACGGTGGAGTGAAAAATGGTATTCACTCGTTTATAGTGATGGATTCTATACTTTTTTTAGAAAAGGTTTATTCATTATTTATTAATGATTTCTGGTTTGATTATTTAAAACCAAAAGCAATTTGTAATAGAAAAGATTGGGGGGATTTTATAGGAAATAAATTTTTCGAACCATTCATTGACTTAATTTTTAAGAATATCTCTTCAGAAAACAAGAGGTCAACTTATTTAAATCAGGGCTTTCTGACATTTAATATCAATGGCAAGGGTCATGTTGAGTATGCAGACTTTTATTTTAGACATAAAAATAAAGTACTTCTTATAGAAGCGAAAAGTAATTACTGTAGATACCCTGTAGATACCCCGATCTTTAGGACAGTTTCTCTACAAAACTAATATAATTCAAGCCGCTCTCTTAAATAGATCGATAGGTCTTTCATAGTCGATGGACTGGTGTCTTCTTTCATGGTTGTAATAATCAAAGTACTCTGCCAATAACAGATAAAGGTCCATACCGTCCCTTGGAGGGTTCAGGTATATCTTCTCGTATTTTACATTCCTCCATAGCCTTTCGATAAAGGCATTGTCCGTGGCCCTTCCCTTACCGTCCATGCTCAGGCGTATTCCCTGGCCCAAAACATAATTGGCGAACTCCTCGGCGGTGAACTGGCTCCCCTGGTCCGTATTGAGGATCTCAGGTGTCCCGTGCTCACCTATGGCCTCTTCCAATGTTTCCCTGCACCATTGGGCATCCATGGAATTGGACACGCTCCAGTTCAGGACATAGCGGCTGTGCAGGTCGATGATGGCCACCAGGTAGAGATATCCCTGTTGCATGGGGATATAGGTGATGTCGGTTGCCCATACCTGATTGGGCCTGTCAACTGTCAGGTTGCGTAGCAGGTAGGGATACGTTTTGTGGTCCTTGCACCTTCGGGAGGTGTGCTTTCCCGGAAGTACCGCCCTAAGCCCCATTACCTTGTAATAGAGCCGTTCGATCCGGTTCCTGCTCACTTTATAGCCTTTGTCTTTGGTCAGCCAGATGTGCATCCGCTTGGCCCCTTTGAAAGGGTGGTGGAGATAATGTTCGTCCATCTCCCGCATGAGCTTCAGGTTCAGTTCGGTCTCGCCCCTGGGCTTATAGTACAGCCCGGAACGATGGACCGACAATGTTTCGCATTGTTTTACAATGCTCATCTTGGAATGACCCTTGCGTATCATTTTTCTGCGTTCGGAGAGTGGTCTCAGCGCAAGGCGTCCTTTAAAAAATCGTTCTCGACCTTCAACTGGCCTATGGCCTTTAGAAGTTTGTCCTTCTCCCTTTCGGTCTCGCTGCGGGCATCCTTCTTGCCCGATTCGAACACCTGCTCGGCCCCATCGAGGAAATCGCGCTTCCATGCGCTGATCTGGGTCGGGTGTATCTCGTACTTCTGGGCAAGTTCGGCAAGGCTATGCCGCTCTTTCAAGGCTTCCAATACCACCTTGGTCTTGAACTTCGGGGTAAACTTTCTTCGTGTCATATTCAGTAAATTTAATGATTAAACTTACTGCCCTAATTTTTGGGGTATC
>NZ_RZNA01000005.1 GCF_003992595.1 Flagellimonas oceanensis
CTGTAAACTGAACTCTGTCTGAAAAAGATTAGAAGTATTAATTTTATTCAGACAGTACCATGACAAAGAAAGAACAGACAGAATTTGAAAAGAAGGTGCTCGAGCAGTTCATGTCGGGCAAGAACCTTTTCGGTGAGGGAGGCGCCTTTGCCCCCATGCTGAAGAATGTGATCGAGAAGGCCCTTGAGGCGGAGATGGACGGCCATCTGGACGAGGGTGAGCGCACCAAGGGCAACAAACGCAATGGCAAGGGAAAAAAGACGCTGAAAAGTGGTTTTGGGACCTTCGACATCGATACCCCGCAGGACCGCCAGAGCAGCTTTGAGCCGGAACTTGTGAAGAAACGCCAGACCATCCTGGCGGACAATCTCTCGGAGAAGATCATCGGGCTCTACGGCCTTGGGATGAGTTACCGCGACATCTCGTCCCATATCAAGGAGATGTACGATACGGAGATCTCCCATACGGTCTTAAGCCAGATCACCGATCGGATCGTCCCCGATGTAAAGGCGTGGCAGAACCGTCCCCTGGAGCCCCTCTATTGCATCGTGTGGCTGGATGCCATGCACTACAAGGTAAAGGTCGATGGGAAGATCGAGCACAAGGCCCTTTATAACATACTTGGCATCAACAAGGAGGGATATAAGGAAGTTTTGGGCATGTACATCTCCGAGAGCGAGGGTGCCAACTTCTGGCTCCAGGTGCTGACCGACCTGAACAACCGTGGACTGCAGGACATCCTTATTGCCTGTACCGATAACCTGAAGGGCTTTACCGAGGCCATACTCAGCATATTCCCAAAGACCCAGGTACAGAAGTGCATTGTACACCAGATACGCAATTCCCTCAGGTATATTGCCTCAAAGGACCAAAAGGAGTTCATGCGGGACCTCAAAGAGGTATACCGGGCCACCAGTAAGGAGGTGGCCGAGGACGGACTCCTGGCCCTGGGCGAAAAATGGGGAGGCAAATATCCCGTGGTCATTGAATCCTGGCAGAACAACTGGGAAGAGCTCTCCCAGTACTTCCAATACACCCCGCCCATCCGCAAACTGATCTATACCACCAATGCCGTGGAGGGCTTCCACCGCCAGGTACGCAAGGTCACCAAGACCAAAGGGGCCTTTACAAACGATATGGCCCTGCTCAAGCTGGTCTACCTGGCCACCAGGAACATCGAGAAGAAATGGACATCGCCCCTGCAGAATTGGAGCCTGGTGGTCCAGCAACTTTATATTAAATTTGGGGAGAGGATTCCCTTGGAATTAAATCCCAATCCCTCTGGGGCTAGCCCCAGAGGGATTGATGGATCGGACAGAGTTTAATTTACAGACCCCCAAACAGATGAGTGTGCGTAATTCCAAACCTTCATTTCTATTAATGGAAGAAGCACCGACCATTCGCTTACTCAATATGCACCGCATTCCAGCGACACTGCGAAGCTATGATATCGCCACCATTTATGTAATGCAGGACAAAATCCAAAACGATATGATGTATGGCGATAAGGCCAGCAAAGCTATTTTGAGTAACCTATCCTATCAATTCTTTGGCAAGGTCAATGACCCAGACACGGCAAAGTATTACGAACGTTTTTTTGAAATTATCAAAAACCCAACAAAAAGCATAAGTAAGGCCGCCAACATCTTTAAAACCGACACCCGAATAACAAAAGGCGAAAGAGAGGTTTCCAAAAGAAGAGCAGATATTTTCTTTAGGCTCAAACAAGGTGAGTTCGTCACCTTTGCAGACGGGAAGGATAAGAAAGTACGGTTCAAATTATCAAAAATCGAAAGACAACTTCCACAGGATACCAAGCGATATTCGGAAGCAGATTTGAGAGCGAATTTTGAAAGGATTTATGATGAGGCGAGGTCGATTTTTAGAGGATAACAACTAAGCAAGTTTCTCAATCGATTACCCCAAAATATTTAAGTATAGCACTGATGAAAAGTAAAAATTAGAAAAGTTCTAACAATTAGTTTTCCGTACTTTTTATGAAACCACCACATTCTGAGGTCATTTTTTTATAGTTATCCATTAAAAGCCATATTTATCTTTTCTAAGCCTGAACGCCTTTTCGCCACCTTCCATTACAGATGTAATTTCGTTTTTAATCTCTTTGGTGTCAATAGCACCTTCTGCTTTGATAATCCCTCTTGTTTGTGAGCTGGCATCTTTATAGTCGCAGCAAATCACTAATTCGGCATCGCCGTTAACTACCAAATTGGCATTATGGCTCGTAAAAACCAATTGCCTTTTCTTTTTGGCATTCCAGATATTTTGGATTATTGCATCAATAGCTCTATTGTCAATGTCATCTTCGGGTTGGTCGATTAGTAAAGGTATTCCGGGCTGGTTGAGTAATACTGTAAGTAGTGCCGTAGCCTGCTGCCCAGCAGATGCATCTCGAAAGGGAATTTCATCGCCAAGTTCATTATTTGTTGTATAAAAGAATTCAGGGTCAAATTCTAATTCTGTTGCTGTCAATTGTAACCAGTCATCGGTTGTGATTTTGGATTGCATCTTTAATTTGTGGTCTTCGCTGAATCCGGTTGAGTCCAAGATTGGTGTAGATGGCAATTCTTCTGGATTCTCTTCATCAAGTTTAAATTCTGCCAATAATCTTAATTCTTCAGAGATCGCTATAAATTCAGAAATTGGGTCATCTTTGCTGCGGATATGTGCTATTAATGCATCTATTCGCTCTTCTCTGATTCTCGTTCCTTCAAGAATAGAACGTAATTTTTCCTTGAAATTAGCAAGATTGATATTTTTGGTAACTACTGCTTTAATAAGGTTATTTGATAAATCGGTGAAATTTGTTGCTTGGTCATTTAATACCTGAACTTTTTCCAAGTGCAGTTCCTTCCATTCTTCTTTATAGGCGTTATAGTCGTTTTCTGGATTTCCAAGCTCTTTTAATACTGATTTCCTATCGGCAACTAAACTATTAATCTCTGCCAGACGGTCTTCAAGTTTTTTAATATTCGTTAGTTGTTCTTGACTTGCTATGGACTTCCCCTTGGCAGCCTCATATTCACTATCGAACTGCGCTTGCTTTTTCCCCCATTCTTCTACAATTTCGGTGTACTGCTTTAATCCGCTCTCATTAAAAATATCCTTCAGATTTTGAACAGCTTCGTTGATATTTTTGAATTTTGTTTTGACCTCTGTATTAAGATTTTCTATCAAATCCTTGTTCTCTATGTTGTCAATGTGAGGCTCAATAGGTTCTGGGTATAATTTCAAAAGCTCAAGAAGCTCATCAGCTTTAGACTCAAAAAGCGATAGTTCAGATTCAGTATTTTCTATAATTGTCTTCTCTAACTCAAATTTTGATTTTTTGTTAATTGTTTTTTGGTCAGCTTCCGAAATCCCTTTTAAAGACTCTCTAATACCTTTAACTTGCCCCTTTATAGAACTACCTTCAATATTGAAATTTGCTATCTCATTCTGCACTTTCTTTTTGCGTACTAATTGATTGTACGCATTTTTGAGTTTTAGATTTGTTTCGTCTAAATTGTAAGAAGTACGCTCTAAGCTGCTCTTAATAGGTTGTTCTATAAACCGCTTTAGTTCTTCTGTCTTTACACCAACATCACTAAGTTGTTTTTGGCTATAGGATTGTATTGGCAGTACTTTTCGAATATCTTCTTCACTAACTTTTTGAAATTCACCATCACCAATTTTCAAAAGTATTTCCCTGCTGGCAGAATTTCTTTTAACGATGTGGCGAACATCATTTTTCACCATTGTAATTCTCACTTCACCATCAACGGCTGTCAACGTTTTCCTTATTAGCGTATCTCTTCGGTTCTGAATAATATCCAATTCTTGATAGTTGCCTATTTTAACCGTTTGGTCACACAGTCCCCATCTTATGTATTCTAAAATAGTTGACTTGCCAGTTCCTCTTCCACCAATCAAGGCGTTATATTGCTGATTGAAGTTGATATTGAAACCACCCAGAAATTTAGAGTTTGTAACATCCAGCGATTCAATAAATATTTGAGGCATTTCTGGCTCATTCTGAGAAATTCTGGATTCTTTGGCCAAACAGGCCTGCCGAATAGCTTCTGCAGTTGGTTCTGCCCATTTAACCCAAGTAGAATATTTTCCAAACTCACGACCGTCCTCGTACCTATTATCTGAAGTAGATACAAGACCTATGCTCTTGTTTCCGTAGTTGACATCCCCACCGTTAATTTTATTTTGATAACCGGATTCCTGTGATATGTCCTTATCAACATAACCGCCAACGCAAGGCATTTTAATGTAGTGCTCTTGGAAGCCTTGACGTATTATGGAATGTTGGCCACCTTTCCCAACATTAGGAAGTACAATGTACCTACCTTTACAATAGCTAACTTCATCTAAAATTTTATGAAGCTGGGGAAGGTTGTTGATTACCTCTTGGGAAATTCTCTGGGTTTGTACCGTTTGTCTGTCATAGGGGTCTGTAGGTTGTATGCCAAGAAAATTAAGGACAGAGTTGAGATGGGTATCCTCGAAATCTGCATCAAAAATAATAATAGTCTGGCTTGCAGGATTGGAAAGGCTGAGTTCAATGCCTGGGAAAACCGTAACTTTTTTCTCTGGCTCGCCCATTATGTCGTGTATCTCATTCTGCTCTATGGCGACCCTTCGTAAGTGTTGGA
The DNA here is from genome assembly GCF_003992595.1 of Flagellimonas oceanensis. Lineage (GTDB taxonomy): Bacteria > Bacteroidota > Bacteroidia > Flavobacteriales > Flavobacteriaceae > Flagellimonas > Flagellimonas oceanensis. The sequence continues at coordinate 4,662 of NZ_RZNA01000005.1, forward strand.
CAAAAACCACATCGTGATGGTCTGTCATAGCGATGGCGTTAATTCCTGCACTGCTTATTTTGTCTAAATATTCCTTACAAAATTGATTTCGGTTATCATCAATTTGCTGTTTGTCCTCTTGAGTTAAACCTTCTACTTGCTCTGGATTTACACCATAACGTGCACCTGTCCAAGCAATATCGCGAGGGCTGTGTACCTGAAAATCACATCGATAAAATTTTGCGCCTTTATTCATGAAAAAATAGTGATATTAAAATCGATAAAGTTAATTAACATTTTATGGATTTTAACATTTCACAACAGTTTAGTTTTAACAAATGTTTTCTTGCAGATTGAATCATCGTAATCTTATTATATCTGTTTTTTGCTAAAACCCACAATTTAATATCACTATCTTTATCCCCTAATTTACCTTGATGAATGCCAGAAACAAACCGTATAGAATACAAACGAGAACTGTCCGATGGGCTTGAAAAAGAGGTCATTGCTTTTTTGAACTATCGCGAGGGTGGTATTCTCTATATCGGTATTGACAAAAACGAGAATGTTTACGGTTTGGCGGATTCGGATGGCGACCAACTTAAGATTAAGGATAGGCTAAAGAACAACATCCGACCTTTCGCATTGGGTCTGTTTGACATCGTGAGCGAGGAACGGGATGGTAAAGACATCCTTAAAATTATTGTCGCCAGCGGTCCTGAAAAACTGTATCATCTTAGAAAGTATGGGATGAGCGAAAAGGGGTGTTTTATCCGTATGGGTTCATCTGCAGAGCCAATGTCCCAAAAGATGATAGACGAGCTCTTTGCTAAGCGCACACGAAATTCCATCAGCAAAATTAAATCTGGACGACAGGACCTGAGCTTTGGACAGTTGAAAATCTATTACGAAGAAGCTGGCTATAATTTGGGGAAAGCCTTTACAAAGAACCTGGAATTGCTTACCGAAGATGGCGCATTCAATTACGCAGGCTATCTTTTAGCTGACAAGAACAATACCTCTATTAAAGTGGCCAAGTATTCAGGCAAGACCCGAACAGATCTCATTGAAAGTAACGAATATGGTCACGAATGCTTGGTAAAAGCGACCAAGCAGGTCATTGATAAGATTGCCGTCGAGAACAGAACAGCCACAAAAATTACCGCAAAGGAACGACAACAGGCCAATCTTTGGAATCCCATCGCCTTACGGGAAGCTATTATCAATGCATTTGTGCATTACGACTATACCAACGAGATTACCCCAAAGTTTGAAATCTTTTCGGACAGGATAGAAATTACATCAGCTGGTGGTCTGCCCGAAGGTTTGAGCAAAAAGGAATTTTTTGAGGGCTTTTCAGTCCCACGGAATAAAGAACTGATGCGAATTTTTAAGGATTTAGAACTGGTGGAACAATTAGGTTCTGGCATCCCTCGTATTTTGGAACACTATGGCAAAGAGAGTTTTAGTTTTTCTGATAACTTTCTTAGAATGACATTTGAGGCTAAAGAAACTACTGTTGATGAAGGTGGTGCAAAAGGTGGTCTAAAAGGTGGTCAAATAGGTGGTCAAATCGAAAAGGATATTGGTGCCATTTCTGAATTAACACATAGACAAAAAGAAGTTCTGAAGTTAATTGCTCAAGATAATCGAATAAGTCGTTCCGGTATTGCAGAAGTATTACATATCAATGAATCTGCAATTCAAAAACACCTCAATAATTTAAAGGATGCTGGATATATAGAGCGTGTGGGCGGAACAAGAGGCTATTGGGAAATCAATCTCGATAAAAATAAATAAATACGTTTTTCAAAAAGGCGATTTATCTTTTGAACCTCTGGCATCTGCCAGCCACTTACCGTTTTGCTTAACCAGTTTGAAAAGGCCGGGTGTTTTATCGTAAGCTGTTGTATATTTTACCCAAGCCACATCACCCATAATCGTGTCCTGCAAAACACTAAAATTGGAATCATCTTTTGGTGTAGCGTTGAACATATTTATGGTATTCATATAGTTAGAATAAGCCTGTGGTGTTGAGTTGGCTTTTAAGGTTTCTTCATCCTTTTCATAAAAGCTTTCGATAACAACTTGGGCTGTAGCACTTGGTCCTGAAACTTTAGTTGTGGAATCTGCACACGAAAGGAACAGCAATACGAGCGTGAAAACGATACTATTTTTCATAATGACTTTAATTTGGGTTATTGATATATCTGTACGATAGTTTCATTTCAATATTTCGTTCACCATCCTTTTCATTCAGTTCTAAAATTGCCCTACGGTCATTGGATAATGAAAATTTTGGCAATACATAAACGAACCGTACCGTTTCACCTTCTGCAATTTTTGAAGGCAGATTATGTTTGTAAATCGGCTCTTGATACAAACGTTGTAATGATTTCCTTTTTCCTTTTTGTCGTGTTTCAATCGAAAGGTTCAAGAAATTCAAATCGTAATCCAAGGTAGAATTATTCTCAATCTGGATGACGAAGTACAGTTCTTCTTTATCGAAAACGATATTCTCAACACGTAAAACAATACCTTCATTTCGCTTTTTGATTCGACCAATGCGCTGTTTCCTATTGAGAAGGTATGCGCAGAATTTTTGGTAATGGTACGTTCTGTTATCTACACGCTCTTCAGAAGATTCAGCAAGAATTGAATCGGTTACAATCGGTTTTTCATTTCCGATACTACTTGATATCGGAATAAAATAATTGAGCTTAGAAAGCTGTTTTTTATACCTTACAATATACGAAAAAATCGAGCCATTTCGGTTGATTACCAGCAAATTACTTTCCTTTCCAGGCTTGGCTTGCAACAGTCCAAAATATTGTTCTTTTTCACGATTGTAGGTAAAGACAAAATTATCTGAACCGGTTATACCTTGCCGAATAGGTTCTGGGAAGAATAGTGCCACATTTTTAGTGTCATTTGCATAAATGGTATCAAGTAAGTGGGTGGTTTGTGCGTTCGCTTTCGCGAAAGCGAAAACAAATACCATTATGAATATATAATTATATCGTCTCATAGTTTTGGTTTTAGGATTAATCTGTAATTGTTCAGGACGGTTACTTTTACCCTGCGGTTAGAACGCCTAAATACTTGTGTAAGTCCGCCAACTTGCGGTACGCTGGGAATATTAATATCGCCAATAACATCATCAAATACCTCTCTGGTTACCTCTTCCCTAAAGTTGTTTTCGACATAGATACCCTCACTACCGTCTTGCAAATCGAAGGCTTTTAGTTTAGTGGGATGGTGTTTAATATTCTCAATTTCAATTAAAGCACGATTGGGCTGGAAACTGATAAAGCCAAAAACAGGCGTGTTCTTTGGCATAAGTTTACCATTGATAGTAGCCGATTTGGTTAGGCGCATCCGTAATCGGGTATTTGCTTGAACAACCTGGTCACCATCTACGACTACGTAAATCGTTTCATCAGTATTGCCGATAATTGAAACTTCATTGGGCTTGGGCGAGGCCGCAAAGAACAGTTGATGTTCCAGGCCCAATTCTTCGGCTTCAATTTTTTGTTCTCTTTTAACTTCAGCAGAATCCACCTTTGGTGTTGTTTGTTGAACAACTCGCTTTTGTCCCAAATTTTGATAGCGTTTTTCGGAATACTTAATCTTGCCAGCCTTGTAAATACTATCCACAATGCGTTGCTTTTTTTGTTCTGGCAAATCAGGATTGTACAGTCCCGTAGAATCCAAGAGCTTTTCATCGTAGATGCTCGGTGCGGTGCTTTCACGCACTTCCTTGAGGTCGTTTATGGCATCGAGTTTGGAATCGTATTCCTTTTGGTCATCTTCCAGTTCAGGAACAAGCGTCTGTTGCAAGGTGTCTTCATCATTGTCCTCATCTTCCATAAGCATTACTGAATACGAGATAAGGAAGAGGAAAATGATGGCGAGTACACCAGCAAAAATGATTTTATTCTTTTCTACTTTCATAATCTATTTTTCTTAAAGTGTTTTCGAAATAATTGGTAATCAACAATCCGTGTGGATTGTTGGGAAAGTTTCGGTCTACCATAATCAAGTTTCCTGTAGATACCAATTCGTAAGTGTCAATGACTGAACCTCTATTGATTTCAAAAATGGTTACTGTCCTGAAGACGTAGCTTCCGTTTTGCTGCTCTACTTGCGAATCGATGCTCAGCACTCTTTGAACAAGGGAATACTGAAGCAATCGATTATAGACACCATCAGCCTTTTTCTGACGGTAGAGATTATCCACCGAGCTGTTGGCCAGCCAAAGAGCCTTTTCCAGATTGCGTTCGTAGTTGCTGGCATCGATGTTATAGAAGTAGTTATGGAACAGTTCTAAGTGAGCCAGAGCTTCGACCCTGAAATTTTCCTTTTGAGTTACGAGCTTTAACGGAATGATACTGCCATCGGTATTGATAGCAAAGGCACTATTGAGAGCAGTTTTGTTCATATTATAAACCATTAAAAGCGAAAAGCTGCTGGATAGCAACGCACAGATGACTACTGCCAAAACAATAAGCCGATTCAGTTTCAATATTTTGTATATGTTCTTGTAAGGTGTTTTCATTCTGAATGGAATTAGTTGGTAAATAATCTGAGGGTAAACGAGGTTGCACGTCTATACAATTTGAATTTTAGAAAAACGATAAAGCCAACTGAGCCCAGTTGAACTACAGGCGCAAAAAAGCCCTGACCTGTATCGGTTCCGAACAGGTTAACCCAGAAATTGGTATTTATTTCCGTGTAAATGGCATTGATAAACACATTGACCAGAAAGAATGCTGGTACGAGCATATAAACGGCAGCGTACAGTTTAAAGAAGGTATAGGCGAGCGAACGGAATTTTTCAAAAACTGCCAAACTAATGACCAATGGAAAAAACGCCTGCATTATTCCCAAGAGGAAAAAGCGTTCTGCTAAAAACAGCGGATAGATAAACAAATCCAATATCCAAAGTATGGTGCTTAGGATAAAGGCCAATATCTTGAACCCATATAATGGTGTTACCAATGCCTCATACAAAAGCGTCATTGCCGAGCTTGCGGCATCAAAAAGGCTGACATCTTCCTCTAATGGTATATCCTGCATTTGCAATGGAAGTAACGCAGGTGCCGTGCCCCTATATTGTTCCTCGATGGCTACCAATATCCCATCAAAGAATCCTAACACCTGCGTTGAAAATATGACCAATAGGACAATGGCAAAATTCTTTGCCAATTCGCCCGGACTCAACCCCCAAGTGTAACCGTCCTTGTCAGCAATACCTTCGTTGTATTTTTTAAGGATGTTGACCAAGAAAAATAGGACAGCAAGTGTTTTCATTCCGGCAATAGTGTATTGCGAAAAGTCGCTGGCCTGTATGGTCTGGAACACCGTATCGATGTATTCCAAGCCAATTCCTAAAATGATGGTCGCAGTCATTGTTAATATCCTATTTCTCGATTATTGACTTTATCCTGCATCTTTCTGAATGAAATAATATCACGATAGCGTTTTGTTTTCATAGTGATGCTGGAAACCATCTGCTTCGATTCCAGTTCCTTGGTTTTCAGGACTTCGGCGCGTTCGGCATCACTCATTTTTAGATAATCACTTGAGAGAACTTCGTCTATAAAATCCACCGTGTCCAAGGAATTTTGTACAATGGTTTCGAAAGAACCCATAACCTTGTCAATTTCCTCGGGTTTGATGTAGGGGGAATTGAGAATATCCTGAAGGTCATTTTGCATTACATCAATAAGGCGCTGATTGTTCTGTGCGATTTCCTCAACTGCCCTAAGCTGTTGGACAACGCTTGAAACTTTTTCAATAGCTTCTTTGGCATCCTTGAGAAATTTTACGGACTTAATCATTTCTGCGGTCTGTTTACCCGATTCCAATAGCTGTTTAACCAAACTGATGAAGTTGGTATTGTCATAGACTGGCATTCCCTGGCACGCAGCGCGTGCAGGCAATAAAAAGATGAATGCCGTTGCGATAATCAAGATTTTTGTTTTCATAACATTATGTTTTAGATGTGAATTGAATTATTGCTTTTTCCATATCCTGATGCTCATTGTAGAGCTTCATTATTTCCTCATTTTCCTTTCCATCCGTTAAGTAGGCGGCATAAACTTCCTTTGGAACTTCCAACCGGAAGATGTTGCTTTCCTTCCCGATTTTGATGAACATTTCGGTGTACTTCCGTGGTCCGGAAAGATTGTTCTTGATGGACTTTAACTGATTCAGGTCGTGGCTGGAAAGATTAAGGCGTTTGACCAGTTCATCATAACCCTTTTCATTGTTTAAGCTGTAAATGACCTGTGTATTTTCAAGAATACTGGCCGATGTAGAATTGTTGGGTAACTGATTGATGGATTGTAAAATAATACCGATAGCACCGTTTTGCTTTCTGATGGCTTGGTAGTAGAATTCCACACTTTCCAGTACATTATCAAACTTCAGTTGCTTCGCAAACTCATCGAACAGGATGATGCCCTTTTCGGCACGATTGCGCCAGATGGTTCTTTGGATGGCCGACTTGATGAGCTTGAGCATTACGGACAAGATTTCCTTATTGTCCTTCACTTCATCCAGTTCAAAAACAATCAATCGTTTGTCCTCAATTTTATAGGTTTGGTCCTCGCTAACTTCAAAGAGAAAACTATATAGACCATCGCCGACATACTCGGATATCACGTGCAGAAAGCTCGTTACATTAAAGTAGTCGGGATGGATTTTTAGGTCGCTCAGAATATCTTTTTGATGCCTTTCTATAAAATTGTAGAAGCCTTCCAGAGAATGGTTTTCAGAAGTGCTATCGTAATAATGACGCAGTATTTTTTTGATCGAAACGGATTGTGCTTTCGTCACTTTTAAATCAGAAGCAAACAATTCAAAAAGGAACACCGATAAATCTTCAAGCCGTTCCGGTGTTAGGTCATTTTTATCGCTAATAAAGAATGGGTTAATACCAAGGTTCTTTCCGCTCTCATAGCGAAGCACGGTGTACTTTTCGGGATAGAGCTTGGCAAATTTGGTGTAGGATCCACCCAAGTCAATAATGACCAAGCGGACACCTTTTTCAAAATACTGGCGCAGTATGTTATTGGCAAGGAACGATTTGCCTTCGCCCGTTGGGGCGAAAATGGCAAAGTTTCGTGCTTTGATACGCTTCTTTCGTTCATCCCAAACATCTTTAAGAACTGGAATGTTATGCTCTCGGTCATTAAAGATGATTCCGGTATCGTCAGATTTGTAGTTGGTATTGTTAATGGACAGGCAAAGTGCTTGTTTCAAATCTGTTACATACAAATCATTGTTCGAGAAGTTGGATGAAAAACAGCAATAGCTGTTCAGGATGTAATTCTTGCGTTCTTCACCTCTTGGATAATATGGGATGATATCCAGTTCCTTGAACTCGGTCTTGATTTTTGAAGTAATGGAATCCAGACTTTTTTTGTCCTTTGCCCAATAGACCACATTCAAATGACCTCGGATAATCCGTGCATTGTCATCGGCATTGATTTGGTCAAGGATGTGCTGGATTTTACCAAGAACCACCTTATTCTGCGAACCGAAATTGGAACTTTTGTTAAGCTCTTCTATTTTCTTGTCGAGCAGCTTTCGCCATTTCTGTTTATCATCCAAATACAAAATTTGGTTTACGATATGGTTCTCGTTCAACGTAAGCCCTAAGCCATCAATAAACCCTTGATGAAATACAAAATCGTCAGAAGTGAATTTCTCATTGGTCTTGCTACTTTGTACACTTTCGCCAAAGCACAGTTCGCTGTTGACGGCCAGGGCATCAAAATGATTGTCACCGATGGTGACGTTTTTCTTTTCCAGTAGGATGTCGGTATCAAATCCTTCACTAAATCCATTGAAGTATGAGCTGGTCAAGTCTTCTATTTCTTTCGCTTGAAGCGGAATAAAACGCATCTTTCTACTATTGTTGATGAAGGACACCGAATCGCTGACCGCATTGGCAAATACCTTAATGTTGTCATCCATTTGCTGGACAATCCCCTTAGAAACCTTCCGGAACGGATTGACATATTTAGAATTGTTGAGTGCCTTGTTTTTAGTCAGGATAAAGAACAGATAGCATTGGTGCTCTATATAACCAAGTCCCTTAAAATGGTTGTGGGTGGCCTTTTCAAGAAAAGATGTGTTGGGCAATTGTTCTGAAGAGTAGGACTTCTTTAAATAGATATCCTGTTTATGAACCACCGTTCCAACAGGTAGTGACTTCAAGGCTTGGAACCACGCACCGTGTATATCCTCAAAGTCCTTTTCAGAAAGCGAATAGATTTCTGGCAGATTCCCTTTATAGCACAACACCACATTGCCATTATTGGCAAAGACGATATTATCCTGAATATCTGCAATGGGTTGATATGCTGAGAGGTTCATCTTATTCATATTCAAAACCTGAGTTACGCTTGTTGCTGATGATTTTTGGAAAAGGATTACCCATTTGGAAAAGCTGCGGATTGTTGGCTATTCGAGTCAAGGCAATATAAAGTCCACCATTAAAGACCATTAGCCCGATGATGATGCCAAAGCTGAAGGAAAAAATGATGATGAGCAGTGATGCCAAAATAGATACCATCATCAAGGCAAATAGCGAAATGGGCAGGCCAAATATGACCGCCCGTTTCCGCATATTTCTATAGACTTCAAACTTCTTCACTACACTACGATGCCTATGAGATAGGTGAAGATTCCAACTACCGCGCCTGCGATTAAAACAAATACCAAGACTCGCGTGATTCCTTTTTTGAGGTCTGCGTTTTCACCAAAGAAATGACCTGCATTAAAAAGGAATCCAATAAGGAATATGACCCCTAAGATGATTGGGAAAATGGCTCTGATGGTATCGGAAACATCGTTGACCGAATCTTCAATACCACCAATCTGTGCAAAAAGCGATGTGGATAAGAGCGAAAGAAAGCCCGCCAAATAATATGTTTTTTTCATAACGAATGGGTTTAAATTTTTGGTTCATTTTCGTTATGTGAAATTTACATATATTTGAATATAAATAACTGAAAATCAAATATTTGTGAATAAAATATTATTTGATATTATTTAGTTTTCGATGTTATTATTTGACATCAAATTCTATGAAATTTTGAAGTGGAACTGTTAATAAGAGAAAAATTGAAAATGAAAAAGTGGCTCAAAAACGTCAGTTTTATGATTTTGCTTCTCAAAAGTTGCATCTTTTTGGGTCAGGATTTGGATGAGAAAAAAATCATCGTAATTGACCCTGGCCACGGCGGAAATGATTCCGGTGCAATTGGGGTAAATAACTTAAAGGAAAAGAGTATAACCTTGGAAATAGCAAGGTTGATTTCAGAATTGGCCGAGAAAAACCACAATAAAACTGTGGAAATTTATCAAACACGTTATAGCGATACCTTAATTTCTTTAAGTGATAGGGGCAAGCTGGCCAAAGTTCTAAATGCAGATTTGTTCCTGTCCTTGCATTGCAATCATTCGGATAATCCTAATGCTCGTGGTGTAGAAATCTATGTGTTCAATCAAAGGTCGAAGTTTTTGGATGAAGCAACTTGGTTGGCGTTTCAATTACAAGCTGATTTGAATGACAAGTTGGGATTTGAAAGTAGAGGCGTAAAGTTTTCCAATTTTCAGGTGCTTCGGGAAACGAAGGACTTTATGCCATCCGTTCTATTGGAATTGGGGTTTTTAAGTCATCCTAAAGAGGAAAAATATCTTGTAGTCACAAAGAATATTACACTCTTGGCGAACATCATATTAAAATCAATAAACAATTAATCAATGAAAGAACTATCTCAAAAAATTTTACATAGTCTTAAAGCAATTTCAAAAACGACATAGAAGTAATAATTTCTTATATCAAAATGTCTATTTGATTGAGAACGGGATTATATAGGTCAACCGTATTGTCTGGTGATTCAATAGATAGAATTAAACTGTACCTGACTTGACTATTGTAACGCAACAATTTTTTTCTGGTACGCCACCAACCATTGACAGGATAAATGGCAACTTTATTTCTGGTAGCTAAGTCGGCAGCGGTGCCTTTCCAAATATCTTTATGCACAGAGCCCTTATCCCGAACTTTATTTCCGATAATCCAACTTTCTCCGGAATACGAACCATTTTGGTCTTCTAATCTAGCTTCGCGATTTACTCTTTCCCGAAAATGTTCAATAGTTTCACCCGAATCAATCATTTTAAACCGCAGACCGTGAGATTGATAGTAATATGATTTACTGTATTGCTTGTTGCCGGGGTTTGGTTCTATAAAATAACATAATGTGGCCGTAAGGGTTACTTCGCTATCAAATAATCCCGTTAGAACATCGGTAGGCCAAGGTAAACTGTGTAAATGCATTTGATTTGTTTTAACCGTACCATCATCAAGTATAAAAGGACTCAAAGATTCTTGCGCAATAAAGGTAAGTGAATTGTTTGCGCTTCTTACAGCTTTTTGAAAATCGGGAACGCCGTACCCAAAAGTTCTTAGAAGCCTGATTTGTTCTGTGTTGTTCAATTCCTGTATAGCCCTGTTACCAAGCATTTCATTTGTCCAATCGGCCGAATGAACAAGAAGGCCCTTTATGGTTTCTGGCCATAATGTGGGATATTGCGAAGTTAGCATTGCTGCATACCTAGAGGCCAAAGCTGTAGCTCCACTGGTATCACCAAAGCTGGAAAGAGGTTCGGTTCTAAAATTTTTTCCAACGGAAAGTACTCTTAGTGAATCTGGGTCGATTATACCTCCGTTATGAATACCATAATTGCCACCTTCCATAACCAGTTCTGGCTTTAGAGCCCAATTGTTTTCCCACATTACTGAAGTGCTATTGCTTGGTGACATACCACCTGCAGGTACTAAAGGTGTTGCTCCATTAAATTGACCTTGGTCTATGACGGTTTTTTGGGTAAATGAACCAATGGTAAGTGCATTGAAGGCCTGTGCAGGGTCGTGTATAGATTCTTCAAAATTCTTTTGTGGATATTCCGAAATATTAAATATCACGGTATTTCCGCTTGAGACACAGAACAGTGATTTGTCATCAGTTGTACCTTCCTCTCCAAAAGCAATTTTATCTACGGAGCTTGACCACGATGATGGTTTACCTTTGTCACGTCCATCAGTAGCAGTTACCGCCATTGCTAATACTCGCTTGTTGGTAGGGTTTAGAATTATTGCCCTGGCAATGGCTTCTTCCGTTACTGCACCATATAATTCAGGTTGATGCGGGTTGTTGGGATGAATTAATTTGATAGATTCAAGCCGATGGAATATTTCAATATTTGAGTTGTCCTGCAATAAATCGGTAAGGTCTCCATAAAGTGCAATTCCTGCCATTGGTGTTCCGTGGCCGTGGGGATGTGTGTCGGCATTTCCCCATTCAGGGTTTACGGAATCCATATTGTCTTCTGGGATAAAACCCTGTAGCAAGGAATGACCTCGGTTTACACCTGTGTCCAATAAGCAGATTATAACGGAATCATCAGTGGTTCTATCAATCGTTCTATTTCTTAGGTCCTCAACCCAATCGTTGGCATCATCGTTATTTAATCCTGTGAAAAAATCAGCAGCTTCTTTGGGTTTTCTTAATTCTGCTAGTTTATCAGTATATAACAGAGTAGTTGATAGTTCTCTTGCTGTACCTCGAATCATTCGAACAATGTGCTCTGGGAACAACAATCTCCGTTCAGCAACCACAATTACATTATCTAAGAGCATATTTATCATCTCCTCATCTTCACGGATGTCGTTTTGTGAGTTGTCTCGTCGTAACCAAACTTCCCACCAAACTTCTTCATCGAGACCAGGAAAATCGATTTCATCCTCTTGCCAAAAACTTGCCAAAGTAGCCTGCTGTATATTAGCAATATTATTGAGCAGCTTAGTGTTTCTAGGGTTACCGGAATCACTGTCCTTCTCGGGATCTAGATAAGCTTCGATTTTTCTCAGGAATTTGGATATTCCATTGGTGTTTAAAAACACACAAGCCCTGTAGCGTTCGTGTTCCTGACCGTCAATTATGACTTTTTCCAATTTTGACGATACAAAACGATGGTCGCCACTTCTACCATCTTCAAAACTATCAAAGGCCAAAAGGCAATCCTTTTCAGAAATAAACTCCAGATATACAAAATCCATATCTGTATTTTGCCTAAAGGCCATTTCAGCCATTTGAAGCTGGTTGCGCAACGCATTTCCGTGAGTGTTTCTATTTCTCCCAATTGGAGTTACTCTATCCCGTCCTGTGCTTGGGCTTGTATAAGACTCGGTAGATGCATACCCAGAAAGAATTATGTGTTCTAAGTTTCTAGGCATTTATAAATTAAAACTTGGTCTTTTTATTTTGGATAAATTTAAAAAGAGTAGCGGAAGACACTTTTTCTGTGTTTTGTACAATCATCTCCTTAATTGCATCCTTACAAGCATTGGAAACGTCCGCAAAACTAAGTCCTACAGCCTCTTTGGCAAGTGCATTCACGGTTTTGCCTTTGGCAAGCGAGTACCCCTTTAACTGAACTTTGATGAGTTCGGCAATTTCCTTGCTGCTTGGTAAAGGATATTGTATAATGTCATCGAATCTCCTGAATAACGCCTTATCAAGAGATTCAGGAATATTGGTAGCGGCAATCAACAAACTATTCGATTGGTCTTTCTCAATATTCATTAAAAAACTGTTTAGAACACGCTTGATTTCCCCGACATCGTTACCATAGCTGCGATTTGAACCTATGGAATCAAATTCATCAAACAGGTAAACCGCTCTATGTTGGTACATCGAATCAAATATCAATTTAAGCTTTGCTATAGACTCACCCATATAGCGACTAATCAATCCATCCAAACGGATAATGAACAATGGAATTTCCAAGTCGCCAGCAATTGCTTTGGCCGTCATTGTTTTTCCACAACCAGGAGGGCCAACTAGCATTAATTTTCGCCTTGGTTCTAAATTATGCTGTAAGAGCTGATCAAATTTCAGTTGTTCTGAGAGAATACGTTCAATAGCTTCCGAAACTTGTTCGGTCAAAACCATATCCTTGGTTTTGATATGTGGTCTATAAACTTCTAGTAAATCCTTTAACTCTCTTTGGGCTTCATTTACAGGAAGAATTCTTGTTTTTGAAACTGAATCGACTTTTCGCTTTGACTTGATTTTTTCAATCAAGACCTTCAATTCCTCAGCAAGTTTTGTATGCCCTTTTTTGGCTTCAGAAGCGGCAATTTGCATTGCGGTGGTGTAAAAACGATTATCGTCTTCGTCACCAAAACTTTGTAATAATGCCTTTATTTTTTCTGCCGCTGCCAAATTATTTTTAACAAAAATAGTAAAATGAAAATTTTAATTCTCTAGCAATTGCATATTTATTTTCTCTTATCCCCAGCCGCCTTATCAAAAGCAATCAAATTAAAGAGTTCACGCATCCGGCTTCGGACACGATTGCCGTAGCGTTCTTCCAGTTCTTCGGCGTTAAGGTTAGTGGTGGCGTGGGTCTTGATTTTTCGCTTGGTGGAAAGGTAAAGCTCGTAGCGTGATAAAAGTACTTCGCCCATTACGTTCAAGTCCTTGCCATAAAATCGGCCAGCAGGTTCAACTCCCAAATCGTCAAAACAATAGAATTTGGTATTGCCATATTCCTCGACCGTTTTAAAGCCCAAATGGTTAAACCCAAAGGTTACGTTTCGGCAGGGAATCACTTCATACGGACGTTGTAAGGGTACGATATGCCGTAATAATTTCATCAGGCTTGTTTTTCCGCATCCCACAGGGCCGGAAAGCAGTATGCCCTTGTCAATATCAATGCCATTTGCGTTGCAATATTCCTTGTCTTTGATAAAGTAGGAACAGAGCTTCAAGAGAATATCTCTGTCCTCATCATAAATCCTAAACTTTTTGCCGAACAACAGCTTTCCTTTGGCATTCAGGTAAATTATGATTTTAGGAAAATCGTACACTATGCTTTTCCCGTCGAATGTTCCGATCGAATATTCCACGCTACCTTCTGTGATTTTAGAGGGGTTGTCCATAGTCTTTTGTTTTAGTGGTACGCAGGTTGTCCTTGATTTGGGATGCTTGTTTTTTGTTTGGTTTGTTTTCGGTGTCGAACAGTTCGGTACGGTCCATCCAGTTGATGGCCACCGCACGCCAGTCACGAATCGGTTCCCCATCGCCTGTTTGCCAATTTCGATCAGTATAGTGCTGATAGAATTTTTCCGCTTCATCGGCATCAAAATTCTTTTCCTCAAAAAAATCAGTGACGGCCTGACAGTCCTTTGGCTGTTTTATATAGTTTTCCTCTTTGGTATTGTTTGTATTAGATACCAATGCTTGTCCGCTGGTGGGACGGTGCGGGTTCACTACCTGTCCGTTTTTGGGATGGTTGTGTCCTCCAAGCGGTACACCTCTGGGATAGTACTGTTCCGCAAGCTGTTCTAAAATGGGATTGTACTGTCCCGCATCCGGTTCATCACTTGTCCCGATAATGGACATCTTCACTTTGCTGCCCTTGTACGGATTGTTTGAAGGAAAATAGGAGAGGTATTGCCAACCGTCCAAATCGACGATGCATCTGTGGTAGGTAGATTTTGAGCCAATCTTGGCCACACGCATCAGCTCTCGGCGGTTCACGTAGAACTCTTCGGCAAAACGGTTGCTGTTCCATTCCTGGAACAGGGCCATATACAGGCTGATATGGGTCGGGTTTAGGCGGTCATCAAAATAGAACTTTTCAAAAGCCGCATTGAGTAGCTTTATGTAGTTCATCGTTTACGGATTTAGACCGTGGTGCACACGGTTAGCATCCATAACCTTTTGAATTTCCTCGGCATCGTAGTAGATTATTCCACCAACCTTTGTATAGGGCAATGTGCCATTGATGCGTAGGTTTTGAAGTGTTCCCGGACTGACTTGAAGTAAGTCCATAACCTCGGATGATTTAAGGTATTTCTTGAGCCTGCCCTTCGATTGTTTGGCAAGCAGGTTTTTGATGTCATCGAGCAATTCCATTTTGAACTCCCGAAGGTCGTCTGTGGTTATAATACTTGTTGGCATAATAGAACGGTTTAAAAGAAAGGGACTGCCGCTTTGCTTTCAACTAATTTGACAGGCCCTGACCCAATTTGACTTTCGTTCTACAAATTTGATATGGATTATTGGATTTTCTTCCCCAGTACGACCGTACTACGGTCAAAATTTAACATCTTGAAATTTGGTATGCTTTGGTGCGGTTTGATATAGTTGATGCCGAAATTTATACTTAAATCGAACTGAATTTTATGGACATTCGCTGAAAACCAAAACACCGTAGTTCAACCGTAGTACGGTAATTTTTTAACATTTAGATTTGATAAGAAAACAGCTGGAAAATGATATTATTTCTCGCTTTTATCCATTTCGGAAAGAAGGGAAGTGGATAGCTCATCGAGGAAAAGGGTTCGGCTTTTTTTCCTGTATTTGATGTCTTGATAAGTTTTGTAGATGTCTTTCGGCTCAACATCAAAAATCTGGCTTAAGTAATCTGAAA
This sequence comes from Flagellimonas oceanensis, assembly GCF_003992595.1. Classification (GTDB taxonomy): domain Bacteria; phylum Bacteroidota; class Bacteroidia; order Flavobacteriales; family Flavobacteriaceae; genus Flagellimonas; species Flagellimonas oceanensis. The sequence goes on from NZ_RZNA01000005.1 coordinate 20,166, forward strand.
TTTTAACAATACTCAGATTGTTTTTAGCGCCAAGCCCTTTAGCGTGAAGCGCATAAATGAGTTCCACATAGTCTGTATTGCTGAACGGCCAATGCATTTTTTCGGTGTGAGATAATGAAATCTCATTTCCATTCAACCCATTCTTCAATTTATTTTGCTTGTCCACTAAATATTTGGTTAGGGACTTGTAGGCATTGTATTTGCCGAGCAACATATCTCTTGCTGTACAGAATTCTGGGTCTTGAAAATAGAATTTTGAAAGTGTGATATGATACCCATTGAGATAATCACGAGTGTAATACTCTTTATCAAAATGCGTCTGCCCTGATTCGATGTATCTTCCGAAGTCCAGATTATAGAGAAAGAATCGATTGAGTTTGTTGCTTTTCTTTTTGACGGATTTGAGCTGCCTTTTTAAGTCGATTTTCGGGAACTGAATTTCAAACGAATGGATTTCGGAATAGTAGATTAACTCAACGAGAGGGACTTGTTTGGTTACTTTAAAAAAATGGATTTCGTCTTGAATGGATTTGAAGCCTTGCGACAGAACCTCTTTTTTAAGCAAGCTTAATGAATCACGGCAGAGCCCAATGGAACGGTGTGCCCTTTCAAGGATGCTCTCGTTTTGAAGTTTTATATCATCAAGTTCTTTTTTTAGTCGCTGTGTTAATAATTGAAAGTCCATAAGCAGGTGTATTTTGATATGAAACCATAGAAATGGGATTTAGTTGATGCGGTTGGTTAGATGATATCATAGTCCTGCAAAATGATATAAATGAACGCCACAGGTCATTAAATTTGTGGCTCATTGGTGTATTTTATGGAACTCTCACTAAAATAATTTTACTTCATAAACGTACAAGGAAAACTTGCCGTATTTAATTACGGAACGAGCCGTATTTTTCTACGGAAACTCTGAGAGACAATGAATATGCTTAGGTCTTAAGAGAGGTAATTTAATTATCTTTTTTTGCGAAACCGCTTTAAAAATTCACGACGGTTCTTCACACCGGTTTTCTTGAAGATATTTGAGGCGTGTTTTGATACGGTGCTTTCGGCAATGAAAAGTTCCTCGGCAATTTTCTTATAACTAAGATTGCTAAGAATGGATAACGCAACTTCAATTTCCCTTCTCGTTAAATCCTCATAGATTATCTTGCGCTCTACAGATTCTTCGCGTTGTTTTTTCTTCAGGGCAAACACTTCATACATTCGGGTATTGTTTTCCAAAAAGTATAGATACCTATCTACCTCAATGGCTGTAATGGCAAAGAAGGCCAAGTTCATTACGGTAAAAGTTATCCATTGATAATCGCCTATCACGGTGCAAATTGGCAACAGAGCTATACTCGCTACGCTCACCATAGACAATTTGTTTCGCCTTAAAATAAACGCATTCGGATTGCTCGGATTTGAAATACGTCTATAGAAAATGATGAGAAATATAAACGCTATTAAGGATATGGGAATAGTAAAAAGAAAGCGAGCCGCATCCAAAGAGTCTGTCAAAAAATAAGGCATCAAAAAAAGGACAACATAGCTGCCACTCGCTAAAAATGCGAGATTTTTAATGGATGAGTTGAATTTCAATACGACGATGTCATATTCTTTATAGAGGTAGTAAACGATATATACGCATAACGCAATGGCCACGCCATACGTAATGATATATTGAAGGATGAATGGCCCTGGAAAGTTCTCTATGGGTAAAAATCCGCCCGTAGCATTGTACGTTATGAAAAGGATGCCGAGATATAAAAACCGTCGAAGGCTACTTCGTGCATTTCTTCTCGAAAAGTAAAATGTGAGCAATACAATGACCGTATCTATTAAAAGATAAAAGAAAGTTGTCCAATGTATTGACGTGCCAAACATTTACTTTACTGGTCATTGCGCTCAAATTTGTTGGTTTCTAAATTTTTTGAAACATTGTTCCAATTGAAAATCTGTCCGTTCATAGCAATATAAACATCCGGTTTTAGAAGCTGTAATGAGCTCAGTGCATAGCCTAAATTAAATGGTGCATCTGTCTCTGCAGATGAACCTAAAATGAAAGACCCAACCAGTACGATGGTTTTATTCAGGTTGAGTTTTCCGATATATTTTGCGGTATCTTCCATTGTGAAAGTACCGTGAGTTATCAAAATTTTTGTCGCAGCAGATTCATTTATCTTGCAAACCAACTGCGCTCTGTCCTCATCTGTGATGGCCCTGCTATCCTTTTTGAACACACTTTTGATGGTGTAATCAAAATCAATATTGGCACTCTCAAGAAAACTTTGAATCGTGACATTTGATTGGGTGATTCCTTTACCATCTACATAATCCAGTCCTTCTATGGTGCCGCCGGTTGTAAGAATATGTATCATAAAATAGGACTTGTTGTGACCTATAAAGATAATGGAATTTGAGATACTGTAATTTGAAGTATTACCTTCTCAGAAGTTAATTACATTTTCCAAAGCATCATCTGCATCTTTATGAATGAAATTAGCTTGATAGTTAATGGTGGTTTTCAAATCCGTATGGCGATATAATTTTTGAAGCATAAGCGGGTGAATGTTGTCGCCTGCAATATTGCCAAAAGAGTGTCGAGCAATGTGCATCGTAACTTTTTTCTGGATGCCTGCTCTTTTCGCAATCTTTTTAAGGTGGTCATTGAATTTTTTGTTCGCTACTTTTTTCTTTCGATATATGTCTTTCGCATCAGATAAGTCGGCTTTTTTCATTTCGGAGAAAACAAAGTCATCATCATTTACTCTTTCCTCAACATACTGTAATAAGATTTTTTCAACTTTAGCTGGAATTTTAAGCGACAGTAACTTTGAATTTTTTCCCATTCTATAATTCAATCGCCCATCATAAATCTCGGACCATCTTATAAACAACACATCTGAAACACGCATTCCAGCAAAATAGAAACTGAACAACCAAACATTTAATGAGTGTCTTTCCATATCAGTTAGTTCAGTAACACTTTCAAGGGCTTTTATTTCTTTACTTGAAAGCCCTGTTTTTGTGGTTTCGGGAAATTTGATTTTAAACTTATCCTTTCCAAAGGGATATATTTCCTTGCTAACAACCTTATCTCGAATAGCTCTATTAAATAGTAATCGTATCAAGACCATTACATTCATTGCAGTAGTTTCAGTTAATGAGCAAGAACCTTTTAAATGAATCTTAAATTTTTTGAGAAAGCGCTCATCGATTTCTTGAAAAGTCAAATGTCGGCCAGAGCAATATTTTTCTATATAGCTTACCCAAGCTGAATCTGTAGAATGGCGATTGATTTTCTTTTCGGCCTCTAAGGCTTCAAGATGCTCGTCAGCAAAATCAAAAAATGTTAAGCTCGAAGTTGGCTTGTATATTTCTTTTTTGATTTGTCGAGCAGAAGCAGCTTTATTATCCGTCTGTAGTGCAATAAGCCCTTTTCTGGCTTCGGATAGTTTGGAAGCTATCAAATTGTTTAGACTTTCAGCTTCAGAATGCGATTTTTTTACCTTTAGGTTTTTAGAGTCCCAATCCTCTAATTCAATATAATGACCTATATGTTTGTAAGTTGAACGACGGTCTTTGGTTATCCTTATCGCAAGCGGAAAAAGCCCTTTTGCGTTAGGCTTTTTGCGAAGTATTATTTTTGCACTCGTTGACATTTTGAACCTGTTTTAGATACGAAAGCCAAATCAGGTACAACATTTTGTCAAAAATTCACTCTAAAGATACGTCTTTACTACGAATTTTGGGTACAACATAGGTACAACAAATGTTGATATTAACTGATATTAATTGACTTTAAATAAAATGATGAAAAACATAAACAATTGAAAATGAGTTTATTTATGCTTTATTGGTGCAATATATACCAGACTTAGGATCTAGTGCCGCAAGGCGTGGGGGTTCGACTCCCTTCACCCGCACAAAAAGCTCTTCAGGAACTGAGGGGCTTTTTTTATTTCCTGCCTTTTGGGCGTCTTCTAGCTTGTGTGATATGGCCAATACATCAACAAATAGGGATTTGAGACCAATCAATTTACCTGATTGATAATAAATAATTAAAATGATCAGTGATAATCAAAAAAGATTTTTAATTATTGATTATTTGTTAAAATAAAAGAATAATTATAAATTTATGTCAATCAGATAATTGAAAAAGTTTTCCCTGCTTAAAGTGTAATATCATTTTTTTGACGTAGGGATTTTTATTGTCAGAAATTATTTTTTTACAATAAAATACTCGTATTTGCAGTTGTTAATAACGCACAATATTGATATTTATCAATTATTCGATTGTGAAACCAAACTGAAACTAAATTATTAATAGGCCAACAACTAAGCTATGTACAAGGAAATATACTTGGTCGATGACGAAGACCTCGTGAATACGGTGAACGCTATTCACTTCAGAAGAATGGGTATGGAAGATAGGGTTAAGAGCTTTACTAATCCAGAATTGGCCCTAGATGATCTCAGATATAGAGACGACCCAAAAGTAAAAACATTGATATTATTGGATATCAACATGCCCGAAATGAGCGGGTTTGAATTCTTGGAGTTTATGATGCTCGAGGATTTTCCAGAATCCAATGAGGTACTTTTGGTAACTTCCTCCGAAGCGGAGACAGATAAAGAAGAAGCCGAAAAGTATGAAAAATACGTAAAGGAATTCATTACCAAACCCTTACGAATAGAGCATCTGGAAGATTATTTACAGAGCGCCAACAAATAGAGTTTTATATTAAAGCTGATATAGCCCAAATCTATCACCCTACGCAAACGTTTAATAATTCATTCTGAATAAATTTTAATCCTTGAAAAAGAAACAGGAACTTATTCATAATAAGATTGAAATCGTTGAAGATAGGAATGATATTGTATGGGCTATGGATGAAAATTATAAGCTGACCGCTTTCAATACATCCTTTAAAGCTCGCCTTAAACTGGATGGTCTGGAGAACGCGGAAAGAGGCATGGACCTGAAAAAGGTCTACGAGTCCAGTAGTTTCTTCAATTCATGCAAGCAGGGATGCGATCGAGCACTCAATCGTTATGCAACTACCTCCAAGCACACTTTTGTGGAAAATGGGGGTACGGTGGTCCACGAGTTTTCCTTTCAGCCTTTCATGAACAGTTCAGGAGAAGTTGTCGGTTGTTGTATTTGGCAAAGGGATGTTACCCAAGAAGTCAACAATAACTATCGCTTGCGAGAAAGCGAGACAAAGTACAGGGAAGCCCAAGCAGTGGCCGATGTTGGCCATTGGAACTGGGATATGGTCCAGAACGAAATTACGTGGTCCGACCAATTGTACAGAATTTTTGACCAAGATCCTGAAACCTTTACGGCCAACTACGAATCCTTGATTGATATTATCCATCCGGAAGACAGGGAGGCTTTTAATGAGGATGTGACCAAATGTATTGAAGACAAAGAGTTGCACGACATAGTGCACAGAATTGTGGTTGGGGATGGAGAGATTAGGTATGTGCACCAAAAGGGGAGGGCGTTTTATGATGAAAATGATGTGCCATACCGTATGAGCGGTACCACTCAGGATGTTACCAAGGATGTGCAGAGCCACCACCAAATTGTGGAGCAAAACCACGAACTTCAAAATTTTGTTCGAATCATATCACATAATCTTCGGGGACCGATATCAAATCTCTTGATGCTCTCCAAGATTTATGAATGGGGTAAAGATGAATTGAACGACGACATTGTCAAGAAAATAGAGCTTACCACAGAAGCTCTTGACCAAACCATCAAAGACCTGCACCTTTCCTTATCCTTGAAATCCGCGGACAAAAAGAAATTCAGGGAGGTCTCTCTAAAAGATGTGATGAAGGATATAGAAGGACTTCTTTCTGAGGAAATTGCACGAAACAAAGCTGTTTTAGAGACCGATTTTTCTAAAACGGATACTGTTTTTGGTGCAAAAAGCTATGTGGTCAATGTTTTTTACAACCTCATTCTCAATGCCATCAATTACGCTAAGGGTGGTGTTCCTGCCATAGTGAAAATCACAACAGAGACAACGGAAGAAAAGGTGTTGCTGAAGTTTATGGATAATGGCATCGGAATGGAACTGACCCCCGAAAAAGAACGTAAAATATTCGATATGTACGGTAGGTTGAGCGGTGCTACCGAAGGCAAGGGATTTGGGCTTTATTTGGTCAAGACCCAAGTAGAGGCCATGGATGGTAAAATTGAGGTGGAAAGCGAAAAGGACATCGGTACGACATTTAAGATCACACTTCCCAAAGCCTAGCCTTAAAAAGGCAAACTGCTCAGGTCCACATTTCCCCCAGAGATGATGATACCGACCTTTTGGTTTGATAGTTTCTCTTGTTTTTTAAAAACAGCAGCCAATGCAACTGCGCTGGACGGTTCGCAAACAATCTTGAGGCGTTCCCATATCAATCTCATGGCAGCAACGATATCTTCTTCCGTTACCCTGACGATTTCATCCACATGTTTTTGTATGATGGGGAAATTCCTGTCGCCCAATTGGGTCTTCAGTCCATCAGCAAGGGTGTTTGTGGAGGTATTGGTCTCAATTTTTCCACTTTTTAGGGATCGATAGGCATCGTCCACCTCAAAAGGTTCGCCCCCGATAACCTTGCAGTTTGCACCAAAGAAGTGAGCGGCCAATGCGGTGCCGGCAATCAAACCGCCACCACCAACGGGAGTGAATAAATAATCCAGGTCTGGGTAGGCTTCCAGCAATTCCTTACAGGCGGTCCCTTGCCCTAAAATTACCTGGTCATCATTCGATGGATGGATGAAGGTGGCCCCATGCTCTTGCACAATTTCTTGGGATGTGGCTTCCCTGGCGGTTAGGTTGGGCTCACATTCAATTAAAATCCCACCGTAACCTTTTACCGCTTGTTTTTTTACCAAGGGTGCAGAACTGGGCATCACGATATAGGCCTTTACCCCCAAACTCTGCGCAGAAAGGGATAGGGCCTGGGCAAAATTTCCGGAAGAATGCGTTACCACTCCACCTTGTTTCTGCTCATCGGTAAGCTGCATTATGGCATTGGCGGCCCCGCGCATTTTAAAGGCGCCCATCCGCTGGAAGTTTTCGCATTTAAAATACAATTGGGCTTCCGTCATTTCATTTAAAAGCCGGGAAGTGAGAACAGGTGTGTTATGGATATAGGGTTGTATCCGCTCGTGGCAGTCAATTAATCGTTGTTTGTCCATAGGTTACTTTAACAGGGTCTGCAAAATGGCAAATCCGGTATAAAGATAGCCATGAAGCATTAATTATGGGACTCCACTTCTTCCTCTTCTTCTTTGGCTTCTGCGGAAACACCCTCCATGCCCAATTCTGGTATGACCAACAGCGGTATTTGGGTGTGGAACGCTGTCCTTTTTATGATGGGCTCACGGGTCATTTTTTCCATGTAGCTGTGCTGATAATTGAGCATGGCCAATAGATGAATGCCCAATTCCTTGGAGAAGGTCTCCAAAGTATGGGAAACCGAATTGAGCTCTGAAACCGTGTGTACATAGTGCTCTACATCTTTCAGGTAGCGACGTAGCATGTTCAGGTTGAATTGTTGGAGCTCTGTCAAAGCCTTAATGCCATATTGTACATGGACAATGCGAATAGTGGCATGGAACATCTTGGCCATTTCCAATAATGGGGACAGTTCCGATGTGGTATAGAAGCGATTGAAATCCGTTGCAAAGGCAATTTCCGAAGGAGTCACATACTCAAAATGATAGGGGATGGCGAGAACGGGACATTTTTTGGTGCTTTTAATGATACGTACCGTATTGCTTCCCATAAATACTTCATCCACGCCCGAAGCTCCCTTGGTGCCCGTGACCACCAAATGGATACCAAAGGTTTCCACAATGTCCTTTACCTCTTCCACCAATAGATTAAAGGAGGAAATGGTCTCAAAACTATGGTTTGGATTGCCATATTTGGTTTTGATCTGGTCCACCGTTTTGTTCAATCCCCGTTCGGAATTTTCCCTGACGGCATCGACTATCCGGACCCCATCAATCATTTTGGCCATAAAGCGGCTGCTCGGTATTACCGGGGTGTACGTATTTAACAGGTAAAATGTACAACGCTTGTTGCGGAACAATTGCATGGCATAATCAATGGCATTCCATGCATTTTCCGAAAAATCCGTAGGTATTAGTATCTTTTGCATCGGACTAAGATTTACGATGCGATAAAATTAGACCTAAGGGGTAGGGGATACTATGACAATTGTCAGGTTTTGGAAAATGGTCTAAAAGCCTTCAACCATTTCGAGAAGTTTGCGCTCGTCTTTGATGCCGATTTTTTTGCCCGAAGTATGAATCAATCCTTTCTTTTTAAACTCGGAAATAATCCTGATGGCGGATTCCGTAGCGGTTCCCACCACATTGGAAATATCCTCCCTGGAAAGGGTAAGCGCCAAAAATCCTTCAGGGTCTTCCCCAAAATTGTTTTTCAGGTATAGGAAGGCCTCTGCCATTCGTTGCTTCACTGTTTTTTGGGAAATATTCACGATGACATCATCGGCCTCTTTAAGGTCATGGGCCATATGGCGGAGTACTTCCAAAGTAAAGTTTGGATTTTTTTGAAGGGTATTGTTGATGCTCTCCTTAGGGATAAAGCAAACTTCCATATCATCAACGGCTATGGCAGAAAGGTTGGTGCTTTCTTGCGAAATCACGGAGCGTTGGCCAAGGACTTCGCCCTTACTGGCCAATTTTACGATTTGGTCTTTACCGTTGGCACTCAGTTTGGAAAGCTTTGAAATGCCGTTTCTCACACAATAAACACCATTTAATTTGTCGCCTTCTTCAAATAAAGGCTCTCCTTTTTTTACGGTTCGCGTGATTTTGGAGTCAGAAACCTGTTTGAGTTCCTCTTTGCTCATCGCGCGAAGGGAGTTGAACTGCCTGATTATACAATTTTCACACCTGCTTTCCATAATGATTAGTTTACCTGATTGGACAAATTTAGTGGATAAACATTCACAATTAACTGATAAATATCATATTTTTAAGAAGAAGAGTATTACAATTTTGCGTCAGGTAAAGCAAATGTGAAATGGCAGATTCAACCTGTTATCATTGTGGAGACGAGTGCGGGAAAGGCAGCGTTCGGTTTGATGATAAGGATTTTTGTTGCAATGGTTGCAAGACCGTGTACGAGATTTTTACATCGAACGGTTTGTCCACGTTCTACGAAATCGAGGGCAAGGCAGGAACCACGCCGAACGAAATCCGTCAGAAATACGATTTTTTGGACAACCAGGAAATCGCGCAACAGCTCTTGGAATTCAATGAAGACGGTGTGCAGGTGGTCAGCCTGAGTATTCCCACCATCCACTGCAGTTCTTGTATCTGGGTTTTGGAAAACTTGAACAAACTGCATTCGGCTATTACCGTTTCACAAGTCGACTTTCCGAAAAAGACCATCCGGGTTACCTACAAAACAGAAGATTTTTCCCTTAAAGCCTTGGTGCTTTTGTTGGGAAGTATCGGGTATGAACCCTATATCTCTTTGGAAGAATACAACAAGAAAGGAAAAAAGGTCGACCGCTCCTTAATATACAAATTGGGCGTGGCAGGCTTTGCCTTTGGCAATGTGATGTTGTTCTCGTTTCCGGAATACTTCGAAGTCGAGGAATTTTGGTTGGACCAGTACAAACACGTTTTTCGTTGGTTAATGTTTGCCTTCTCTCTGCCAGTTGTGTTCTATGCGGCCCAAGATTATTTCGTCTCGGCCTATAAAGGCATCCGCTCCAAACTATTGAATATTGATGTGCCCATTGCATTGGGGATATTGGTTCTCTTTTTAAGAAGCTCCGTCGATATCATATTTGATTTGGGTTCCGGATTCTTTGATAGTCTTACGGGCTTGGTCTTCTTTCTGCTGCTCGGCAAATTCTTTCAGCAAAAGACCTACGCCTATCTATCCTTTGAGCGGGATTACAAATCCTATTTTCCCATTGCCGTTACCCGGTTGAAGAAAAGCGGGGAAGAGGAAAACATTCAAATCTATAACATTGAGGTAGGGGACAGGGTATTGATCCGCAGCCATGAGATCATTCCTGTGGATTGCATCCTGATTAAAGGAAATGCCGAAATCGATTATAGTTTCGTGACCGGTGAATCCGACCCCGTTGTAAAGGAATCCGGGGAAAAATTATTTGCTGGCGGCAAACAGCTATCAGGAGTTTTGGAAGTTGAGGTGTTGAAGTCCGTCTCCCAAAGTTATTTGACCCAGCTTTGGGGTAACTCCGTATTTTCAAAAGATAAAGCGAGCCAATTCCAAACCCTTACCGATAGCATAGGCAAAAGATTTACCATTGCGGTGTTGAGCATAGCTACTTTGGCTACTGTTTACTGGCTGATTTTTGACCCGCGCTTGGCACTCAACGTGTTTACATCGGTATTGATCATTGCCTGCCCCTGTGCCATTGCCTTGGCAGCTCCATTCACATTGGGAAACATGCTCCGCATTTTTGGAAAGTATAAGTTCTACCTTAAAAATACCAATGTGATTGAGCGCTTGTCTAAAATTGATACTGCCATTTTTGATAAAACGGGAACACTTACCACCAATCAAAAAGATACCATCCACTATGAAGGGATGGAGCTTACAGCGGAAGAGACCGCACTTTTGAAAACAACCTTGAGGGCATCCAACCACCCGTTGAGTCGATCGCTTTACGATATTTTAAAGTCCAATTCCATCATGACCCTGGAAGAATTTCAGGAACATACAGGCAAAGGAATTGAGGGCAGATACAACCAACATTCCATAAAAGTGGGGTCCGCATCCTACGTAGGGGAAAACAAGTCCCATTCCATTACCAACACGGCAGTGTACGTCAGTGCAGATGAAGATGTGAAAGGAAGGTTTGTGTTCAAGAACACCTATCGGGACGGGATGAGCCTAATTTTTGAGGAGCTGTCAGATGATTTGGAACTCGGTATTCTGTCGGGAGATAATGATGGGGAAAAAGCGCAACTGCAAAAAATGCTTCCAGAAAAGACAAAGATGCTATTTGACCAAAAACCAGGGGACAAATTGGAGTACATCAAAAGTTTGCAAGAAAAACACAAGGTTCTTATGGTGGGCGACGGATTGAACGATGCAGGTGCCTTGGCCCAAAGCGATGTTGGATTGGCGGTTTCGGAGAACATCAATGTGTTTTCGCCTGCTTGTGATGGAATTTTGGACGCCAGTAAGTTGAAAATGCTGCCAAAGTTCATAAAACTGTCCAAGCAGTCCATGCGCATCATTAAAATGAGTTTTTTGTTGTCGCTCTGCTACAATGTGGCAGGATTGTATTTTGCCGTCACAGGCCAGTTGCAGCCTGTAATCGCAGCCATTTTGATGCCTTTGAGCTCCATCAGTATCGTGGTGTTTACCACCTTGGCAACAAATTATTTCGGTAAAGAATTAAAAACTTTAGAAAGCTGATATATGTCATTTTTTGAGGAATACCATCAGAGTAGTTTTACACCTAAATTCAGGCAGGTATGAGTGTTATTTATGTGTTGCTGGCCATAAGCATAACGGTGGCCATAGTCTTTTTTGTAGCCTTTGTTTTTTCGGTAAAAAGCGGACAGTACGATGATACCTATACCCCATCGGTAAGAATGTTGTTTGAAGATGAGGTGGTCAAGGACAAGGATAAATCAAACCTAAATAAAAAGGAAATCAAACAAACTAAAAGTACAAACCAATAAATATGGAAATACAACAGTTCCGTTACGATAACAAAATCGTACAAAAGTTCTTATACGCTACCATTCTATGGGGCGTGGTAGGTATGGCAGTAGGTCTCTTGTTGGCCTTTATGTTTTTGTTCCCTAATGTTACAGAAGGTATCTCTTGGTTGAGTTTTGGGCGTTTGCGTCCATTGCACACCAATGCAGTGATCTTCGCATTTGTGGGGAACGCCATTTTTGCAGGGGTGTATTACTCGCTGCAACGTTTGCTAAAAGCAAGAATGTTCAGTGATGTCCTGAGCAATATCAACTTCTGGGGTTGGCAATTGATCATTGTCGCCGCAGCCTTGACCTTGCCTTTGGGATACACTACATCCAAGGAATATGCCGAATTGGAGTGGCCTATAGATTTGGCCATTGCAGCTGTTTGGGTAGTTTTTGGTTGGAACATGATCGGTACCATTTTAAAAAGAAGACAAAGGCACCTTTATGTTGCGATTTGGTTCTACTTGGCCACATTTGTAACGGTAGCCGTGCTGCATATTTTCAACAGCTTGGAGTTGCCGGTTACTGCCTTGAAGAGTTATTCGGTTTACGCGGGTGTTCAAGATGCCTTGGTACAATGGTGGTATGGTCACAATGCGGTAGCATTCTTCTTGACCACGCCTTTCTTGGGGTTGATGTACTACTTTGTTCCAAAAGCGGCCAACCGTCCCATTTATTCCTATAGGCTGTCCATCGTCCACTTCTGGTCGTTGATATTCATTTATATCTGGGCGGGTCCTCACCACTTGTTGTACTCTGCTTTGCCTGATTGGGCACAGAACCTTGGGGTGGTATTCTCCGTAATGCTGATCGCACCATCTTGGGGTGGTATGATCAATGGTCTGTTGACCCTTCGTGGAGTTTGGGACAAAGTAAGAAGTGATGCCACATTAAAGTTTATGGTGGTTGCGATTACCGGTTATGGTATGGCCACCTTTGAAGGTCCAATGCTTTCTTTGAAAAACGTAAACGCCATTGCGCACTTCAGTGACTGGATCATTGCCCACGTTCACGTTGGGGCCTTGGCTTGGAACGGGTTCTTGACCTTTGGTATGATCTATTGGTTGGTTCCCCGTATGTTCAAAACGGAACTCCACTCCAAAGGATTGGCCAATTTCCACTTCTGGATCGGAACCTTGGGTATTGTACTTTATGCCCTTCCGATGTACGTAGCTGGATTTACCCAAGCCTTGATGTGGAAAGAATTCAACCCAGATGGAACCTTGGTATACGGTAACTTCTTGGAAACCGTTACCCAAATTATCCCAATGTACTGGATGAGGGCCATTGGAGGTTCGTTGTACATCTTGGGTATGTTCGTACTGCTGTACAACGTGGTAAGAACCATTAGATCGGGCAGTAAGGTTGAAGATGAAGCGGCGGAAGCTCCAGCTTTGGAACGCGTTGCCAAAAGAAGAGTCGCTGGAGAAACCTTCCATAACTGGTTGGAAAGAAAACCTGTTCAGTTGACCATCTTGGCTACTGTAGCCATTTTGATTGGTGGTATTGTACAAATTGTACCAACAATACTGGTAAAATCGAACATTCCTACCATAACAAGTGTTAAACCATATACACCTTTGGAGCTGGAAGGTCGTGACCTTTACATAAGGGAAGGCTGTGTGAGTTGTCACTCGCAAATGATACGTCCGTTTCGTAGTGAGGTGGAACGTTATGGTGAGTATGCCAAAGCAGGGGAGTTTGTTTACGACCACCCATTCCTATGGGGTAGTAAGCGTACAGGTCCCGACCTCTTGCGAGTCGGGGGCAAATACTCCGATAGCTGGCACTTGAACCATATGTACGATCCACAAAGTACCTCGGCAGGTTCCATCATGCCATCCTACGAATGGCTGGTTACCGATGAGCACGATCGCAGCGATGTTCAGGCCAAAATGGAAACCATGGTGAAACTTGGAGTTCCCTATACGGAAGAGGACATTGCCAATGCTCCGCAATCCATGGCAGAGCAAGCGGCTGGAATAGAGAAGAGCCTGTACGCAGACCCAGAATTCGAAAAAACGTACGAAGCGGATAAAAAATACGCCGAGGAAAACGGATTGGATTTTGTGGAAATGCGAGATCGTGAAATCGTGGCCTTGATTGCTTATCTACAGCGATTGGGCACCGATATCAAAATTGAAGGAACAGAAGAAACCATATCTCAAAACAAATAACCATGTTGAAATTTGTAAAAGAACATATGGAAACCATCGATGGGATAGCCAACTATCCCATGGTTTCCCTGCTTATCTTCTTTGTGTTTTTCGTGCTATTGTTCTGGTGGGTGTTTACCGCTACCAAGGAACACATAAGGGAGATGTCCGAACTGCCACTGGATAACGAAGATCAACAAAACAAACTATAACATTATGAGTACAAGAACACCTTGGTGGATACGAGTCCCAGTTTTATTCTTTTTGATCTTCGGATTGATGGAATTCTTTATAGACTCTGGAGACAAACCCGCAATTATCGAATATCCCATCACGCAGTTTTTTATGCTGTTGGTGCTGATGATTCTTATCGCCATAGAATTGATATTGGCGTCCATAGAGAACATTATGTTCCAGACCCTTTCCGAAGAAGGCAAGGAACGTTACTTGGAGGCCAAAAGCAAGAAGTTTGAATGGACATGGGCCAAGAACCTTATGAAGAAATTGACCAAGAGTCGCTCCATTGAGCGTGAGGGCGAAATTGTCCTGGACCATAATTATGATGGTATCCGAGAGCTGGACAACGTATTGCCTCCTTGGTGGGTATACCTGTTCTATGGAACCATTGTTTTTGCAGTAGTGTACCTGGTGCGATTCCATATCATTGGGGATTATGACCAAGAGCTGGAGTACGAACAGGAAGTTGCCGCCGCACAATTGGCAATCGAGGAATATAAAAGAACGGCCAAGGATTTGGTGGATGCCAGTACGGTCGAGTTCCTTTCAGATGAATCCGATTTGGCCGCAGGGGAGAAAATCTTCCAAACCAACTGTGTTGCTTGCCATACACAAGATGGAGGTGGGTCGATTGGTCCAAACCTGACCGATAAATATTGGATATTGGGTGGGGGCATCAAAAATGTCTTTACAACAATCTCTGAAGGAGGTCGTGATGGTAAAGGGATGATTGCATGGAAGCAAAGCCTGAAGCCTGCAGAAATAGCTCAGGTGGCCAGTTATGTAATCTCATTGGGCGGAACCACTCCTGCCAATCCAAAGGAACCTGAAGGCGAAATCTGGGTTGATCCAGATGCTCCCGAAGATACCAATGGAACCGAATCTGAAGCGGAAGAAACTGCCCCAGAAGAAATGGAGCAGGCCGCAGATTCAACAGAAGTTGCCATGAATTAGTCCCGTTGGGACATTTGGCAGCAATATATTTATCCATAAACCACACATGCGATGGAAGAAAATTTTAGAGATTCCATAGGCACAATCACACAAGAAGGGAAAAGGAATTTTATTTTCCCGAAGAAACCCAGTGGGCGTTATTACGATTACCGGAAGTACGTAAGTTACTTTCTACTGATTTTTTTGATAGCAGCCCCCTTTGTTAAAATCAACGGACACCAATTCTTAATGTTCAACGTGCTCGATCGGCGGTTCAATATTTTTGGACTTCCCTTTTGGCCTCAGGATTTTCACTTGGTGGTAGTGTCCATGATTATCGGAGTGATTTTCATCGCACTGTTTACGGTCGCTTATGGTCGTATTTTCTGTGGATGGATGTGTCCCCAGACCATTTTTTTGGAAATGGTCTTCCGCCGCATCGAATATTGGATCGATGGTGATCGGGGGGCTCAAATGCGATTGGCCAAAGCACCATGGACGGGTAAAAAGATTCGAAAAAGAGTATTGAAGTGGTTTGTTTTCTTCATTATTTCCTTTTTCATTGCCAATGTTTTCTTGGCGTACCTAATTGGTAGTGATCAATTGATCGCTTACATCACCGATGGCCCAATGGAGCACTTGAGCACCATGATTCCGTTGTTGATTTTTACCGGGGTGTTCTATTTCATCTTTGCATGGTTCAGGGAGCAGGTATGTATCATTGCATGCCCTTATGGACGATTGCAAGGGGTGCTTTTGGATGATAAATCCATAGTTGTGGCCTACGACCATGAACGTGGTGAAGGAGAAAATGGACGTAAAAAGTTCCGAAAGAATGAAGACCGGGAAGCGCTCGGACACGGTGACTGTATTGATTGTCTGCAATGTGTGAACGTATGTCCCACGGGAATAGACATCCGTAACGGAACACAATTGGAATGTGTGAACTGTACCGCTTGCATTGATGAGTGCGATCACATAATGGAGAGTATCGACAAACCTAAAGGTTTGATTCGATATGCCAGTGAAGATGAGATAACCAATAAGAACAAGTTCAAGTTTACCGCCCGGATGAAGGGGTACACCGCAGTACTTGTTGTTCTGATTGGTGTGTTGGTCGGAATGTTGTTCATGAGGAACGAGGTCGAGGCGAACGTATTGCGCTTACCAGGGCAGTTGTACGAGCGCAAGGAGAACAATATCATCAGTAATGTGTACACCTATAAATTGGTGAACAAGACCACAAAGGATATCGAAAATGTATCTTTTGAACTGATGTCGCACAAAGGCGAAATCAAGATGGTGTCACAGGATACCTTCACGGTCCCCGCAGAGGAGCTTGCAGAAGGAACTTTGTTTATCGAAATAAATGCTTCGGCATTGAACGGGGACAAAGACAAATTGGAGATAGGGGTTTATAGTGGGGATAAACTCATAGAAACCACGGTGACCCAGTTTTTGGCGCCGAGGAGCTATAATTAAAAAAGACAGAGATGAAAATTAATTGGGGAACGGGAATCGTGTTGGCGTTCATAGGATTTATAGGCTTTATCCTATACTTTGTGATTAGGATGAGCACCGACGATAGTGCCAATCACGATTTGGTAACGGAGGAATATTATAAAAAGGAATTATCCTATCAACAGGAGATAGATGCCTCCAAAACCGCTACGGAAATGAATGCCAACCTTACCGTTGAAAAAACGGATGAGGGATTGATGATCTATTTTCCAGAGCGTTTCGACCCCAAAAAAATAAGTGGAACAGTGTCCCTATACAGACCGTCTAACAAGCACTTGGATACCAACTTTCCTATAAGTTTGTCCAATACACATTTGCTCATACCTGACAATCGCTTGGTGGACGGTCGCTGGGACATTTCCATAAACTGGGAATACGAAGGTAACTCCTTTTTGCATAAAGAAAAATTGGTGTACTGATCATGTTGACCTCGGCGTTGGTTTTGGGGCTTTTGGGAAGCTTGCACTGCTTGGGCATGTGCGGGCCAATAGCCTTTATGCTGCCTTTGGACCAGACCAATAAAGTTAAGAAGACCGCGCAGTTGTCCATTTACCACTTTGGCAGGCTGTTGGCCTATGGCGTCATAGGGGTTCTTTTTGGGCTTTTGGGAAAGGGATTGTCCTTGTTCGGTATCCAACAGAAGCTTTCCATCGGCATAGGTGCGCTCATGATCATATTGGTACTGATTCCAGGTAAATACCTGAACGGACACAAGTTGTTGTCGCCCGTTTACTCCATTATCGGGAAGGTAAAATCAAAACTCGGGGCCGAACTCAAGAAAAAGACACCCGATACCTTTTTGACCATTGGTTTTTTGAACGGCTTTCTGCCCTGTGGATTGGTTTATATGGCCCTTTTGGGAGCCTTGGCCATGGGAAGTCCTTTGGAAGGAGGTCTATATATGATGATCTTTGGTCTGGGAACAGTCCCGCTAATGTCCTTGGTGGTATATTCCAAGGGGATGTTCAGTGCTCCCATAAAATCTAGAATACAAAAAATGATACCGGTATTTGTGGTCATCATAGGTATTTTGTTTATTGTACGTGGGCTTGGACTGGGAATACCGTATGTTTCCCCAAAAGCAGCCCCAACAGATACAGTATCGGCGACCATAGAGTGCCATCAACCCTAAAAAATCTAATCCATAATGAAAATAACGTCAGCGGAAGAAGCGGTAGGAATTGTAAAATCAGGAGACCGGGTCTTTTTCCAAGGAGCCGCAATGACCCCCAATGAATTGATCGATGCCCTCTGTGAGCGTCACAATGAGTTGAAGGATGTTGAGATAATTTCCATCCACACCGAAGGGGATGCAAAATATACAAGGGCTCCTTATTGTGATGCCTTTACCCTGAATGCATGTTTTGTGGGGGGCAACGTAAGAACCTTTGTAAACACGTATATGGGAGACTATATCCCTGTTTTTTTAAGTGAGATACCATGGCTGTTCGCAGATGAGTACCTTCCATTGGATGTGGCCTTTGTACAGGTGTCACCACCGGACAAACATGGTTATTGTTCCCTTGGGGTTTCGGTGGATGTGGCATTGCCAGCAATCAGAACGGCCAAGAAAATTGTGGCACAGATCAACCCACAGGTGCCCAGAACCCACGGTACGGGCATTGTTCATGTAGATGAGATCGTATTCGCTACCGAAGTGGATAGGCCGATTCATGCACATCTTCCTACCGAACCATCGGAAGTGGAACATGAGATAGGCAGGCACGTGGCATCCCTTATCGATGATGGAGCTACGTTGCAGATGGGAATCGGAAACATACCCAACGCGGTATTGTCCAATCTAGGAAACCATAAAAACCTTGGAATCCATACAGAGATGTTTTCCGATGGGGTATTGCCCCTTTTGGAAAGCGGTGTGATCAACGGTAAGGAAAAGGAGGTGAAGCGAGGTAAAATCGTGAGCTGCTTTGCAGTAGGCTCCCAAAAACTATATGATTTCATTGACGACAACCCCATTTGTGATTTCAGGGACTCCGGTTATACCAACGATACGGCAAGAATCCGAAGAAACCCCAAAGCAACTGCAATCAATAGTGCCATAGAGATTGATCTTACCGGGCAAGTATGTGCCGATACCATTGGGGGATACCAATTTTCCGGGGTAGGAGGCCAAATGGACTTTATGCGGGGAGCTTCACTTTCCAAAGGAGGGAAGCCCATTATTGCCATGTCCGCCACTACCAAAAAAGGGGTGTCCAAGATAACGCCGTTTTTGAAACAAGGGGCAGGTGTTACCACGACCCGTGCACACATGCACTACGTGGCCACTGAATTTGGTGTGGTAAATCTTTTTGGAAAGAATCTTCAACAACGTGCCAAAGCACTTATTTCCATTGCGCATCCCGATCACAGGGAAGAATTGGAAAAAGCGGCTTACGAACGATTCCATGGTTAAGTCTGAAGAGAAAAGCAATAAAAAAGGGGGCAATTTTAAAATTGTCCCCTTTTATTTGAATTACATGAAACCAATCAAAAATGCAATCCATTAAATTTTAAAGGTAATTACCGGAGCTTCGGAATGATTGGCGATATCCTCGCCAATACTTCCCATAAAGAAGTGTGATAAACCTCTTCTGCCATGCGTAGGAATACCGATAAGGTCCGCACCTATATTGTTGCTGTAGTTGATGACACCTTTTTCAACGGTATAGTCGTTATAGATCTCAACCTCCATACCTTCTTTGGCCTCGTTCAAAAACGCGGATATTTTGGCGTTGGCATCATCAGTGCTCATGAATTCATCTCCTGGGGTGTTGATGTAGACCAAGTGCAGTGTGGAACCCAATAATCCGGCCATTTCTTTGGCCTTCTTAAGTACAGGCACACTTTCCTTTTCAAAATCACAGGCAAACACGAATTCTTTTGGCACAAAATCCTCAGCTTCATTGCCTTTGATGACCAAAACGGGAACATCGGAAGTTCTAACCACTCTTTCGGTGTTGGATCCGATAAAGATTTCCTGAAGGCCATCGGCACCATTGGATCCCATAACGATCAGGTCTGCCTTGTGCTTTTCGGCGACTTCGGCCACCTCACTGAACACCTTATAGTGTTTGATCACGGGCGTAACCTTGATTTCCTTTAAATAGGGTTTGTCCAAAAAGTCGGAAAAACGTTGTTCGCCCAATTTGATGAGGTGAACCACCTGTTCTTGGGAAATATATCCTGATTCCCCCATAATGGCAGGGGACAACTCCAACATATGGAGCACATATAGCTCAGCTTTTTGTTGCTTGGCTAAGGAAGCGGCCACTTTTAGGGCTTTTTCAGATTGATTGGAAAAATCAACCGGTACGATTATACTTTTCATTTTATTGCTTTTTTAGGTTAAACGGTCATGGAAAATATTCGGGTATTTGGTTTCTTTCTGTGCATTTTAAGGTCAAAGGCCATACTGATGTTTCTTACAAAAGGCCTTCCTTTGTCAGTGACCTTAAGATTTTTGTTGTTGATTTCGACCAGTCCATCCACTTCCAGTTCGGATAGGTTGGCCATAATAGTGTCAAAATCGACGACCTCTTCTTCATCAACATTCCATGTGGTCTCGAACTGGCACATGATATTAAGGATGTGACTTCTCAATATTTCATCTTCCTCATTTAAAATATGCCCCCTAAAAATAGGGATAACTCCATGTGAAACCAAATTTTGATATTCTTCCACATTCTTCACGTTTTGGGCAAATCCATACCAACTATCACTGATACTGGAGGCCCCCAGACCAACCATCAACTTTGTCTTGGAGGGGGTGTAGCCCATAAAATTTCGGTGTAGGGTACCATTTTCCAAAGCTTTGTACAAACTATCGGTCGGTAAGGCAAAGTGGTCCATGCCAACATCCTTATAGCCGAATTCCGTGAGCATTTTCTTGCCTGTTTCGTACTGTGCTTTCTTCTCTTCGGAGGAAGGGAGATCCCCATCTTTATAGCCCCTTTGACCATTTCCCTTCAGCCATGGGACGTGGGCGTAACTGTAAAAAGCTATTCTGTCCGGTTTTATGGCATTGGTCTTGTTGACGGTTTCCTTTACGTTGTCAAGGTTTTGGAACGGCAAACCATAAATGATATCGTGCCCTATCGAAGTGTATCCGATTTCCCTGGCCCATTCCGTAACGTTTTTTACATTTTCAAAGGGCTGGATTCTGTTTATGGCCCGCTGTACGGTCAAGTTGTAATCCTGTACCCCAAAACACACCCTTCTAAAACCAACATCATAGAGCGCTTGTAAATGCTCTTTTGTGGTGTTGTTGGGGTGTCCTTCAAAACTAAACTCTATATCATCCGTCTTTTTGCTGAGACGTACGATACCGTTGATCAGCATTTTCAGGTTTTCTGGAGAAAAGAAGGTTGGGGTTCCGCCGCCCAGATGGAGTTCTTTTATAACGGGTTTAGATTCCATTAGGTCGACGTACAATTCCCACTCCTTTAAAACCGCTGAAATATAAGGTCCTTCCACTTCGTGCCGTTTTGTGATGCGTTTGTGGCATCCACAAAAGGTGCACATGCTCTCGCAAAAGGGCAGGTGTATGTACACGCTGACTCCCTCATCGGGGCTTTCGCCGAATGCTTTGAGCACACTGGATTTCCATTTTTTTCCTGAAAAACTTTCAATCTCCCAATAAGGCACCGTAGGGTAACTCGTGTATCGAGGGCCTGGAACATTGTATTTTTGAACTAATTCGCACATAAGCTGCATACCATTACATTATAGTTCAAAATTACTTTTGATGGTTTGCAAAAAACATGATAATTGTCAGTCCGTGTATGTGCAATATCGAAAAATGAAGGTTTTTGCCTGATAGGTATCATGTTTTTCACCTTCATAAGACCGTATCTTTAAGGATTAAGGTTGACCGTTAATTTAATTCCAATGGGAGAGCATATCAAAAAAAGTGCGTTTGACGAAGAGGAACGAAAAGTATTCGTACAGCAGTTGATTGACGATATCCAAGCTTTGGAGAACATGATCCAAAATGGATTGATCGAGGACGATGTCGTACGTATTGGCGCTGAACAGGAAATGTGCTTGATAAAAAACGACTATAGGCCATCCTCCAATTCGTTGGATATCATAAAAGATTTGGACGATGGCCATTATACCACCGAATTCGCAACCTACAATATCGAGGCCAACCTGGACCCTTTCAAATTGGAGAAGGATTGTTTCAGTATGGTCGAAGGACAGTTGACGGGATTGGTGGACAAGGTGAAAAAGACAGCGTCCAAACACAACACCAAGGTGCTTTTGACAGGTATCCTCCCCACCATCAGCAAGGACGAACTGGGAATGGACTATATGACCCCGATTCCTAGATATTACAGAATCAATGAAGTGTTGAAAGCTTGGCGGGGCAATGATTTTACCGTAAGGATCAAGGGGGCCGATGAATTGTCCCTCCATCACGATTCCGTGCTTTTTGAAGCCTGCAATACCAGTTTTCAGTTGCATCTGCAAATACCTCCCGAAGATTTCATGAAGAGCTACAATTGGGCCCAGGCGATTTCCGGGCCTGTTTTGGGAGTCTGTTGCAATTCCCCCTTGCTTTTGGGCAAAGAACTTTGGAGGGAAACACGGATCGCCCTGTTCCAGCAAAGTTTGGATACCCGTATTTGGACCAAGGCCTTGAGGGAAGAAGTGGCCAGGGTCGGGTTTGGGCAACGATGGCATAAAAATTCCGTGACCGAAATTTTTAAACAGGATATTTCCACACATCGTATTCTATTGACCAAGCCCATTCAACAAAATTCGTTGGACTTGCTCCAACAGGGTAAGATACCAAAACTGGAGGCCCTGAGCTTGTTCAACAGCACGGTGTACCGCTGGAACCGTCCTTGTTACGGGGTCGGCAATGGAAAGCCGCACCTGCGTATTGAGAACAGATATATTCCAGCAGGTCCCACCATACTGGATGAAATGGCCAACTTTGCCTTTTGGGTCGGGCTTATGGCAGGGAGACCCAAAAAGTATGATGATATCCCCAGCTTGATGGATTTCAGAACGGCCAAACTCAATTTTTTAAGAGCGGCAACCAGTGGTAGGCATGCCATGTTCTCGTGGATGGGAAAGGCCATGACAGCCAAAAAAATAGTGAGGGAAGAACTCTTGCCCATTGCATACGAAGGACTCCGCAAATTCAATATTGACGAGAAGGATATCACAAGATTACTGGGGGTTATCGAGGAGCGTACAAAAGGAGGCACAGGTGCGGAATGGCAAATCCATAATTTCAGGGAGTTGAGAAAACAAATGAAGTTGGACAGTGCCATTGTGCAATTGACAAGATCCATGTACAAAAACCAACAGACCAAGAAACCTGTGCACCAATGGAAACCTATCGATAAGATGACGGAGACAAAGGAGTCCTTTCATAGGGTCGGTCAAATCATGTCCACAAAGCTTTTGAAATTATATGGGGATGATTATGCAAACTTGGCATTGGCCATCATGAAATGGAACAATATACACCATCTGCCCGTGGAAAATGGAAAGGGGGAACTGGCAGGACTGCTTACATGGAGCCATATCGAAAAGTTTGAGCAACTTGACAAAAAAGAGGCCAGAGTGTCAGATATCATGGTAAAGAAAGTGATAAGTGTAACGCCCAGAACAGAAATAGAAGCAGCAAAAAAAATGATGGAAGAAAACCAAATAGGGTGTTTGCCGGTCTGTGTGGATACCCATATTGTGGGAATCATCAGTAAAAAAGATCTATAACCATGTCCCTAGTTCATAGTATTGCATTGGAAGAAACCGTAAAGATCGATAGAGTCATAGACCATATCGTCGGAACTGAAGAAGGACCAACAATGGTGTTCTTTGGAGGTATTCATGGTAATGAACCGGCAGGGGTGTTCGCCCTAAGACAGGTGTTTGATGAAATAAGGTCCAAAAAACTGAATATAAAAGGCGAGATTTATGCCATTTCGGGGAATTTGGGAGCTTTGGAAACCCATCAACGTTTTCAGCAGGAGGATTTGAACAGGATTTGGTTCCCCGACCGTATTGAGGACATTATTGAAAAGCAGAAAATCCATCATGAAGAGGAAAATGAACTGAGTCAGCTTTACCTTTTGATACAGGATATCCTTGAAAACAGCAATCCCCCTTTTTATTTTTTGGACCTACATACCACATCAAGCGATACCACACCCTTTATGATCTTGAATGATAGTCTACTGAACCGCAAATACGGTTCCAACTATCCATTGCCCATAATTTTAGGGATAGAGGAGTACCTGAAGGGGGCATTGTTGAGCTATATCAACGAGCTTGGATATGTTTCACTTGGTTTTGAAAGTGGCCAGCATGATGATGAAAAGGCCATAAGGAACAGTGTTGATTTTATACGGTATTCTTTGGCCTTGACACAATCCCTGGATGTTACTGAAAAGGAAAAGGAATTGCTTAGGGAGAAAATTTCCAATACGTCGAATGACTCACATAGGTTCTATGAAATCTATCATCAGCATGATATAGGTCCTGAAAATGATTTTGAAATGTTTCCGGGCTTTTCCAATTTTCAAAAAGTACCAAAGGGGGTAAGTTTAGCCCTTGTGGATGGAGTGGAATTGAAAACGACCAAGAGACGGCAAATATTTATGCCTTTGTACCAAAAGCAAGGTAATGAGGGGTTCTACTTTATCAGGCCTATACCTAAAATTTGGTTATGGTTGTCCAAAGAATTGAGAAGGTTCAAGGTCGACCATATTCTCGTAAAATTACCTGGTGTGGAATGGGCCGATGGTAAAAAAGACATCTTGGTCGTAGATCAACGGATTGCTCGCTTTTTTGCCAAATCCTTTCTTCACTTGTTGGGGTATCGTGCCAGAAGATCTGATAAAACCCATTTAATGGCCAAGAACAGGGAGCGGGCATCAAAATCCAATGAGTATACCAATGCCCTTTGGTTCAATCAATAAAAAAGGTCCAAGTTGAATTTACTTGGACCTTTTTTTGGTTATGTTCAGTGTTTTTAGTTCTGCATGATAAAGTTTATCGGTATGCTGTATTTCACACTTACGGCTTTACCACGTTGCTGGCCGGGTTTTACTTTGGGCAAGGAAGCGATGATTCGTTCAGCTTCTTTTTCCAAAAGTTTGTCAGGACCTCTTTTTTGTATTCCTGTAACGCGACCGTTTGAATCAATCACAAATTGAACATAAACTCGTCCGGTAATTCCCATTTCCAAGGCAGATGCGGGATAATTGAAATTGGCTTTAATGTGCTCTTGTACTTTTTCGTTAAAGCAAGCTTTGCGTTCTGCTTGGGTCTCTAAACTTTCACATCCTGGGAAAACAGGTACATATTCGATTATGGCAAAGGGCACTACAATATCCTCTTCCACTTCTTCCACATCCACATCCTCGATACGTACCACGGCATCTTCGATAAAGGTCTCTTGGCTACTCTCGGTACTTTCAATGATGGTCTCTTTCACATCTTCCACATCTTCCACAATCTCTATCACATTAGGTGCGGATGGTGGGGGTGGGGGTGGAGTGGTTCTGATCATTTCTGTAATGGGTACATCTTCCTTAAGCTCATCCGTTACTTGTACAACTTCTGAAACTTTGGTGTCCTCCTCATAGAACTTAACTTCAAAGGATTGCCATGTAATGAACAAAACGGAAGTTAATCCTATCATGAAATAAAGACTGCTGTTGCGTCCAATTTCTGCGTTTGGGTTCTTTTTTGGTTTCATGACTTCTACTATTTAACTATGTTAAAGGTAGTCCTCTTCCATATCAGAAAATATGATAATAATCAGGTTTTTGAGAAGAACGGAATATCCTTGTTTTGAGAGGCTTAGCTATTTGTTGGTTTGAAGCGCCAAGTCGTTTTTGGTAAGGTCAATAGTGAAGGATAAACTCAATCTGACCATGTCTTCCCTGTAATTTTTGAACATTCGGTTGAAATATCCGATATCCGCTTTAAAGTTTGGTGTGATTTGACGGCCAACACCCACGAAGATTCTATTTTGACTATATGCCTTGCCTTCCAAATTAAGGAAGAGTTCATCAAAGGCCTTAAAATAGATGTCCTTATATATAGGCCGGACATATTGGAGTCGGTATCTGATCCTGTTGTTCACTTTGGGGTCTTCTGTATGGATGAGCCGTCTGTTTTCAAAACGAACCCGATGTGCCAAAGAGTTGTCGTTGAACTTGGATTTTAAGGAGTACTCCCCATATAGCCAAAGTTGATTGGTGTTGACCACATCATTAGGCTCCAGATAAGAGTTGGAGTTGAGCAGGGCAAACCCTCCTGTAAAAGTGGAAGCTTTGCTTATGTTGTACGAGGCCCCCGTCCTGAAAAAGAAAAAACCATATTTGTCCAGCATGTGGTGATGGCGAATGATTCCTACGGCGGGGATACTCCAGTCTTCATGTATTTTTGCGGTACCACAAAGCACCAACCAAGACCCATAGTCATTTTCCTCTGAATTTTGGGCATGAAGGGGTTGGGCTAAAAGGGCAGTGAGTACTATGGAACAAAGCAGTCCTGAACAATACTTTGTAAACTCCATAATCTATGGTTTTTGATTGTTGGAGTACAAAGGTTTCCATTAAAATCAATGGCATAGTATGACAGTTGTCATAGATGACGTTTTTTTGATGAAAAATATGCTGTTTTGGGCTATTTTTTCTTTTTGGTCTCCCAAATAAGGGCGGCAGCCCCACAAATGGCGGCTGTTTTTCCCTCCATACTGGAATGTAGTAGTTTTACCTTGCCCTTGTACACATCCAATAGAAAACCGTTGAAGTATTTTTCCAAAGGTGTCATGATCCATTTACCGCTATTGGTAAGCCCACCCATTAAAATAAATGCTTCGGGTTGGGTAAATGCGGTAAAATTGGCCAAGGCTTGAGCCATTATACGGGCCGTGTAGTCGAAGGCTTTCAGTGCAATTTCGTCTCCTTCTTCGGCCGCTTGGGTAATGTCCTCACCATGGAGGTCGTTATAGGCAATATCCCTAAACCTACTATCAACAAGATATTTGCTTTGCATGTACATTACGGTTCGCTTTAACCCAGTGGCGGAAACATAGGCTTCCAAACCGCCCTTTACACCGAGTCCTGTCAACCGGCCATCACCAATGGTCATGTCCACATGGCCGAGCTCTCCCGCAAAGCCATCATATCCATCTATAAGTTGGCCATTGGCCACGATTCCTGCGCCAAAACCGGTTCCCAAGGTTATTACGATAAAATCGGTCATGTCCTTTGCCCCACCAAAGAGCATTTCACCCAATGCCGCAGCACTGGCATCGTTCATTATTCTTATGGGCATGTCCAATCGTTGTTTGAGCAATTTTACCAAGGGAACACTCCCTTTCCATGCCAAATTACTGGCGCTTTCAATGGTGCCGTTTTTACTGGAGGCATTTGGGGCGCCAATACCACATCCGATTACGTTGGCTCCCTCTCCAAAATTTTCCAAAAGCTCATCAACAGTGGATTTTATTTTATCCAGATAATTATCCAGGTTGGGATATTCCTTGGTCCTGAAAAAGGTTTTTTCGTAGCATTCGCCATGTTCATCCACCAAACCGATCTTGGTTTTGGTTCCTCCTATGTCAATTCCTATTACTAAATCCATATTTAAAGTCGCGTTGTTTTAGGGTTTTTAAATATAACCATTATGGCAGCAATAAAATAACCGTTCAGACTTTTATGGTGGCTGATTTTTTGGTAATATCAAGGAGAAAAGTTGAAAACCCTGATTTCTGTCATGTTTTAGGTCATGGGTCGATTCTACTTTTGAAATGAGAATTGAAATCAATAAATATTATAGGTATGAGCAGTTTAAATAAAATATTAATTCCTTTCGATTTTTCCGAAGCATCAGTCAATGCTTTGGAGTATGTGGTCAATTTCGTGGGCACAGATAAATCCATTGGTATTTTGGGTCTTTATGTAAGTAAGATGCCCATCAGTGACTCTGATAATGAAAAGTTAGGGAAGGATTTCTCCAAACTAATGGATTCCTTTGGTGTGAGATTGAAGGTTGCTCCCGAATTCAAGACAGAAACCGGGGAAGTGATCAGTACCATACTTGCCGCACAGGAAAAAAGCAAGGCCGATTTGATCATGATGGGAACCATGGGCGATAAAGTTACCGATGAGGCCATTACGAACACCTCACAATTGGTGTTGGAGGCCAATTGCCCCGTAATATCCATTCCTTATGGAACAAGCACAAAAAATCCCAAGAACATTGCCTTGGTAATGGGTGGCGAAAAGATTGACGACAAAGAGGTTTTGGGAACCCTATTGGACGTAGCCAGAACTTTTGATGCCCGTGTCCATGTGCTGACCATTTATAAGGATTCGGTGTATGATGAACAAGCCATTAAGGAATCCAACGAGAATCTGTTGGAATACTATTTGGAGCATTTTTATGCCGACCATACCTTCAGTAAAAATGAAGATGTGGAGCAAGGCATCCTGGATTACATCAAAGAAAAGAGCATAGACCTGTTAACCATATTGCCCCGTAACCATACCGAAAAAAGTACTCCTTCAGAAGGCAGATTGACAAAACTGTTGACTCTGCACTCCGAGATACCGGTATTGGCTCTGGACTAACCTTTTGACCTCTTAAAGCATGCTGCCACTGCTTATTATTTTAGGTATTACGATTTTATTGTTTGTTTGGGGAAAATTCCCTCCCGATGTCGTAGCCCTTATGGCGATGTTATCGCTCTTTCTTACTGGGATTTTGGACTTGAGCGAGACCTTGGCGGGTTTCAGTAACCCAACAGTGATCATGATTGCCGCTCTTTTCATTATCGGCGAAGGGCTCTCCAGGACGGGTTGGACCGCAATGGCAGGTCAATTCTTTGTGAAATGGGCTCGAAGGAACATATCACGTTTATTGGTCATTGTTACTTTGGGATCCAGTTTGTTGTCAGGATTTGTGAGCAATACAGGTACGGTAGCGGCATTGCTTCCAGTAACGGTAACCGCTGCATGGAACGCAGGTACCTTGCCATCAAAATTGTTGATTCCCGTAGCCTTTGGGTCCAATACAGGTGGACTGTTGACTTTGACGGGTACACCACCTAATATTATTGTCAGCAATGCGTTGGTGGAGAATGGTTTTACTGGTTTTTCGTTCTTTGAATTTGGTTTGATAGGACTTCCGCTACTGATTATTTCCGTACTCTATTTTAGATATGTAGGTTATAGGTTGCTTCCAAGCCACAGGACCAACAATAAGCCTATGGCCATTGATCAGGAAATGCACAAATGGATAGAGAATTACAGTATCGGAGATAACCTTTACCGATTGCGTATCCGTTCCATGTCACAACTGATCAATACCAAGATAGGGGATTGGAATTTTGAGAGCGAGCACAAGGTATCCGTCATGCGTCTTAAACGCAGACACCCCAACAAGCTACATAGAATTCCACAATTTGTGGAAATGCCCAGTTTGGATACGGAGATGCGCTATCACGATATCATAACCGTGAAGGGGGAACCTGAGGATGTGGATAAATTGGTGCTGAAATTCCATTTGGGGGTAATTCCACTGAAACCTGAAAAAGATATGCTCAAAAAAGAGCTGATCAATCAAGAGGTGGGCATGGCGGAGATGATCATTACCCCAAAGTCGGTATTTGTGGGCAAGACCATTAACTTGGGACATTACCTTCGCCAGGCTGGAGTACAATTATTGGCCGTATCGCGGGACAATGCTCCACTGACAGGTAAAATAAAGATCAAGGCAGGTGATGCGTTTGTCATCCGTGGCCAGTGGGAAAATATCATCGCATTGAAATCCATGTACGAAAATCTTGTGATTTCAGGCAGCCCCGAGGCCTTGTCCAAAAATGTGGATCAGCTCACCACGAGGAGTTATATCGCTCTGGGGACCTTGGTTTTGATGATCCTTCTTTTGGTTTTCAAAATATTGCCAGGAGCCATTGCTGCATTGGTTTGTGCAGGAATCATGATGTTGACCGGCTGTGTGCCCATAAGCAAAGCTTACAAAGGTATCAGTTGGACAAGTGTGGTCATGATCGCGGCCATGATTCCCATGGGATTGGCCTTGCAAAAAACAGGCGTGGCACAATTGGCGGCCAACAGCTTGGTGGATACCTTGGGAAGCATACATCCCGTGGCCTTGTTGGCAGGTGTTTTCTTGTTGACAGCTGCCTTTAGTCAAACCATAAACAATTCCGCAACAGCGGTATTAATGGCACCGATAGCAATAATGGCATCCATGACCTTGGGAGTTTCACCCAAGCCTTTTATGATCGCCGTTGCCGTAAGTGCTTCCACCGCATTCTTGACCCCTGTGGGAACCACGACAAATGCCATGGTAATGGGCGCAGGTGGATATAAATTCATTGATTATGTAAAAGTAGGTGGGCCTCTGCTGCTACTTTTCTTTATAGCAACATTAGTATTGGTTCCATGGATATGGAGCTTCTAACCATTAAAACAAAAAAATATGAGCACAACCAAAGACCTAAGTAAGTATGGATTGAAAAATGTCCAAGCACAATGGAATCTTGATGCCGAAACGTTACAAAAACTGACCGTTGAAAAAGGTATGGGGGTAGAAACCGAAAACGGTACCCTCTGCGTGAACACGGGCAAGTTTACCGGTAGATCGCCCAAAGACCGATTTTTGGTAAAGGACGATTACACCAAGGACAAGGTTTGGTGGGGTAGGATCAACAAGCCTGTTTCTCCTGAAAATTTCGATAAATTGTATGATGAGGTAACCGATTATCTCGATGGCAAAGAAGTTTTTGTAAGGGATGCCTATGTGTGCGCGGACCCAAAATATAGAATGAATGTAAGAACCATCACGGAATATCCATGGTCCAATTACTTCATCAAAAACATGTTCTTACGATTGGATGAGAGCGAGCTTGAAAACTTTGAAGAAGAATGGCTGGTATTGTGCGCTCCAGGGTATGAAGCGCAGAATCCATCGGAATATGGAATTTTGAGCGGTAATTTCTCCATCCTCAATTTTACTAAAAAAATTGCACTGGTAGCCGGTTCCGCATATACCGGAGAGATGAAAAAAGGTATTTTCAGTGCACTGAACCTGATCCTTCCCACGGAAAAAGAAGTGCTTCCCATGCACTGCTCCGCCAACGTTGGTGAGGCCGGGGATACCGCAATTTTCTTTGGATTGTCCGGTACAGGGAAAACCACATTGTCCGCCGACCCCGACCGCAAACTTATCGGGGACGATGAGCATGGCTGGACCAAGGAGGACACCATCTTCAATTTTGAAGGCGGATGTTACGCCAAGGTAATCGATCTTACCGAGGAAAAGGAGCCAGATATTTTTAGGGCCATTAGACCTGGTGCATTATTGGAGAACATCATGTTCAAAGAAGGAACCAAAGAGGTGGACTATTTTGACAGCACCATTACCCAGAACACAAGGGTAAGCTATCCTATTTTCCATATTGATAACATTCAAGAACCTTCCTATGCATCCAATCCCAAAAATATCTTTTTCTTAACTTGTGATGCCTTTGGGGTATTGCCTCCGGTATCCAAACTGACTCCTGGTCAGGCGGCTTACCATTTTATTTCTGGTTATACGGCTAAAGTGGCTGGGACAGAAGCTGGTATTACAGAGCCCGTTCCATCGTTCTCCGCATGTTTCGGGGAACCCTTTATGCCATTGCACCCAGCGGTTTATGCAGAAATGCTGAGCGAAAAAATGAAAACCTCCGGAGTCAATGTCTGGTTGGTGAACACTGGATGGAGTGGAGGACCTTACGGCGTGGGGTCCAGAATCAAGCTTAAATATACCAGAGCCATGATTTCTGCCATTCTGGAAGGTAAATTGGACGATGTGGACTTTGATACACACCCGATTTTTGGTCTATACATGCCGAAATATTGCCCGGGTGTTCCAACTGAGATCTTGGATCCCATGAACACTTGGTTGCAAAAAGGAGCGTATGTGAGCAAGGCCATTCAATTGGCGCACTCGTTCCACATCAACTTTGATAAATTTGCAAGTCAGGCATCGGATGAGATCATGAACGGCGGACCCCTCATTGATTCGCACCACAGCTTGACAGAACATTTTTAAGAACAAATAAAAGTGAGTGATATAAATAGATTTGATATAGAAAGTTTAGGGGCGTCTGAATATAAGTCGCCCCTTGAACTTAGTACCGTAAAGGGAGACCGTATTTTCAACTTTGTGAGTGAATCGGACCGACTGTTGTTCGATCTTTCCATGGACCATTACAATCAATGTTTGACTGATGGGGTGACACCTATTTGCATGGAAAAGGCAGGCCCCAGACAGGATATATTTTTTGATTGTGGGAATGCCACTGCAGCCATAGTTACCTGTGGTGGACTTTGTCCTGGAATCAACAATGTAATTAGGGGGCTGGTCATGGCTCTGCATTATTTCTATGGGGTCAAAAAAATCATCGGAATACCTTATGGCTATGAAGGTTTAAACCCAGAGAAGGGGCATGAGTTAGTGGAATTGACTCCAGATAAGGTCAAGGATATCCATCAATTCGGAGGGACATTTTTGGGCTCTTCCCGAGGTGGACAGGATGTGTCTGTCATGGTGGATACCCTTGAAGATAACAAAGTGGACATGCTTTTTGCCATTGGGGGGGATGGAACCTTGAAAGGCGTAAATGCCATAGGAGAGGAAATTTCCAAAAGAGGAGCGAAAATCAGCGTTGTTGGGATTCCAAAGACCATAGACAACGATATTGACTTGATTGATGAATCCTTTGGGTTCGAAACAGCTTTTGATGTAGCAAGTCCCATTTTACGTGATGCCCATAACGAGGCTACTGGTGCCTACAATGGTATTTCCATTATCAAATTGATGGGAAGGGACAGCGGTTTTATCGCCGCATCGGCCGCTTTGGCCATGCCCGTGGTCAACTTTGTATTGATCCCCGAAATGGATTTTGCCCTTGATGGTGAAGATGGTTTTTTGAAAACCCTGGAAAAACGGCTGAAACAGAAAAAACACGCCGTGATCGTGGTGGCCGAAGGAGCAGGTCAACAACTGTTCAAAGACAGGCAGATTGTGACTGATGCATCAGGGAATGTACAGCACGAGGACATTGGGGTTTTCCTAAAGGAAAAAATATCGGAATACTTCAAAGGAAGGAGCCCTGTGACCATCAAATATATCGACCCAAGCTATATTGTACGTTGTGCACCTGCCAATTCGAGCGATAGTGTGTATTGCAGTGGACTGGCATATCACGCGGTGCACGGAGCTATGGCCGGCAAGACCAAATTTGTGGCCAGTAGGGTCAACAACAGGTATGTGTACATACCTATTTCTGAAGTGACCAAAAAACGCAAGAAAATCGATCTGGAAGGCGAGTTTTGGTTCTCTGTGCTTCAGAGTACAGGTCAGCCCTTTTTTCTAGGATAGGAATAGGGAATCAAACTGACAATTGTCATTAAATCTTATCTTTACTAGTCATAGATTTGAATATAATCAAAACAATAATCATGGAAGTACAAGTTCAATATCAAAAGATGATGACCAGTGAATCATTAACCGAATTGTTAATGAAAAAACTGGAAGGTTTGGAAAATAAATACAACTGGTTGATCAAGGCCAATGTGCTTTTCAAAACAGAGAACGATAAGACCGGGGAAGGCAAGATTTGCGAAATTGAACTGAGTGCCCCGGGTCCAAGGATATTTGCCAAGTCCGATACCGATGATTTTGAAAAATCCATGTCCAAAACCATCGAGGATTTGAGAAGACAACTTGAAAAAAGGCAAGCGACATTTGCCCATAAATAGAAACAAGATCCTTGCTGCGCATGAATCTTTAAAACCGAGGTAATGAAACTCAAATTGATAGGCATAAGTTTACTGCTCCTTATGGGATGCTCTTCAACCAGATTGGTTGGTACCTGGAAGAATCCGGATATCGTACTTTTTGATGCATACCAAGTACTTGTAGTGGGTATGGTGCGGGATGACAATGCCAGAATGGAGTTCGAGACCAGTTTTGTGGACGCTTTGAAAGAACAGGGTGTGGATGCCATGCGCAGCATAGATCTATTTGATGTGGAATTTACCTCATCGGAAAGGTCTGAAGAAGAACTTGAAGAAGTCGAACAACAATTGTTGGACAAAGGGTTTGATGCCATTTTGTTTACCAAGGTCGTGGGTACCGAGAACCGTAGAACGTTCAGGGAGCACATCAATCAAGTGGATCAAATGCTTGTTCGGTTCAGTACGGATTACTTGGAGCATCAAGAAATCTACTATAATCCCGAATATTACGATACCTTCAACATATACCATTCAGAGACTTCCCTCTATTGTATATGTATCGGAAAGGAAATTGAATTGATTTGGCGGGGGGAAGTGGATGTCACGGAACCTGAAAACGTCAATAGGACCATTGACTCCTATATCAAGCTGGTGACCAAATCAATGGGGGAACAGGACGTGATATTTAATTAGAAAGTCCGATGGCTTCCAATACGCCCAAAAAGTCCAAAACAATCAAAACGGGGATTGCGATCAAAATCACGATCAATACAAAAACCATGATTCGCAAAAAACCGACCATGAGTTTGTTTCCAATGCTAATTTCATCTGCCATAATAGTGTAATTTCCATCAATTTAAGAAATTATTAGCGTATTTCCCCTAAGGTAATGGCCACTAATCGATTAACTGATGTTTTTTCAGCATGTGCTGTAAACCCTCATTTTGATTTGTCGCGCTTTCCACTGAGCAGTTTTCCAAGCTCTTCCAAAGTGATTCCCTTGGTTTCCGGCATCATGAACATTACCCAGAGCAATTGCAATACCATCATAACGGCAAAAAAGATAAAAATAGGCCAAGGATTGTCCTTGAAGATACCGATTTCAGCATCTAAAAAAGTAGGGGTGAGCAGGGTGATCAAAGCGGCAAATACCCAATGTGTCCCCGTGCCCCAAGACTGTCCGTAAGAGCGAACGTTGTTCGGGAATATTTCAGAGATGAAAACCCATATCACTGCCCCTTGACCAACGGCATGGGAGGCTATAAATATCAAAATAAAGGTAAGCAACAGTACGGAACTGGCACTCGAATAGAAACACCAACCCACCATGGCCAAACTCACAATATAGCCAATGGAACCAATGTACATGAGTTGCTTTCTGCCCAATTTGTCAATCAGGGATATGCCCACAAAGGTGAAGATCAAGTTGATGACCCCGATGGAGATGGAACTGAAGAGCGATTCGCCAGAGGCCAATCCTGCCCGCTCCAAAATTTCAGGGGCATAGTACAGGACAAAGTTAATGCCCGATAGCTGATTGAAAAATGCGATCAAAAATGCCAATAACAGGGGTTTGTTATACCTTCCAGAGAACAGGCTTTCACTTTTCTTCTCCTTTGTTTCCACTATGGCGATTTTGATTTGCTCCAGATGAACAGCGGCTTTGTCCTTGGCAATGCCCAATAGCGTGATGGACTCCATGACCACGGCATCCGCTCTATCCTTCATCAAGAGCCATCTAGGACTGTTCGGTATCTTAAATACCATAAAGGTATAGATCAGGGCCGGAAGTCCCTCAATACCCAACATCCACCGCCAAGCTATGCTTTCGTCAAATAGTATCCCGATGAGGTAGTTGGAAATAAAAGCCAATAGAATTCCAAAAACGATATTGAACTGGTACATGGCCGTCAGTCTTCCTCGTGTCCGGGCCGTGGAAATTTCAGAAATGTATACCGGGGCCGCTACCGATGAAGCCCCCACACCGACCCCGCCGATAAACCTGAAAAATGAAAAGCTATACGCTTCGGGAGCAAAGGCGGAACCCATTGCCGAGGCAAAGTAAAGTACACCTATCCAAAACAAGGTCTTTTTTCTGCCCAAACGGTCCGTGGGAATACCTCCAAACAGTGAACCGAGAACGGTTCCCCAAAGGGCCATGGACATGATAAAGATACCATGAAACGTAAAAATGGAATCGCCCAAAAACCAGTTGGTGTCCCAAATTTCTTTAATGGGTTGATTGGCGCCTGAGATGACCACTGTGTCAAATCCAAATAAAAAGCCCGCTAAGGCCGCCGTCAATGAAATTCTGAAAATACGCTTGTCCATGCAGGATGAATTTTGCTAAAGCTAACCAAATTTTACAAAATCTTGGAAATGTATTTCATGATCAGGTCAGCGGCCCCTCGATTGGTGTTGATGTAGTTGGCGTTGATATTGCCTATGTTTTTGATGGAAATAGGCTTGTTGAGCAGGTCGCCCATCAAATTGTCAAAGCTATCTTGACTGGAAATCGGGATGATTCCCCCTTCGTTGACCAGGTCCTCCGCCTCTTTGAAACCCTGAAATTGTGGCCCAATGATGATGGGGATGCCAAAGACCGCTGGTTCCATGGTGTTGTGCAGCCCAGTGGCAAATCCACCACCAACGTAAGCAATATTGGCATAGCTGTAAATTTTGGTCAACAAACCGATGGTATCAATAATGAGGACATCGATTTCCTTTAGGTTTTGGTGGTCCAACTCAGAATAGCGTACAACGGTTTTTTCAAGGGATGAAGTGATTTTATCAATATGGTTAGGTTTTATTTCGTGTGGAGCGATGACAAACTTTAGTTTTTCGTTGCTGCTATTGATGTAGCTGAACAGGATTTTTTCATCTTCGGGCCATGTGCTTCCCGCTACCAAGCACAACTGGTTGTTTTTGAAGCGATCCATGAAATCCAACTGATTGTTCCTGTTCAAAATTTCTGAAACTCGGTCCAATCGAGTATCACCGCCTATAGTTGAATTGTTTAGACCGATAGACCCCAAAAGTTCTTGGGACTTTTCATCCTGAACAAAATAGTGGTCGAACATCCCTAAACCCTTCCGCATAAATCCTCCAAAGGATTTAAAATAAATCTGCCTTTCCGAGAAAATGGCGGAGACCAAAATGGTGGGAATGTTTCTTTTCTTGAGATGATGTAGATAATTGGGCCAGACTTCGTACTTCACAAAAATGGCCAGCCGTGGATTTACTAAATCTAAAAAACGCTTCACCTTGGGATTGCTGTCCATGGGGAGATAAACCACTACATCGGCAGCGGAGGTATTGCTTTTTACTTCGTATCCCGAAGGCGAAAAGAAGCTGAGAACCAATTTGTGTTCGGGATATTGGGAGCGTAAACGTTCCAAAATAGGAAGACCCTGTTCGAACTCGCCCAAAGAAGCTACATGCATCCAAATAGTGTTGTCCGTAGGGCGGATTTTTTCTTCTAATAGGGGAAAGGTGTGTTTTCTGCCCCGTACGAACAATTTGATTTTGGCATTGAAAAGCGAGATCACTTTCAGCACAAGCCAAGCCATGTTGATCAGAATGTTATAAAGAAAACGCAAGGGCATCATTTTTCGCTAAAATACATTCTTTAAGTCAGAGACCATTATGGCATCTTAATTTCTTAATTTTGACCTATTAATTTATTCCGATGAAAAAAATACAAATGGTTGACCTGAAAGGTCAATACGAAGGCATAAAAACCGAGGTCAACGAAGCCATTGCGGAAATCTTGGATTCCTCTGCATTTATCAACGGGCCCCATGTTCACGCGTTTCAAAGTGAATTGGAGGAATATTTGGGTGTAAAGCATGTGATTCCATGTGCGAATGGGACCGATGCGCTCCAAATATGCATGATGGGCCTTGGGTTGCAACCGGGCGATGAAGTGATTACGGCAGATTTTACC
Source organism: Flagellimonas oceanensis (assembly GCF_003992595.1). Taxonomy (GTDB): domain Bacteria; phylum Bacteroidota; class Bacteroidia; order Flavobacteriales; family Flavobacteriaceae; genus Flagellimonas; species Flagellimonas oceanensis. The sequence continues at coordinate 57,489 of NZ_RZNA01000005.1, forward strand.
TTTGCCGCTACCGTTGAGGTTATCGGTCTTTTGCAATTGACACCGGTTTTGGTGGACGTGGAACCCGATACTTTCAATATAGATGTGAAGGCCATTGAAAAGGCGATCACGCCAAAAACAAAGGCCATTGTTCCCGTGCATCTTTTTGGACAGTGTGCCAATATGGACGAGATCATGGTGTTGGCCAAGAAGCATGATTTGTATGTCATTGAAGACAATGCCCAAGCGATCGGTGGATCCTATATCTCCAAAGATGGCTCCAAACAAAAAGCTGGGAGCATCGGGCATGTTGGCGCTACATCGTTCTTCCCGTCCAAGAACTTGGGCTGTTATGGAGACGGAGGTGCCATTTTTACCAATGATGACGATTTGGCCCATACCATTCGCGGTATCGTAAATCATGGTATGCACAAGCGGTATTATCACGATGTGGTCGGTGTCAACTCGCGTTTGGATTCCATTCAGGCCGCTGTGTTGCGGGCAAAATTGCCCAAGTTGGACCATTACAACCAAAAACGTTGGGAAGCCGCATCAAAATACTCCAAGGCATTCAAAGGGCAAGAGCATATCATCGCGCCTAAAATTTCTTGTGGTTGCGATACGGAGCAAAGTCTTTGCGATTGCCACGTGTTTCATCAATATACTTTGAGAATAACCAATGGCACACGAGATGGTCTTGTGCAACATTTAAATGATAATAACGTTCCTTGCGGTGTGTATTATCCGGTTCCGTTGCACAAACAGAAGGCCTATGCGGATGAGCGTTACAATGAGGATGATTTCCCTGTGACCAATCTATTGGTGAACGAAGTGATTTCACTTCCCATGCATACCGAGTTGGATGATGAGCAAATAGAATACATTACCAACATGGTCATTGAATTTGTAAATAAATAAATATGAAAATATTAGTGACTGGTGGTTTGGGCTTTATCGGTTCCCATACCGTAGTTGAATTGCAAAATGAAGGCTTTGAAGTGGTCATTGTGGACAATCTTTCCAATTCATCCATTGAAGTTTTGGATGGTATCGAAGCCATAATAGGCAAAAGGCCAATTTTCGAAGAGTTTGACCTTCGCGATAAACCAAAAGTCCAGGATTTCTTTCAAAAGCATGATGATATTGCAGGGGTCATTCATTTTGCTGCATCAAAGGCAGTGGGGGAAAGTGTGGAAGAACCATTGCTGTACTACGAAAACAACCTTGGTGTATTGGTGTACATACTACAGGAGTTAAAGAAAAAAGGGAATGCCAGTTTTATTTTCAGTAGTTCCTGTACCGTTTATGGTCAGGCAGATGAAATGCCGATTACCGAAGCTGCTCCTGTAAAACCTGCAGAATCCCCCTATGGGAATACCAAGCAGGTCGGTGAGGAAATCATTCGGGATACCTGTAAGGTAAACCCAGGGTTGAAAGCAATATCACTACGATATTTTAACCCCATTGGGGCACATCCATCAGGTAAAATAGGGGAATTGCCCATTGGAGTGCCGCAGAATTTGGTGCCGTTCATCACGCAAACCGGTATTGGTCTTCGTGAGCAATTGTCCGTGTTCGGCGATGATTACCCTACGGAAGATGGTACCTGTATCAGGGATTACATCCATGTGGTCGATTTGGCCAAGGCGCATGTGGCCGCGCTAAAGCGTTTGTTGGAAAATAAAAACGAAAGCAATTACGAAGTGTTCAATTTAGGTACGGGAACAGGAAGTTCGGTGTTGGAAGTCATTCAAAGCTTTGAACGTGTATCCGGGGAAAAATTGAACTATAAAATAGTGGATAGAAGGCCTGGGGACATTACCCAAGCCTATGCTGATACCAAAAGAGCAAATGATGTTTTGGGGTGGAAGGCAAAATCGACCCTTGATGATGCCATGAAATCGGCTTGGGAGTGGGAGAAGATCGTGAGGAGCTAATAGAACAGTGTGAATGTATATTCATGAAAAGCCTGTCCATGGACAGGCTTTTTTGCACTTGATTTTTTCAAATCGATTGAAATACAGGAAGTATCGCTATTTTTGTTGTTTAGCTAACCAATAATCAACTAAGGCAATGAAAAAACTAATTACTTCCTTGATTTACCTATTTACGGTCATAGTGTTTGCCCAAGACACCTATTTGCATTGCGGACGCATCGTGGATGTGGAGAACGGGAAAATTTTGAAAGAGAAAACCATTGTGGTTTCCGGAACATCCATTAAGTCAATTGAAGATGGGTATGTAAATGGTGGTTCTGCAAATGTTGTGGTCGATTTGAAAAACAAGACCGTTATGCCGGGATTTATAGATATGCACGTACATATTGAGTCAGAATCCAATCCAGCAGCCTATATCCAAACCTTTACCCTGAATGAAGCAGATATAGCCTTTAACTCGACTGTCTATGCAAAGAAAACGCTAATGGCAGGATTCACTACGGTTCGTGATCTTGGAGGAAGCGGAGTGAATATTTCCCTGAGGAATGCCATAAACAAGGGGACTGTTGAGGGGCCTAGAATTTTTACTGCAGGGAAAGCAATTGGAACTACGGGAGGTCATGCCGACCCAACCAATGGTATGAAAAAATCATTGATGGGGGATCCTGGGCCAAAAGAAGGCGTGGTAAACTCTGTTGATGATGCAAGAAAAGCCGTGAGACAACGCTATAAAGATGGAGCTGATGTTATCAAAATAACTGCTACGGGAGGAGTTTTGAGTGTGGCCAAGAGCGGACAAAATCCACAGTTTACCACAGAGGAGATAAAGAGCATTACCTCTACAGCGAAGGATTACAATTTTTTGACTGCGGCTCACGCTCACGGAGATGAGGGGATGCGAAGAGCTGTATTGGGAGGTATCAAAACTATTGAACATGGAACACTGATGAGTGATGAAACCATGGATTTGATGATTGAGCACGATACTTATTTGGTACCTACGATCACAGCAGGAAAGGAAGTTGCACAAAAGGCTACTAAGCCTGGGTATTATCCAGAAGTAGTAGCCAAAAAAGCGATAGAGATTGGTCCGAAAATCCAATCGATGTTTGCCAGAGCATACAAAAAAGGCGTGCCAATTGCATTTGGGACAGATGCGGGTGTTTATCCGCATGGTGAAAATGCAAGGGAATTTGTGTACATGGTTGAGGCTGGAATGCCTATTATGGAAGCTATTAAATCAGCAACGATTACCAATGCCAACCTTCTGGGAATGGATGACTTGGGACAATTGAAAAAAGGATTTATTGCAGACATTGTTGCAGTGGATGGAAATCCGGATAAGGATGTGGAAAGTTTGAAGAACGTTTCTTTTGTAATGAAAGAAGGTAAAATCTTTAAGGAGGAATAATCCCAAACCCCGGTTTGTACGTAAATAGAGTATGCTGCCCAAGTACAATGACAGTCTGGAGTTGCTGGAAGGCGTTCGGCGCGAGCAACTCTATCAAAACCTATTAGTGCAACTCAAAAAGGATTTTGAATTGGCCAATGTGCCTATCAACATCCCTTTGGACATTTCCCCGGAAGAACTTAAAAGTACCATACACGAGAAAATCTACTTTTTAATAGTGGAAAAGTTTCCGGAATATCTCAACTTGTTGTACGTCGTGGACATCTCGGAGAGCGAAGTGAAAAAGATAGCTCCATCCGATGTTGTCGATATTTCGGCGGAGGTATCCTTTTTATTGTTGAAAAGGGAATGGCAAAAAGTGTGGTACAAAGCCAAATATAGCAGTTGACCTTTGGTCAGACCTTCACGTAAATACCCTTTTTGTCCAGAAAGTAGCCCACGACCCAACAAGTGAGCATTACCCAAAGGGCAAACAACAAGGAGCCTACATATCCACCGGACCACGATATAAATATGTTGTCGGCAATCCATCTGTATAACGATTCCCCATTGACGTCAATGGCAAATAGGGTTATGATGAACAGTTCGGACAACAAGTAAATGAACAGGGTGTTTTTGCCAAAGACCTCAAAAAAGTAACTCCAACTTTTGGCTTTTTTCATGTCCAGGATATAAATAAGCGTAGCGATGGCAAAAAGGTCTATGCCACAGGTAAGCAACACAAAGGAGCTTGTCCACAGTTTCTTGTTGATGGGCAGAATCAAGTCCCATGCCAATCCCGCGAAGACCAAAGCAAAACCGAACATCATCAACTTGGCCACCGTTTCAAAGTTTTGGCCATTGTTCTGGATAAATCTGCCCGCCAAGTAACCAATGATCACATTTACAATCGCAGGAAGGGTGCTCAACAACCCCTCGGGGTCAAAGGCAATCCCTTCCCCGTGGTACATGTGGTTGGCACCAATGAGCCATTTGTCCAGTTTTAGGACTGCATTGCCCGTTAAGGTAAGGTCGCCAAAACCGATTAAAATGAGATGGTAGCCCACTAAAAAGACAGCACTCAGCCAAATGGCCGTTTTGGTCTTCACAAAATGAAGGATGATGGAGGCGAACATATAACAGAGCGCAATACGCTGCAGGACACCAAAGACCCGGGTTTCTGAGAACGGTTTCAATTGGCCGTCATCAAAAAACGGATACCAGTACATTAAAAAACCCAAAAGAAAGATGATGGCGGTGCGCTTCAATATCTTTTTGAAGACGGCGGATTGTCCCATGCTCTCATATTTTTTCATGCTAAAGCTCATCGAGTTTCCCACGACGAAAAGGAAAGTGGGGAAAACAAGGTCGGTCAATGTGAAACCGTTCCAATCTGCGTGCAACAATGGCGAAAATGAGGTGGAGCCATTTCCGGGAGAGTTGACAATGATCATCAAAGCGACATCCAACCCCCTGAAAACATCAAGGGAGAGGTATCTGTTTTTAAGTTTGGACATGTTCAGTTGGCTTAGCTGGTCGCCCAAGTTAAATTATTTTTAGTTTCCTCTGTTAATTTCAGTTAAAAATTTCATTTTTATTGCTTTGGTGTTCATTCTGTGATATAGTTGTAAATTTGAATAAGAAATTAAAGGGAATGCAAGCATATAAATGCTAAAACCCGTATTTTTGACAAAATTTTCCATAAAGTTTTGGAGAAACAGAAAGAATGGACAAATATTCATTTTTAAATGCTGCGCACACATCGTTTTTTGCGGAGCAATACGATAAATATCTAACGAATCCCGATAATGTAGAGCCCAGTTGGAGGGCTTTTTTTCAAGGATTTGATTTTGGTTTGGAAGGTTCCCTCGAAGATTTGGGGATCGAATCCGATAAGAGCGGAATGGTCGTGCTTTCCAATGGAAGGAAAGTGGAAATGCCCGAAGCCCTTCAAAAGGAGTTTCAGGTCATTCGCCTGATTGACGGTTACCGCTCCAGAGGACACCTTTTCACCGAAACCAATCCAGTAAGGGAGAGAAGAAAGTATGTCCCTACTTTGGACATCGATAATTTTGGACTGAACCAAGACGATCTCGATACTGTTTTTGATGCAGGAAAGATACTGGGTATCGGCCCGGCCTCATTAAAGGAGATCATCCGTCATTTGGAAAGCATCTATTGTGATGCCATCGGGGTGGAGTACATGTACATCCGCACCCCGGAACGTATCCAATGGATCCAGGATTGGCTCAACAAGAACGACAATCACCCAAACTATACCCCGGACGAGAAGAAGAACATCCTCAGGAAATTGAACGAGGCCGTTTCTTTCGAGAGTTTTTTGCACACTAAATATGTGGGTCAAAAACGATTTTCGCTCGAAGGAGGTGAATCCTTGATTCCGGCATTGGATGTGATCATTGAAAAAGCTGCGGACAAAGGCGTAAAGCAATTTGTAGTGGGGATGGCCCACCGGGGACGCTTGAACGTGCTTACCAATATTTTCGGGAAGTCGCCAAAGGACATCTTCAGTGAGTTCGATGGAAAGGATTACGAGGAAACCATCTTTGATGGGGATGTGAAATATCACTTGGGATGGACCTCGAAGCGTGAAACGGATTCTGGGAAGATGATCAATATGAACATTGCCCCGAACCCATCGCATTTGGAGACCGTCAACTCGATTGTTGAAGGGATTTCTCGTGCCAAGCAAGATCGCGATCATAGTGAGGAAATATCCGAAGTGCTGCCGATCTTGATTCATGGTGATGCCGCTTTTGCTGCCCAAGGCGTGGTTTACGAAACCATTCAAATGGCACGTTTGGACGGGTATACCACAGGAGGAACCATCCATATCGTGGTGAACAACCAGATTGGATTTACCACCAACTATTTGGATGCAAGGTCCTCGACCTATTGTACCGATGTGGGCAAAGTGACGCTTTCGCCGGTACTTCACGTCAATGCCGATGATGCGGAGGCCGTGGTACACGCCACAACTTTTGCGTTGGAATACAGGATGCGGTACAAGCGTGATATTTTCTTGGATTTATTGGGCTATAGAAAGTATGGGCACAACGAGGGGGATGAGCCTAAGTTTACCCAGCCTTTGTTGTACAAATCCATATCAAAACATAAAAACCCAAGGGATATTTACGCGGAGAAATTGATTGCCGAAGGTGTGATCGATGAAAACTACGTAAAGGAACTCGAGGAGAAATATAAGAACGATCTTGAGGAGGATCTTTTGGATTCCCGCAAAATCGAGAAGACCAGGATAACCCCTTTCATGCAAGATGAATGGGAAGGCTTTGAGCAGGTGACCGAAGAGGTGATGCTAAAGCCAATGGACACTGGCTACGACCTCAAAAAGTTGGATCAGGTGGCCCAGAGCATTACCAAGCTTCCCGAGGACAAGAAATTCTTGAGGAAACTTGTGCGATTGGTGGAAGGTCGCCATAAAATGTATTTTGAGGACAACAAGCTCGATTGGGCCATGGGCGAACTTTTGGCCTATGGATCGTTGATCGAGGAAGGTTATGATGTTAGGATGACCGGACAAGATGTGGAAAGGGGGACCTTTTCGCACAGGCACGCGGTCATCAAAACGGAAATGCACGAAGAAGAAGTGGTGCTGTTGAACGAAATGGGCGATAACCAAAATGGTAAGTTCCATATCTACAACTCACTGCTATCGGAATACGCTGTGATGGGATTTGATTATGGTTATGCCATGGCGAGTCCAAAGACCTTGACCATTTGGGAGGCCCAGTTCGGGGATTTCAGTAACGGAGCACAGATCATCATAGATCAATACCTATCCTCTGCAGAGGACAAATGGAAATTACAGAACGGATTGGTGCTATTATTGCCCCACGGATATGAGGGTCAAGGAGCGGAACACTCATCAGCACGTATGGAAAGATACTTGCAACTGTGTGCCAAGGACAATATGTTCGTGGCCGATGTGACCACGCCGGCGAACTTGTTCCACCTCTTCCGTAGACAAATGAAGGCCAAGTTTCGTAAACCTTTGGTGGTATTTACCCCTAAAAGTTTGTTGAGACACCCCAAAGTGCATTCCACCAAGGAGGAAATGGCCGAGGGAAGTTTCCAAATGGTAATAGATGATTCCGATGCAAAGGCCGCCAAGGTAAAAACATTGGTTTTCTGTACCGGTAAGTTCTACTATGACCTTTTGGACAAGAGAGAAGAATTGGAAAGGGATGATGTGGCTTTGGTACGGGTGGAACAATTGTTCCCATTGCCAGCAAAAGAGATGAGAAGCGTCATCAAAAAATACAAGAATGCCGACGATATTGTTTGGGCCCAGGAAGAACCAAGAAACATGGGGGCTTGGAGCCACATGTTGATGCACTTGGATGAAGCCAAACAATTCAGGGTGGCATCCCGTAGATTCTATGGGGCGCCTGCTGCAGGTAGTGCCGTGCGTTCAAAAAGACGTCATGCCCAAGTACTGGACTACGTTTTTGACAAGAGTAAGGATAATATGCAAATAAGATAATACAAGTATAAACTACAATAAAGATGGTTTTAGAAATGAAAGTTCCCTCACCAGGGGAATCCATTACAGAAGTAGAAATCGCCGACTGGTTGGTTGAGGATGGAGACTATGTGGAGAAGGACCAGGCCATAGCCGAGGTGGACTCGGACAAGGCAACATTGGAACTTCCCGCTGAGGCGAGCGGGGTTATTACCCTTAAGGCTGAAGTGGGGGACGCTGTAGCCGTAGGTGAGGTGGTTTGCCTTATCGATACGAGTGCGGAAAAACCTGAAGGTTCATCGGGCTCATCCGAGAAAAAGGAGGAGCCTAAGAAGGAAGAACCTAAAAAGGAAGCGCCCAAGAAAGAGGAGCCTAAGAAGGAAACCTATGCTTCAGGTACACCATCTCCAGCGGCAAAAAAGATATTGGATGAAAAAGGAGTTGATCCGTCATCAGTTTCTGGAAGTGGAAGAGATGGACGTATCACAAAGGATGATGCGGTAAAGGCCAAACCTTCCATGGGAACCCCAACAGGTGGTAATCGTGGAGAGAGCCGTTCCAAATTGTCGATGCTGCGTAGAAAAGTAGCTGAACGTTTGGTGTCTGCCAAAAACGAAACTGCAATGTTGACCACTTTCAACGAAGTGGACATGTCCGCTATTTTTGAATTGCGTAGCCAATACAAAGAAGAGTTCAAAGAAAAGCATGGCGTAAGTCTTGGATTCATGTCCTTCTTTACCAAAGCGGTGATCAGGGCATTGGAAATGTATCCATCGGTAAATTCCATGATCGATGGCAAGGAAATGATCACCTACGAATTCTGTGATATCAGTATTGCGGTTTCAGGACCTAAAGGTTTGATGGTCCCCGTGATCAGGAATGCGGAAAACTTGACCTTTAGAGGAATAGAATCCGAAGTAAAACGTTTGGCCATCCGTGCTAGGGAAGGTGAGATCACTGTGGATGAAATGACAGGTGGTACCTTTACCATTACCAACGGAGGTGTGTTCGGTTCCATGTTGTCTACCCCTATAATCAACCCACCACAAAGTGGCATCTTGGGTATGCACAACATTGTGGAACGTGCCATTGTTAGGGATGGGGCCATTGCCATTGCGCCGGTAATGTACGTGGCATTGTCTTACGACCACAGAATTATTGATGGTAAGGAATCCGTAGGGTTCTTGGTCGCCGTAAAAGAAGCCTTGGAAAGTCCAGAAGAATTATTGATGGACGGAAACGTGAAAAAAGCGTTGGAACTTTAAAATATTGTGTGGACGAGAGGTTCTCGACTGCGCTCGAACTGATAAAAATGCCTTTACTTTTTTAAGTAGAGGCATTTTTTATTATAGTCGATTACGGCCTTTCCCTTTTTAAGCACATCGGCACCGATAATCCCATCAACAGGCAGGGCATTATGGGCGACCAGAGCTTGGTTCACATGGGTAAGGTCAAAAAGCACAACTTTCTGCTTTTTCTTTTTCCAATCCCCGATCTGTATTTTGTTTTTGTTGGAGATCAACGTTTCCATTTCCGTGGCACCCGCTCCAGCCGCCTTAATGTCCGTAGCTTCGGAGGCCATTTCAAAAAACTCGATTTTATCCATCCCCACACAAGTATTGGAGGCTCCCGTGTCCAAAATAAACTTGCCAGTGACCCCATTGATGCTGGCCACGAGTTCAAAGTGGTTGGTTTCGGTAAATACCAAAGGTATTTTAATGTAGTCCTTGTTCTTGAGGAATTTTTTGAGTGATGCCATATTATGGATTGTCCCCTTGAGGGGACTTTAGGGGTGTATAATCAGTAACAAAGTTTTGGGACGTCTAAGATAAGCCTATTTTTGCGATATGATTATTACAGATACCCATACCCATTTATATAGCGAAGCTTTTGATGAGGATAGAAGAGACATGGTGCAACGTGCCCTGGATGCCGGGGTGGAGCGCTTTTTTATTCCCGCAATCGATTCAACCTATACCCAATCCATGTTGGATTTGGAGACCAACTATCCTGACAATGTGTTTTTGATGATGGGGCTGCACCCAACGCACGTAAAAGAAAATTACAAGGAAGAGATGGCCCATGTGGAAGAGTGGTTGTCCAAGAGAAAGTTCTATGCTGTGGGCGAAATAGGGGTGGACCTCTATTGGGACAAGACCTTTTTGAAGGAGCAGCAAGAGGCTTTCGCCTATCAGATTCGATTGGCAAAAAAGCATCAATTGCCCATTGTGATACATTGTCGCGATGCCTTTGATGAGGTGTTCGAAGTGTTGGAACAGGAAAAGGGGGAGGACCTCTTTGGGATTTTTCATTGTTTTACAGGGACTTTGGAGCAGGCGCATCAAGCCATATCCTACAATATGAAGTTGGGTATTGGGGGAGTGGCGACCTTTAAAAACGGTAAAATCGATAAATTCTTAAATCAAATCGACCTCAAAAATATTGTTCTGGAAACCGATTCCCCATATTTGGCGCCGACGCCTTATCGCGGAAAACGGAACGAGAGCTCGTATATCATAAAAGTATTGGAGAAACTATCGTCCATATATGGTATGTCCGAAGAAAAGATCGCTGCCATCACCACGGAAAACTCCAAAGACGTATTCGGAATCTGATCTATGAAAAAGAAGACCAACATATTGCTGATCTATACCGGGGGGACCATTGGTATGGTAAAGGATTACAAAACCGGTGCGCTAAAGGCCTTCAACTTTGAAGAACTTGTGAAAAATATCCCGGAGCTAAAACAATTGGATTGTAACCTAAGGGGTGTCTCGTTCGATGATCCCATTGATTCCTCCAACATGAACCCGCATTATTGGTCGGTCATCGCATCGATTATCGAAGAACATTACCACGACAATGATGGCTTTGTGGTGCTCCATGGCAGTGATACCATGAGTTACTCCGCATCCGCATTGAGCTTTATGCTCGAGAACCTGGAGAAGCCAGTCATCTTTACTGGGTCGCAATTGCCCATTGGGGATTTGCGTACCGATGCCAAGGAAAACCTGATTACCTCCATTGAGATCGCTGCGCTTCAGAAAAGGGGGAAGCCAGTGTTGCAGGAAGTAGGATTGTATTTTGAGTACAAACTGTATCGTGCCAACAGGACCACAAAAATAAATGCCGAACATTTTGAAGCCTTTGATTCGTTGAACTATCCGCCTTTGGTGGAATCGGGTGTACACTTAAAAGTGCACCAGAATTACTTGATCAAAAAAGTGACCAAGAACAAGTCGCTACGGGTCCATAAGAAAATGGACAATCGAGTGGCGATTTTAAAGTTGTTCCCCGGAATCAACCAAAATGTCTTGCAATCGGTCCTTGAAATTCCCGATTTGAAAGCATTGATCTTGGAAACCTACGGCGCAGGGAATGCTCCAATGGACGAATGGTTTTTGAATGCGATAAAAAAAGCCGTGGAAAATGGATTGCACATAATCAATGTGACACAATGCTCGGGAGGAAGCGTTTTTATGGGGCATTACGAAACCAGTGAAAAACTCAAGGAGATGCAACTGGTTAACGGAAAGGATATTACAACGGAGGCGGCCATAACGAAAGCGATGTACCTTTTGGGGACAGGGGTTCCCGACAAATTGTTCAAGACGATTTTCGAGACACCACTTCGTGGTGAGATGGTGTAAAATTAACGCGTCAAATTTCTATAACTAATAAATTTTTTGTTTATTGGTCGGCCTAAATGGAACAATAGAGAGGTGGCCGAGTGGTCGAAGGCGCACGCCTGGAAAGTGTGTATACACCAAAAGTGTATCGAGGGTTCGAATCCCTTCCTCTCTGCTAGGTATTTTAATTTTTCAATTGTAAAATTTTTATATCTTTATATTATTAACTAACTAAATTTAAGTTTAAGTAAAATGAAAAAAATATCCTTTACTCTGGCTGCTGCCGGAATGTTTGTGATGGGAACTACAACTGCATCTGCAGCAATGTTGCAAGAAGAAGCTGAAGCCAGCAAAGGTTTCACCCAAGTATTGAAAGAGCAATTTATCCAAGGGGGTCCTGCCTTTATGGGAATTGTATTGCTTTGTTTGATTTTGGGATTGGCTGTAGCCATCGAAAGAATTATTTATTTGAATTTGGCAACTACAAATTCCACTAAGTTGAAGCAACAAGTTGAGGACGCTTTGGCTTCCGGTGGTGTAGAAGCTGCCAAAGAAGTTTGTAGAAACACAAAAGGACCTGTTGCTTCCATCTACTACCAAGGTTTGGATAGGGTCGATGAAGGAATCGAGTCTGCTGAAAAAGCTGTTGTGGCTTACGGTGGTGTGCAAATGGGTCAATTGGAGAAAAACGTTTCTTGGTTGTCTTTGTTTATCGCTATTGCTCCCATGCTAGGGTTTATGGGTACGGTAATCGGTATGATCGCGGCCTTCCAGAAAATTGCAGCAGTAGGTAACTTGAGTGCTTCCTTGATTGCAGGTGATATTCAGGTGGCGTTGTTGACAACTGTATTCGGTTTGATTACAGCGATTATCCTTCAGATTTTCTACAACTATATTATTGCTAAAATCGATAGTATCGTAAATGACATGGAAGACAGCTCAATTGCATTGATTGACATGTTGGCTGCCCACAAGAAATAATTACGAATTAAAAACTATCGAGAATCATGAATAAAATAGTAAAAATATTACTCATCGTCATCGGATTGGTTGCAGCCGTGCTTTGGTTCTCCCTTCCGTCTGCCGATGATCCAAATGCGATTAGTAGTGGTGCGATGAACTTTATGTTCATCATCATGTACATCCTATTGGCTATTGCGGTAATCACTTCATTGGTCTTTGGATTGGCAAAATTGTTCACTACCAAAGGTAGCATTAAGAAAGCCCTTTTCGCCATTGGTGGGTTGGCTATTATCGTAGCCATATCGTACGGGATTTCTTCAGATAACATGGCTGTGGTGGAAACTATGTCCGAAAGGGGCATTGAAACCACGGAAGGAACTGTGAAAAACATTGGAATGGGATTGAATGTATTCTTCATCCTAACGGCAATAGCTGTGGTTCTAATGGTTTTCCCAGGATTGAAAAGAATGTTTGTTAAGTAAAAAAGTTGAATTATGCCTAGAAGAAAAGGAGCACCGGAAGTAAATGCCGGCTCCATGGCGGATATTGCATTCCTCTTGCTTATCTTTTTCTTGGTGACCACCACCATAGAAACAGATGCAGGTCTGGACCGTATGCTACCGCCGTTTGAGCCGCCAAATGAGGAACCGCCCATAATTAAGCAGAAAAACATTTTTACTGTAAGTATCAATAGAAATGGTCAGTTGTTGGTTGAAGATCAATTGATGGAAATCGAGGATTTGAGAGAAGCTGCTACAAAGTTTCTTGAAAACGGAGCCGATGGAAGTTGTGATTACTGTAAAGGTAGAAAGGACCCTGCGTCATCCGATAACCCAGTAAAGGCCATTATCTCATTGAAGAACGACAGGGAGACCAAGTACAGTACCTATATCACAGTTCAAAATGAATTGGTCGGTGCATACAACGACTTGCGTAACCGTGAAGCTCAACGTTTGTACGGAAGGGATTTTACAGAAATGGAAGCAGATTACCTGAATCCGGAAACTCCTTCCAACGTTAGGGATGACTTGAAAGACAAAGTGAAACGCATCCAAGAGATGTTTCCACAAAAGCTTTCAGAGGCAGAAACATCAACCAATTAAAAACTATTTATATGGCTAAGTTTACCAAAAAGAAGGAAGGAGATTTGCCAGCGGTGTCAACGGCTTCGTTGCCGGATATCGTTTTCATGCTCTTGTTCTTCTTTATGACAGTGACCACAATGAAAGATAGTTCTCTAATGGTTGCCAATACCCTTCCAAACGCTTCGGAAATCAAGAAGTTGGAAAAGAAGGATCGCGTTATTTACATTTATGTAGGAACACCTACCCAAGAATATCAAAAGGTTTTTGGTACAGAACCAAAAATCCAATTGAATGATAAATTTGCCAATGTGGACGAAGTAGGTTCATTTATTTTGGCAGAACGTGCAAAGAAACCGCAAGAACTTCAAAATGTATTGACTACTGCTTTGAAAGTCGATAAGGAGGCCAACATGGGTCTTATTACCGATATTAAGCAAGAATTGAGAAAAGTAAATGCCCTTAAAGTGAATTATACCACTTATGAAGGAAACGCTTTTAACAATCTACAGTAGGCAATAGCTTAGATTTAGTGGGAAACGCTCCAAATTTTTAATTTGGGGCGTTTTTTGTTTTAAATTGTCACATGATTCGAACCGTTTTATATACCATTTTCACTCTATTTTTTGGGATTCCCATTGCTTTGTTCGGGCAAGAAGAAGTGGATAGCCTAAAAGTGATCGACAATCGCTACCTGGAGGATCAGTTCTATATCGGGGTTGGTTACAATATCTTGTTTGATGGGCCGGATGCCGTTGACCAACGTAACCTTTCCTATAATCTTCAGGCTGGCTTCATCAAGGATATTCCATTGAATCGTCAAAGAAATTTTGGTATTGGTCTTGGGTTGGGGTATGGCATAAATTCCTATTATTCCAATATGGTGGCCTCCCAAGCAGCTAATGAAATCTCATACGATATTATCGATGACGTCGACTTTAACCGGAGTAAGCTGGCCACACATACCATTGAAGTCCCTTTTGAAATCAGATTGCGGACATCCACTCCCAGTGAATATAGGTTCTGGAGAATTTATGCAGGCGCAAAGGTGGGCTATGTGTTTTCGGGTAGGTCAAAATTGGTTACCAACAGTGGTAATGATTCCTTTTCCAATGATGATATCCAGAAGTTCCAATATGGACTGATGCTGAGTTTCGGTTTCAATACGTGGAACATCCGTGCCTATTATGGGTTAAACCCTTTGCTTAAGGATGAAGCAAGCTTGGCAGGGGAGTCCATTGACTTGAAAGTCCTTCGGATTGGACTTGTTTTTTATATTCTATAGCCAGTATTTCAGAATAATCAATTGCGAGCAGCACCCCAATAGGAAGCCTATCAATAATTCGTTCTTGGTATGGGCCCGTAGGTACAATCTCGAGGTGGCCACCAAGCCCGTAAAGAGGGTAAACAAACTTATGGCAATGGTAATGTTGATCTCAAAATGGATGCTCAATGCCACCATGAATGTCAAAATGCTCCCCATCCCCAAAAGATGCATGCTGGTCTTGAACTTAAAGAACAGTAAGATCAGTGTCGCACTTGTAGCTGTTAAAAGGCCTGTAAAATAGTAAAAGAGCTCGTGTACGTAGTTATTGGGAATCACTTTGTACAATATCATCAAAAAGATGATACAGCTGATATAAAGCGGGTATTTACGTTCTTGAATCGTTGGTAGGAATATCGAGTTGATTATCCCAAGGTTTTTCAGTATCAGAAAAAAGATAATGGGAATGATGACCGTAAGGATAAAAATGGGGAGGATATTCCCACTTTGTGTCTCCAAGGTGCTATAGGGTGCCACCATAAAAAACATTGCCGTGCCCCCGATCGGTATGAACAATGGATGGAAAATATAGGAGATAATGTTGTATACGTGGCGCATCAAATCTCTTTTCGTAGTCTTGCCACGGGGATATCCAGTTGTTCCCGGTACTTGGCCACGGTTCGTCGGGCTATGGGATACCCTTTTTCTTTGAGCATTTTTGCCAATTTGGCATCGGTAAGCGGTTTTTTCTTGTCCTCGTCCCGGATAACGGTCTCCAATATCTTTTTGATTTCCCTAGTGGATACGTCTTCGCCTTGTTCGTTCTTCATCGATTCGGAAAAGAAATCCTTGATGAGCTTGGTGCCATAGGGCGTGTCCACGTACTTGCTGTTGGCTACCCGTGATACCGTGGAGACATCCATGTCGATTTTATCGGCGATATCCTTTAGGATCATAGGGCGAAGCTTTCGCTCGTCCCCAGTCATGAAATATTCCTTTTGGTATTCCATGATAGTGCTCATGGTAATGAACAAGGTCTGTTGGCGCTGTCGAATGGCATCAATGAACCATTTAGCGGCATCCAACTTCTGTTTGATGAACATGACCGTGTCCTTTTGGGATTTGGACTTTTCCTTGGCATTTTTGTATCCCTCCAGCATATTGCTGTAATCTTTGGAAACATGTAGTTCCGGGGCGTTCCTGCCATTAAGGGTAAGTTCCAGATCGCCGTCCACGATCTTGATTGAAAAATCGGGTACGATATGCTCTATCATCCGGGTGTTTCCGGAATACGAACCGCCTGGCTTTGGATTGAGCTTTTCTATTTCCGAAATGGCCTCTTTGAGCTCTTCCTCGGAAACATGGTGTTTTTGGGTGAGTTTGGAATAGTGTTTTTTGGTAAAGTGATCGAAGGATCTTTCCAAAATATTGATGGCCAGTTCCACCGAGGGCTTTTGCTCCTTGCGCTTCAATTGAATGATCAGGCATTCGTCCAGAGATCGTGCAGCTACCCCTGGAGGGTCCAATTCTTGAACCGTTTTAAGTACTTCTTCAATCTTTTCCTCCTCTACATAAATGTTCTGGGTAAAGGCAAGGTCGTCCATAATATCGGGAAGTGGTCTGCGTATATAACCACTCTCGTCCACACTGCCCACCAAGAACTCGGCAATGGCCCATTCTTGGTCATCCAGATACTCTGTGTTCAGTTGGTTGATCAAATATTGGTTGAAGGAGGTTCCTGCGGCGTAAGGGACCCTTTTGTCATCATCGTCGGCGCTATAATTATTTGCCTGGGTTCGATAATCGGGTATTTCATCATCACTCAGGTAGTCGTCAATGTTGATTTCATCCGTATCGATATTCTCGTTGTCCGCTGAATCGTCGTAGGTGTCCTCATATATATCATCCAAAGCATCTGTTTCCTCTTTGCCGCTCTCCAATGCAGGATTTTCCTCCAACTCTTGCTTCAATCGCTGTTCAAAGGCCTGTGTGGGCAGTTGAATCAACTTCATGAGCTGAATCTGCTGTGGGGACAGTTTTTGGGAAAGCTTAAACTGTAGATGTTGTTTCAGCATACGGATTGATGATTTATCATCTTTAAAATAATAAAATCAAATTAAAACTCGGCATTCTGCGGTGTTCTGGGGTAGGGGATTACATCCCTGATGTTGCCCATTCCCGTGGTAAATTGAACCATACGTTCAAAACCTAGCCCAAAACCACTGTGCACTGCAGTGCCGAATTTTCTAAGGTCGAGGTACCACCATAGTTCTTTGGCATCGATATCCAGTTCCTTGATTTTCTGTTCCAGTACATCCAAACGCTCTTCCCTTTGGGAACCACCGACTATTTCTCCGATGCCAGGGAAAAGCACGTCCATGGCGCGTACGGTTTTACCGTCCTCATTCAGTCTCATGTAAAATGCCTTGATGTTGGCCGGGTAGTCAAAAAGGATCACGGGGCATTTGAAATGTTTCTCCACCAAGAAACGCTCGTGCTCACTCTGTAGGTCCGCTCCCCATTCATCGATCGGGAACTGGAACTTCTTCTTTTTGTTCGGCTTGCTGTTCTTCAATATGTCTATAGCCTCCGTGTAGGATACTCGTTTGAAGTTATTGTCGACAACAAACTTTAATTTTTCAATCAAGGCCATTTCAGAACGTTCGTTCTGAGGTTTGGTCTTTTCTTCATCCAACAAACGTTTTTCCAAAAATTCAAGATCATCTTGACAATGGTCCAATACGTACTGAATAATATATTTGATGAAATCCTCTGCCAAATCCATGTTCATGTCCAGATCGTAGAAGGCCATTTCTGGCTCGATCATCCAGAATTCCGCCAAATGGCGGGAAGTGTTCGAGTTTTCAGCTCTAAAGGTAGGGCCAAAGGTGTATACTTTTCCCAATCCCATGGCGTAGGTCTCGGCTTCCAGCTGCCCGGATACGGTCAAGTTGGTCTCTTTTCCAAAAAAGTCTTCGGAGTAATCCACTTCTCCAGCGTCGGTCAAGGGCGGATTTTTTTCATCCAAGGTGGTTACACGGAACATTTCTCCGGCCCCTTCGGCATCAGAACCTGTGATAATGGGTGCGTGCATGTAATAAAACCCATTTTGCTGGAAATAACTGTGTACGGCAAACGACAGTACCGACCTCACGCGCATTACCGCAGAAAAGGTATTGGTCCTTACTCTAAGGTGCGCTTTCTCCCTTAAAAACTCCAAAGAGTGTTTTTTAGGTTGAATAGGGTAGGTTTCTGGGTCAGCGGTTCCATGCACAAATATATCGGTGGCCTTTATTTCTACACTTTGGCCCCGACCTTGACTTTCTTCCAAAGTCCCGGTAACTTTTAGTGCTGCCCCACTGGAAATCTGTTTGAGCAATGCTTCGTCCAATTTTTCAAAATCTACGACACATTGTATGTTATTTATGGTGGAACCGTCGTTCAATGCGATAAATCGGTTGCTTCTAAATGTTTTTACCCATCCATTTACTTCAACGGAATCTCCTACGGGTTGCTTTTCTAGCAATTCTTTTATGGAATAAGACATCATTCTAAAACTATCGTAATTTAGTTGGTAAAGATAGGTTTTTGATAAAAAACGATGGCAATGGAATGGCCTAATTTATGGCCGCTTTGAAGACTATTTGTCCTTAGGGTTGTCCTCGTCCTGTGGTAGAATGTCAATTTGAGGTTTTTTGAGCACCTGTTTGTTGGCAATGCTTCTTTCCAAAGAGAGCAACAAGGAAGGCAACAATATCAAATTGGACAGCATGGCGAACAACAAGGTGGCCGATACCAATCCCCCTAAAGCTTTTGTTCCACCGAAATCAGAAATGATAAAAACGGAGAAGCCGAAAAACAGGACGATGGAGGTATAGAACATACTTACCCCTGTTTCTCGCAAGGCCGCATATACGGACCGTTTGATGTGCCAGCGATGTGTGGCCAATTCTTGCCGGTATTTGGCCAAAAAGTGGATGGTGTCATCCACCGATATTCCGAAAGCAATACTAAAGACCAAAATGGTCGAAGGTTTTATGGGAACGCCCAAGAAGCCCATGACCCCAGCGGTGATTACCAATGGCAAAAGGTTAGGGACCAGTGATATGATGACCATTTTATAGGATCGGAACAAATATGCCATGAACAAAGAGATCAATCCAATGGCCAAGGCCAGTGACAGTAACAGATTTTTGACCAAGTACTTTGTTCCTTTTAGGAAAAGTAATGCCTTTCCTGTCATGAAAACATTGTAACGCTCTGCTGGGAATTCTTTTGTGATGGCCTGTTGCACGTCTTTTTCAATTTCCTCCATACGGTCGATTTTCACATCGCGCATGTAGGTGGTCAAACGAGCGATTTGGCCCGTACTGTCCACAAAGCTCTGCAATAGTTCGTTGGTTCCTTCGGTCGATGATTTTTGAACCGCGTTCATGATGAAGGTGTTCTCTTGACTGGTGGGCAGTTGGTAGTATTTTGGAATTCCGTTGTAAAAGGCCTGTTTGGAATATTTGACCAAGTCAACAATGGAAATGGGTCTCGATAGTTCGGGTATTTCGTCGATCACAGTGCCCAAGCGTTCCATACGCTTCAAGGTGGCGGGTTTGGTCACTCCATTTTTACGCTTGGTGTCCACCACGATTTCCATGGGCATTATACCATCAAACTCCGCTTCAAAAAATTGGATATCCTTGTAAAAATGACTCTTTTTGGGCAGGTCCTCAATCCGACTTCCTGTAATTCGCATCTGGTAGATCCCAATAATGCTCAACACCAAAACGGCCACAGTGGTAATGTAGACGGCTATCCTGTGGTTGCGAACCATGTTCTCCATCCAGTTCACGAAAATGTCCATCCACTTTTTGTTCAAGTGCTTTAAGTGCTTCGTTTTGGGAAGCGGCATAAAGCTATAGACAATGGGGATGATCAAAAGGGAGAGGATGAAGATCCCTATGATGTTTATGGAGGCCACAATACCAAATTCTTTCAATAGATCACTATCCAGAATGATGAAAGTGGCAAAACCAGATGCCGTGGTGATGTTGGTCATCAAAGTGGCATTGCCGATTTTTGAGATGACCCGTTGTAGGGACAATGCTTGGTTTCCGTGTTTCTTGACCTCTTGCTGATATTTATTGATCAAGAAAATACAGTTCGGAATACCGATCACAATGATCAAAGGTGGAATCAATGCCGTGAGAATGGTAATCTCATATTTTAAAAGTCCAAGTATGCCAAAGGCCCACATGACCCCGATAATCACTACGCACATAGAGATGAACGTGGCTCTAAAACTTCTAAAGAAAAAGAAAAAGATCAGGGAAGTGACAAGCAATGCACCCACGATAAAAAGGCCGATCTCATCAATGATCGATTTGGTGTTCCATGTCCTGATGTAGGGCATGCCCGAAACATGGACATCCATTTTGGTTTCCTCCTCAAAATCGTTCACAAGTTCCCCCAGGTCGTTCAGGATAAACTGATTTCTTACCTCCGTGTTCATGATGTCCTTATCGAGATAGACCACGGTTTGAATGGTGCCGCTCTTGGGATTGTATACCAGATTATCGTAAAAAGGAAGCTCCTTGAACAGATGATTGGTAAGGGAATCAATTTCTTGCTTGGTTTGCGGAGCGGACGATATCAACGGCTCCATCGAGAAGGTCTGGGTTTCGCTATCCTTGATGAGCTCTTTGAGGTTCTCCAAGGAAATCACATAATCAACTTCAGGAAAAGCATCGAGCTGTTTGCTCAAGGTGTTCCATCTGTTGAAATTTTTAGGGGTGAACAAAGCGGAATCCCTAATGGCCAAAACTATGGCATTCCCTTCTTCACCAAAAATTTTGGTAAAGGCATTGTATTGTATGCTGGCGGGATGGTCGTTGGGCAGAATATTGGCTTCGGTATTGGAAAACTGCATGTTTTTCCATTGTAGAGCCAAAAAAACGGTAAAACCAGCAACCGCTAAAAGAATAAGGATTCTATTGCGGAGTATGATTCTTGCGACCTTGGGCCAAAATCCTTTAGTAAGCTTTGCTACCATGTGGTTTTTGTTGGGCGCAAAGGTAGAAAATGATATGTTGTGTTCCTAGAAAAGCTGCGGGACAAAATCCAAGTTTTACACCTTCATGATCTCGGCCTCTTTCGCAGATAGGATGGCATCCACTTTATCGCCGTAGGTATTGGTCAGTTCTTGGACATCAACTTCTGCATTGCTCAATAGATCTTCCGAAATATCCAACGCTTTCAGCTCCTTATTGGCGTCTTGTCTGGCGCTGCGAATACTTACTTTGGCGTCTTCGGCCTCGGATTTGGCCTGCTTGGCGAGTTGCAATCTTCTTTCCTCTGTCAATGGAGGTACATTGATGATCACCATTTCGCCATTGTTCATAGGGTTGAAGCCCAAATTGGCATTCATAATGGCCGTTTCTATCTCGGTCAACATGCCTTTTTCCCATGGCTGTACGGATATGGTCCTTGCATCGGGCGTATTGATGTTGGATACTTGGGCCAGTGGGGTTTGTGAACCATAGTACTCAACCATTACGGTGGATAGCATCATGGGGCTGGCCTTGCCCGCCCTGATTTTGGTCAACGCTTTTTGCAAGTGATCAATACTTGCATCCATACTTTCTTTTGTACTATCAAGAATAAATTTTACTTCTTCGCTCATAACTTTCAAATTTATAAAATTGAAATCAAAGTTTATGTCTCACTTAGACGTTGACGACTGTTCCTATGTTTTCCCCTGAAACTAGTTTCATTAAGTTTCCTTTTGTGTTCATATCGAAAACAACAATGGGCAATTCGTTCTCTTGGCTCAATGTAAATGCTGTTGTGTCCATTACCTTAAGTCCTTTGGAAAGTACTTCATTGAAGGAAATGGAGTCGAATTTGGTGGCATTCTTATCTTTCTCGGGGTCGGATGTGTAAATACCGTCCACACGTGTTCCCTTTAAAATTACATCTGCCTTAATTTCGATGGCTCTCAATACTGCGGCAGAATCCGTAGTGAAGTAGGGGTTTCCTGTTCCACCGCCAAAAATGACCACTCTTCCTTTTTCCAAATGACGAATGGCCCTTCTTCTGATGAAAGGTTCCGCTACTTCATTGATTTTAATGGCTGATTGTAACCGGGTTTGCACTCCTTTGAGTTCAAGGGCGCTCTGTAATGCCAAACCATTGATTACGGTGGCCAACATGCCCATATGGTCTCCTTGTACTCGGTCCATTCCTTGACTGGCGCCCGCAAGGCCCCTGAAAATGTTGCCTCCTCCAATAACGATGGCAACTTCAACGCCCTTTTCCATTACGGATTTTATCTCCTCGGCGTACTCGTCCAATCGCTTGGCATCAATACCGTATTGTTGCTGGCCCATGAGGGCTTCTCCACTTAACTTTAATAAAATTCTTTTGTAATGCATTGAGAGTTTCTTGAAGTCCGGACAAAAATAATCAAAATTATTTACGGGAAATGAAGAATTTCACGATTGGTCAAGGCATAAAAAAACCGCCTCTTTTTGGAGGCGGTTTTTTAAAAGTATCGTTATGGTGATTAACCAAGTGCCACTCTGTTGAAGCCAGTGACTTCCAAGCTGGAATCCACGGATTTAACGTATTGTGCAACACTTTGTTTGCTGTCTTTGATGAAAGCTTGGTTTACCAAGGTGTTATCTTTGAAGAAACGCTTCAATTTACCTTGGGCAATTTTGTCCAACATTTCCTCTGGCTTACCTTCTTGACGCAATTGGTCTTTCGCGATCTCGATTTCCTTGTCGATAATGGATTGATCAACACCATCCTCGTTCAAGGCCACGGGATTCATGGCGGCAGCTTGCATGGCTACATCTTTTGCAGCTTCAGCAGCACCGTCCACGTTGGCGGACAAACCTACCAAGGTAGCGATTTTGTTACCGGCGTGAATGTAGGAACCTACGAACGGAGCGTTCAATTTCTCAAAGCTTCCGATTTCGATTTTCTCACCGATAACCCCGGTTTGCTCTGTCAATTTATCGGCAACGGTCATTCCATCAAAGGAAGCTGCCAAGAAATCATCTTTGCTATCGAATCCAAGTGCCAGATCGGCCAAGTCGTTTGCTAGTTTTACAAAGCTATCGTTCTTGGCGACAAAGTCGGTTTCGCAGTTCAAAGAGATAACCACACCTTGTGTGCTGTCTCCGTTTACTTTTGCAATGGCTGCACCCTCTGATGATTCTCTGTCGGCTCTTTTTGCAGCAACTTTTTGTCCTTTTTTTCTAAGGATTTCAACTGCTTGGTCAAAATCGCCCTCTGCTTCTACCAAAGCTTTTTTGCAATCCATCATTCCAGCTCCAGTAGCCTTTCTTAATTTATTTACCTCTGCGGCAGTAATCTTTGCCATTTTGTTTTTCTTTTTAAATTTTATGTAAAGTAAAACACTATCAAAGTGTTTTTGTTTAGGACAATGTTAAATCAGTGGGGTTTATTCAACTCCACCTTTTACGTTGTCTTGCCATTCCTTAAGTTCGTCCCATTTGCCATCGGCAGCCATTTTGGCTTGTTTTGGCCAAGAAGTTGGGTCCAAGTGAGCCAAAGTTGAGCTGGCCTCGGTCAAGATTTCCTTGATTTTGTCAGCATCCATGTCTGCTAGCTCTGCGTAGGTCTTAACTCCATTGGCTACCAAAGCTTCAGCGGTTTTTGGTCCTATACCTTCAATTTTGGTAAGGTCTTCTGGCTTCGCATCTTCTTTAGCTTCTTTTTTTGGAGCTTCCTCAGCTTTTTTGGCTGGTTTTTCTTCCTCAGCTTTTTCCTCTTTTTTAGGAGCAGCTTCTGCTTTTTTCTCCTTAGGAGCTTCATCTTTCTTGGAAGCTTTGCCTTCTTCTTTGTCCTTTCCGTTGTTTTTCTCGCTCTTACGCTCTTCCAAGCCTTCAGCAACAGCACTTGTCACGGATTCCAAGATAGCTTCGATGGATTTACCGGCATCGTCATTGGATGGGATGGCATAATCAACATCGCGTGGGTCGGAATTGGTATCGACCATGGCGAAAATTGGAATGTTCAATTTTTGGGCTTCTTTTACGGCGATGTGCTCACGCATGGTGTCCACAATGAATAGGGCACCTGGCAAACGGGTCATGTCGGCGATGGAACCCAAGTTTTTCTCCAACTTGGCGCGCAAACGGTCCACTTGCAATCTTTCTTTTTTGGAAAGTGTGTTGAACGTACCGTCTTTTTTCATGCGGTCGATAGCTGCCATTTTCTTAACAGCTTTACGAATGGTCACAAAGTTGGTCAACATACCCCCTGGCCATCTTTCAGTGATGTAGGGCATGTTTACTTTGGATACTTTGTCCGCTACAATGTCCTTTGCTTGTTTTTTTGTGGCTACAAAAAGGATTTTTCTTCCTGAGGCGGCAATCTTTTTAAGGGCTTCATTGGCCTCATCAAGTTTTGCAACCGTTTTGTAGAGATTGATCACGTGAATCCCATTACGCTCCATGTAGATGTAAGGAGCCATGTTCGGGTTCCACTTTCGGGTAAGGTGTCCGAAATGCACACCTGCTTCCAGTAAGTCTTTTACTTCAATTTTACTTGCCATTTTTTGTACTTAGTTTACGTTCCGTTGTAAGTAGCAATGCACTGGTGGTCACAAAAATTTGTTCGCCCAGCCCATTTAGATGCTAAACTAGTTTCCAAAAAGTTGATTTGTTCATCCCTTTTGGAACAACGACAACTTGGTTAAAAATATAACCCTGAAAATATATGGCATAGTTTCAGGGTTTTCAATGAACTTATCTATAATTGAATGCCAAAGGCATCCAGCATATATTAACGTTTGGAGAATTGGAATTTCTTACGGGCTTTCTTCTGACCGAATTTCTTTCTTTCCACCATTCTTGGGTCCCTTGTCAACAGGCCTTCTGGCTTAAGAATTCCTCTGTTCTCAATATCGATTTCGCACATTGCTCTGGACAAAGCCAAACGAACGGCTTCTGCCTGACCTGTGATACCACCTCCGTAAACATTTACTTTTACGTCGTATGTACCATCGGTCTCAGTCAAAGTGAAAGGTTGTCTCACTTTGTACTGCAATGTACCAGTGGTAAAATAATCGTTGAGATCTCTTTTGTTCACTGTGATGTTTCCAGATCCTTCGGAAACATAAACTCTGGCCACAGCTGTTTTTCTTCTACCTATCTTATGAACCACTTCCATTATTTGTAGTCGTTTAAGTTTATTGCTTTTGGTTTTTGTGCTTCTTGTCCGTGTTCAGCACCTGCATATACCTTAAGGTTTCTGAATAGGTCAGCTCCAAGTTTGTTTTTTGGAAGCATTCCTTTTACAGAGCTTTCGATGATGCGCTCAGGGTATTTCTCCAATACTTCTTTAGCGGAAGCGGAACGTTGTCCACCTGGATATCCAGTATATCTTTGGTATTCCTTATCATCCCACTTGTTGCCGGACATATTGATCTTTTCTGCATTGATGACAATAACATTGTCTCCACAATCAACATGAGGGGTAAAGTTGGTCTTGTGTTTCCCTCTAAGTATTTTGGCTACTTTAGACGCCAATCTTCCTAAGGTCTGTCCTTCAGCATCAACCAATAACCATTGCTTGTCAACAGTAGATTTATTGGCGGAAATAGTTTTATAACTTAATGTGTCCACTTCTCGAATATTATTGAATTAAATAACCTATCCCGATTAACGGGCTGCAAATGTACAATTATTAGATTGAATTACAAACGGTTGGTCGGGAATATTTTTTCACTTTTTTCGAAATCAATCTTTGGGTCTGAAAAGCGAGCGTAAGATAGTGTCTCAAGTGTTAAAAAAAGATTAAAAAAATCCACAACTGTAACTCCTCACATTTTCATGGGTCTTTACCACATCAATCCAATCAAAAAACGATCAAGTGAGAAACGCAGCACTGGTTTTCCTGACCTTATTCCTTATTTATTCCGCCCAAGCACAAGATTCTACCGAAGTCATCATCAAAAAGAAATATACCACACAAGCCTTGGGCGATTATGCCGCCCCTACCATTAACGGTATTTTGGAGGACGAGGCTTGGGGCCTTGTGGAGTGGGGAAATGATTATATTGAATCGCAGCCCGACGAAAACACTCCGCCTTCACATCAAACCAGATTCAAGATACTATATGATAGCAAGAACCTATATATAGGTGTACGTTGTTATGATACCGAACCTGATAGAATTGTGAAAAGATTGTCCCGGAGGGATGGTTTTGAAGGGGATTGGGTGGAGTTCAATATCGATAGTTATTTTGATAAGCGTACCGCTTTTTCTTTTACCATTACAGCTGCGGGCGTGAAAGGGGATGAGTTTATTTCCAACAATGGGAACAATTGGGACGAAAGCTGGAACCCCATTTGGTATGCCAAGACCAATATAGATGAGGAAGGATGGACGGCGGAGCTTCGTATTCCGCTGAGTCAATTGAAATTCGGTAGTGCCGAAGAGCAGGTCTGGGGCCTGCAATCCACCAGGCGTTTCTTTAGGAATGAGGAACGTTCGCTTTGGCAGCGCAAACCAGTGGACCAACCCGGTTGGGTAAGTGAGTTCGGCGAGTTGCATGGACTAAAGAACATCCAGCCGCAGAGACAATTGGAGATTCAGCCCTATACCGTGGCCAAGACCGAGACCTATGAGGCGGAAGAGGGCAATCCATTCAGGGATGGGAGTGAAAACAATATTACCGTGGGACTGGATGCCAAAATCGGTATTACCAATGACCTTACCCTGGATTTGACCGTCAACCCGGATTTTGGCCAGGTGGACGCCGATCCTTCGGCCATAGCATTGGACGGTTTCCAGATATTCTTTCAAGAGCGACGCCCGTTTTTTGTGGAGAACAAGAACATTTTCGATTTCAGGGTCTCGCAATCCGAGGCGGGAAATACCTTTGGTTCCGACAATATATTCTATTCGAGAAGAATCGGTAGGAGTCCGCAAGGGTATCCGGACACTTCGGATGGAGAGTTTGTGGACCAACCGGATAACACCCCGATCATAGGTGCCGCAAAATTCAGCGGAAAGACCAAGGATGGATGGGCCATAGGGGTACTCGAAAGTGTGACGGCCAAGCGAACCGCTACCATATTGAACGGTAATGGGGATACCCGAAAGGAAATGGTGGAGCCCCTTACCAATTATTTTGTGGGAAGGTTGCAAAAGGATTTCAATCAAAGAAACTCCTATATCGGTGGGATTTTCACGGCGACCAACCGTGAGCAAATTCCTGAGCAACTCAATTTTTTGCACGATGCAGCGTATACGGGCGGCTTGGATTTCAAGCACCAATGGGCCAATCGTGATTGGTATCTTGGGGGTAATCTTACCATGAGCCATGTTCGTGGGAGTGAGGAGGCCATTACCAACACACAACAATCCATCACACACCTATTCGATAGGGTGGGGGCCGATCATGTTGCCGTGGATACCACAAGAACATCATTGACCGGGACCGGAGGGAATGTCCAAATCGGGAAGGTGGGCAATGGCCATTGGAAGTTTGAATCGGGGGCCACATGGCGTTCGCCCGAGTTGGAACTCAATGATATTGGTTTTCAGCGTCAGGCCGATGATGTTCGACACTACACTTGGATCGGGTACCAAACCCTAAAACCCGACAGCACGTTCAGACGTGTGGGCATCAACTACAACCATTGGACGGCGTGGGATTTTCAGGGCAACCACAACTATCTGCAATTCAATACCAATAGCTGGCAAAATTGGAAAAATAACTACCGAAGCAATATCGGGTTCAATTTTGCGCCTATCGAGTATTCCAACTTTGCTTTACGTGGAGGGCCAAGGTTGCGGCAATCCCCTTGGATGAGTTTTTGGAACAGCATCAATACCGACAACAGGAAAAAGCTTCGATTCTCTTTTTTCCATAATGGGAGAAAGGCCTTGGACAATTCCATCAAGAACTATTATATGGAAGGGGGCTTTGTTTATCAGCCCATCAATGCCCTGCGTATTTCCGCATTTCCATCGTTGGACATCAATCATGATAAATTGCAGTTCATTGATAATTTTGATGATGTCAATGGGTCTCCGCGTTACCTGAACGGGGAAATCAATCAACGAACCTTGAGCATGTCATTTCGCTTGAACTACACCATCAACCCCAACCTGACGATTCAGTATTGGGGACAGCCGTTTATTTCCCGAGGACGCTATTCCAATTTCAAGCACATCACGGATCCAATTGCCAAAACATTTGAAGATAGGTTTGTGCAGTACTCAGCAGAACAGACGGTCTTATCCGATGGTACCTATGCAATTGATGAAGATTTGGACGGTGTAACCGATTTTACCTTTGATAACCCTGATTTTTCCTTTGTGCAGTTCCGTTCCAATTTGGTGGTTCGCTGGGAATATATACCAGGCTCCGAAATATTCTTGGTATGGTCGCAGGATGTATCAAGGGACGGGAATCCTACCGAAGGATTACTTCCAAGTTTGGGAGACAATATCTTTGGCCAAAAGCCACAGAACATCTTTTTGTTGAAGGCCACCTATCGGTTTGTGCTATGAAAAAATAAAAGGTAGTAAAAATACTACGTCTGTGAGTTGTTCGTTTAGACAATAACGTTTAAAACAAACCTCATGAAAAAGAATCTTTTTACACTTTTACTTGTAGCCGTTCTAATTTCCTCTTGCTCCTCCGATGATGGAGATGGCCCTGTAAATGCCTCCATAGTGGGTACTTGGGATATTGTGGAATTAAATTTTGGAGAATCGGTTGATTGGGATGGTGACGGAACCTCATCTGATAATTTGCTGGATGAAATAGAATGTTTTGCAGGTACGGTAACCTTTACCGCTGAAGGAGAATATTCATCCGCAACTACCGAAATCAATTTTGAAGCTACCGAAACGGAGTTTACAATAACGTGCGGTGGCCCCGTTACTGCATCTGGAACTTACAGCGTTGATGGTAATAAATTGACCGCCACTGATGCCGAAGATGGGAAAACAGGGGAATCTACATTTAGTATTTCTGGAGACACAGTTACTTTTGTAGGCCCCGTGCAGATTGTTGATGTGGAGGACGTTGATGGCGAAGCTACCCTAGTTCTTGTCAGGAGATAGTCAAAACAAAATCACTCATTAGGGCGTTATTCGTTGTAATGCCTTAATGAGTGCTTCATTCGCCTCTTTATCACCTATGCTGATTCTAACCTTGCCAGGAGCTCCAAATTGAGAAACAGGTCGTACCATAATACCTTGTTCCATCATTTTATCCGTGAATTCCATTTCCGGGAATGGAGGGTCGATGATAAAAAAGTTGGCTTGGCTCGGCCAATATTTTATGCCCAATTCATCAAATGCCTTAGCAATATATTTTCTGCCTTCCAAAACCGTTTTTACGGTTTTGGCAATGAATGTAGTGTCGTTCAAAGCGCCAATGGCAGCCTCAATGGAAGTCAATGGCAATAAAAAAGGTTTGTGAATCAAGCGTACATAGTTGGCTATGGTGGCCGTAGTGTAGCCGTATCCGATACGTTGTCCTGCCAAACCATAGGTTTTGGAAAAACTGTTGAGCCCGATAACGTTATGCCCTTCCAGTACATAAGGCAATGCCGTAACATAATCCTCGGCATCAGCAAAATGGCGGTAGACCTCATCGAACACTACCACAATGTTTTTGGGAACACGGGCGATAAAATCGTCCATTACGGATTTTGGAATGTATGTTCCTGTTGGGTTATTGGGACTCGTCAAGAAAATTATCTTGGTCTTCTCTGTGATGGCGTTCAAGATACCTTCCACATCCAAATCGTAGTTGGGAGCCAAGAGAGGAATATCCACTTGATGGGCACCATACCATCTCGAAAAAACGGAGTAGGGCAGGAAACAGGGGTTGGAAAAAATCACTTCGTCCCCTTCGTTGATAAAAGCCCGTAGCAACATGTCAATAACCTCCGAACCACTATTGCCACATAAAAACTGGTCGGCGCTCAACTGACCATCAAAATCATGGACCAGCGCCTCTCGCAAACGAATATCGGTCTGGTCAGGATAGATGTCAATCTTGTCCAAAGCAGCCTTCATCGCAGCAACGGCCTTGGGCGATGCACCCAAAGGATTTTCGTTGGAGGAAAGCTTATATATTTTTTTGTCGGTCGGGGGAATGTTTTTTCCGCCCTTATACACCTCTTTTGGTACTAAATGAGGTTTGAAAATGGATGTGATGTTTTTTTTCATATTCTTTTATAGACTTTCCCCATATAACAATAGGGCCATCGCCTTTTCGGTATTACCATCTTCCAATAGCTTTTTGGCCAAGGTGTGCAGTTCGGTCTTGGATTTATCTTGTATTCCTTCTGTCTCAACAATCACTTCAATATCATCTTTTGAGGGCAATTGTTCTAAATTCCCCAATCGGCCCAGATTGTTTCCTGTAAGGATATCACTCTCACGAATTCCTTTGGGCAAAGCATCCACGCCAATACCATGGGAGCGGATGGGTTTCGGAATCTCGAACAAGGATTCTTTAATGGCACGGATGTACCAATTGCCGCCCATACGGCCCACCAAGTCCAATTTTTCGGTGTCCAATACATCATCTGTCAGGTATTCATCGTTGATATGGATCATATCCACTTGCGCAATCACCAAGTTACCGGCACCAGGCCTTTGGGCAATCTCGACCACCTCCAAAACAGTGCATTCGAACGATACGGGAGCTTCGCCAACACGAGGAGGTTTTACTTTCACGCTGGCCACTTCGGTAAAACCTGCTTTTACAAATTCATTTACTCCTTTGTCGTAGGCTGTGCTGGAGAGTGACATTTGTTCCGCCATTTTATGGTTTACGACATTGATGACCACCTCAGGTACTTCCACCACATTTTGATGGGTATGTTTTAATGAGTTGTCCCTTCCACTTCGTGTTGGGGAAAACACCATTACCGGAGGATTGGAGCTGAACACATTAAAGAAACTATAAGGGCTTAGGTTCACTTTGCCTTCAGCATCCACCGTACTGGCAAAGCAAATGGGTCTTGGCGCCACAGCGGTCGATAGAATACTGTAAAGCTCGGGTTGTGGAATGGTAGTTGGGTCTATGGTCTTGATCATTAAGATTGATTTTGTATTGTCATATCGATCGCAGTCGAGATATGGTTAAAATTCAGATGACATTTCGACTGCGCTCAATGTGACATCTGAAAAAATATTCATTCTTTGCAGGGTAACACTTTAGTGGTCACTTCGCCAAATCCGACTCTAATATCGCCATTTTGAGCATAACCGCGCATAGTTACCGTGTCACCATCTTCAATGAATTTTCGTTCACTTGAATCTTTGAGTTGAATAGGATTGGAACCTCCCCAGGACAATTCCAGCATGGAGCCAAAGCTGTTTTCTTTTGTACCGGAAATGGTTCCAGAGGCGATCATATCCCCAATGTTGATATTACATCCGTTTACCGTATGATGCGCCAATTGCTGGGCCATGTTCCAATACATATGTTTGAAATTGCTGAAGCAAACTGTGGTTTCTTCGCCTTCTTGCGGTTGGATGCCCACTTCCAAGTTGATGTCATAATTCTTTTCCCCTTCAAATTGCAGATAGGGCAATACTTCGGGTTCCTGTTTGGGTCCATTGGTTTTGAAAGGCTCCAAAGCTTCCAAGGTTACCACCCAGGGAGAAATGGACGATGCAAAATTCTTTGCCAAAAATGGCCCTAACGGTACATATTCCCATTTTTGGATATCCCTGGCAGACCAATCATTGAAAAGGACCAAACCGAAAATATAATCTTCCGCGTCTTTTGTGGAAACGGATTCGCCCAGCTGGGTGTCCTTTCCGCAGATAAATCCCATTTCCAGTTCAAAATCCAAACGTTCCGTTGGGCCAAAAACAGGTGTCTCCGCACCATTGGGCATGGTTTGTCCTTTAGGACGATAGATGGACTGTCCGCTCACAATAATGGAACTTGCCCTACCGTGATACCCCACAGGAATATGCTTCCAGTTGGGTAAAAGGGCGTTTTCTGGGTCGCGGAACATTTTGCCCACATTGGTAGCATGTTCCAAGCTGGAATAAAAGTCAGTGTAGTCTCCAATCGCTACGGGCATGTGCATTTGAGCCTCGGACTGTTTCACGAAGAGTTCGGGCTTTCCGGCCAAAATAGATTCATCATCTTTCAACCAATACTGAATCTTTTTGCGAACTCGTGTTGTGATTTCTTTTCCCAGGGAAATAAAATCGTTCAAGGTGTCCTTTTCCAACAATGCCGTGTTGAAGTCGAATACATCCAATTCGGCCACAGCGGCCAAATCCAAAATATGCTTCCCAACGGCAACTCCTGCACGAGGGCTCCTGTCCTGCGTGGAAAATATCCCAAAAGGGATATTGTGAATCGAAAAATCCGAGTTTTCAGGTATTTCTAAGATCATATATGGTTTTATATGTCATTCCCGTGAAAACGGGAATCTAAATATGTCATTTCGAAATGACGTTTAAAACTATCAATTTTACTCCAGCCATGATTTATAATACTTGCCATCATCAATTTTGAGGGCGTTTTCCGTGACCTGTAAAGGTTTGAAGGTGTCTATCATCACCGCCAATTCCTCGGTACCTTTTTTACCGATACTTGCCTCGTAAGTTCCGGGGTGCGGCCCATGCGGGATACCCGCTGGATGCAATGAAATATAGCCTGGACCAATACCTGTACGGCTCATAAAGTCCCCATCCACATAATACAGCACCTCATCCGAATCTATGTTGGAATGATTGTAAGGTGCTGGAATGGATTTTGGATGGTAATCGTACAATCTTGGGCAGAACGAACATACCACAAAAGCGGCTGTCTCAAATGTTTGATGCACCGGTGGCGGTTGATGTATGCGTCCCGTGATCGGTTCAAAATTATGAATGGAAAATCCGTAGGGATAGTTGTATCCATCCCATCCCACAACATCAAAAGGATGCGAGGCATAGACCAATTGGTGCAACATGCCCTGCTTTTTGATCTGCATCAAAAATTCTCCTTTTTCATCAAAAGTTTGAAGGTCTTGTGGCAGTTTATAGTCCCGCTCGCAGAAAGGGGAGTGCTCCAAAAGTTGCCCGAACCAATTTCGATAGCGTTTGGGTGTATAAATCGGGTGGAAGGACTCAGCATATAAAATACGGTTGTCCTCCGTATCAAACTCAATTTGATAAATCATCCCACGTGGAATGATGAGGTAATCCCCATATTCAAATGGAATGTTTCCCAAAAAGGTTTTCAGGGTGCCGGACCCTTTATGGATGAAGAGCATTTCGTCCGCATCCGCATTTTTGTAGAAATAGTCCGTGATAGATTTTCTTGGTGCTGCCAAGCCTACGTGAACATCGTTGTTCACTAAAAGGGGTTCGCGCGATTCCAAATAATCATCTTTGGGAGCTACATCGAAACCAATGAACTTACGACTGGTAATGTTCTTTTCCACCGCAATTTTGGGGCTTGCGTCCAAAGCCTTGCCGATCTCTTTGACCTGCGTAGGTCGATGTACATGATAGGAAAGCGAGGACATCCCATCAAAACCGATAGTTCCAAAAAGCTGCTCATAATAGAGCCCGCCATTGGGTTTCTCGAATTGGGTATGCCGTTTTTGCGGGATTTTTCCGAGTTTATGATAAATGGGCATTTTTTTATCAGTTTTGAGTTTAAAGCTATGAGTTATGAGTCTAGAAATTCAATAACCCATAACTCATCACTTTTAACTATGATTAATGCAATGTGCCACGAAGCTCTTGCTCACGCTCTATAGCTTCGAACAATGCTTTAAAGTTACCTTTTCCAAATGACTGTGCGCCTTTTCTTTGGATAATTTCGAAGAACATCGTTGGTCTTGGTTCCACAGGCTTGGTAAAGATCTGCAACAAATACCCTTCGTCATCACGGTCTACCAAGATGCCCAATTCTTTCAATGGGGCAATATCTTCGTCAATTTCCCCTACACGGTCTGTAACGGCATCATAATACGTTGCTGGAACTCTTAGGAATTCCACGCCACGGCTTCTAAGGTCGCGAACGGTTTGGATAATGTCGTCTGTGGCAACAGCGATGTGTTGTACCCCTTCGTCCTCATAAAAATCCAAGTATTCTTCCACCTGGGATTTCTTCTGACCTTCGGCAGGCTCGTTGATCGGGAACTTGATTCTTCCGTTTCCGTTGCTCATTACCTTGCTCATCAAAGCAGTGTATTCGGTGGAAATATCCTTGTCATCAAAAGAAAGGATGTTCTTGAAACCTAAAACATCTTCGTAGAACTTTACCCAATGGTTCATCTTGTTCCATCCTACGTTACCTACCATGTGGTCAACAAATTTTAGACCGGTAGGCTCTGGATTGTAATCCGGAGTTTCCCATTTTTTAAATCCGGGAAGGAATGTTCCATTATAATCTTTGCGTTCCACAAAAATATGGACCGTCTCCCCATAGGTGTAAATCCCTGCGCGAACCACTTTACCGTCTTTGTCCTCTTCAACCCGTGGCTCCATATAGGATGTAGCACCACGCTCCATCGCATTGTTGTAGGCCTGGGTTGCGTCCTCCACCCAAAGGGCCACGACTTTTACCCCATCACCGTGCTTGTCGATGTGTTTGCCTATTTCGGTTCCACTTTTTAGGGGAGAGGTCAGCACCAAACGGATTTTATCCTGAACCACTACGTAACTTTCACGGTCTTGCAGCCCTGTTTCCAAACCGGCCTGTGCATATGACTGGAATCCAAAGGCGGATTTGTAGTAGTGTGCCGCTTGCTTGGAGTTTCCCACATATAACTCCACGTAGTCGGTTCCGTTGATGGGCATGAAATCTTCGGAAGTATTTGTTCTTTTTGGAAGTGTTGATGTATCCATGGTTTCAATATTTTTATGTTCAGTTTTATTTTGTTGCATCAACAACAAAAATAGTGATTTTGAGATAACATTGCGATTTTGATGACTGAAATTTGAGTTAAAATTTACCAGCATAAGATGGAGACGCTCCGAAAAAATCTGATTCGCTATTTTTGTGGCTATTCTTTAAAACATGCTCAGCCGTATAGATGAAATACAGGGGATGGGGTTCCACTTGGATTTGGTGCTCCGCAAAATTCAAAAGGCTTACCTGCGTAAGTTTGATGAGCTCGGTGTGGATACGACCATTGAGCAATGGGTCATCCTGTATCAAATCCATCAATTAGGGGATAATGCCAGTCAGCGTGATATTGTCAACGAGAATTTTCGCAACCGTGCCACCACTTCCCGTGTAATCGGTGGTTTGGAGCGTAAGGGTTGGATCTCCAAGACCCGGTTTGATGGTGACCAAAAGCGTTTTAAATTGGAACTCACTCCAAAAGGAAGGGAAATCCTCGACATTACCCTGCCCAGTGCCCTGGCTTTACGGAAACTTGCCGTGAAAGATGTGGATGCATCGGAATTTGAAACTTTTTTAAAGGTCTTGGATAAAATCGGGGAGAACTATGAGGAAAACTAGCCCCAATGGTCAAAAGTCAATTTGGCTATGGTAACCAGACCGATTAAGAGAATCAGAATCAAACTGATTTTTCTGAATTTTTCCTGCGGGATGTAATGCAGAATTCTTTTGCCCAAATAGGTGCCGACCAGTCCAATCGCAAACAAAAAGGGCAAATAGGTCAGCTCTTGCTTCCCGATATAGCCATTGCCATAATACACAAAGGTCCTCGAGAAATCAATCATAAAATCAATAAAGGCCGAGGTGGCGATAAAAGCACTTTTCTCCAAATTGAAGGCGGCCATGGTAAGCCCGCGAATGGCACCGCCCGTACCCAAAAGTCCTGCGGAAAACCCCGATAGGGCACCACCTATAACGGAATTCTTTTTGTTGGGAAGCACAATGATTTCACTTTTGATGAGAAACAATAGACTGAAAACAACCAGAAAGGTGCCCAATACGATTTCGAGCACACCGGTATCGACTATTTTGGACAAAAACCCACCAACAATCACAAAGAGTACGGAGGGGACCCCGATGTAGATCAATAATTTTTTATCCAACCCTTTTTTAAAAAGGAAAATTTTGCTCACGTTACTGGACAAGTGAAAAATGGCCGTCATGCCCAGCACGGAGTAGAAATCAAAATAAAAGTTGCCCAGGGGAACAAAAAACACCGAAGAGCCAAAGCCCCCAATGGTCCCGATGATTTCCGCTACCAAAGCCAATAACAGAAAAATGTAGTTTACTTTCATGCGTTGGAAAGATACTGCTGTATGTTATATTAAAGTTGATTTTATGTCATTTTAACCTGAAAAAATCTTAAAAAAGACTTTTGGTGTTAATAGAGCATATAAAGTGGATAATCCAATAGACGTCAGGGTAGGAAAACTACCGCAACTTTGTACCCGTATAACTTTAGATATACAATTGCTATGAAAAAGACTAATTTTTATCCAACGATATGGTCAACAGCTCCTTACACCCCTGGTGTAATGGCAGATTGGTATGACACACCGAACAAAGGGGCCGAACTTATTTTGAAAAATGAAGCTGCCACATCACTCCATGTTTCCGAAATGTCCCTGAACATTACCAAGTTCTCCGCTTTGGACGAGCATGGCAATGAACACTTTATTATAGATTTTCCTGGTCAGAACCCGGTTACCCTAAAGGGTATTTCTTCTGGTAACTTTATACGTTCCAAGAGCGTACTTACTTTGCCCGATGGTAGATACACTGCATTGCGCTTTTATATGGCGGGATGGGGCAACCAGTTTGTCTACCAAGATGGGATGGCCGAATCCGCTAACTCGTTCAACCGTTTGGATTTCCAAATTGAGGATGGTTTTACGGTGGAAGAAGGTAATTCCCCCGAAGTTAAATTGTGGTTTGACTTTGCTCCCTACCAGTGGAAGCGACACTTTAAACCGCTTACGGATTTGTTTATGGGGAGCAAAAGTCAAAAACCACGATTGGCCAATAGTTTTGGCAATTGATTATTATGCTATGAAAAGGAATGAAAAAGGCACCGATTGGGTGCCTTTTTTAATTTTTAGGAATAGGTTGCTCTCCGCTCAATCGTTTCAACTTGTCCAAAACCTCATATACCGAAAAGCTTCGGGCAAAGCGATACATTTCCTTATCATCCATTTTGATGATGACCACGGGTAGTGTGAACACCATGGATTGTCCGGTAAATTCCACCTCTTCTTCCACATCCACAACACGAATGTCCACATTCGGAAAGTTTTCCTGCACTGCCTCGAGCAGTTTTGGTTTCAAGACTTTGCAGACCCCGCAGGTCTTGCCCGTAAAATAAATCAGTTGAATCATAAAAGGACTTAATAATCCGAATACTCGGTAGGATAGAGGAACCACATATCAATATGCGACATATTGTTCTCGTATTTGGGCATGGCAATGAGTTCTTTCCATTTAGGAGAGTTTACAAAAGCATCCCAGTGCTCGTTTCTGGTATCCATATCGGCATGGGTGGTCATGTACATTAGGTTGGGCATGTTGGCGCCCGAAATTACCTCGCCATAAAAAACAGCTTGGAAGTCCAAACGGTCAAATAGGGGGATTTCGCCACCGGCATTGAACATATCCACTTTATTGCGATAATATTTTTCCGTGGAAGACTCGTAGCTACGCAGTTCGTACACCCGTTCCGATCTTGGGCTGTCCAAATCGGGAGTTTCCATATGCGGCATATCGGGGAAAGCCTTCAATAAAATGGATTGGATGCGATCGTATGGAGGGTTGTCATAATTCGCATCGATATAAGCGGTGCCGGCCGCAGTGTATGTTGAATCTTTTAAAAGTTCGGTGTCCAGTTCTTGGAATTGCTCTAAACTCTCGAAGGGTAGCAGAACAAAGGTTTTTTGGACCGTATCGGTTTCGGAGGGTCTTGATTTGAACACCCCGACTTTGTCGATACCCTGTTTTTTAACGGCTGGCATAAATGCATTTTTGAGATATGCATCCACCGTGGCCACTTGCTCTTCGGAGCTCATGGAGTAGATTTTGAGTTGGTAAAACTCCCTTTGGGCTTCTGTAGTTTCGGATGTTTCAGTAGTTTCCTTTGTTTCAGGGTTCGGATTGCCACAGCTCGCTATGGCCAGTCCGACCGAAAGCATAGTTCGTTTGATAATTTTCATGTTGTGCAGTTGATTTTGATGTGGGTTATCGAAGTCGATTTAAAAAACGACGTTACAAGATACGGATTTAAATAGTGTCCTTTAAATGACAAAAACCAACAATGGTTCTTTAAAGTTTAAGCTTGTTCCTGAAAGCTTTATATTTCAATTATTTTTTTGGTTGAAATCAAAACTTCATTCATTAAGCTGAAGGAAAAATTTTTAGGGCCTCGATTCTCCTCTAAATTGTAATCAACAAAGGCAATCTGGATTTTGGATTTGTTCTGCAATTCCAAAATCAATTGAACAAACCGCTGTTCCTTTTCGGTACGCATGGTATAGTCTACAATATACTCAAATTCCAAACTTTTGAACTCAGCGTTGATTACGTTTAGGCCGCAACATTTTTCAACCTCCGCAATGTTCTCGTTGTGTAAGGCTATCTGATTGTTGTGCGTGTAAATTTCAGAGAAGGGTCTGTTCTCGATGACATAGGATTCCAAATCAGGACTGAACGCAGCTGAGACCACTCCAGCTGGGAAATTGATTTCCAAACCCCCGTCTATAATCCAATAACCCTCGTCGGCAAATTCAAAAAAGTTAGGGTTTACTTGGTAAAAGGTGAGTTCGCTTATTGGTCCGGATTGGATAATTGCTTTGAGGTCATTTTCCAATTGTTCGTGTGATTGGTTCATTCAAGAAATTATTTCAGCAAGTTTTAATTTTAATGCGCCTCCAACCAATTCTCACCAATCCCAACTTCTACATCCAACGGCACGGAGAGTTCGTAGGCGTGCTCCATTTCGGATTTAATGAGTTCTTTCATCTCGTCCAGTTCGGGTTTGTAGCAATCGAACACCAATTCATCATGCACCTGCAATAACATTTTGGTCTTATATTTTCCTTCGGAAAGCTTTTTATGGATGTTGATCATCGCAATTTTAATGATATCCGCAGCACTCCCTTGAATAGGTGCGTTCACAGCGTTGCGTTCCGCAGCACCGCGCACCACTTGATTGCCCGCATTGATGTCTTTTAGATATCGACGACGACCCAAGACCGTTTGCACATACCCATGTTCGCGTGCGAAATCCACTTGTTCGCTCATATAATTGCGCAGTTTGGGATAGGTCTTGTAATAGGTGTCAATGAGTTCTTTTGCCTCGGAACGGCTCAAATCCGTTTGGTTGCTCAGCCCAAAGGCCGACACCCCGTAAATAATCCCAAAGTTGACCGTTTTGGCATTGCTACGTTGTTCGCGGGTCACTTCTTCAATAGGTACATTAAATACCTTTGACGCTGTGGAAGCGTGAATATCCTCACCGTTTTTAAAGGCTGAGATCATGGTGTCCTCCTCGCTCAACGCGGCAATAATACGTAACTCTATCTGCGAGTAATCCGCAGCCAATAGTACATAGTTTTCATCCCGTGGGATAAAGGCCTTTCGCACTTGTCGCCCTCGCTCGGTACGGATGGGGATATTTTGCAGGTTCGGGTTGTTGCTGCTCAAACGGCCCGTAGCGGCTACGGTTTGCATGTAATCGGTGTGTACACGGCCTGTTTTTTCCTGCACCTCATTGGGCAAAGCATCCACATAGGTGCTTTTTAGTTTGGCCAATCCACGATAATCCAACACATTTTGGATGATCTCGTGGTCCTTCGCCAAATAAGAGAGCACATCTTCCGAGGTGGAAAACTGACCCGTTTTGGTCTTTTTCGGCTTATCAACCAGTTTTAGTTTGCCAAAAAGGATGTCGCCCAACTGTTTCGGGGATGCAATATTGAATTCTTCGCCTGCTTCTTTGTAAATATTTTGTTCCAGTTCCTTGATGTCCTTGTCCAACTGCTCCGAAAGCCCACCCAGATAATCCTTGTCGAGATTGATGCCTTCCAGTTCCATGTCTGCCAGCACACGAACCAGAGGAATTTCAATA
Source organism: Flagellimonas oceanensis (assembly GCF_003992595.1). Taxonomy (GTDB): domain Bacteria; phylum Bacteroidota; class Bacteroidia; order Flavobacteriales; family Flavobacteriaceae; genus Flagellimonas; species Flagellimonas oceanensis. Next base: position 97,283 of record NZ_RZNA01000005.1, read on the forward strand.
TCATCAAACAACTTGTCGGTGTGCGCCTCTTTCAACTCTGGTGTGAACTTTAATCCCAACTGAAACGTAACATCGGCATCTTCCACTGCATATTCCGTTTGTTTTTCCAAAGGAACCTCTCGCATACTGAGCTGGTTCTTGCCTTTTTTACCAATAAGCTCGGTAATGGAAATGGGCGTATAGTTGAGGTAGGTTTCTGCAAGTACGTCCATGTTGTGCCTCATGTCAGGATTGATAAGATAATGGGCCAACATGGTATCGAACAACTTGCCCTTGACCTCCACACCGTAGTTTTGCATTACCTTGATATCGTACTTGAGGTTTTGCCCCACTTTTTCAATGTCCTCGGATTCAAAAAACGGACGCAGTTTTTCAATCAAAGGTTTGGCGTCGTTCTCATTGTCTGGGAAGGGTACATAAAACCCTTTGCCCGGAGACCAACTAAAGGCAATGCCCACCAATTCCGCTTCCAAAGGATTGAGCGAAGTGGTCTCGGTATCAAAACAGACCGAAGGTTGCTTCATCAACAGTTCCAAAAAGAGTTCCATGCCCATGCCGTCTTTCACATTCTGATAAAAGTGGGGCACATCGCCAATGGTCATGCGGCTGTTCACATCCTTAATGGTCGCAGCAGCTTCCGACGGGTCTCCACCAAATAGAGTGAATTGACCGCTGCCGGCCACTTTAGCCTCTTCCTTGGCTGTTTTGGTATTGGTCACTTGGGTGCTGGCTTCTGCCTCGCCCGTGAATATTTTGATGAATTGGTCCTTTAGCCTTCGGAATTCGAGTTCTTCGAAGATTTCTTGGACTTTTTCCGCATCTGGCGGGCACATTTCGTAATCCTCCGCGTGGAATTGTACATCGCAATCCGTTTTGATTTCCGCCAACTTACGGGATAATCGGCCCAGCTCGGCGTTTGCCTCCACCTTCTCCTTCATTTTGCCCTTCAATTGGTCGGTGTTGGCCAAAAGACCCTCCATGGAGTCGAACTGATCAATGAATTTTTTGGCTGTTTTGTCGCCCACCCCCGGCAACCCGGGAATGTTGTCACTGGCATCTCCCATCATGCCCAAATAGTCTATGACTTGTTCAGGACGTTTTACACCAAAGCGTTTTTGCACTTCGGGGATGCCCCAAATTTCGATGCCATTCCCCATTCGGGCAGGGCGGTACATAAATATGTTTTCGCTTACCAGTTGCCCAAAATCCTTGTCGGGCGTCACCATAAATACCTTGTAGTTTTCCTTTTCTGCCTGTTTGGCCACGGTACCGATAAGGTCATCGGCCTCGTAGCCTTCCAGTTCCACGATTGGAATTTTCATGGCTTCCAAAATCTGTTGGATGTAGGGAACGGCGATTCGGATGGCATCAGGTGTTTCGTCTCGGTTCGCTTTATAGTCTTCGAACATTTCTGTCCGTTCCACGCTGCCCCCTTTGTCAAAAGCAACGGCCAAATGGTCGGGCTGTTCGCGTTTGATCACATCAAAAAGGGAATTCACAAACCCCATGATGGCGGAAGTGTCCATGCCCTTGGAGTTGATTCTTGGATTTTTGATCAGTGCGTAGTAACCACGAAAAATAAGCGCGTAGGCGTCTAAAAGAAAGAGTCTTTTTTGGTCGGACATTTTATTCAGTTGTCAATTATCAATGTTCAATAAACAATATGAGGTGCCTAAAATAGGGTGGGGGATTAAAAGTAGAAAAAAGAACTTAAAATATCGGGACAAGAGCCTGGACTTTTCATTTGTTTGTGCTTTTGATTTTAAGTGCTTTTTCAATTATTTTCTTTCTGTTTATCAAAACTTCTTTGTTCTTATATCTATAAGCGAAGCGGTCGTCTAGTATCTAGTGGCATAGCGGTCTAAATTCCAACATCTACTCATAAAAACTGACCACCTCTCGATTCTCGTGCCCATTATCGGAATATTCACGATAGGTAAACCCAGGGTGTACACAATAACCGCCTGTTTCCCCATTTTTGTTGATGGCCAAGAACCCGATTTGGAAATCTTTTCGGCCTTCGTTTTTTTTCATGATACGTTTTACACCTTCCTCGCAGGCTTCCTGCGGGCTTTTACCTTGACGCATCAGTTCCACGATCAAAAAACTGCCCACCGTACGGATGACCTCTTCGCCAACCCCAGTAGCCGTGGCACCGCCCACTTCGTTATCGATAAACAGTCCGGCACCGATAATAGGGGAGTCGCCAACACGCCCCGCTACTTTGTAGGCCATGCCGCTTGTTGTGCAAGCACCTGCAATATCCCCGTTGTCATCAATGGCAAGCATACCAATGGTATCGTGGTTTTCTATGTTGATGGTGGTCTCGTATTTCGAGGTTTCCAACCACTCTTTATATTGTTTTCGTGTACTCTTTGTGAATAGGTCTTCCTTTTCAAAACCTTGTTCGTACGCAAACTTTTCGGCGCCCTTGCCCGCTAAAATGATATGTGGCGTTTCCTCCATTACCTTTCGGGCCACGGAAACCGGATGCACAATATTTTGCATGCATACCACGGAACCACAATTGCCATCCTTGTCCATAATACAGGCATCCAAGGTCACGTTGCCATCACGATCCGGACGACCACCTTTCCCCACGGTTTCGTTGGTTTCGTCGGCTTCCTCGACCCTAACGCCCTGTTCTACGGCATCCAATGCGTTACCTCCCGATTTTAGCACCTCCCAAGCCTTTTCGGAAGCATTGAAAAAGTTCCAAGTACAGACCACGATCGGTTTTACAGGGTTTGGCGTTGGAATTGTTGCAGCAGGGGCTACATCCGGTTTTGGTTCCGTTTTACAGGCGACCAATGTGGAGGCCGAAACAAGTCCTGCGGCGGACAGACTGGAATTTTTAAGGAATTTACGTCGTTCCATGAGTTGGTATGTTTAATTTTAGGGGTTATAAATATACAATATGCTGGTAGAAGTATGTGCAAATTCCTTGGAATCGGCCAAGAACGCCGAAAGGGCCGGAGCGGATAGGATTGAACTTTGTTCAGAGCTCGGTGTAGGCGGAATTACACCGTCCGCAGGATTGATTCAATTGGTCAAAAAAGAACTGACCATTCCTGTCCATGTTCTGATACGCCCAAGAGGTGGTCATTTTACGTATTCGGATGACGAATTTGAAGTGATGAAAGCAGATATTTTGGCCTGCAGGGCCTTGGGGGTTCATGGTGTTGTTTCTGGAATTTTGATGGATGATTTTACAGTGGATGTGGAAAGAACAAACGCTTTGGTGGAATTGGCCAAGCCGATGCATTTTACTTTTCACCGTGCAGTTGACTGGGTAGCTGAGCCCATGGAGACCATCAAACAGCTGGAAGGAATGGGGGTGCAGACTGTTTTGACCTCTGGCGGAGAACCATCGGCTGAAACGGGTATCGAAAAATTAGGTGCTTGGCAGCAGGAAACATCCATGACCATCATGGCAGGGGGAGGGGTGTCGCCCAAAAACGCATCAAAATTCGAGGAAATTGGCCTGCGAGCCATTCATTGTTCGGGTACTTCCTTCGGAAACAGAGTGGACATTGAAGGAAAAATCAGTATGAACTCCGCAAAACATTTGGTGGAAGATGAGGTAGCAGTTTCCAATTTGGAAACACTGACTTCGGTTGTTCGAGCCGTTAAATAATACTAAAAACCACTGCTAAATAGCATATTAGCGCTAATTTTGTAAAAAAATTGTATGTCCCGATTTATCATTTTGGCAATCCTATATGTGGTGCTGGCCGCTTATGGCTTTCAAGCATTCCGTACACTGTTTAAGAGTCCGTTGATGCAATGGGCCTACATTGTGTTGTTTTTGGGTGCCTTGATTTTTCTGACCATCAAAGTAATGACCTATGATCCAGGCGACGGGTTCAAGGGCACTGCCGCCATAGCAGGAACTATTTTTGCCGCTTTCTTTTTATTGGCACTGGTCTTGGGCTTCTTCCTTTTGTTGGAAGATGTGGTTCGTGTATTGGGCTACGGATATAATAAGATTGTCGGTGTTTCCGATACGGATGCGGGTTATTTCCCTTCCCGTAGGAAGTTCATCAGTGGTATTGCCCTGGGTTTGGCAGCCCTGCCTTTTGGAGCTTTGTTGTATGGAATGTACCGAGGAAAATACAACTATCAGGTTTTGAAATACGAACTGGAGTTCGATGATCTCCCGGATGCTTTCCATAATTATCAAATCACACAGATATCCGATGTGCACAGTGGTAGTTTTGATGATTACCAAAAAGTGGAATATGGCGTAAATCTGGTCAACGAGCAGCAAAGTGATGTGATTTTTTTTACGGGTGATATTGTGAACAACCGTTCGGACGAGTTGGAGCCATGGAAAGAGGTTTTCTCCCGTTTGGATGCCAAGGATGGGGTGTTCTCTATTTTGGGCAACCACGATTATGGGGATTATGCGGTGTGGGATACCGAAGAAGAAAAGGAGCAGAACCTCGAGGATTTAAAGACCATGCAAAAGGAAATGGGCTTTGACCTATTGTTGAACTCCAACCGTTTTTTGGAAAAGGATGGTGAGAAAATCGCTTTGGTCGGGGTGGAGAACTGGGGCCGGGGCGGATTTAAAAAAGCCGGTGATCTACAAAAGGCCAAAGAGGGCGTTTCCCAAGATGATTTTAAAATATTGCTGAGCCACGATCCCTCTCATTGGGAAGACGTTGTCATCCATGACGATTACCATTTCCATTTGACCTTGAGCGGACACACCCACGGGATGCAATTTGGGGTTGAAATCCCAGGTTGGGTCAAATGGAGTCCCGTAAAATGGCGCTACAAATATTGGGCGGGTATTTATAAGGAAATGGAGCAGTTCATCAACGTGAACAGGGGCTTTGGATTTATCGGTTACCCGGGCCGTTTCGGTATTTGGCCCGAGATTTCCGTGATAACCCTTAAAAAGAAGGGACTGGCCTAAGTTTTCCTTGTATGACTTAAAGCGTTGAAGGCCTGTTAAAACATTCAACTTTTTTCTTATTTTTGACTGTAAACCTTAGAATACATGTCCAAATTCGGAGAACTTATTGATTTACAAGTCCCAGTATTGTTAGATTTTTATGCGGAATGGAACGAACAATCCACTTCCATGCATCCTGTTTTGAGTGATGTGGCCGCTGCCCTTGGGGATAAGGGAAAGGTCATAAAAATCGATGTGGACAAGAACAAGGAACTTTCGCAGGCACTCCGCATCAAGGGGCTGCCCACTTTGATGATCTATAAAAAAGGTGAGATGGTCTGGCGCCAAAGCGGAGAGCAGGACGCCAATACGCTCATCGGCATCTTAAACGAATACATTCAATAAAAAAAAGCGAGGTTTTCTGCCTCGCTTTTTTTATGTTATTCCTCTTCTGGAATGATACTTTCTGGAATGGTGTCGGGTGCATCCAATGGAACCGAACCGTTCATGTCAGGGTCTATTGGAATGGGTTCGTCCATTACGTCCTCTTCATCGTCCACGAACTGAGAGAACATATCTATATATTCATTGAAGATGATCGTCTCGGATTCGGCGAGCTCTTTATCACCGTTTTCGATAAGGATGTCTATGTTTCTTCGGTAGGCCTGCATATCGGATAGGATGTCGTCGATTTTATCATACTGCTCATCCAAAGGTATATTGGCGTAGTATTCCAAATGCTCTTGATATACCTTCTTCAATTTACCGAACAGTTCACGCGCCTTCTCTGTTTCCCCTACTTTGTAGTATCCATCAACAAAGGGTTCCACAAAGGCATAGAAATAATAGTGCTCCACGGGCATGTTTTCCATGCTTATGTTGATAACGTCTTTGGCCTTGTCAATTTTGTCCTCGGCTATCAAGGTTTCCATCAGGCGTGCCAAATTGCTCCTGAACGAGAGTCCTTGTGAACGGGTTTGTGGGTCGTGATAGATCTCGTCACTTCCTGAATTGCCCCAGTCCCAATCCTTGACGATGTCGTACATCAGATCGGAATCGATTCGTCCCATTTCAAAGGAATTTCTATTTTCCGTTTTAATGGGCACCAACTTGTACACCAACCCATCAAGCTGAAGATAATCCTTCATCCAAATGTATTCGGCATTGTCAAAACTACCTCCGGAAAAATAAATGGGTCGCTTCCAATCATTGTTGGCGATAAGGTCCAACATCAATATCCTGTTTTTGGGGAGTGCCCCTGTCGGTAGATCAATGTCGATATAATCCACGATCAAAGCGGAATCCTTTTCTTTGACCAATCCACTTTCCAGTACATTTTGTTTGTTGACGGGAATCCTTATCTTATTGGTCGGGTAGTACACGATATCCAATGTGCTTTCCGAATATTGGCTCAAATCGGCTCCTTGATTGGTCAGGATATGCCTGAATTTGGTCTGTGGCTTGTCACTTCCCACCCAATTGATGAAGTCTTTGATGTTCCATCGGTTATCCGTGATGCCTTGGTAATAAATGGCATCCCTTGTCCCGTAACTGTACTTGTCGTGTGTCAGCTGTGATGGAATGGGGTCGCTCTCGTAGGCTTTGCGCTTCATTTGGTCGATGTACCAATCCGTAGCAAAAAGACTGGTGTTCACCACACGAACATCGGTTCTGTATTTTTCAATTTCCTGCGCATACCAAATCGGGAAGGTATCGTTGTCCCCGATGGTGAACAATATGGCACCGGCATCTTCCTGGCATGAATCCAGATAGGATTTTGCCGTTGATGGTGCTGTATATCGGTCGGACCTATCGTGGTCGTCCCAGTTCTGGAAGGCCATCAATAAAGGCACGGCCAATAGGCATAATGTTGTTATCGCTGGGGCGGCAATTTTGGCCGAAATCAATTTTTTGAATTCTTCGAACAGTCCGTATACCCCGATGCCTATCCAAATACAGAAGACATAGAAGGATCCCACCAAGGAATAATCCCGTTCCCTAGGCTGGAAGATATAGGGGTTGGTGTAGAACTGTATGGCCAGTCCCGTGAACATAAAGAACACGAAGAGCACCCAGAAATGTTTTGGGTTTTTCGATATCTGGAAGACAATCCCCAAGATGCCCAGCAGTAGCGGGAGGAAGAAATAGGTGTTCCGTCCCTTGTTGTTTTTCCAATCGCTGGGCAGGTTTTCCTGACTTCCCAATCTGATACCATCAATAAAATTGATACCACTGAGCCAGTTTCCATTTTCATCGTACCTGCCTTGCATATCGTTTTGCTTTCCGACGAAATTCCACATGAAGTAACGCATGTACATGTAACTGAACTGAAAATCGAACAGGTATTCCAAGTTTTGCCCTAATGTTGGCGGTTGCACTTCTATATACTGACCGAATTCCCGAAGAAAACGGATGTATTGTTCGGTGTCGAGCTCTCCTTGGGAATAGGCTGTTTTAAATTGATTCACGGCTTCCCGGAGGTCGTTGTTGGAGATATATTCGGATTTTATCCTGAAATCCAACGCGCCGAAATAGCGCATATAGTTTTCCGCATGCTGATCGCTCCACATCCTTGGTAAAAAGCCGACATGCTTTTCGTTGGGCCCGGGCATGGCACCTTTGTAATGGTTCACGATGACGTATTTGCCAAGTTCCAAGTCTTTTTCATACTTGGGGCTATCGTCCCTGTCCTCCCCTGCAGGAGCGAAGGTGTCCGAATAATAGGCGCCATAAACAGGACTGTCCACACCGGGATATTGTTCCCTGTTATAGTAGGCCAGCAAGGCCCTTGCATCAGCTGGGTTGTTTTCGTTGACCACGGTTTTTGCATTGGCCCTGATGGGAAGCATCAACCAAGAAGAGAATCCTAAAATCAGGAACATGAGGCAGAGCACCACAATATTGGCATTGTAGTAATTGTGCTTTCGGGTATACTTAAGTCCAAAGTAGAAAGCGGCAACAAAAAGAAGCCCCATGATGATGGACCCAGAGTTGAACGGAAGTCCGATTTCGTTGATGAAGAAGACTTCGCTCCAACCGAACAATTCCAATACGTAGGTCAATGAAAACTTATACACCAGAATCAGTACCGCCACAACTGCAATGTTGGCCAACAAAAAGTTTTTTACGGTGGTGGTTTTATATTTTTTGAAATAGTAGAGCAATCCTATGGATGGAATGGCCAAAAAGCCCATGAACTGTATCCCGAAGGTAAGCCCGATCACAAAACAGATGAGCATGAGCCAACGATGTCCCCTGGGGTCGCCGAGATTGTCGGTCCATTTCAATCCCAACCACAGTAGCAGGGCCATAATCAAACTGGCCATGGCATATACTTCCGTTTCCACGGCATTGAACCAAAAACTATCTGAAAATGTGAAGGCCAGCGCGCCGACCAATCCACTGCCCAAAATGGCGATGGCTTTGTTATTGCTGAAATCTCCCTTTTTGGAAACCATTTTTCCAACCAAATTGGTAATGGTCCAAAAGGTGAACAAAACGGCAAATGCACTGGATACGATGGATACTGCATTGACCATGAGCGCTATCTTGGTCTCGTCGCCAAAGGCGAACATGGCAAAGAAGGCACCGATCATTTGTAAGAGCGGGGCCCCTGGTGGGTGCCCAACTTGCAACTTGGCGGAGGTGGAAATATATTCCCCTGCGTCCCAAAAACTTCCTGTGGGTTCAACGGTCAGGGCATAAACTATAAACGCGATGGCGAAGGAAACCCACCCAAGGATGGTATCCCATTTTTTGAAGTCTTTTGCAAACATAAGAGTTGGTTGTTAACCGAATTGTGGCGAATTTAGTAAATATAGAACAGAAGCCTAGCCCTTTTTGGAAAACCTTTAACACCCCTAGAAAAGAAAATTAGCGTGTATTCTTGTCAAAAATATTTGTTGAAACCAAAGTTTGTTTTAAATTTGCACGCTCAAATACGGCACTGACCCATGGTGTAATTGGCAACACAGCTGGTTTTGGTCCAGTCGTTCTAGGTTCGAGTCCTAGTGGGTCAACAAAAAGCCCCTTAAATCATCGGATTTAAGGGGCTTGTTTTTTACCCGATTTTTCTGTCCGTACTGGGCACGGGCCTATAAGTGTAATATTGCAACACTTCCTCCAAGGCCATTTTCAGGGCTCTGTTAATCGGCATTGTTTTTGATCCCATCTGATAATCAATTTGATTCAGTTGCATGTAATAATCCGTGAATATCGGGACGTACATTCCTTTGGAAATGGCTTCTGATGTTATATGATAATGGTTGGCCTGCCCCTCTTTTATGATTTTGCAGGTGGCCAACCTCAAATTTCCATACTTGTCCTTACTTGCAGCATAGCCGAATAGCCTACAAATCAAACCTCTATGCTTATAACTACCACAGTGGCCCTTACTTAAAATGGAGACTGGTGTAAGCAAAAAACACGTTTGGTTCGGATGACTTTGTAAAGCTTCCAGTGCTTCTTCGGCCTTGCCTGATAAAAATACCTGAAAGGCCCATGGTAAAAATTCCAAAGGGGAGGCATCAATGTTGGGGTAGGAGCAACATTTTCCACAACCGGAAACACAACCGAGTCCAGATTTATCCTGAAATTGTTGGGTTTCCTGCTCCAATTGATCGAATAACGATTCAACCAATCGGACTTTTTGATCTAGTGTCATTTTTCGGCATCGAAAGTATATCTTATTTCAATATGTTTCCATAATATTTGACGGATGAGCTAAAGATTTTAAAAAGCAGTATCTTTTCGGCTATCAAGCACTTTAAAAAACAACTGAACAATACGACAACCCCATGAAAAAATTGATGTTCTTTTTTCTTCTAACAGCCTCATTGGGCCATGGACAGACTATTGTGGAAACCCATAATGGAAAAGTGGAGGGCTACACCGAAGGCGGGATACAAATATTCAAAGGTATACCCTTCGCGCAACCTCCTGTTGGGGAGTTGAGGTGGAAAGCACCGCAACCTGTTACAGATTGGAACGGGGTCAAAGCGTGTAAAACATTTGGTCCGAGTCCTATTCAAAATACACCGGAACCCTTTTTGTGCTGGACCGAGGAATTTATTGCCAAACCTGAACCCTTGAGCGAAGATTGCCTGTACCTGAATGTATGGACGCCCGCTCAAAAAAAGAATGAGAAACTACCGGTTTTTGTTTGGATTTACGGTGGGGGATTGAGCTCCGGCAGTGCCAATTGCGATATTTACGATGGCCTTCAAATGGCAGAGCAAGGGGTTGTTTTTGTGAGTCTGAATTATAGGGTCGGCGTACTCGGTTTTATGGCGCATCCAGAATTGAGTGAAGAGTCGGGACATAATGCATCTGGCAACTACGGATTTATGGATCAATTGCAAGGTTTAAAATGGGTCAAGGAAAACATAGCCGCTTTTGGTGGCGACCCAAACAATGTTACCATAGCGGGCCAGTCCGCAGGCTCTTTCAGTGTAAATGCTCAAATTGCCTCGCCTTTGGCGAGTGGTTATTTTGATAAGGCCATTTGTCAGAGTGGCGGTATTTTGGGAGGCCGTTTGATGCAAGATTTGGATGCGGCCGAACAGCAAGGAATCAAGTTCATGAAATCGGCTAATGCATCTTCCATTGACGAATTGAGAAAGATGACAGCAGTAAAATTGCAAGAGTTGAGCAACAACCAAGAAGTAGGGAGATTTGGGGTAGTGCTTGATGATTATTTTTTACCGAAGGATTTATTCGGACACTTTAAAGCTGGGGACCATAATCAAGTGAAGGTAATGACGGGTTGGGTAACCGGAGATTCCAATCTTTTGCCAACAGGAAAAGTGACCGCGGAAAGTTTCAAGTCGATGGCCAAAGAACGTTTTGGTGCAGAAGCAGATGAATTTTTAAAAATGTTCCCGGCCAAAACCGATGAAGAGGCCCTTGAATCCCAACAAAAAATGAACCTATTGAGCTTTGCCGGTCTACCATCATATTTACTGGCCAAATATACGGACAAACCCGTTTGGCTATACGAATTTACGCATGTGCCTACGGATAAACCCGGTTTTCCAAACTATGGGGCATTCCACACTTCCGAAGTTCCGTTTGCCTTGCACACGCTCGATCAATGGAAAAGACCATGGAAATCCCAAGAACGTGTATTGGAGGATCAAATGTCGGCCTATTGGGTAAATTTTGCCAAGACAGGAAATCCCAATGGAAAAGGCTTGCCAATTTGGGATAGTTATAATAATGAAGGAGGTAGACTATTGACCTTTGAAACCGATGCCATCGAAATGAACAGTGAATATTCGCAGGAATTCCAGTTTCTGTCGCAAGATTGAGATGTTGGTTTAATCCAATTGGGGAGCGAACAGTTCCACCGGTTTTTTTCTGCCCTCAAGTTCCATGTCTCCCAAAGGTTCAAGTTGTAGGCCTTTGGGTGCCAATTGTTCCGCCAATGCTTCGGAAATGATGATTTCCTGTTGCAAAGGCTTACATAGTTTCTGGATGCGGGCGGTAACATTCAAAACGTCCCCGGTAAAAAAGATTTCCTTTTTCAAGGCCCCGATTTCCCCAGTGGTCACTGGTCCAGTATGTATGGCGGCCCTGAATGAAGGCACTACGCCATAGGTTTCTTCAAAATAGGAGGATTTCTTTCGTAAGCTTTGCTTCATATCGTAAAAACAACGAATGCAATTATGGCGCTCCAGGCCATCGGCTTTTTCCCAAGTAACCACAATTTCGTCCCCGACATACTGGTAGACTTCCCCTTTGTTCTGAATAATGGCGTTTGACAATTGATTGTAATAGTCGCTCAAAAATCGAAAGTATGTTTTATGGCCCAATTGTTCGGCGAACGAGGTGGAGGACTTCATGTCCAAGAACATGAAAACACGTGATTCTTCCTTGGGTTGATGGTATTTTCCTGAAAAAAAGTTGAGCAAAACATTGTGGCCCAGATGCTCGCTGATATCCGAATATAATAGTGAAACGAATATGCTAAAGGCCAAGGATACCATAGTGCTCAAAAATGTGGGACTGACAATATAATTGGAAAATTTGTCCCATACCTGCGCATCAATGAGGGAGGACTGGAGCTCAATGCTTGCTGCAATGGGAAAGGTAATCAAGTTGATGACAAGCATGAACATAAGATAAAAACCCATTTTATATAGGATTTTTTGCCAAAATGCCTTGTATTTAAAAAGCCTGCCCAACCATAGTACCTCCACCGCACCTATGACCAATCCCACTAAAAAAACAGCGAGTGAGGCAAACAAAAAAATACTCCAGGTTACTGTAATATCGGTATCGGGCCGTTGATTTTCATACCCAGTGGCCATGGATTCTATAAAAAGGATAAACCAGCTCAGCACCAGCCAAATAATCCCAAAAGGCAAAATGCGCTTCACCTGATATCGAAATCTAGGGTTTGAAAAAAGGGTCATGTGGTAAAGGTAGCGTGAATTTGGTTTTAATCGAATGCCTGTATTGTCAAAACCTTATCTCAGGATTGAGCAAAGGTTGTTTAGATATATCAATTTAGCGAAATTATTCAATAGGTCAGGTCGATAAATTACTACTTTAGACGTGTTGTACTTTCAATGGTTTCATTTTCAGACTTTTGAAAATTGATATTTCATGGGGATTACAATCAAAAAAGCGCACATAAACTATTCAAACTACATTAGGATGGCGAAGATCAACTATGCACAGGAATTCAATCGCTCCATCAAAGATCCCGAAAACTTCTGGATGGAGCAGGCAACCCATATCAATTGGTTCCAAAAGCCACAAAGAGCACTGACCAGGGACGAAAACGGATTTTACCATTGGTTCAAAGGTGGAAAACTCAACACCTCATATTTGGCGCTTGATGCCCATATTGAAAATGGGCGGGGCAACGACATTGCACTCATTTACGATTCACCTGTTACGCAAACGATTGAGAAGTTTACGTATTTGGAGCTCCGGGAAAGAGTAAGCCGACTGGCTGGGGGCATGAAGCGGTTGGGGGTAGAAAAAGGGGATACGGTCATTATCTATATGCCCATGATTCCCCAAGCGGTTGTTTCCATGCTGGCCTGTGCACGATTGGGGGCCGTGCATTCGGTAGTGTTTGGTGGTTTTGCCCCGCACGAGCTGTCCATTCGTATTGATGATGCAAAGCCCAAATTGATCATTACCGCAACATCGGGTATCGAGGTGGACCGAATCATTCCTTATAAACCCATGGTGGACGAAGCCATCAAAATGGCGACCCATGCGCCCGAAAACGTCATTGTGTACAACAGACGGCTCGGAGCTGCACGCCCCGATGGCGAGAACGATATCGACTACGCTACTTTGATGAAAATAGCCGACCCTGTAAGATGTATCGAAGTGGATGCCACTGATCCGCTCTATATTCTTTACACCTCAGGGACCACAGGAAAACCCAAGGGAATCATTCGGGACAATGGGGGCCATGCCGTTGCCATGCACTACAGTATGAAACATATTTATGGTGTCAACCCTCGCGAGGTATTTTGGGCCGCTAGTGATGTAGGTTGGGTGGTAGGACATAGCTATATTGTGTACGCGCCAATGATTTATGGTTGTACCACGGTTTTGTTTGAGGGAAAACCTGTTCGCACTCCGGATGCATCCACATTTTGGCGTGTGATCAGTGACCACGAAGTGAAAGTAATGTTCACGGCACCAACGGCCATTAGGGCCATTAAGAAGGAAGATCCGGAAGGTGCTTTTGTGAAGCAATTCGATATGAGCGGACTCAGATACCTGTTCTTGGCCGGAGAGCGTTGCGATGTTTCCACTTTGAACTGGGCGGGCGAAAAATTGAATGTGCCCGTAATCGATCATTGGTGGCAGACGGAGACCGGTTGGCCCATTGTCGCCAACATGATGGGCTTTGAAGAGCAGTTCGAAGTAAAACCCGGTTCCGCAACAAAACCCGTTTGCGGTTACGATGTGCAAATATTACGGGAAGATGGCACCCCGTCCCGTGCGGGGGAAGAAGGCTACGTTGCCGTAAAATTACCATTGCCTCCAGGTACATTGCCCAATCTTTGGGGGGATACAGAAAGATTCATCAAGGGATACCTCACTAAGTTTGATGGCTATTATTTTTCTGGCGACGGAGGTTATATTGATGAAGAAGGGTATGTGTTCATTACAGGTAGGGTGGATGATATCATCAATGTGGCAGGTCATCGCTTATCAACGGCCGAGATGGAGGAAGTGGTCGCCAAGCACCCCGATGTGGCTGAATGTTGCGTGGTTGGAATAGCCGATGACCTAAAAGGTCAGATTCCGTTGGCGATAACCGTATTGAAGTCCGGGGCCACCATTGAGAGTTTTCAATTACAATCGGAAGTGGTAAGTGATGTTCGAAAGGAAATCGGTCCGGTTGCCTCCCTAAAAAAGGTGCTGGTCGCAGAGCGATTGCCAAAGACACGATCTGGAAAAATATTGCGTAAAGTGATTCGAGCCATTGCTGATGGAAAGGAGTTTACCGTTCCGTCAACCATAGATGATCCTGAAATACAATCGGAAATACAGGAGTTGTTCAAAGAGCAAATGGTAGGTTCTTTTGAAAAACGAACCAAACCAAACCAACCTGTTGATTGATGATTGTTAATTTTTGTTCACTCGATAGGTTACACCCCTGTTGGTAATGACCCGTCCCGATTTCACGGTAAGGTTGGCTTCATCCGAAGTCAAAGGTCCACAACTTGATGCGCTGTTCGAAACCAGAACGCGATAGATGTATCCATTTTTCGCCGTATCTGGCGAAGTGATCGTAAGATTTGCTGTTTGCGTTCCAGTGTATTCAGCGCCATCGGAAATATCGGCAAAATTGCTGCCCCCATCCATGCTTACTTGCCATTGATAGGTGTCTACATTCGATGCGGTAACAGCAAATGCCCCATTGTTTCCAACCACCACGGTTTGGTCTGCGGGTTGTGAGGATATCGTAAAGGGTGTTACCGTGATTGTTTGTTCCACATCCAAGGTGTTGCCTGCTTCATCGGTTACTCTATAAGTTCTGGTTATGATCTCCGGGTTGCTTCCACCATCGCTTACATCACTCACAAAAGTTACTGTTGGATTTGGGTCGCAGTTGTCAGCTTCGTCCGTTATTACGGTTACATCCGGTGTTGGGATATCAGCAGTACAATTCACTGAAATGGGCGAAGGTGCACTTGCGGTAGGAGCAGTTGTCTCTACTGTAATTGTTGTCGTTGCTGCCAAATCGGGATATGGTGGGTCGCTGGGCATACCACCATACTCCACTAAATATCCTTTGGGTTGATAATCGCCACTGGCTGCCCCGGTATTGGAAAGGTCGTTCCATGAGCCGGACAGTCCAACACCAGGAGCTGTAATGTGCGCATAATCCTCATCCCCGGATTGATTGGGCTCGCCGGAATTCCAAAATTCGTAGCCAAATGCGGTCCCCCCTGCGTTTCCTCTCCAGAATAAGGTGCCGGCCTCAGGACCGGTTACCCAGTACCAATCCCCTTCGGTAGCGGCATCACTGGCTCCTATCCAACCTGCGCCGGGAGCTTGTGATCCCAGCAGGTCCGATTCATCCTGAATGGAAATGGTGGCCAAATATCCTTGTAGTCCGTAAAATGTCCGTAGGGCCGCTGCATCTCGGGCAGCGGTCCAAGTAATGCCCAACGAAGGAACGTATTCATAATAGTGTCCGGTTGATTCCAAATAATTGGCCTCGTTCATCACTATGGAAAACGTCCGTGTATCGCCTGCGTTCACTGTGGCCGTGGTCTGAAAGACAACATCGCTTATGGCTGCCTCGAATTCAGCCAGTGTTGCAGGGCCTTCCAATAACAATCGTCCTTCGGAAGTGTCCCAACTAGCGGTAATATTGGAGTGTGTTCCGGTTAAGCTCAGTACATCTCCGGATACATCATAATTGGAAGTGACCTGGATGTAAACGGCATCCAAAGTACTGCTATCGGCATCCGTGATCTCAACATCTTCAACAACCGAAATTGTATCTCCTGGACAAAAAACCTGATCGCCGGTGGCTGTTATGGAAGGTGGGTCATTGTCATCAATGGTGTCATCCCTGAAATCGAGGTCTCCGCCCGATGCCACGTCCCCATCCGAATCCGGGAGCATTAAAGAGCCACCGTTGGTGTTCAGAGGGTTGTCTATGGTTCCTCCTGGGTCACCGTAATCTGAAGAAGTGTCCATATTGTTGTCCAAACCATCCCCGTCACTATCGGAACCGGAAAGGGTAAGGGTCGCTTCGGTCGTGTCGGGAGTCCCGTCGTTGTCACTGTCGGTATCCATAAAGTCGGGAGTTCCATCCCCATCCGTGTCTATTGGGGATAGACCTCCACCCTCGTAGGCGTCATCAAGTCCATTGTTATTGGAATCAACCCCGGAAGGTGCAGTATAGCCCAAGGATGTTTGGGCCTCTATATTGTCAGGTATGCCATCGCCGTCGCTATCCAAATCTTGGTGGTTGGGTATGCCGTCTCCGTCGGTATCAACGGTTGTGCAATCCTCGGAGCCTCCATAACTGGCACCATATACCCGTGATCCAACGTTATATGCCAATACTTTAATGTACTGTAAGCTACCTCCACTGACGGTAAAGGTGAATTCACGAATGGAACCGGGAGTTATGTTGTTTGTAGAAGCTAGCCAAGTGCCCAATGACCCAGATGAATCAGTACGTTCAATGTTATAGCTCGTGCTGGATACTGCGGGATCAGTACCCAAAAATACACTTACCGTAGTTCCGTCTGGAATTGGAGTGGCAAACTGTAGCAATAAGTTTGATTGCCCTTCATAAGTTGAGGTGGAATTGTAAGCATAAGAAGTTCCTGGACTGCCTTCGGCATTGGAGGGTGTCCTGAAAAAAGCAAGATCGGTGGCGGTTTGCACAAAATTCCCAGAGGCCCCTCCACATTCGTCCACGTCCAATATGCCATCGTTATCGTCATCTATGTCCGTAATGTCATCAATACCGTCTCCATCAATATCGGGAGCTCCAACGCTACAAGTGGAGTATAATTTGGTAAAAGGAATGTTCCGTTTGGATATGGAAGGGCCTTGGTAGGCAACCGATAGGTTTTCCCCGCCCCCGTTTTCAAAAAACAGTACCGTGATCTGGTGCAGTCCAGTGGTAAGAGTGATGTTCCCATTTCGCTCTCGGGAGCTATGGGCCCCGTCGTTGTTGACCACTTGGGTGCCATCAATATATAATTTTGAGCCATCGTCCGATGTCGTGTAAAAGGTATATGATCCTTGTGTGTCAATTTGGATGTATCCTGAATATCGAACACTGAAATTATCGGCATCCCCAGGGTCCTCTTGGTTTTGGAGGGCATCCACATCAAAACTGGTGTAAGTGCCAGACCCAAGATAGCCGGTGGTTGGGATATTGTCCACGGTACTGCCGGAAGGCGAACTGTCATAAAACTCAAAATCCACCTCGCCGTTGCATAGGCCCAATGTACCTTCCACCAAAACGTTGTCAATGTAATAGTATTCGTTACCTGCCGAATTATCAAAGCTTATTTTGATTTCCAGGGTGGAACCTGTTGTCGCCAAATTCACTGTGTATGATGAGTTCAGTGGATCGGAGGGATTGGAATCTCCCGATGCATTTTCAAACTCAATCCAAGGGCCTCCGTCTATACGGTATTCCCCTTTGAGATAATCTGAACCGGCCTCAAATTGATTGGTGGCCGACATGGTGGCCACATCCAAACTGAAATTGACAGCATCGTATCCGTATATGTTGATGGCATCGGTTTGCCAGATTCCTTCTGTTCCCAGATTATTGGCTTCGATACGGTTCCCTTGTACCCAAACCTTTCCCGAGAGAGTGGTTGTCCACCCTGTTGAGGAGGGGCCTGTTGCCGTTCCATTTTCAGTTCCGTTGGAATAACCATTGAAATTCTCGCTCCAAATTGTGGTTTGGGAGAAAGATAGAAAGGTTCCTAAAAGGAAAAATGCCAATAGCAGCATCCATCCATTGGGGAAATGGTTCATCTTCTTTTTGAAGAAAGAGGTTGTGCCCATATACTTTAGTCGATTGTTTTGCAAAATTACTTGGGTATTGGCCTACTCAAAATATTTGTTGTGAATGGGGACAAAACGGGTGTTAACCCCATAAATATGTGGGGAATGTTGTTTTTGATATTGTTTTGCTGAGGTTTTGTGGAATCGGCATTGCGGAATCAAACCAGCTTTAAAAGAGTTTCATTCTGGGGTAATTCATTGACAAATAGATGGGGAACCCCGATTTTTGTGCGGTAAGGGGTTGCACATGCGATAATATTTGTTGTATATTTGCAAAACTGAACGGATATAAAAGTATTCATGAGGGGACCTTGAGTCCCCTCTTTTATTACTGATTTCTCATTTATGTTGAAGGATAAAGTGGAGTTGTTGCTCAGTAAGGCATTGGAAGAAAACCCTTCCTTGTTCTTGGTCGATTTTAAAATGGGAGGCGACAATAGCATCAAAGTGGTTTTGGACGGCGATCAAGGGATTAGTTTGCAGGATTGTATGGACATAAGCAGGGCCATAGAGCACAATCTCGATCGTGAAGAAGAGGATTTTTCCTTGGAAGTCACGTCCGCGGGTGCCACTTCGCCATTGCAATTGCCGCGTCAGTACAATAAAAATATTGGAAGAAAATTACAGGTTAAGACCGGCTCCGAGCAATTGGAGGGTACACTGGTGTCAACCTCGACAGATAGTATTACCTTGGAGTGGAAGGCCAGAGAGCCCAAGCCCGTGGGTAAAGGAAAAGTTACAGTACAGAAAAAGCAGGAAATAGCCTTTTCTGACATTCTAGAGGCAAAAGTTAAATTAAAATTTTAATTGTAGTAGAAAATGGAAAACCTAGCGCTCATCGAATCCTTTTCGGAGTTTAAGGACGATAAGTTTATTGATAGGGTTACCCTTATGGCGATTTTGGAAGAAGTATTCCGAAGTGCGCTAAAGAAAAAATTTGGTTCTGACGACAATTTTGATATCATTATCAACCCCGATAAAGGGGATTTGGAAATATGGAGAAACCGTATTGTTGTGGAAGATGGTGAGGTAGAGGAACCAAACGAAGAGATTTCTTTGTCCGAAGCTAGGAAAATCGAGCCCGATTTTGAAGTTGGGGAAGATGTTTCGGAAGAGGTAAAGTTGATCGATTTGGGTAGAAGGGCCATTTTGGCACTGCGCCAAAACCTGATTTCAAAAATCCATGAGCACGATAATACGACCATCTACAAGCAATTTAAGGACTTGGAAGGTGAAATATATACGGCGGAAGTGCATCACATTAGGCACCGTGCCGTAATTTTGCTGGATGATGAAGGAAATGAAATCATCCTTCCAAAGGACAAGCAGATTCCATCTGACTTTTTCAGGAAAGGGGATAACGTTCGTGGGATTATTGAAAGTGTGGAGCTTAAAGGAAACAAGCCTGCCATCATCATGTCAAGAACATCGCCAAAATTCTTGGAGCAATTGTTCTTCCAGGAAATCCCAGAAGTGTTCGATGGTTTGATCACTATCAAAAAAGCAGTTCGTATTCCTGGGGAAAAGGCGAAAGTGGCTGTGGATTCCTATGATGATAGAATCGATCCCGTAGGTGCCTGTGTGGGTATGAAGGGTTCAAGAATTCATGGCATCGTTCGCGAGTTGGGCAACGAAAATATCGATGTGATCAACTGGACGAACAATCCACAATTAATGGTGACCCGTGCGTTGAGTCCTGCAAGGGTAACATCCGTTAAATTGAACGATGAGAAAAAAACAGCTCAAGTATACCTAAAGCCAGAGGAGGTTTCCAAGGCCATCGGTAGAGGTGGGCATAATATTCGATTGGCCGGTCAATTGACTGGTTACGAAATAGATGTGTTCCGTGAAGGCGTTGAAGAAGATGTGGAATTGACCGAGTTTTCCGATGAAATCGAAAGCTGGGTAATCGAAGAATTCAAGAAGATTGGATTGGATACCGCACGCAGCGTTTTGGAACAAGATGTGAAGGATTTGGTAAAACGAACCGATCTGGAAGAAGAAACAATCCAAGAGGTCGTTCGCATCCTCAAGGAAGAATTTGAAGATTAGGCTTATATTAGCAGCGAAAATTTAGGGCAAGTAAAATTATTTATGGCAGAAAATCCAACAATACGACTTAACAAAGTTCTCAGAGAATTGAACATTTCACTGGATAGGGCAGTCGATTACCTGGCCTCAGAGGGGCATGAGGTAGAGGCGCGTCCTACCACTAAAATATCCAATGAAGTGTATCAAGTTCTGTTGGATGAGTTCCAAACGGATAAGAGCAAAAAGGTCGCTTCCAAGGAAGTTGGTGAGGAAAAGCGCAAGGAAAAGGAGGCTATCCGAATCCGAATGGAGAAAGAGCAAGAAGAGCGTAGGCTGGCCAAAGAGAAGAAAGAGTCTGAACAACAGGTGGTAAAAGCCAAGGCAGAGCTTTCCGGTCCAAAAACCGTGGGTAAAATCAATTTGGACAAAAAATCCGAAGAACCCAAGGAAGAAGAGCCGAAGAAAGAAGAAGCTCCGAAGGCCGAACCGAAAAAAGCCCAAGAAGAGGAGAAGCCAAAGGCTCCTGAAAAGGAAAAGACGGAAAAGAAAGAGGAGGTAGTAGAGGCCAAGGAGGAAACCACTGAGAGCAAGGAAGGCTCGGAAGATGCCGAGTCAGGTACCATAAAAACCAAGTACCAAAAACTTTCCGGTCCTAAAATTACAGGGGATAAAATCGACCTTTCCCAATTCAAGAAGCCGAAGAAGAAAAAAGAGGACAACAAAAGTTCCAACAAAGGAGGTTCGTCCGATGGAGGAGAGCGCAAGAAGCGTCGTAGAAGAATTGTTAAAAACGGCCCACAATCAGGTGGTGGTCGAAATAATAGGGGAGGTTCCAGAGGAAAAGGACAGCGTTCATCCGCGCCTAAAGTGGAGCCTACCGAGGAAGAAGTACAAAAACAGGTAAGGGAGACCCTTGAAAAACTTCAAGGTAAATCCAGTAAAGGCCGTGGGGCCAAATATCGTAGGGAGAAAAGGGATCAGCACCGTCAGCAAACGGAGAAAGATCTTGAACAACAAGAGTTGGACAGTAAAATCCTGAAAGTGACCGAGTTCGTTACAGTAAACGAGCTTGCCACCATGATGAATGTTTCCACTACGCAGATTATTTCTGCTTGTATGTCCCTAGGTATCATGGTGACCATGAACCAGCGTCTTGACGCCGAGACCCTTTCCATTGTTGCCGATGAATTTGGTTACGAAGTGGAATTTGTTACCGCAGAAATCGAGGAGACCATAGAAGAGGTCGAGGATACCCCGGAAGATTTGGAGCCACGCGCACCAATCGTTACGGTAATGGGTCACGTAGACCACGGTAAAACATCCTTGTTGGACTATGTTCGCCAAGAGAACGTAATTGCCGGTGAGAGTGGTGGGATTACCCAGCACATTGGAGCCTACGGGGTTTCACTTGAAGACGGACAAAAAATCACATTCTTGGATACACCGGGTCACGAAGCGTTTACCGCGATGAGAGCCCGTGGTGCCCAAGTAACGGATATAGCGATTATTGTAATTGCGGCGGACGATGATATCATGCCCCAAACAAAAGAGGCCATCAGTCACGCGCAAGCAGCAGGGGTGCCTATTGTCTTCGCCATCAACAAAGTTGATAAGCCGACAGCCAACCCTGATAAGATCAAAGAAGGTCTGGCCAGTATGAATTTATTGGTTGAGGATTGGGGTGGTAAAGTGCAGTCCCATGATATTTCCGCCAAAACCGGACAAGGCGTTCAGGAATTGTTGGAGAAGGTGTTGTTGGAAGCTGAACTATTGGAGCTTAAAGCGAATCCGGATAGATTGGCAACAGGAACCGTTGTCGAGGCATTCTTGGATAAAGGTAGAGGGTATGTGGCCACTATTTTGGTGCAGGCCGGTACTTTGAAGATAGGAGATTATGTGCTTGCGGGAACTTGCAGTGGTAAAGTAAAAGCCATGCAAGATGAGCGAGGTAACAATATTGAAAGTGCTGGGCCATCCACGCCAATCTCTATTTTGGGATTGGATGGAGCGCCACAGGCAGGTGATAGGTTCCATGTGCTGGAAGACGAGCGTGAAGCAAAACAGATAGCCGCAAAACGTTCGCAATTGCAACGTGAGCAATCCGTGAGAACGCAACGTCATATTACACTGGACGAAATTGGACGAAGAATTGCATTGGGCGACTTCCAAGAGCTGAATATCATCCTTAAAGGTGATGTGGACGGTTCCGTGGAAGCCTTGACCGACTCGTTCCAAAAACTATCCACTGATGAGATTCAGGTCAATATCATACATAAAGGTGTTGGTGCGATTACCGAGTCCGATGTCTTGTTGGCAAGTGCATCCGATGCCATTATCATCGGGTTTAATGTACGTCCTATGGGCAACGCCAGGTCAATCGCTGATAAGGAGGAAATCGATATCAGGACGTACTCCATTATCTATGATGCCATCAACGATCTAAAAGATGCGATGGAAGGTATGTTGTCCCCAGAGATGAAGGAGGAAGTTACCGGAAACGCAGAGATCAGGGAGACCTTCAAGATTTCCAAAGTCGGAACAATTGCAGGTTGTATGGTGACCAGCGGAAAAATCTTCAGAAATTCACGTATTCGTTTGATTAGGGACGGTGTCGTGATCTATACTGGGGAGTTGGCTTCCTTGAAGCGATTTAAGGATGATGTGAAGGAAGTATCCAAAGGATATGATTGTGGATTGCAGATCAAGAACTACAATGATATCAAGGAAGGGGATATTGTGGAAGCCTTCCAAGAAGTTGCAGTGAAGAAAAAACTGTAAAATGATATTAATCAGGAATAAAAAATCCCGCGCAAAAGGCGGGATTTTTTTATGATTTATTTTCTTTTTCCTCCGGTTTCAGGAGCATGGCGTCGGGATATTTTTTTCGGACTTCCAAGTACTTTCTTTCGGCCTCCAATTTGGTTTTGAACCTTCCAAGCCTAACACGGTAGGTGGGCGATTCAAACTCTATTTTGGAATACCAATCGGGGAAATCAATCTCTACTTGGCTCAATAGATCTTGGGCTCTGGCGTAGTTGCCAAAACCGACCTGAATTTGATAAAACCCAGTGTTTGCGTTCACTTTGGCGTACAATTTAACCAACTCGTTGATTTTTGGATCTTGTTGAATCGTTACCTGTCCGTCCTGTGCAAAAACTTGAGTTGTCAAAGCAATTAAAATGGTGCTAAATACAGCCGTTTTCATGATATTTACGTGTTGTATGATTTATGCTTACTGCAAATGTAGATTATTAAAGGTTAAGCAAGTCGAGCGCAAGTTATTTAGAATCTTTATAAATTATGTGTTATGAATACCTTAAGATTTCAAAAAATGACTGTATGTCTTACTTTTGTTGCCATTCTTGGTAGGGTAAAAAGCTATTGCTCTAATACTCAATAGAAAGAATCATGCCAAAGATTTCGATAGAAATTTCACGAATATGAAAAAGGTTTTATACCGCCATCTATTTTCTAAAGTTTTAGGTTTAACTCTCCTATTATTCTCATCATCTTTTTATGCACAGGAAGAAACCGAAGCTGCCGCTGATGTAGCTACGGAAGAAACTGCTGATGCAACAGGGGGAGACCCAGTAAAAGGAAAGCAACTCTTTAATCAGAACTGTGCCGCATGTCACTCCTTGGACAGGAAGATGACTGGTCCGGCCTTGGCCAATGTGGAGACAAGATTGGCTGAAGACGAGGGGTTGGATAAGGAGTGGATTTATGCATGGGTGAAAAACAGTCCTGGGGTAATTGCTTCCGGGGATGCCTATGCAAACAAAATTTACGCCGAGTACAATCAGGCTGCGATGACGCCTTTCCCGACATTGTCCAATGAGGATATCGATGATATTTTGGCATATACGGCCGCTCCTCCAAAAGCGCCTGCCCAAACAGCTGCTGCAACGCCTGCTGGTGGCGAAGGTTCGGGAGGTTCCACTTCGGGTATCTCAAATGAGATGATCCTTGGGGCCTTGGCCTTGGTGTTCGGTCTTTTGGTTATCATGTTGATCTTGGTGAACAAGACCTTGCGCAGAATAGCCGAAGCCAATGGGGTGGTGCTCGAAAAAGAAAAAGAAAAGCGTTTGCCCATTTGGAAGGCTTTTGTCCAGAACCAGTTCTTGGTCTTGGTAACAGTGGTCTTCTTGTTGTTGGGTAGTGCTTATTTCGCTTATGGATATTTGATGCAGGTCGGTGTTGATCAGGGGTATGCTCCGGTCCAGCCCATTCACTTCTCGCACAAGATCCATGCTGGTGATAACAACGTGGACTGTAAGTACTGTCACTCTTCTGCAAGGGTGTCCAAGACTTCAGGGATTCCTTCCTTGAACGTGTGTATGAACTGTCACAAGTCAATCTACGAATACACAGGTAATCCAGAAGGACCATCTGCAGAGGATTTGGCCGCAGGGCATACCAATGAGTTCTATACTGGAGAGATCAAAAAACTATACAAGGCAGTGGGATGGGATGAAGAAAACCAGAGCTACACGGGCGAGACACAGCCGGTGGAGTGGGTGAGAATCCATCAATTGCCTGACTTTGCTTATTTCAATCACTCCCAGCACGTTTCAGTTGCCGGTGTTGAGTGTCAAACTTGTCACGGTCCGATTGAGGAAATGGAAGTTGTGGAGCAATTCGCTCCTTTGACCATGGGATGGTGTATCAACTGTCACAGGGAGACCAATGTCAAGGTACAGGGCAATGCCTATTATGAGGCAATCCACGAGGAGTTGTCCAAAAAGTATGGTGTTGAGGAGTTGACCGCTGCTATGATGGGTGGTCTGGAATGTGGAAAGTGTCACTATTAAGAATTAAAAGAAGATAATCTCAGATATATCGTATGGCATCAAACAAAAAATATTGGAAAAGTGAAGCGGAGTTGAATCCGAACGATTCCATTGTTGAGGCGCTAAGAAACAACGAGTTTACCGAAGAGATTCCCGTTGATGAATTTTTGGGCGACAAGGAAAATTTGTCCGCCTCAAACACATCCCGTAGGGATTTCCTGAAATATGTAGGTTTCAGTACGGCAGCAGCTACAGTTGCAGCGTGCGAAGGCCCGGTTCACAAATCCATCCCATATGTGGTTCAGCCGGACAATATCGTTCCCGGTGTTGCCAATTACTATGCAACCACGATTGCCGATGGTTTTGATTTTGCCAGTATCTTGGTAAAGACCCGGGAAGGAAGGCCTATCAAAATTGAAAATAATACCGATGCCAAAGTTAATGGCGGAGCCAATGCAAGAGTGCAGGCGTCTGTGTTGACTTTGTATGACAGCAAAAGGGTCCAAGGGCCTATGGCCAAAGGAGAGCCTGTGGAGTGGAAAGTGTTGGATGCTACCGTGAAGGCGAAGTTGAATGCGTTGAAAGGTTCCAATAAGCAAGTAGTGCTGTTGACCCAGACTTATGCCAGTCCATCGACCACAAAATTGATAGCTGAATTTAAAGCGGCTTACGGAGACAATGTGAACCACGTGGTTTACGATGCCATTTCCGAAGATGCTGCTTTGAATGCGTATGATAAAGCCTATGGTGAGCGCGCCTTGGCCGATTATGATTTTGAGAAAGCAGGTTTGATTGTTTCTTTCGGAGCAGATTTTCTTGGTGATTGGCAAGGTGGCGGATACGATACAGGTTATGCCAAGGGCCGTGTTCCCAAAAATGGGAAAATGTCCAGGCACGTACAGTTGGAGTCCAATATGTCCTTGACAGGTGCCAATGCCGACAAGCGATACCCGATGACCCCTACGCAACAAAAGATTGCCCTTGCCAAATTGTACGGCAAGTTGAATGGCAGCAATGTTGGTGGAGGTACTTCCGATGTGGATGAAGCTGTTGATAAGGTTGCGGCCGAAATCAAAAAAGCAGGCAGCAAAGCAGTTGTTGTAAGTGGTCTGAATGATGAAAATGCGCAAACTGTCGTACTGGCCATCAACAAATTGTTGGCAAGTGAGGCTTTTGATCCAGAAAAACCAAAATATGTGCGTCAGGGCGATGCTGCCAAAGTGAGCAAATTGATTGCTGACATGAATGCAGGTCGTGTTGGGGCTTTGATTATGGATGGTGTTAACCCAGCCTATACATTGCCGAATGCTGACGAGTTCCTTTCGGGGCTTGGGCAGGTGGATGTATCCGTTGATTTCGCATTTATTAATGATGAGACGGCTCAAGCGTCCACTTATGTGGCTGCAGCCTCACATTACTTGGAATCTTGGGGTGATGCCGAATTCAAAAAAGGAGAATACAGCTTGATGCAACCCGCCATTCGGGAGTTGTTTGATACGAAACAGTTTCAAACAGCCCTTTTGACATGGATGGGCATTGAGAAAACATATTACGAATACATCAAAGAAACTTGGAACACGAATATTCTTCAGGGCGGTTCTTGGAACAAGGCCTTGCAAGATGGTGTGTTCGCAGCGCCAGTAATGGTAATGGAGGATGTTGAAGCTGAGTCTGTTCAGGCAGATGCTGAAGTAGAACAGCCCGAGATAGTGCCGATTGCTTCTGCAATCCGTTCTTTGGTGAATGCAACTAGCCCAGGTACTGAATTGGTGTTCTATTCCAAAGTTGGAATGGGGGATGGTCGTCAAGCGAACAACCCTTGGTTGCAGGAGTTCCCCGACCCGATTTCCAGGGTGTCTTGGGATAACTATGTAACCGTTTCCAAAGCGGATGCAGAGTCTTGGGGGCTTGAAAACAGCATTGAGGCCGATGGTGGTGTCAATGGTAGTTACGTGAAATTGACCGTGGATGGTAAAGTGTTGGAAAATGTTCCGGTAATCATTCAGCCAGGTCAGGCGGTAGGTACTGTTGGTCTATCTTTCGGTTATGGTAAGAAAGCAGGAATGCAAGAAGAGATGGCTACTGGGGTAAATGCCTATACTTTGTATGGCAACTTCTCCGATGTGCAGTCCGTAACTGTTGAAAAAGCAGGCGGCGAGCATGAGTTCGCTTGTATTCAATCCCATAAAACATTGATGGGTAGAGGGGATATCATCAAGGAAACCACCTTGGAAATCTTCAATACCAAAGACCACGCAGAGTGGAACCCAATGCCGCACGTTACCTTGAACCATCAGGAAATTCCTGTGACTTCTCCAGATGCGGATCTTTGGGAAGAATTTGATAGAAGCGTTGGGCATCACTTTAACTTGTCCATCGATTTGAACGCATGTACCGGTTGTGGTGCTTGTGTTATAGCATGTCATGCAGAGAACAATGTTCCTGTTGTTGGAAAACGCGAAATGCGTCGTTCCAGGGATATGCACTGGTTGCGAATAGACAGATATTATTCTTCCGAGGAAACTTTTGAAGCTGATAATGAGAGGAAGGAAGAAATGGAAGGCCTTTGGGGAGATAAAGGTTCCCTAGGCGGATTCAGGGAGATGGAAGACCCGTCTGCCAACCCGCAAGTGGCATTCCAGCCTGTAATGTGTCAGCATTGTAACCATGCACCTTGTGAGACTGTGTGTCCAGTTGCTGCGACATCCCACGGTAGACAAGGTCAAAACCATATGGCATACAACCGTTGTGTGGGTACAAGATATTGTGCCAACAACTGTCCGTATAAGGTTCGTAGGTTCAACTGGTTCTTGTACAACAACAACGACGAGTTTGACTTTAACATGAACAACGATTTGGGTAAAATGGTGATCAATCCAGATGTGAATGTACGTTCAAGAGGTGTTATGGAGAAATGCTCCATGTGTATCCAAATGACCCAAAAGACCATTCTGGATGCCAAGAGAGATGGAAGAGTCATCAAAGATGGCGAGTTCCAGACGGCATGTTCTGCGGCTTGTAGCAGTGGAGCTATGGTGTTCGGGGATATCAATGACCATGACAGTAAGGTGGCGGAGTTGAAGGAAGATGACAGAATGTACCATTTGTTGGAGCATGTGGGAACCAAACCAAATGTGTTCTACCATGTGAAAGTTAGAAACACCAACGAGGCTTAATCAATAAAAATAGAAGTAACTAGAAGATAAATTATGGCGTCGCATTACGAAGCACCTATTCGAAAGCCCTTAGTGGTCGGAGACAAAGGATACCACGATGTATCAGTGGACATTGCCCGTCCGGTTGAGGGAAAGGCCAATAAACAATGGTGGATTGTATTTTCCATCGCATTAGTGGCATTCCTCTGGGGTTTAGGATGTATCATTTATACCGTTTCCACGGGTATTGGGGTTTGGGGACTTAACCGAACCGTTAACTGGGCCTGGGATATTACCAACTTTGTATGGTGGGTAGGTATTGGTCACGCAGGTACACTGATTTCAGCTGTACTCTTGCTTTTCCGTCAAAAATGGAGAATGGCGATCAACCGTTCTGCAGAGGCGATGACCATTTTCTCGGTTGTTCAGGCAGGTTTGTTCCCTATTATCCACATGGGTCGTCCATGGTTGGGATACTGGGTACTTCCCATCCCTAACCAATTCGGTTCGCTTTGGGTAAACTTCAACTCGCCCTTGCTCTGGGACGTATTTGCGATTTCAACGTATCTTTCCGTATCATTGGTATTCTGGTGGACAGGTTTGTTACCTGACTTTGCCATGATTCGTGATAGAGCGGTAAAACCGTTCCAAAAGAAAATATACAGCCTGTTGAGCTTTGGTTGGACAGGTCGTGCAAAGGATTGGCAACGTTTTGAGGAAGTTTCCTTGGTATTGGCTGGTTTGGCCACGCCTTTGGTACTTTCCGTACACACGATTGTATCTTTTGACTTTGCCACTTCGGTAATTCCAGGATGGCACACCACCATCTTCCCTCCGTACTTCGTTGCGGGTGCGATTTTCTCTGGATTTGCCATGGTAAACACACTTTTGATCATTATGCGTAAGGTGTGCAGCCTTGAGGCGTATATCACAGTACAGCACATTGAATTGATGAATATCGTAATCATGATTACGGGTTCCATCGTGGGATGTGCCTATATCACGGAGTTGTTCATTGCATGGTATTCCGGAGTGGAGTATGAGCAGTATGCTTTCTTGAACAGGGCTACCGGACCTTACTGGTGGGCTTACTGGTCCATGATGACCTGTAACGTATTCTCGCCACAGTTCATGTGGTTCAAAAAATTGCGTACCAGTATCATGTTCTCCTTCTTTATCTCCATTGTGGTGAACATAGGGATGTGGTTTGAGCGTTTCGTGATTATCGTTACCTCCTTGCACAGGGATTACTTGCCATCCTCTTGGACGATGTTCTCCCCGACCTTCGTGGATATCGGAATCTTTGTCGGGACCATAGGATTCTTCTTCGTGTTGTTCCTGTTGTACTCTAGAACGTTCCCTGTAATCGCGCAGGCCGAGGTAAAATCCATCTTGAAAGCATCAGGAGAGAAATACAAGAAATTAAGGGATGCAGGAAAGCCTTTGTATGAAATGCCACAAGGTGTGAACAAAGTGGTAAGCTACGATGAGCCGATAACGGACGACGTGTTGATGGGAGAGCCCAAACCGACCGTCGGCGATAAAGTTGGCGTATCCGAGCTGCTAGGCACCATTGGTACCTTCGACGCAGCCACGGAGACCCCGGACGATCTCAAAAAGATAAAAGGTGTAGGTCCGGAGATGGAACGTACCTTGAACGAAATAGGCATATTTACCTATGCCCAGGTCGCTAGAATGACCGAAAAGGAGTATGATTTGTTGGACTCAATTACCGGAAGGTTCCCAGGACGTGCACAGCGCGATGATTGGGCGGGTCAGGCAAAGTTGTTAAACGATAAAAAATAATCATGGCATCAAAAGTTATACAAGCACTTTACAACGATGACGATGTGTTGATGCATGCCGTAAAAAAGGTTAGGGCAGAGCACCATCATATAGAGGAAGTGTACACTCCGTTCCCTGTCCACGGTCTGGACAAGGCAATGGGATTGGCAGATACCCGAATAGCTATAACCTCTTTCCTTTACGGATGTTTGGGATTGACGGTTGCCATAGTCATGATGAACTTTATCATGATCGAGGATTGGCCGCAGGATATCGGTGGTAAACCAAGTTTCAGTTACTTGGAGAACATGCCGGCTTTTGTTCCGATTATGTTCGAGCTTACGGTTTTCTTCGCAGCTCACTTGATGGTGATTACTTTTTACCTTAGAAGTAGAATGTGGCCGTTCAAAAAAGCGGAAAATCCCGATAAACGTACTACCGATGACCACTTTTTAATGGAAATCGGTCTGCACGACAACGAAAATGAACTTGCCGACTTGTTGTGGGAAACAGGAGCGGTGGAAGTAAAAGTTACAGAAAAGGAGTCTTAATAATATGAAGCAATTAGGTAAAATAAGTGTTGTTTTGGTTCTTGTGTTGTTCGCAGCATCTTGCGCGGACAAGAACAGTCCAAACTACCAATTCATGCCAAACATGTACGAACCTGTAGGATATGAGGCCTATCAAGGTGTTGACAACGGCTTGTTCCCAGAAGGGACCGAGGCGCTTGTACCACCGGCGGGTACCATCTCCCGAGGATACATGCCCTATGAGTTTGAAAACACTCCGGAAGGTAAGGAACTAGCAAGATTGAACACAAGTCCATTGGATTCCTTGAACCAGGAAGAAAACATGGTCAAAGGAGCAGAGCTTTATGCGATTTACTGTGCCGTTTGCCATGGACCAAAAGGAGATGGACAAGGAAATCTTGTGAAAAGAGAAAAAATATTGGGTGTTCCCAGCTACGATGATCCAGCTAGAAATATTACTGTAGGGACTACGTACCACACTATTTATTACGGATTGAACTCCATGGGCTCTTATGCCTCACAGTTCGCTAATGAAAAAGAAATGTGGCAAGTGTCCGAATACGTGATGAAGTTAAAGGAAGACCTAACAAAATAATAGGATAAGAAGAAACTATGTATACCTTTTCAAACAAACTTAGACTAGGATCTTTCATAGCCATGGGGCTTGGATTCATATTCCTTGTAATTGGTTTTATGTCTGCCCCATCAACTGTGGAAGAAGCCAAGGCCATGGTAGCAGTGCATGACGATGGTCATGGAGGAGGGCATGCAGAAGAAGCAGCCGAAAGCCATGGAGAAGAGCAAGGTCACGGAGCAGCCGAAGCACACGGTGAAGAGCACGACTCTTCCCACGATGAGCATTTGTTGCAACAATTGCAGAACCGTCCTTGGTCCGCACTTTACGTAGCAGCATTCTTTTTCTTTATGATAGCATTGGGCGTTTTGGCCTTTTATGCCATACAGCGCGCTGCGCAAGCAGGGTGGTCCCCATTGCTTTTTAGGGTCATGGAGGGTATTACCGCATACTTGGTTCCCGGTGGAATCATTGTATTTGTGATCTTATTGCTTTCCGCACTGCACATGAACCACATGTTTGTGTGGATGGACCCGGAAGTTGTGGCCCACGATGAATTGTTGCAAGGAAAAGCAGGATACTTGAACCCAACTTTCTTTTTGATAAGAGCTGCCATATTCTTGGGTGGATGGATTTTCTACCGTCAATATTCGAGAAAATTGTCCTTGGCTCAGGATGAGTCTGATGATAACAGCAACTTTGTAAAGAACTTTAGATGGTCGGCAGGTTTCTTGGTATTCTATTTGGTTACTGAGTCCATGATGTCCTGGGACTGGATCATGAGTGTGGATCCACACTGGTTCAGTACGTTGTTCGGATGGTATGTATTTGCCAGCATGTTCGTATCTGGTATCACTGTGATCGCCATGGTAACGGTTTACCTGAAATCAAAAGGATATTTAGAGCAAGTGAATGACAGCCACATCCACGATTTGGCCAAGTTCATGTTCGGTATCAGTATTTTCTGGACCTACCTTTGGTTCTCCCAGTTCATGCTGATTTGGTACGCGGATATTCCTGAAGAGGTAACCTACTATGTGGCAAGGTTCCAGGATTACAAACTGCCTTTCTTCGGTATGTTGGCCTTGAACTTTGTATTCCCATTGTTGGTGCTTATGAACAGTGATTACAAAAGAATCAACTGGTTTGTTATCATGACCGGTATTGTGGTGCTATTTGGCCACTATTTGGATATATTTAATATGATAATGCCTGCAACGGTTGGTGACCAATGGTTCATTGGATTGCCAGAGATTGGTGGTATTTTGTTCTTCGGAGGTTTGTTTGTGTACTGGGTGTTCACGGCTTTGACAAAGGCGCCCTTACAGCCCAAGCGAAACCCGTTCATTGAGGAGAGTAGACATTTTCATTATTAATAGATTACGATTTAAGTCTTAGATAGATAAACGATGACTGCATTATTAACATTAGCTGTTTTAGTATTAGTTGCGATTGCGATTTGGCAAATGACCAAGATTTTTGAACTATCGCAAACTAAAACAGAACGCGCTGAGATTGCGAACGATTCCGATAACAAGAACAATGGTTACCTTTTGTTCGCCTTCCTCATTTTTATTTATGGGATCACTATTTTCAGCTTTGCCAAGTACGCAAAAATGCTTTTGCCAGAGGCTGCATCCGAACATGGTGGGGATTACGATCAATTGATGTTGGTTTCCATGGGGATCATCTTCTTTGTGCAAACCGTGACCCAGGCCCTATTGCACTACTTTGGTTACAAGTACAGGGGGCAAAAGGGAAGAAAAGCGTTGTTTTTCGCAGATAATGATAGATTGGAGTTTATCTGGACCATTATTCCCGTGATCGTGTTGGCAGGTTTGATTCTTTGGGGACTCTACACCTGGACAAACATCATGGACGTGAACGAGGATGATGACCCATTGGTCGTGGAACTCTACGCCCAACAATTCAATTGGACCGCCAGGTATGCTGGGGATGACAACGTGCTCGGTAATGCCAATGTTAGATTGATAGATATCAACAATGCCAATGTACTAGGTTTGGATGAATCCGATCCAAATGCCGAAGATGATATCATTGTAAAGGAATTGCACCTGCCCGTAGGTAGGAAAGTGAACTTTAAAATGAGGTCTCAAGATGTATTGCACTCTGCTTACATGCCCCACTTTAGAGCTCAAATGAACTGTGTTCCCGGAATGATCACACAATTTTCGTTCACGCCTACCGTGACCACGGAGGATATGCGTTTGAACCCTGATATCGTTGATAAGGTAAAAAGGACCAATGCGATTCGTGCAGAGAATGCCAAGGATCCATGGGAGTTCGATTACGTATTGTTGTGCAACAAAATATGCGGAAAATCACACTATAACATGCAGATGAAGATTATAGTGGAAACCGAGGAAGAGTACAATAAATGGATTGCTGAGCAGAAAACGTTCAAAGAAACCGTGATGGTCGATGAAACAGCCCAAGCTTCCAACACAACGGAAGTTGCTGATGTGGAATTGAACGAAACAGCTTCGGTAGAATAACTAACAAAAAAGAATAACGAAAAAAATTAATTGGAATATGTCTGAAGTAGCCCATGTAAGTCATGATGATCACCACGATGATCATGGACATCACCATAAGGAAACCTTCGTAACGAAATACATTTTCAGTCAGGACCATAAGATGATATCCAAGCAATATCTGATTACCGGTCTAATCATGGGATTCATTGGTATTGCTATGTCGTTGTTGTTTAGAATGCAATTGGCATGGCCAGGCGAATCTTTCGGGATTTTTGAGGCTGTATTGGGCAAATGGGCCCCAGACGGTGTAATGGACGCTGATATCTATTTGGCATTGGTGACCATTCACGGTACGCTCATGGTATTCTTTGTATTGACACAGGGATTGAGTGGTACCTTCAGTAACCTGTTGATTCCACTGCAGATCGGTGCACGGGATATGGCATCTGGGTTCATGAACATGCTATCTTACTGGATGTTCTTTGTTTCATCCGTGATCATGATCATTTCCTTGTTCGTGGAAGCTGGACCTGCAGCAGCAGGTTGGACCATCTATCCACCATTGAGTGCACTTCCAATGGCACAACCAGGTTCAGGTATGGGTATGACACTTTGGTTGGTATCCATGGCCATATTCATCGCGTCCTCTTTGTTGGGATCGTTGAACTACATTGTGACCGTAATAAACCTTAGGACAAAAGGAATGTCGATGACCCGCCTTCCTTTGACCATTTGGGCATTTTTTGTGACTGCGATTATCGGTGTGGTATCTTTCCCGGTATTGTTGTCAGCAGCTTTGTTGTTAATCATGGATAGAAGCTTTGGTACATCGTTCTTCCTATCGGATATCTTTATCCAAGGAGAAGTATTGCACTACCAAGGAGGTTCGCCCGTATTGTACGAGCACTTGTTCTGGTTCTTGGGACACCCTGAGGTATACATCGTATTGTTACCTGCATTGGGTATTACTTCCGAAGTGATGTCAACCAACGCTAGAAAACCTATTTTTGGATATAGGGCAATGGTCGCCTCTATCTTGGCGATTGCATTCCTATCCACCATCGTATGGGGACACCACATGTTCGTATCCGGTATGAACCCGTTCTTGGGCTCTGTATTTACGTTTACGACCCTTTTGATCGCCATACCATCAGCGGTAAAAGCATTTAACTATATCACCACACTTTGGAAAGGTAACCTACAGCTGAACCCAGCGATGTTGTTCTCCATTGGCCTGGTGTCAACCTTTATCACAGGAGGTTTGACAGGTATCATTTTGGGTGATAGTACCTTGGATATCAACGTTCACGATACATACTTCGTTGTGGCCCACTTCCACTTGGTAATGGGTATATCGGCCTTATATGGAATGTTCGCAGGAATCTACCATTGGTTCCCAAAAATGTTCCAAGGACGCATGATGAACAAGAACTTGGGTTATGTCCACTTCTGGATTACCGCAGTTTGTGCCTATGGGGTATTCTTCCCAATGCACTTTGTGGGAATGGCAGGGGTGCCACGTCGTTACTATGAGAACACGGCCTTCCCAATGTTCGATGAGTTGACGAACGTTCAGGTATTGATGACCGTATTTGCTATCATTGCAGGTTTGGCGCAGTTGATATTCGTTTACAACTTCATCTCAAGTATCTTCTACGGTAAAAAAGGACCTGTGAACCCTTGGGGTTCCAATACACTGGAATGGACAACTCCTCAAGAGCATATCCATGGAAACTGGCCTGGGGAGATTCCTCATGTTTACCGTTGGGCATACGATTACAGTAAAACATACGAAAATGGGGAGTACATCATTGCAGGACAGGATTTTGTTCCGCAAAACGTTCCGCTTCAAGAGAATGAAGAAGAACTCAACCATTAAAAAATACATTTATATTAGTGAAAGAGCCCGTCCGTTTTTGGATGGGCTTTTTTTATGGAAATGGATTTTGAAGTGAAATGTATATCTTTAAAAGGCATTTCCCCATCAAAAGAGAACCGTCATGAAAAAGTTACTTATCCTATTGTTGGCCTTGGCTCCACTAATCTCAATGGCCCAGCGTAAACCCAAGATCAAGGGCAGCCGAATTGTGACACAAGTAAGCGAGGAGCTTCCACCATTTGATGCCATAATATTGAACGACGACCTCGAAATCAATTTGAACAAGGCCTTGGGGCCGGGGTATCACATTTCCGCCGATGACAACCTTATCGATGTCCTAAAATTTGAGGTGGAGGGAGGCACCTTGGTCATTAGTTCCTATTACAATATTACCAGGAAAAAAGAACTTACCATAACTGTTAACTACACTGAATTGAAAGCCATAACGGTTAAAAACGGAGCAATAATTTCTCAAGATGTGATTGAATCCAATGAGCTGTTCGTGGATGGCTTCAACAATACCAAGTTGGATATCAAAGCAAATGCTGCGGTCATGGATATTAATCTGGAAGATACCAGCAGCGGAGATTTCCATGTCGAGGTCGATTCATTGAACGTTAACCTCAACAAAAGGGCACAGGCCTATGTGTATGCGCAAATAAATGCTGGTGTTTTGGATTTGGAAGGAAATTCCTCTTTGGCCATGGAAGGCACATCGGATAGGTTGAGCGCCAGTTTGCTCGACTACGCCAAATATAAGGGCGAGGCCATGCAAATAGGCTCTTGCGAATTAAAAGCGGCGGGGAATGCCAATGCAAGGGTGTATGCATTTGGCGACATTAACATTCACTCAACGGGAGATGCCAGTATCTACCTTTATGGAACCCCGAAGATTACCATTGAAGAGTTTTTGGATAGCTCCCAACTCATCAAAAAGCAAGAGTAACGTTTACTGGGCAATGGGCGCGGTTAAACAATGTTCGGGAATGCCAAAACCATCGACCAACACCTCAATGTGTGGTCGCAGTTCCGTGGATAGGCGCTCTACCCGCTGACGAATGGCCTTCGATTTTGTACTCCCAATATAGCCCTGCTCCAAATACCATCTTGCATCCGAATTGATTTGATCAAGGGCGTAAAGGCAACCCACCTTCTCCATCAAGGCCCTGTACTTGAGATCCGTTACCTGCTCATAATGTTCACAGAAAATATGGTAGGCCAATTCCACACTGTACGCTTTTCCAAGAGCCAATAAATGGGTCTGCACCTTTAAAAAGGCCTGGTAAGAAGGAATTCCTTTTTTGATATAGTTGCGTATGCGCATGGCCAAGGTATATGTAAGCCTTCTGGTACGATAATCAAAAGCGTGCTTATGAAACTTTGGATTATACAGGTGTTCTGCATCAACCTTGTTTGAATAAAGGGGATTGATAGCAGTGAGTTTGTCCGCAATCTGAGTCTGTAAAAGCTTTAGCACCGAAGCGAAGCCAGCACTGTTGAACTCCGCCCTAAAATCGGATAGAATGCCTTTGGCTGCAAGCTGCAACAATACCGTATTGTCTCCTTCAAAAGTGGTGAAAATATCCACGTCCCCTTTGAGGTCCGCAATTCTGTTCTCCAATAAATAACCCTTACCACCACATGCTTCACGACATTCTTGAATGGTTTCGTTGGCGAACCACGTAATGATTGATTTTAGGCCTGCCACTTGGGTTTCTACCTCCCTCTTATCAGGTTGTGATTCGTCACTGTAACGCTTCATCATCTCTTCTAAGGTAAAATGATAGACATACGCCCCCGCAATCGCAGGCGTAAGTCTTAGCTGATGAGTAGGGTAGTCCATGATCAGGTCTTCTTGAACCTTTACATTATCATTGAACTGCCTACGATTGAGCGCATATTTAACTGCAATTGACAGTGCCATCTTACTTCCGCCAAGTGCACCACGTGCCACACAAATACGTCCGCCGACCAAGGTGCCCAACATGGTAAAGAATCGCTTGTTCGGATTTTTTATGGAGGAAAAGTAAGTGCCATCATCCCGTATCTCCCCATATTTGTCCAGTAGGTTCTGTCTGGGGACCTTTACATTGTTGAACCAGATTTTACCGTTGTCAACCCCGTTCAGCCCCAGTTTATAGCCATTGTCCTCTACAGTGATGCCTTCTAAGGTTTCGTGTTTTTCATTTCTTAGTGGAACTAAAATGGCATGTACGCCCTCATTTTTGCCATTAACGATCAATTGGGCAAAAACAGTGGCTATTTTGGAATGCAGCGCGTTACCGATGTATTCCTTATTGTCGTTTTTACCAGGGGTGTGTATAATGATGGAATCGGATGCTTTTTCGTAGGTAGCGGTGGTCTTGATGCCTCTAACGTTGGAACCATGTCCTGTTTCCGTCATAGCGAAACAGCCCAGTAATTTGGTTTCCCCTGCTTCTGTCAAATACTGGTCATGGTGTTTTTTTGTGCCCAATTTTTGGATACTACCGCCAAAAAGGCCGAACTGGACCCCGAACTTCACGGCCAAGCTCCCGTCTACGAACATCAGATGTTCAAAAATAGAGGCATAAGCGGGCATGTTTCCCGTTCCGCCATACTCAGGTGGATAGGCCATGGCGCCGTAACCAGCCTCTCCCAACAGCTGGACTTGTTTTAATATCCTATTTCGGAACTCGGCTTTGTCTCTTAAAACCTCCCATGAAAAATCAGGCTTGTCCAAAAACCTTCGAAATTCATCGACCACCTTGGTGTGTTCGCCTTTCAGGATGTCGTCCAGAACTTGGGCATCGTATTCATCCGAAGTTTTTTCATGGACCACTTCCACATCGAACAAATGGTTGTAGTGGTTGGGCTGTATGCCCAGATGGACCTCAATATGCTTTAATTGCTCGTTCAGATCATCCCCGCTAATCAATCGTTGACTGAGCGAAGTTAGTGGGTAGGTCTCGCTTTCGATTAATTTTACTTGGGAATTGGCAATGGTCTGTTTCCAGTTTTTTATTTCATCATCATGGGGTGGATTATCCCTGTCCAACCAGCTTTGCAGTTGTCCTTTTTCTTCTTGGTCAAGCGATGCATCGAGCGCTATGACTTTTTGTACCACTGAAATCTCAGAAGCTGATAATAGGTCATCGGACCAGATGACGTAAAAAAAAGGGATGTATTGTAGAATTCCTACGGAATAGTCTGTAGCAACCATATTTAACTTAATTGGTGAAACGTTCTCTTTTCTAAGATAAGGTTTAGACCGCTAAGAACAATCGCAAGTGCTATTTTTATCTATAAGGTTTTAGGTCGATGCGGTTTTCAGTTATATTTGTTGAAGAATGAACGAGAATTTAGATCCAACAGCTGATAATTTTTCCTCGGAAGAGCTCGATATCGAAAGAGCCTTAAGGCCCGTCACTTTTGATGACTTTACCGGCCAGGCCCAAGTACTGGAAAACCTAAAGGTTTTTGTGCAGGCGGCCAATCTTAGGGGAGAGGCCTTGGATCATACTCTTTTTCATGGTCCTCCTGGACTTGGTAAGACCACCTTGGCCCATATTCTGGCCAATGAGCTCGGCGTGGGCATCAAGGTAACTTCCGGACCTGTACTGGACAAGCCCGGTGATTTGGCGGGACTGTTGACCAATTTGGAAGAACGCGATGTGCTCTTTATCGATGAGATCCACAGGTTGAGTCCCATTGTAGAGGAATACCTGTATTCCGCAATGGAGGATTATAAAA
This sequence comes from Flagellimonas oceanensis, assembly GCF_003992595.1. Lineage (GTDB taxonomy): Bacteria > Bacteroidota > Bacteroidia > Flavobacteriales > Flavobacteriaceae > Flagellimonas > Flagellimonas oceanensis. Next base: position 136,192 of record NZ_RZNA01000005.1, read on the forward strand.
TAGACATCATGATCGAGACGGGCCCCAATGCCCGTACCGTACAGATAAACCTGAGTCCGTTTACGTTGATCGGGGCCACTACCCGATCTGGGTTACTGACGGCTCCCATGAGGGCTCGTTTTGGTATCCAGAGCAGATTGGAATATTATAACACCGAGCTTTTGTCCACTATCGTGGAACGCAGTGCGGAAATCTTGAGTGTACCCATAACCAATGATGCAGCGATAGAGATTGCGGGACGTAGTAGGGGAACCCCAAGAATCTGTAACGCCCTTTTGCGTAGGGTCAGGGACTTTGCACAAATCAAAGGGAACGGAAACATTGACTTGGAAATTTCCCAGTTTGGATTAAAGGCCTTGAACGTGGATGCCCATGGTTTGGATGAAATGGACAATAAAATCTTGACCACCATTATCGATAAATTCAAGGGAGGGCCCGTTGGTATTACCACTTTGGCAACGGCAGTCTCCGAAAGTGCTGAAACCCTTGAGGAAGTTTACGAACCTTTTTTGATTCAGCAAGGTTTTATAATGCGGACTCCCCGGGGCCGGGAAGTCACTGAACTTGCGTACAAACATTTGGGCAGGGTAAAAGGCGGTACCCAAGGCGGATTGTTTTAATGACATTCCGGTTCCCAATTTTAAATCTTTTCGTAATTTACTTGCTTGTTTGATTAAACTAAATGATGTAGTGGAAATCAAGGAGAACCCCTGTCTTACTATATTCATAATCGCTTTGCATGATCTAAAATGAATCATGGGAGACCTGAGAACATCCAAAGTGCAGAACACCGATTCATATAGTGCAATCGCCAAGCAGATAAGAAAACTGTGCTTGCAACTGGGTATTTGCATTGTTTTGATGCTTGGATTGGCTTTTGCCGTGGTGCTGGTCGGATTCGGCGGATTTGGTTCTAAAGAATATGTGTCCCTGCCCGATGATGTCTATTATTTGGATTACAATGTGTACAACCTGTCTTTTTCAAAGAAAAACGAACGCATAAAAGAAGGTTTCGAAATTTTCAGAAATACTCCATTACATCTAGGACCAAGGCAAACCGATGCTATAAATATATACGCAGGTAATAATCTGGCCTGTGCCAGTTGTCATTTAAATGGCGGAACAAAGCCTTACGCGGCTCCATTGATAGGTGTGGTCAAGCGATTTCCTCAATATCGTGGTCGAGAGGATAAAATGGGAACCATAGAGGAGCGCATCAATGGTTGTATGGAACGCAGCATGAATGGCAGGATGATGCCTGAAGATAGTGGTAAAATGAAATCGTTGTTGGCCTATTTGGAATGGTTGGGGAGGGCTACGCCATCCAATGGGAAAATTGAAGGTCAAGGTCTTTTGTCCATTGAAATCCCAGATAGAGCGGTGGATTTAGAGCATGGTGAGCTTGTTTTTCAAAGAAACTGTGTGGAATGTCATGGTGCGGATGGACAAGGAGAGTCGCAAGAAGACGGTACTTATCTGTACCCTCCCTTATGGGGGAACGATTCATACAACAATGGTGCGGGCATGACCCGCGTAATCACGGCGGCACAGTTTATCAAGGGAAACATGCCTTACGGTACCACATTTGATAGCCCGAAGTTAACAGATGAAGAGGCTTACGACGTGGCAGGATACATCAATCAAAAATTAAGACCGACAAAGCCCCATCGGGAAGTTGATTTTCCTGATTTGGTAAAAAAACCTGTTTCTACCCCGTATGGCCCATATTCAGATCATTTTAGTGAAGAGCAACATCAATTGGGACCTTTTCAACCTATAATGGAGTACTATAAGAATGAGTTTGACCTGGTTAAAACCAAATAGGGTAGGTTTTTCGCTTTATAATCGGGAAAAACTATTGTTATCTTCGTTCCGTGAGCGCACACAAACATACCGAACTTATAAAAGCCGAAGCCAAGCGCCTCGGTTTTTTGTCATGTGGGGTATCCAGAGCGGAATTTTTGGAAGAGGAAGCGCCCCGATTAGAAAAATGGCTCAACCAGAACATGCATGGGGAAATGCAATACATGGAAAACCATTTCGATAAACGTTTGGATCCCACAAAATTGGTCGAAGGCTCCAAGTCGGTCATATCGCTCCTGTTGAATTATTTTCCTTCCGAAGAACAAAACCCCGAATCCTATAAAATTTCGAAATATGCCTATGGCATGGATTATCACTTTGTGATAAAGGATAAACTCAAAAGCTTGCTCCATTTTATTCAGGAAGAAATCGGCGAGGTGCACGGCAGGGCCTTTGTGGATTCCGCCCCGGTTTTGGACAAGGCATGGGCGGCAAAAAGCGGTCTGGGCTGGATAGGAAAGAACAGTAATCTGCTGACCCAACAGGTAGGTTCTTTTTACTTTATTGCAGAACTAATCGTGGATTTGGAACTGGAGTACGATACACCAGTGACCGATCATTGTGGTACCTGTACCGCTTGTATTGATGCCTGTCCCACTGATGCTATTGTGCAACCCTATGTCGTAGATGGCAGTAAATGTATTTCCTACCTGACCATTGAGTTGAAGAACGAGATCCCGTCTGAATTTGACGGCAAACTCGATGATTGGATGTTCGGCTGTGATGTTTGCCAAGATGTGTGCCCATGGAACCGTTTTTCAAAATCGCATAGCGAACCCCTCTTTAACCCTCATCCGGACTTGTTGGAGTTCACTAAAAAGGATTGGGAGGAGATTACCGAGGATGTATTCAAAAAGGTGTTCAAAAAATCAGCAGTAAAACGGACCAAACTATCAGGTCTTCAGCGCAATGTCAATTTTTTGAAGAAATAGCATTATATTGAGCCGTGTTCTTGAAATATTCACACCCTTTCAGTGTATATTTCGGATGCTAGCTAAACAAACAACATGATTAAGATTAAAAAACCCAAATTAAGTTTTTGGCAGATTTTTAATATGAATGTTGGGTTCCTTGGGATTCAATATAGCTTTGGTTTGCAGCAGAGCGCCATTAATCCAATATTTCTTTTTTTGGGTGCTACAGAAGAAATGCTTCCCATTTTGAACATCGCAGGTCCTGTTACCGGATTGATCGTACAACCTATTATAGGGGCCGTTTCCGATAAGACCTGGTCGCCTCGTTGGGGTAGGCGAAAGCCTTTTTTTCTCATAGGTGCGCTAATGGGCAGTCTGTGTCTGTTTTTCTTTCCATTAAGTCCAGCTTTATGGTTCGCCGTCGGTTTATTGTGGATTTTGGATGTTGGCAACAACATGGCCATGGAGCCTTACCGTGCATTTGTTGGTGATAAATTGCCAGAATCACAGTTCAGTATCGGGTACCAGATGCAAAGTCTTTTTGTGGGGGCCGGTATTCTTTTGGCCAATGCATCCATCTTTTTGTTTCAGGATTGGTTTGGTGGTGGTCAAGAAGTTGAGGGGACAGTGCCTAAATGGTTGTATTATTCCTTTTTTATCGGATCCTTTCTTTCCATAGCCACCATTTTATGGTCTGTGTTGAAAACCCCAGAAATTCCGCCTACTGATGAAGAGTTGGCAGAAATCAACAAACATAAAGCACTTCCCTTCGCTGATCGCATAAAAGTTCCTTTTGTGGAAATCATCCTTGCCGTTAAGGAAATGCCCAGATTTATGTGGAAGCTCTCAGCAGTATACCTATTTCAATGGTATGCCCTTTTTGTGTATTGGCAGTACATCACTCCCTTGTTCAGGGTTTCCTTGGGCTACGACACCTCGGAGGCTGCAGCACAAGCCTCTAAAATGAATTGGGCATACAATGTGGTCACGGCTGTGGTCGCATTGGTCTTGGTGCCATTGACCATGCGTTTCGGTGGAAAAAAAGTATATGCTTTGAGTTTATTGGGTACCGCGGTGGCTTTATTCACTGTTCCTTATATTCAAGATCCGCTTTATGTACTGCTTCCTATGGTCTTGTTCGGAATAGGATGGGCGGCCATGATGGGGATTCCCTATAGCATGGTTTCCAAAGTGGTCCCGCAAGAGCGAAGAGGTGTCTACATGGGGATATTGAATATGATGATCGTGATTCCCATGGGAATCGAAACACTTACATTTGGCCCTATTTTTAAAAACCTTCTTGGTGGCAATTCGGTCAATGCCATGTTGTTTGCAGCCGTTTTTTTTGTGATTGCCTCTGTTTTGGCCATGCGTTTGAACGTTTCCAAAGCGAAAAAGGAGTATCCGTTGGATGCATAAAGCATACAACATTGCATATCACAGACCTTTTGCTTCCATACAGGCCTTCAAATTGATGCTTGGGATTTTAAGATAAAACCAATGAATGTCCTAACTTTACCAATTCATTTTTGATAATATGAGCAAGGAAAAGCAAAGACGAGAAGCACTTCTATACCACGCAAAGCCGCAACCAGGTAAAATAAAGATCGTACCCACAAAACCGTATTCCACCCAAAGGGACTTGGCCTTGGCCTATTCCCCAGGGGTTGCCGAACCTTGTTTGGAGATTGAAAAGAACAAGGACGATGTATACAAATACACCGCAAAAGGAAATATAGTAGCGGTAATTTCCAACGGTACAGCGGTATTGGGCTTGGGAAATATCGGTCCCGAGGCCTCAAAGCCCGTAATGGAAGGGAAGAGTCTGCTTTTCAAGATTTTTTCTGATATCGATGGAATCGATATTGAACTGGATGCCACTGATGTGGATAAGTTCGTTGAGACGGTCAAGGCCATTGCCCCGACCTTCGGGGGAATCAATTTGGAGGATATCAAAGCTCCTGAAGCCTTTGAGATCGAACGGAGGTTGAAGGAAGAACTCGATATCCCCGTAATGCATGATGATCAGCACGGTACGGCGATAATTTCCGCCGCAGCTTTGCTGAACGCCCTTGAAATTGCCGAAAAAAAGATTGAAGATGTAAAAATCGTGGTAAGCGGGGCAGGCGCAGCGGCTGTTTCGTGTACAAAACTCTACAAAGCCTTTGGTGCATCCGCAAAGAATATCGTAATGTTGGATAGCAAGGGGGTCATCCGAAGCGACAGGGACAACCTTACTTCTCAAAAAAAAGAGTTTGCCACCGATAGGAAAATCGACACTTTGGAGGAAGCCATGAAGGATTCAGATGTGTTCATCGGACTCTCCATCGCCGACATTGTTTCCCCTGAAATGCTGAATTCCATGGCCGAGAACCCCATTGTGTTCGCCATGGCCAATCCAAATCCAGAGATAGAATACGATTTGGCCTGCAAGACCAGGAAGGACATCATCATGGCCACTGGTCGTTCCGACCATCCGAACCAAGTGAACAATGTACTTGGTTTCCCGTTTATCTTCAGGGGGGCTTTGGATGTGCGTGCCACAAAAATCAATGAAGAAATGAAGATGGCCGCCGTAAGGGCCCTGGCCGATTTGACTCGTGAGCCCGTTCCGGAACAAGTGAACATTGCCTACGATGCCACAAGGTTGGCCTTTGGAAAGGACTATATCATCCCCAAACCCTTCGATCCCCGGTTGATCGCCAAGATTCCACCGGCTGTTGCCAAAGCGGCCATGGATAGTGGAGTGGCTAGACTGCCAATTCAAAATTGGGAGAAGTACGAGGAAGAACTCTATCAAAGATCCGGCAATGACAACAAAGTGGTTCGATTGCTACATAACAGGGCCAAGGTAAATCCAAAACGAATTGTTTTTGCCGAAGCTGAATTGCTCGATGTGATGAAGGCCGCTCAGATCGTTCATGAAGAAGGCATCGCAATGCCGATCCTGCTGGGAAACAAGGAAATCATAGAGCACTTGAAAAAGGAGCTCGAGTTTGACGCAGAAGTGCCGATCATCGATCCACGTTCCGATGAGTTCAGTGAAATGCGTACCAAGTATGCCTTGAAACTTTGGGAACTGAGGAAGCGAAAGGGCGAGACCAAGTACAGTGCTCGTGTCAATATGGGCAAGCGGAATTATTTTGGAGCCATGATGCTCAAGGAAGGAGATGCCGATGGAATGATTTCTGGATACTCCAGAGCCTACCCCAAGGTACTGCGACCCGTTTTTGAGGTGCTGGGAAGGGCCAAAAATGTGCAAAATGCCAGCACTGTAAACATTATGATCACAGATAGAGGACCGCTCTTTTTGGCCGATACCTCCATCAATATCGATCCCAATGCGGAAGAACTGGCCGAGATTGCACAAATGACGGCCAATGTGGCCAAAACCTTTGGTTTCAATCCCGTTATGGCATTGCTCTCCTACGCGAATTTTGGTTCATCGAACCATCCGAATGCCCAAAAAGTAAGGGAAGCCGTGAAAATTCTACATGAAAGGAACCCTGATTTGGTGGTCGATGGAGAAATCCAGACCGACTTTGCACTCGACCCGGAGATGAGCAGCAATAACTTCCCGTTTTCCAAGATATCAGGGAAAAAGGTCAACACCTTGGTTTTTCCCAACCTGGAATCCGCGAACATTACCTACAAATTGTTGAAAGGCCTCAACAATGCCGATTCCATCGGACCGATCATGGTGGGGCTTACCAGAGCGGCGCATATTTTGCAACTCGGGGCCAGCGTGGACGAAATGGTCAATATGGCCGCCGTTGCCGTTATCGATGCCCAAGAGCGTGAGAAGCGAAGAAAAGCTAAAATGCAAGGGGAGTGATCCCGGTCAAATAGATTTTTTATGATTACCCACTTACGAGGAAAACTAGTAGAAAAAAATCCAACCTACGCCATAGTGGAATGCAATGGGGTGGGGTATTTCCTGAATATTTCCCTACATACTTTTTCCTTGCTCACAGATGAAGAAAACATCTTTGTCTATACCGATTTATTGGTAAAGGAAGATTCTCATACCTTGTTCGGTTTCGCCGAGCGGGCGGAGCGCGAAGTGTTCCGATTGTTGATATCGGTCTCAGGGGTCGGGGCGAGTACTGCACGAACCATGTTGTCCTCATTGTCCCCATCCGATGTCAGGGATGCCATAGCCAATGGCGATGTGCCCACAATCCAGTCTGTGAAAGGGATTGGGGCCAAAACGGCCCAGCGTGTAATCTTGGATTTAAAGGACAAGATTTTAAAAGTCCACGACATGGGCGAAGTTTCACAAAAATCAAACAATACAAATAAAGAAGAAGCGTTATCTGCATTAGAGGTTCTTGGTTTTACCAGAAAGCAATCTGAAAAGGTGGTCGACAAGGTACTTTCCCAAGACACTTCGTTAAGCGTAGAGAACATTATTAAACAGGCGCTGAAAAATTTGTAACTAGTTTGAAAAAAGGGGCAAAACCAATACTTAAACCAATACGTTTTAAGTACATTTTCTTTGTTTTTTGTCTACTGTCCATATCCAACCTAATGGCACAGGAGACCAATGAGCAGGCTCAGGATTCCGTGAAAACAGGAGTGGATCTTGGTCGCCTTATCATGGGGAATCCGGATAGCATTGTTGCAAAATACACTTACGACCCCAAGACCAATACATACGTTTATACGGAGAGCATAGGGGACTTCGATGTCAACTACCCTATCATCCTTACTCCCGAACAATACTACGACTTGGTGGAAAAGGAGCAGATGAAGCTCTATTTCAAACAAAAAGGGGATGCCTACGCAGGAAAAAAAGAGGGTAGTGAGGAAGCGCGGCGAAATCTTTTGCCCAATTTTTATGTGAACAGCAACTTTTTTGAGACCATTTTTGGGGGAAACACCATTGAAGTGATTCCACAAGGGTCAGTGGCCATGGACTTGGGTGTGCTGTGGCAGAAAAATGACAACCCGGCCCTATCCCCTAGGAACAGAACGAACCTTTCCTTTGATTTCGATCAACGAATCAGTTTGAGCTTGTTGGGAAAAGTGGGAGAGCGGCTTCAGGTATCCGCACAATATGATACGGAAGCCACATTTGATTTCCAGAACCTTGTCAAATTGGATTATACCCCGACAGAGGACGATATCATACAGAAAATTGAAGTGGGTAACGTGAGCATGCCGCTCAATAGTTCCTTGATTACGGGCGCACAGAGTTTGTTCGGTGTCAAAACACAACTTCAGTTTGGTAGGACTACCGTAACGGCTGTTTTTTCAGAACAACGGTCACAAAACAACACAGTGGTCGCCCAAGGGGGCGGCACGGTCAACGAATTTGCATTGACGGCATTGGATTATGATGAGGACAGGCACTTTTTCCTAGCGCATTATTTCCGTGACAATTATGATCGTGCATTGGAATTCTACCCATTCATTCAAAGTAGGGTGCAGATTACCCGTTTGGAGGTTTGGGTGACCAATAGAAACCAGCAAACAACGAATGTTAGAAATGTTGTGGCCATTCAGGATTTGGGTGAGGCCATTTCCGATAATACCCGTATCGGTGTCAACAATGGAGATCCAGCAGGATTTTTCAATAACCAAGCCGTTGCCAGCGGACTTCCACAGAACGGCGCCAATGCCTACGACCCCAATCAAATCGGGAGTGGGGCACTGACACCGGCCATTCGTGACATCGCCACGGTGGAATCCGGGTTCAATGTGCCCGGATATACCGTGAATCAAGGATTTGATTATGCGATTTTGGAAAATGCCAGAAAGTTGGTTCAAGGAAGGGATTATGAGTTCGATTCCCAATTGGGGTACATCTCCTTGAGTCAGAGTTTGAGCAACGATGAGGTGCTGGGTGTGGCTTTTCAGTATACCTATGATGGGGAAGTTTATCAGGTAGGGGAGTTTGCCAATGGAGGTGTGGATGCCACCACGATACCCCCGAATTCCAATTTGATAGAGAACAATGCATTGGTCTTGAAATTGCTTAAGAGCAACATTACCAACGTGGTAGACCCTATTTGGGATTTGATGATGAAGAACATTTATTCCACAGGGGCCTATCAATTGAGTCAAGAGGATTTCAAACTGAACATTCTCTATTCCGACCCCACACCAAGAAACTATATTACCCCGGTTGACCCCAATGCCGGATGGCCCGAAGGATTGCAAGATCAAATATTGCTGAGTGTCTTCAATCTGGATCAGCTCAACATGTACAATGATGTACAGCCGGGCGGGGATGGATTTTTTGATTACGTTGAAGGAATAACGGTGGATTCGCAATCAGGGCGAATTATCTTTACCAAGGTGGAACCCTTCGGGGAGTATCTCTTTGAGAAGTTGGGCGGCGGTACTTATGATGTGGAAAATGACCAAGGGTATAACCCGAACCAGAGGAAATATGTGTTCCGTAACATGTACGCCAAGACCAAGGCGGCATCATTGCAAAATGCGGAAAAGAACCGATTCCAGATCAAAGGGCGGTATACTTCGCAATCCAACAACGGTATTCCGATCGGGGCCTTCAATGTGCCGCAGGGTTCGGTTACCGTGACCGCGGGCGGAAGACAGTTGCAGGAAGGCATTGACTATACGGTGAACTATCAGGCGGGTACGGTACAATTGCTCGACCCCAGTCTGGAGGCATCGAATACCCCCATCAACATTTCAGTGGAGAACAATGCGGTATTTGGTCAACAGACCAGGCGTTTTGCAGGAGTCAATGTAGAGCACAAGTTCAATGATAAGTTTGTTTTGGGCGGTACGTTCCTCAATTTGAACGAGCGTCCCCTAACACAGAAATCGAATTACGGGATTGAACCCGTCAACAATACCATTTTCGGACTGAATGGAAATTTCAGTACCGAAATGCCATTCTTGACAAGACTGGCCAATAAGTTGCCGAACATTGATACGGATGTGCCTTCCAACCTGTCTTTGCGCGGCGAGGTGGCGTTCTTGCGACCCAATTCGCCCAAAAACGCGGACTTTAGGGGTGAAACCACTACTTATTTGGATGATTTTGAAGGAGCACAGGCGTTGATCGATATTCGTTCCTCCTTGGGATGGACCTTGGCCAGTCCGCCAGTGGAATTCATAAATGATAGAACAGGGATTGATGTGGGCCACGAGCGTGCAAAAATGGCGTGGTACACCATCGACCCTATTTTTTATACCAATCAGAGACCATCGGGGATGTCGGACAACGATATTTCCCTCAACTCGACCCGTAGGGTCTTCATTGACGAGGTGTTCACCGAAACGGATATTGCCCAGGGACAGACCCAGGTGCAGAGCACGCTCGATGTTGTGTACTACCCGAACGATAAGGGACCGTACAATGCCAATCCAAGTTTTGAATCCGAGACACCGGCTGCCAAATGGGGTGGGATCATGCGACCATTGAGCAGCACCAACTTTGAGCAGTCCAATGTGGAATTTGTCCAGTTTTGGGTGTTGGATCCCTATATTGATGGGGAAACTGCCGATGGCAATGCAGGTGAGCTTGTATTCAACCTGGGTAATATTTCCGAGGACATCCTAAAGGATGGTAGGAAACAATACGAAAATGGATTGCCCGCAAGTACCAATAACGAGGTGCCAAGGGAAACCGTTTGGGGGCAAGTGCCCTCCACACAATCTTTGGTGTATGCCTTTGATGCGGATGAGGCCAATAGGACGGCCCAGGATGTTGGTTTGGATGGCTACGATGATGCCCAGGAAGCTTCCATATATAATGGTCCCGCAGAAGACCCTGCTTTGGATAACTATCAATATTACCTGAACCGCGAGGGCGGTATTTTGGAACGCTATTTTGATTTCAACAATACACAGGGCAACTCGCCAGTGGCGGTGACGAACACCAATAGGGGTTCGACCACGCTGCCCGATGTGGAGGATATCGACAGGGATTTGACCATGAACACGGTAAACAGCTACTACGAGTACCGTATTCAGATAAAACCAAACACCACTATTGATGACCAATATGTGACCGATATCCGCGAAGGACAGACCCCGACCTTGCCCAATGGTACGCAATTGAACCGTAGATGGATCCAGTATAAGATTCCATTGAGCGATTTTACCGATGCCGTAGGGGGAATCTCGGATTTCAGGTCCATCAGCTTTATGCGAATGTACCTTACCGGGTTCTCGGATGATGTGGTGCTTCGTTTTGCGACCCTCGACTTGGTACGTGGTGATTGGAGGACATACACCAATACCCTGCAGCCTGGATTTGACAACGATCCTTCGGATGATGCCACTGTTACCGATGTGAACACTGTGAACATCGAGGAAAACTACGGAAGACAGCCGATACCCTATGTGTTGCCTCCCGGAGTGGTCCGTGAACAGCTCAACAACAACAATACGATCATTCGTCAAAATGAGCAGTCCCTCTCTTTTGTGGTGGAGAACTTGGAGTCCCAGGATGCCCGAGGGGTGTTCAAAAATGTAAATATCGATGTGCGTCAGTATAAACGTTTGAAAATGTTCATGCATGCCGAGAAAATATTCAATACCGATTACTCGGACAGTGATACGCCTTTGGTCGGTTTCTTGAGAATCGGTACCGATTTCTCCGAAAATTTCTACCAGATAGAACTACCACTTCAATTCACTTCATTTGGAGCTTCATCCGCAGAAGAAATTTGGCCCAGTGTCAACGAAATAGATGTTGCATTGAGTGACTTGAACAAGGTAAAATCCAAAGGGATATCCAATCAGACCTTGGATGAGATCAACTACTATGAAATTGTGGATGGCGAAGCCGTACTTGTGGATGAGTTTGCTCCCCGAACCTTGGGCAGGGTCCGTATAGGAATCAGGGGTAACCCGTCTTTGGGAAGTATTCGCGGTATGATGGTGGGTATCAAAAACATTGATGATATTCCAGCCCGAGGCGAAGTGTGGTTCAATGAACTTCGATTGGCGGGCCTTGAAAACAACGGTGGTTGGGCCGCGACTGCAGCCTTGGATGCCAATGTGGCCGACTTCGCCAATGTTACGGCAACGGGAAGTAGAAGCACATCTGGTTTTGGTTCCATTGACCAAAAACCCACAGAGCGCGCTTTGGAAGATGCCATCTCATACGATGTGGTGACCAATGTGAACGTAGGGCAGTTGTTCCCCAAAAAATGGAACCTGCAATTACCGTTCAACTATGGGATTTCCGAAACCCTGATCACTCCGGAGTTCGACCCCGTGTACGATGACCTACGGTTGGATGATAGGATTGCCGCTGCTGCAACTCCTGAGGAGGCAGAAACCATAAAGGAACAGGCGGAGGATTACACCAAGCGAACCAGTATCAACTTGATAGGAGTAAGGAAAAATAGGGGGGAGGAAGCTGAAGAGAATTTCTTCGATGTGGAAAACTTTACCTTCAATTATTCCTACAACGAAACCGACCATAGGGATTTTGAGGTGGCCGAACTTCGTGATCAGAATGTTTCCACTGGATTTGTGTACAATCACAATTTTAGGCCGGCACCCGTAGCACCCTTTGCCAAAAAGGACTCCATGCTCACAAGCAAATATTGGCAGTGGCTGAAGGATTTGAATTTCAATGCCCTTCCCACAAGCTTTTCGGTAAATGCCAATTACAATCGTTCCTTTAATCAACAGCGGTACAGGGATGTATTGGAACCAGGGGTGGATGCTTTGGAATTGCCCTTGTTGCAACAACGAAACTATTTGTTCAACTGGCAGTATGCACTCAATTACAGCATCACGAAATCGTTGCGATTGAACCTGACCGCCTCCAACAATAATATTGTCCGTAACTATTTCAATGTCGATGATGATCGGGATTCAGGTATCAACCAGGCCCTGGACCTTTGGGATGGCTTTTTCGATATAGGAGAACCAAACAGGCATGCCCAGCAAATGCAGTTGAACTATGAACTGCCGTTCAGCAAAATACCTTTCCTCAATTTTATAAATGCACAATATTCCTACACCAGTAATTTTGATTGGCAACGGGGTGGCGATGCATTGAGGCAGGTGGCCGGTGTGGATATCAACACGGTTCAAAATGCCAGTACCCATACGTTGACGGCGAACATGAGCATGCAGCGCTTTTATGACTTTTTGGGTCTTAAGAGGCGTGATGGAAAAGTGACCGCAAACCAAGCTGCTGTACGAAGGGACAAAGCGGGCAACCCTGCTGATGGTGAAGATGCCAATGGACCTCGAAAAACCAGCAAGGGCTTCAATACCATGGTGGATATCTTGACCATGGTAAAACGGGTCAATGTCAATTACAGTGAAAACCGGGGAACGGTACTGCCAGGGTACACACAATCCATAGGGTTTATCGGAACTACACGTCCCACTTTGGGTTTTGTCTTCGGAAGTCAGGCGGATGTGCGGTTCGAGGCCGCGCGTAATGGATGGTTGACGAATTATCCCGAGTACAGTAGGCAGTTCATGCAAAATACGAACAAGCAGTTGACCATTACCGCCACGGCTCAGCCTACCCAGGATTTGACCATTGACTTGAGTGCGGATAGAAATTACATGAGTTCGTTGCAGGAAAGCTATAGCCCTGAGAATTGGGCCAATGGTCTTGATGGATTGATCAACGAGATGGGGAACTTCAGCATCTCCACGGTGATGATAGGAACGGTGTTCAAGAAGAGCGATGAGTTCGACTCCGAAACCTTTGAGCAATTCAAACAGAACAGGATCACCATTGCCAACAGGTTGGTATCCGATAGGGGGGAGAGTCCCGGTACATTGGATGAGGATGGTTTTCCGGAACGTTACGGTAAAACACAGCAGGATGTATTGCTTCCAGCATTCTTTGCTGCCTATACGGGACAGGATGTGGATCGGGTGAACATGGATGCTTTCCGAGATATTCCCATCCCGAACTGGAACATGAAGTACACGGGTTTGATGAAAAACAGGTGGTTCAAGAAGAAATTCAAGCGTTTTTCCTTGAGTCATGGGTATCGCGCAGCTTATAGCGTGAACTCGTTCCAGACCAATTTGGAGCGTCAGAATACCACCTATGACCCGGAAAATGGGGATTTGTTGCCCAAGACCCTCATTAATAATGTGGTTTTGACCGATGAGTTCAGCCCGTTGATGCGAGTGGACTTTGAAATGCAGAACTCCTTTAGTTTTTTGGCCGAGGTACGGACCAGTAGAACCTTGTCCCTGAGTTTTGACAATAATTTGTTGACTGAGATCAATGGTAACGAATATACCTTGGGACTGGGTTATCGATTCAAGGATGTGAAGTTCGTGACCAATATCGGGGGCGAAAAAACCCGTTTGAAAGGGGACCTGAACTTGAAGGCAGACCTATCACTCCGTGATAACATCACGATCATCCGAAATTTGGATATCGATAACAATCAGATCACATCGGGCCAACGATTGATGTCCATAAAGTTCACTGCGGACTATGCGTTGAGCAAGAGTTTGAACGCCATGTTCTTCTATGATCACTCCTTCTCTGAATTTGCTGTTTCCACTGCTTTTCCGCAGACAACCATCAATACGGGCTTTACATTGCGGTACAACTTTGGGAACTAATGAATAACATAATTTGCTTTTCCTTCATTTTGGGGCAAAGTTTCTTTGAAAAACTTTCCGCAATCCGTTACATTTGCCCATCGACTAATTCAAACATAAAGTAATGAACATACCATCAGAATTAAAGTACACAAAGGACCATGAGTGGGTCAAGATAGATGGAGATATCGCAACTGTGGGAATCACGGATTTCGCCCAAAGCGAACTAGGGGATATCGTTTACGTTGAAGTGGAAACCTTGGACGAAACATTGGATAAAGAAGAGGTTTTTGGAACAGTTGAAGCCGTAAAGACCGTTTCTGATTTGTTTTTGCCGTTGAGCGGTGAGATCATTGAATTCAATGAAGCTTTGGAGGATGAGCCCGAAAAAGTGAATTCTGACCCTTATGGAGAAGGCTGGATGGTAAAAATAAAACTAAGCGAACCTTCCGAAGTGGAGGAGTTGATGAGTGCCGACGACTACAAGGCATTGATAGGTGCTTAAGAAAAACATATATACCTTATTGTTCCTAAGCTGGGTAGTGGTCATTACCATGCTCAGCTTATTTTCTTTCTCGAGCATGGATTTGGATACGGGGACGCTGAATATCCCGTATGCCGATAAAATTACCCATTTCATATTTTATTTGGTGTTCGCCTTTGTAGGATGTCTAAGCTTACGGGAAAGGACCTTGGGAAGCCTTGGATTACGCAAAACCTTGATTATTGTCTTGTTTTTCGCTATATTATATGGAATACTTATTGAGGTATTGCAATACACGATCACAACCGATAGAATGGCCGAGTTTGGAGATGTTTTGGCAAATACCTTGGGAGCATTTGCAGGAATTGGACTGATTCGGTGGGTTTTTTCTAAGAAAAACCCGTTAAAATGGAAATTTTAATTGTTTATTTAACCAATTAATAATTAAATTAGCAAACACTAAATTTAGAAAAGGAGAAAAAGGATGGAACCAAAAAAGAACCCGAAAGCAGATGTAGGAAGAAACAGCGCACTATATTTCGTTATAGGATTGGCTGCTGTTTTGGCATTGGTCTACGGAGCCATGGAGTGGAAAAAATATGATAAGGCCAATGATTACGACATTTCCATGAATGTTGAAGATCAGTTGGACGAAGAAGTGCCAATGACCGAGCAAATCAAGACTCCACCGCCACCACCGCCACCTGCTGCCCCCGAAGTTATCGAGGTTGTAGAAGATGAAGAAGAAGTGGAAGAGACCGTAATCGAGTCTACTGAAACCAGCCAAGAGGAAGAGGTAGTCGAAATCGAGGAAGTTGTAGTGGAAGAAGTGGAAGAAGATATTTCAGTGCCTTTCGCCGTAATCGAGGACGTGCCAGTATTCCCAGGTTGTGAAGGAGCTAGCGATAAGAAGGCTTGTTTCCAGGAAATGATGCAGAAACACATCCGTAAGAACTTCCGTTACCCAGAAATCGCTCAGGAAATGGGTGTTCAAGGTAGGGTGAGTGTGATTTTCGTTATCCAAAAAGATGGTAGCATCGGAAACATCAGAATGCGAGGACCGGATAAAAATTTAGAAGCTGAGGCACTGCGTATTATAGAAAAACTGCCTAAAATGACTCCTGGAAAACAAAGAGGAAGACCAGTAAAGGTTCCTTTCAGTATTCCAATTACATTTAAGCTTCAGTAAAAACAAATATAGTTTCCTGTCGAGGCAGGAATGGAAAAAGCCCTGATGGAAACGTCAGGGCTTTTTTTGTGGATTTAACCCAAAGAATCATAAAACTTTAGCTTTGGTTGCAAAAGATATGCACTGGCGTTATCTTTGCCAGCCAATAAAGATGTGGATGAAATCTGCCGTAGGTTCCGTAAAAAATAACACCCTTTCCTTACTACTTTCCGATTTTAAGGAGATTACCAAGGCCAAACTGGCCGTTAGTGTGGTTTTCTCTTCCATCGCGGGGTATTTTCTAGGCGCATACCAGATCGATATTGTTTCCCTTTTGTTATTGATGTTCGGTGGCTATTGTATGGTCGGGGCCTCAAATGCATATAATCAGATCATAGAAAAGGATTTGGATGCTTTGATGAAGCGTACCCGAAACAGGCCTATCCCATCAGGGAGAATGTCCGTGAGAACCGCTTTGATCATTGCCGTGGTCTTGACGGTCTTGGGGGTGTTGGCACTATTTGCCCTAAGCCCCAAAACAGCGATGTTCGGAGCTATTTCCATCTTTTTGTACACCAGCGTGTATACCCCTTTGAAAACAAAATCGCCACTTTCGGTTTTTGTGGGGGCGTTTCCAGGGGCCATTCCCTTTATGCTGGGGTGGGTCGCTGCTACGGATGATTTTGGCATCGAGCCCGGAACATTGTTCATGATTCAGTTCTTTTGGCAGTTCCCACACTTTTGGGCACTGGGCTGGATGCTTGATGAAGATTATAAACAAGCGGGATTCAAAATGCTGCCTACGGGCAAAAAGGACAAGGGTACTGCATTGCAGATTATCCTTTATACCATCTGGATGATCGTCATCTCCATAATTCCCGTATTCGGTTTCACGGGGAGATTGCACCTTTCCATTCCAGCGGCCGCGATTGTATTGCTGTCTGGATTGGTCATGTTGTTTTTCGCCTTCAAATTATATGAAAACAGGGACAACCCATCAGCACGTAAGTTGATGTTGGCCAGTGTTACCTATATATCATTGATTCAAATAGTGTACGTAATAGATAAGTTTATAAGCTAAAAATGGATTTAACCCAAGGAACAGCAGAGGAAAAGAACAGAAGGGCAAAAAAAATGATGCTCTGGTTCGGTATTGTGAGTTTGATCATGGGCTTCGCCGGTTGGACCAGTGCCTATATTGTAAGTAGTAAACGGGAGGATTGGGTAAGTGATTTAGAGCTGCCAAGTGCTTTTTTCATCAGTACGGCAATGATTATCCTGAGCAGTATAACCTATCTTATCGCCAAAAAGGCCGTGGCCAAGAACAATCAAAAGAACGGGACCATATTTTTGCTTGTCACATTGGCGCTCGGTATCACATTTATATCATTGCAATTTGTGGGATTCTCGCAAATGTTGGAGAATGGCTATTATTTTACGGGCCCCACCAGCAATATAAAAATGTCCTATGTATTTTTGATTGCTGCCGTGCATATTGCCCACGTAGTGGCAGGATTGATATCACTTTTAGTGGTGTTGGTGCGGCAAATCAGGAATAAATATACCCCCGAGAACATGTTGGGGATGGAATTGGGTGCCACTTTCTGGCATTTTCTGGATTTTATTTGGGTATACCTCATTCTATTTATGTATTTCGTGAAATAAAATTTGTTTGAAGCAGTTTTCACTCAAGTTTGTCTTTTACAATACGTCAAAAAATGTAAATTTGTGAAAGTTTTAATAAAACGACCTTTTATATGGATACAACGGTAAGTACCGGTACAGAAGACAGCGTTTGGGGAGGCGGGAACAGACCCCTCGGCGCTAGCTATGGAAAAATGATGATGTGGTTTTTTATCATGTCGGATGCCTTGACCTTTTCCGGGTTCTTGGTAGCCTATGGTTTCTCAAGATTTAAGTTTATCGAACTATGGCCCATTGCCGATGAGGTATTTACCCACGTGCCCTTTTTCCATGGGAATTACCCCATGTATTATGTGGCCTTCATGACCTTTATTTTGATTATGTCTTCCGTGACCATGGTATTGGCCGTGGACGCAGGTCATAAATTGAAGCAAAGCAAGGTTATCCTGTATATGTTCCTTACCATTATCGGTGGTGCCATCTTCGTTGGCTCACAGGCTTGGGAGTGGGCAACGTTTATAAAAGGTGATTACGGAGCGGTGGAGACCAATTCAGGTAGAATCCTTCAGTTTGTGGATGCAGAGACCGGCGAAAGGGCCGCATTGGCCGATTTTGCCGAAACCCTACCGGAAGAAAGAGTGAAGCATGTCGCGAGCGAAGGAATCTGGTTTGAGGGAGAAGGTTACAAAACCTCGTACTCCTTGAATGAAGTCGTTGAAGGTTTCAAGGCAACACCGAATATCCTTATCCGTACCGAACAGTTGAACGAAGAGGGTGAAAAGACCCTTTTGGATAGAAAAGAATCATTGGCCAAAATTTTAGAGGCCAATCAAGTGGTGGAAGGGGCCAACCTTGTCCACAACGAATACGGGCACAGATTGTTTGCCGACTTCTTTTTCTTCATCACAGGATTCCACGGATTCCACGTATTCTCGGGTGTGGTCATCAATATCATCATTTTCTTTAATGTGATTTTGGGAACCTATCAGCGTAGAGGCCATTACGAAATGGTAGAAAAAGTTGGACTGTACTGGCACTTTGTTGACTTGGTATGGGTATTCGTATTTACATTCTTTTATTTGGTATAAAAACATTGATTATAAATGGCACACGAACATAAACTTGAGATTTTCAGAGGACTGGTAAAATTTAAATCAAATACCCAGAAAATATGGGGTGTCCTTATTTTCCTTTCCATAGTTACAACCATCGAAGTTGCATTGGGTATTGTCAAGCCAAGAGCGCTTACCCATAGTCACTTCTTGGGAATGAAATTGCTGAACTGGATATTCATCATCCTAACCTTGGTAAAAGCCTATTACATTGCATGGGACTTTATGCACCTTAGGGATGAAAAGACCCCTTTGAGAAGGGTGATCGTATGGACGCCGATATTCCTGATCTGCTATTTGATATTCATTTTGCTTTTCGAAGCGGACTACATTTACAATGTCTACAAGGATGGGTTCATAACCTGGAACTTCTAAGAAAGCATTTAACACATTTTAAAGACGGTTTTCCAACCGTCTTTTTTTATTTTTGTACGGTTTAGACACTATGAAAAAGAAAATCGTATTAGCAACCCTTTTTATACTTCCCGTGGTGGTATATCTATTTTTCGCTTCCGGGGTAAATAATTTTGGGCGATTGCCCATTCTTACCGAAAAAGTAGCTGATATCTCAGAAATGGATTCCAGTGTTCAGCTCCAAAACAAGATTACCGTTTTGGGGTTTTTAGGCAACAATGTGGAACGGATGCAAGGGAATGCCTTTAACCTGAATCAAAAGATCTACAAAAGGTTTGGCGAGTTCAACGACTTTCAAATGATCATGGTGGTGCCCAAAGGTAACAAAGGGCAGGTAGAGGAGCTGAAGACTGAATTGGGGAAATTGTCCGATGTGGACAAATGGCGCTTTGCTTTCGGTTCCGAAAAGGAGATCAAAGCATTTTTTCAATCATTGAGAACCAATGTCGACTTGGATGAAAACCTGGCCACGCCCAATGTTTTCATAATCGATAAGGACTTGGCCCTTCGTGGCCGGACCGACGATGAGGATGAGGGCATCAAGTATGGATTCGATACCTCTTCCGTAGCAGAATTGAACAATAAAATGGTGGACGATGTCAAGATTATCTTGGCAGAATATCGTTTGGCCTTAAAAAAGAACAATGCCGACAGGAGCAAATAACAAAAGGAAACACACCTATATATGGGTGTCCGCAATCATCCTGATTTTTGGGATTTTTGCCGTATACGAAATTACCAAACGGGTCAAAGGAGGCACGGTAGTGGAAAACGACCGGATGAGCAATGGCTCCAAAGATGCAAAAGTCGGTTTTGTGGTCAATCAGGGGGAAAAGCGAAAAGTGCCCGACTTTTCATTCTATAATCAAGACAGTGTCTTGGTTACCAATGAGGATTACTTGGGAAAAGTGTACGTGGTTGATTTTTTCTTTACCACTTGCCCCACCATCTGTCCGGTAATGACAAAAAACCTAGTGGAGCTTCAGGAAACCTTTAAGAACGATGCGGATTTTGGAGTGGCATCATTTACCATCAACCCGAGATATGATACCCCCTCGGTATTGACCGAGTATGCGGATAAGTACGGAATTACGGATATAGATTGGCATTTGATGACAGGCGACCAAGCGAAAATCTATGAACTGGCACAGCAAGGATTTTACATTTTTGCGAGTGAAGAAGATGATGCCCCTGGCGGCTTTGAACATTCGGGCATGTTCGCATTGGTTGATAAAAATGGGTATATTCGCTCACGTGAGGATGAATTTGGTAACCCCTTGATTTATTATCGTGGGACCATTACCGAAGAACAAGGGGTAAACTCGGATGGGGAGACCCAACAGATTACCATTTTAAAAGAGGACATTAAAAAACTTTTGGCAGAATGACCGAGGAAGTTACTTTAAAGGAAAAGCGGCTCAATAAATTGATAAGGATAATTTCCTTTGCAATACCCATAGTGGTGGCCCTTTTGTTTGGGATTAAAATTCCGAATGTAGAACCATTGTCATTCCTACCGCCTATTTATGCCACGATAAATGCGGTCACGGCCATTTTGTTGGTTGCCGCAGTGGTCGCCATCAAAAATGGAAGGCAACGGACCCATCAAAGATTGATGACCACCAATATCGTGCTTTCAGCTTTGTTCCTGGTAATGTACGTGGCCTATCACATGACTTCCGAAACCACGGTTTATGGCGGTGAGGGAGCGATGAAATATGTCTATTATTTTATTTTGATGACGCACATTGTGTTGTCCATTTCCGTGATACCCTTGGTATTGATTACCTATTCAAAGGTCTATCTCGATGATTTTGAAAGCCATAGGCACTGGGCCAAGTATACTTTCCCTATATGGTTGTACGTGGCCATAACAGGAGTTTTGGTGTATATCATGATTTCCCCTTATTATCAATATTAATGTTCCATGAAAACAAGACTGCTCATCATTTTGCTCATCGTATTGGTTTTTCCCAACATCTTGGAAGCCCAATGTGCCATGTGCCGTGCGGTAGTGGAAAGCGAATCGGACGGCAAAACCGCTGAGGCGATCAATAACGGAATCGTTTACCTTATGGCCGTGCCCTACGTCTTGGTGGCGGGCCTATTTTACTTCATTTATAGGAAAATGAGAGGTTAACTCTTCTTTTTGTTCTTGAAACTGTAACATTTAGCGTTTTTCATAGTCTTATTGATGTACGCTTTTGCGTCATTCATCAATCAAAATCGCTAACCTATGTTCGACTTGGAACGGTGGCAGGAAATATTTGACACCATACGAAAGAACAAACTCCGGACATTTCTGACCGGGCTATCCGTGGCCTCGGGTATCTTTATTTTGGTCATCCTGCTAGGTTTTGGCCAAGGGATGCGCAATGGTATCGAAAACGAGTTCAAGCAAGACGCATCCACAAGTGTTTGGGTTTGGCCAGGGATTACTTCAAAAGAATATAAAGGGCTCAATCCAGGAAGACGTATTCAGCTGGTAAACGAAAACTACGATAAGGCCAGTGCAATGTTCAAGGAAGATATTGAATATGGCTCATCCCGAATCTTCGTGCGCGGTATCAGTGTGAACTATGGAAAGGAAGCGCTTATCTATGGGGTGCAGGGCGTAGCATCCGATTTTCAGTTTATAGAAAATGCCGATATGGTAGAGGGAAGGTTCATCAATTACAATGATGAGGTGTCCAATGGCAAGGTGGCCATTATCGGTAACAAAATAAAAAAAGATGTTTTCGGTAACGTGGAAACCCCGATTGGGGAGTTCATAGATATTTCTGGCATACCTTTCAAGATAATAGGGGTGTACAAAGAAATGGAGGACCGCGAGGAAGAGCGTATCTATATCCCGATAACCACGGCCCAACGAACCTTCAATGGCGGGAACAGGGTCAATAATATGTCCTTTACCTTACCTCCGGTTGACAATTTTGATGAAGCCGTTGCTCAAGCTGTTGACTTTAAAGATGGGGTACGACAGTTTTTGCAACAGACCCATACCATTGCTCCAGATGATACCGGGGCCATCGAGGTTTGGAGTGCCATGGAAGAAGCCAAACGCTACTACGGCCTGACCAATAACATTAAACTGTTTTTCTGGTTTGTAGGCGTATGTACCATTATCGCAGGAGTGGTTGGCGTAAGCAATATTATGATGATCGTCGTCAAGGAGCGAACCCGCGAGATAGGGATACGAAAGGCCCTTGGGGCAAAACCATGGTCCATTATAGCCATGATTCTTCACGAGGCCATTTTCGTTACGGCAATTTCAGGTTTCGGAGGGCTGATCTTCAGTATGGCCCTTTTGGAGATTGTAGGTCCCAATATTGAGGTGGATTATATTATGAATCCATCCGTGAACTTCAACGTGGCCTTTTCCACGGTAATTGTTTTGATCGTGGCAGGAACCTTGGCAGGTTTTGTGCCTGCCTATCGAGCAGCAAAAGTTAAAGTAATTGAATCCCTGAGGGACGAATAAACAAAGCTGATATGTTCAATAAGGATAGATGGCGGGAAATTATCGAGGTACTCACTACCAATGTGTGGCGTACCGTCTTTACGGCCTTCGGGGTATGTTGGGGCATCTTTATCTTGATCGTTCTACTGGCTGCCGGGAAAGGATTGGAGAATGGCATCAAACAGGATTTTGGGAATATAGCGACCAATACGATGTTCATGTGGACAAGATCAACCACCAAAGGTTATCAAGGTCTGCCAAAGGGAAGAAGTTTTGAATTCAAGATAGATGATGTAGCGGCTTTGCGTGATAATGTGCCCAACCTAAGGTTTATTTCCCCTCGGAACCAACTGGGCGGTTTTGGTGGTAACAATAACGTAGTACGCGGAATCCGTACCGGGGCGTACAATGTATATGGCGATTATCCCGAAATCATCAACCAAGATCCCATGGCTGTCACGGCCGGACGGTTCCTGAACTATAACGACATCAAGGAAAAAAGAAAAGTGGCCATTATCGGTCAAGGGGTAAAAAACGACCTATACGATAAAGGCGAAGACGCCTTGGGAACCTATATCAAAATTCAAGGAGTGAACTTTATGGTCATCGGAACGTATAAAAAGAACAATAGCGGAGGTGGGGAAGAAGGTCAAAAAGAAATATTCGTTCCCTTTACCTCTTTCTCCCAGGCCTTTAACCGAGGCGAGGATGTGGGGTGGATGGCCATTACCGCCAACGACGGAAGTTCTATTTCCCAACTCAAGGATAAGATCGTGGATGTAATGAAAAAGCGCCATAAAGTACATCCGGAAGACACCCGTGCGGTTGGTTATTTTGATCTCTACGAACAATACAATCGTGTCGAGAGTCTTTTCGGGGCGTTAAAGGCGGTCGCCTATATCGTGGGAATAATGGTATTGCTTTCCGGTATAATCGGAGTGAGCAATATTATGCTCATTGTGGTAAAGGAGCGCACAAAGGAAATCGGTATACGAAGGGCACTGGGGGAACAGCCATGGTCCATAAAAAAGCAAATTTTGATGGAGTCCATTTTCCTGACCTTGATATCGGGTATGGTCGGTATCATATTTGGGTCTTTGGTCATTTTTGGCATTAACTCCTTGCTGGATAGTGTTGGGCCCGTGGATATGTTCATGAGTCCAAGTGTAAGCGTTGGCGTGGTTACAGGCGCCTTGGTCATTTTGATGGTCTCGGGACTATTGGCAGGTTTTATTCCGGCCCAGAGTGCCATACGGGTAAGGCCCATCGAAGCATTGCGAACAGAATAATAGAATAGAATCAATCAATTAACAGAAATTAAAATGAAAAAATCGGTAACCATTGTCATCTTGTTGCTCATCGTAATAGTGTTCGGTGGCTCCATGTATTACTTGTATCAAAAAAATGCTGAGGATCCCGTAGTGTATCAAACGGAGACACCTTCCAAACAGACCATTGTAAAAAAAGCTGTGGCCACGGGGAGTATTCTTCCTTTGGAAGAAGTCTTGATCAAGCCCAATATTTCGGGTGTCATCGAAGAGATTTATGTGGAAGGAGGCGATTACGTAAAATCAGGCGACCTTTTGGCCAAGATCAAAGTCGTTCCAAATTTATCTGCACTTAACGATGCGCGCAATGCCATCGATGAAGCTAAGATCACGCTGGACGATCAAAAAAGAAACTACGAGCGCCAGTCTACCCTTTATGGTAAAGGAGTCATCCCAAAAACAGATTTGGAACGGGCACAGGTATCGTACGATCAAGCAAAGCAAGCCTATGCGGCTGCCAATAAACGATACGATATCGTGAAAACAGGAACCACGAGCGGATTGAGCAGTTCGGCCAATACCATGATCAAGGCCACGGTCAGCGGAATGGTTCTCGAGGTACCCGTAGAGGTGGGCAATCAGGTTATTGAGAGCAACACCTTTAATGAAGGAACCACCATTGCTGCCATTGCCGATGTCGATAAAATGATCTTTGAGGGAAAGGTGGATGAGTCCGAAGTTGGAAAGATCAAAGAAGATTTGCCATTGGAGATTACCGTTGGTGCCATAGAAAACCATGTTTTTGATGCTGTTTTGGATTATATTGCACCTAAGGGAAAAGAAGAAAACGGTGCCATCCAATTTGAGATCAAAGGAACTTTAAAAAAGAAGGATACTGTTTTTATAAGGGCTGGGCTTAGTGCCAATGCGTCCATTATCTTGGCAAGGGCCGATAGCGTTTTGGCAGTTAAGGAGGCATTGGTGCAGTTTGATGATGATACGAAAAACCCATTTGTCGAGGTGGAAACCGCTGATCAGCAGTTTGAAAGAAAGCCAGTGGTACTTGGAGTGAGTGATGGCATTTTTGTTGAGGTAAAGTCAGGCATAGCGGCCACTGACAAAGTCAAGGTGTGGAATGCACTGGCTGAGGAATAGTGTGCAAAAACCACTCTTCTGAAAAAAAAGTAAAAAATCTTGTAACATTTTAACAACATATATGTCTTACTAGCAGAAGTAAAAGTAAGATAGCTAACATCATCAATCATGATAGAAATCAAAGATCTTCATAAATCCTATAAAATGGGGAGCAACTCCCTTCATGTTTTAAAGGGTATAAATTTTAAAGTAGAAGAAGGAGAGCTTGTGGCCATTATGGGGTCTTCAGGATCGGGAAAATCCACTTTATTGAACATTTTGGGAATGTTGGATGAACTTGATCAGGGGACTTATACACTTGATGGTGTGCCAATCAAGAATTTGAGCGAAACCAAAGCTGCCCAATATAGGAACAAGTTCTTGGGGTTCATCTTTCAGTCCTTTAACCTTATCAATTACAAGAGTGCCGCAGAAAATGTAGCGCTGCCCTTATATTACCAAAAAGTACCCAGAAAAGAACGCCAAGAGAAGGCATTGAAATATTTGGAGCGGGTGGGATTGAAACCATGGGCCGATCACTTGCCCAGTGAACTTTCCGGTGGACAGAAGCAAAGGGTGGCCATAGCCCGAGCCATGGCTGCAGAGCCCAAAGTGCTTTTGGCGGATGAGCCGACAGGGGCCTTGGACAGTAAAACTTCCTATGAGGTAATGGACCTTATCCAGAAAATCAACGATGATGGGAATACCATCTTAGTGGTAACGCATGAGGAGGATATTGCACACATGTGCAAGCGAATTGTGCATCTAAAGGATGGTATTATCGTAGAAGACAAGAAAGTAGAACAAGTTAGAGCCGCTCAATATGTTTAATAGGGACAGCTGGAAAGAGATATTCGAGACCATTCAGAAGAACAAGCTAAGGACTTTCCTTTCTGGTTTTACTGTAGCTTTGGGTATCTTGATATTTGTTGTCCTGTATGGTTTTGGAAATGGACTCATAAACACTTTTAATGAGTTTTTTGAGGATGATGCCACCAATACATTCTTTGTGTTTCCAGGCAGGACTTCCAAGCCATACAAAGGGTATAAATCCAACAGGCAAATAGAATTCGATAATTCCGATTTGGCCGATATCGAGGAATCTTTTCCATTATTTGTGGAATACATCTCTCCCAGGGTCGATCGCAGTGGAATGGTCAAGTACAAAAATGAATCCAACAATTATACAACCAGGGGTGTAAGCGAATCCTACCAGTTTGCCGAAAAGACCATTATTATGAAGGGAAGGTATCTCAATCAGGAAGATATCGAGAACAAGGTGAAATATGCAGTAATAGGTAGGTTGGTGGAAAAAGATTTGTTCAAAAATGAGAATGCCATAGGTAAGTACATTGATGTTACGGGGAGTGCCTTTAAGGTTATCGGGGTATTTCAGGATGATGCCGGTGATGATGAAGAAAGAAGGATTTATATTCCCTACACTACTAGACAGTTAATTGAAAAGAATACGGATAAGATAAACCAAATCGTAATCGGGTTTAAGCCCGAGATAGGATACAGTGGGGCCATGGCTTTCGAGAAAAAACTTGGAGATTTTCTAAGGGACAAGAAGTTTATTGCCCCAGATGATCAGCGTGGCTTCTTTATTCGAAATGTAGCGGATCAGTTAAAGCAAAATCAACAATTTGCAGGCGTTTTACAGATTATTGTCGGATTTGTGGCTTTTGGAACCATCATAGCGGGTATTATTGGAATCAGTAATATCATGGTGTTTGTTGTAA
The DNA here is from genome assembly GCF_003992595.1 of Flagellimonas oceanensis. Lineage (GTDB taxonomy): Bacteria > Bacteroidota > Bacteroidia > Flavobacteriales > Flavobacteriaceae > Flagellimonas > Flagellimonas oceanensis. The sequence goes on from NZ_RZNA01000005.1 coordinate 162,921, forward strand.
AAGAGCGTACCAAGGAAATCGGAATCCGAAAAGCATTGGGAGCTACCCCTAGGTCTGTTATAGGAACCATTCTTTTGGAATCTGTGTTTATCACTACGGTTTCAGGTGTGGTTGGGATGGTCATAGGTGTGGCCATGTTAAGTTCCCTGGGGGATACACTCGAGGATTATTTCATTACCAATCCTTTCATTAATACGGGAACCGCAGTATTCGCAACTTTAGTTTTAATCTTCTTTGGTGGATTAGCCGGATACATACCTGCTAGAAGAGCAGCTAGAATTAAACCAATTGTAGCATTAAGAGACGAATGATATGAGATTTATTTTCGATAGAAATACTTGGCAGGAAATATTCGGTTCAATCGGAAAGAATAAGACACGTACCATTATTACCATTGTGGGGGTGTTGTGGGGAATCTTCATTTATATAGCCTTATCTGGAGCCGCCAAGGGAATGGACAATGGTTTTGAAAAGGTTTTTGAAAGCGTTTCCATGAACAGTATGTTCGTCTGGGGCCAGAGTACAAGTATGCCGTATGAAGGGTTTAAGACAGGTCGTCCGATGCAGTTGAAATTGGGAGACGTTGCCAAATTGGAGAACAGAATACCAGAAATCAATAATATTGCTCCTAGAATCACTTTGGGGAATTTTGGAACGGACCCTGTTTTTACGGTAAGAGGGCAAAAATCCGGGTCATATCCAGTAAATGGGGATTATCCCGTGTATACTAAAATCGCAACAAAGAAAATATTTGACGGTGGTCGGTTCATTAATGACGAGGATATCGCCAAAGCCAGAAAGGTTTGCGTCATTGGAGAAAGAAACGTTCAAGAGTTGTTTGACAAGGATGAAGACCCTATAGGGCAATATATCAGGATAGGGGACGTCTATTTTCAAGTGGTTGGGGTGCACAAGCTTTCCCAAGGCGTAAGTTTTGACAGCGATGCGGCTATTTTCATACCCTTTACAACCTTTAGAAAACTATACAATACAGGGGACAACGTAGATTATTTCTGTATTGCAGCTTACGACGATGTGGATGTGGTTCAGGTAGAGAAAGATGTTAAGGCACTTTTGAAAAATATCCATAGGGTAAATCCAGAGGATGAAAGAGCGTTTGGTTCCTTTAATTTGGGAGAGATGTTCACAAGGGTTTCAGGCTTTGCCAAGGGAATGACCTTTTTAAGTTTGGTCGTAGGTATTGCAACCATATTGGCAGGAGTAATCGGTATTGGAAATATCTTGTTGATATCCGTAAAAGAACGAACCAAGGAATTAGGTGTGAGAAGGGCACTTGGGGCAACTCCAAGGGAGGTACGTTCCCAAATCATCTTGGAATCGGTTTTCCTTACCATGATTGCAGGCATTATGGGAATAATTTTAGGAGCAGGTGTGTTATCCATCATAAATAGCCTTACCAAGGATTTGGATTTTCCGTATACCAATCCCACAGTTCCTATTCCCTATGTGTTAGGAGCACTGTTGATCATGGTGGTCCTTGGAACACTGATCGGATTGATTCCAGCGCAACGCGCCGTTAGTATAAAACCAATAGATGCATTAAGAGAAGAATAACAATCATTATAACAAACACCAAAATGAACAAAATCGTAAAATATATTTTAATAGGAGTATTAGTGCTAGGTGCACTTTGGGCCGCTATTTTCTTTATGAAATCGAATAGCAAATCCGCTATTACATACGATACCAGTCAACCGTTCATTTCCAGTATTGAAAAGAAAACGGTGGCCACAGGTAAGGTTGTTCCGGAAGATGAAATTGAAATAAAACCTCAAATTTCAGGAATTATTGAAAAGATTTATTTGGAGGAAGGAGCCAAGGTCAAGGCCGGCGACCTTATTGCCGTAATTAAGGTGGTTCCAAACGAGCAGTCTTTGAATCAAGCTAGTGGTAGGGTGAGAAACGCCGAGTTAGCGTTGAACAATGCCAAATTGGAATATGATAGAAACAAGACCTTGTTCGACAAAGGAGTGATTTCCAATCAAGATTTCAACAATTTGAAGTTGACCTATGAGCAAGCATTACAGGAATTGAAAAATGCTCAGGCCGATTACCAAATCATTAGAAAAGGTTCAGCCGGTGGTTCTTCAAGTGCCAACACCAATATCAGGGCCACAGTGGATGGAACTGTACTTGAGATCCCTGTTGAGGAAGGAGACCAGGTCATTCAAAGTAATAATTTCAATGATGGTACCACCATTGCTTCAATTGCAGATTTGGGCAAAATGATTTTCGAAGGAAAGGTAGATGAAGGAGAGGTTGGAAAACTCAAAGTGGGAACTCCATTGAAAATAAGCTTAGGTGCAGTGGAGGATGTGGAATTGGACGCTAAACTTAAGTTCATTGCCCCAAAGGGTATTGAGGAAACAGGTGCGGTGCAATTCAAGATTGAAGGTGATGTAGAGGAAAAGGATGATGTGTTTATACGTGCAGGTTATAGTGCCAATGCTTCCATTGTTTTGGAAAAAAAGGATAGTATCCTTGTGATTCCAGAAGCTGTATTGCAGTTTGACAGGGAGACCGACGAACCCTATGTGGAAGTTGCCGTAGGTTCGGTTGAAGAACAAAAGTTTGAAAGAAGGGATATTGAAACAGGTATTTCCGATGGGGTAAATGTGGAAGTCCTATCCGGGCTTACCAAGGAGGATAAAGTAAAACATTGGAATAAAACCGAACCTGTTAAGAAAGGTGAGGAAGAAACCGAGACAGAGTAATCATCATCAATCAAAATAGAAAAATGAAGTATAAGATAACCATAATGCTACTGCTCCTGGCAGTGGGCACTTCCTTGGCGCAGAATAAAAAATGGACGCTAAGGGAATGTGTGGAATACGCAGTGGAAAACAACTTGACCGTAGAACAATTTGAACTGGATCTGGAGAATGCCAAAATCGATAAATCCGACGCAATCGGCAACTTGCTTCCAAGCTTGAACGGAAATACTTCGGCATCGAGTAACACCGGTTTCTCCATTAACCCAACAAACAACTTGCCCACCAACAGTACGGCAAACAACGTGAATATCAGTGCTACGTCCAGCATTACCCTTTTTGATGGATTACGAAACATCAACCAGGTACACCGGGCCAAAATGAACGCGATAGCGAATCAATACCGACTGGAAAATCTAAAGGATGATATCCGTTTGAACGTGGCCAACGCCTATTTGCAAGTGGTTTCCAATAAAGAACAGCTAAAGACTTTCAGGGCGCAATATGCCGTTACCGAACAAGATTTGAAAAGAACCAAGGAATTGGTGGAATCCGGGGTGGTTCCGAGGGGAGACCTTTTGGAGATTGAGGCCACGGCCGCCAATCAGGAGCAACAGATCATCAATGGGGAAAGCAATGTGTTGATATCCAAAGTGAGTCTTGCCCAATTGCTTCAGATTACCGATTATGAGAACTTTGATATAGCGGAAGAGGAATTCGATATTCCACCTTCGGATATTCTTAGCAACTCTCCCAAAGTGATTTTTGATAAGGCTTTGGGCTTTAGGAACGATATCAAATTCTCTGAATCCAATGTGGAATTGGCAGAACAGGACCTTAAAATTGCAAAAGGGGCTTACTTGCCCACATTGTCCGCCTTTTTCCAATATGGGACAAGGTATTCCGATGTAACCCAGATTCCTGATGGGAACGGGGGTGTTTACACTCCCGGGCTTACCGATCAGTTGTGGATTTTTGATGGTATCAGTTACGGTGCACAGTTGAACATTCCGATTTTCAACGGATGGAGCACCCGTAACAACGTGATGCGGTCCAAAATCAGTTTGGATAAGGCAAAATTGCAATTGGAACAGGATAAATTGGATCTTGAAAGCACCATACAGCAAGCCTATGTAAACGTGAACACGTTTGAGAAGGCCTACGCGGCCGCAGAAAAAACGTTGGAAGCAAGAACATTGGCCTATGATTACGCCAAAGAACGTTACGATGTTGGTTTAATGAACGCCTTCGAATATAGTCAGGCACAGGCCAGGGTAGAGAATGCCCAAGCTGATGTGATCCGTACCAAGTACGATTATATCTTCCGATTGAAAATATTGGAGTTCTACTTTGGTATACCCATTTCATTAAACTAGTATCTTTGTGGCCGCTATGGCCATAATACTACATTTAGAAACCGCGACCACCAATTGCTCCGTGAGCATTTCAAAGGATGGCGAAATCGTTGCCCTGAAAGAGAACAATGCAGCGAGCTATTCGCACTCAGAGCAATTGCACGTATTCATAAAAGAAGCCTTGAAAGAGGCTTCTTTGTCATTTCCGGACCTTGATGCCATTGCTATAAGCAAGGGACCAGGTTCGTACACGGGACTGCGAATAGGGGTGTCTGCCGCCAAGGGACTCTGCTTTTCTTTGGACATTCCTTTGATTTCAGTGCCCACTTTACAAAGTATGGCACATCAGGTAGAAGTAAAGGCCGATGAATTGGTGATCCCCGTGCTGGATGCCAGACGGATGGAGGTGTATTCCTGTGTATACGATGCTGCATATAAAGAAGCTCGTGAGACCCGTGCCGAGGTCATCGATGAGGATTCTTTTACGGAATATGTTTCCGGCAATACCGTATATCTGGTGGGGAGTGGAGCAGAAAAATGTAGGGGTGTCTTGCAACACCCCAATTTTGTTTTCAATGAATCTGTGGTCCCTTCTGCAAAGGACATGGCCTCAATCGCATTGCAGAAATACGAAACCGGTCAATTTGAGGATGTGGCTTACTTTGAGCCTTATTACCTCAAGGATTTTGTCCTTCAGCAGAAAAAGAAGAAAAACTAATCTTCCAAAGCCTTGTGCATAACCCTTTGTGGGAAAGGAATCTCGATTCCCGCAGCATCAAAGCGTAATTTGGTCTGTTCAAGTACGTAGAAGTGTGCTGGCCAGAAGACATCGTTATTGGCCCAGAAACGCAATGTCAAGTTTACAGAACTATCCGCCAAGGCACCTACGTATACCTCGGGGGCAGGCTCGGTATTGATGTTCGGATTGTCCGCACATATCTGCAAAAGAATTTCCTTGGCCTCCTTAATGTTCGAGCCATATCCGATGCCTACGTCGATTTTATCCCTACGGGTGTTTTCCATGTTATAGTTGACAATGTTACCGTTGGATAATTGTCCATTGGGAATAATGGCAATCTGGTTGCCGAAAGTGCTCAGCTTGGTGTTGAAAATGGAGATTTCCTTTACCGATCCGTCTACCCCTTGGGCAGAAATCCAGTCCCCGACCTTAAAAGGCTTGAATATCAAAATGAGGACCCCTCCGGCGAAATTCGCCAACGATCCCTGCAATGCAAGACCAATGGCAAGACCTGCGGCACCCACGATGGCCACCAAAGATGAGGTCTTGACCCCCAACTGTGTGATTACCAAAACAAACAATAACGCCTTTAGGGTAATGCTGATAAAACTTTGCAGAAAGGATTCCAGGGTCTCGTCGTAGTCCTTTTTCTTGAAAAAGCGACGTACCATTTTATTGATGAAGGTAATGACCCAAAGACCGACAAAAAATATAACAATGGCTGTGATGAGACCTGGCACTATGCTAATGGCCCATTCAACAGCTTGGTCTATGTAATCTTGATAATTTTCTAGTTCTTCCATAATGGTTTTTTAGTTTAAATAGCAACGTAGTTAATATTCGGGTTAAATAAAAGAAAAGGTTTTTAAACAAATGTTAATGTTAACGCCCTTCACAATTGCTCCAAAGCCTTTTCTGTACTGGTCACAGGGAGTTTGCAAGCACCCTCGATACAGACATAGGCCAAGGTTTTTTCAGGTACCGTTCTGTTTTTCAGTAGTTCAAGAGAGCTGTCCTTTGGGGAGCCGACCAAAACACTGTTTGGCACATATTCCTTGCTGATTTGTTGTCCCATGAGTTGGTAATCTTCTCCAAGTACGGCTATTTCATAAAAGTTTTGGTTTTGGAACAATACCAAGTGCAGCCAATTGGAAAAACCCTGTGCCCTTCGGTCAAAATCCTTTTGAACGTTTTTGAGCATTTGAGTGGATAGGGTTCCATAAATCTCATCGGGGTAAAGCTTATGAAATTTATACAGATTGATGGCCATCATGGAATTGGAAGAGGAGATCACATTGTCATCGACCTCTATGGTTCTTCGAATCAGGGATTGGTCTTCATCTGAAGTGTAAAAGAACATTTCGGATGCCCCATCAAAAAAATGAGCTTTGGAATAATCCAAGAGACTTTTGGCCAAATCAAGCCATTTTTCATCAAAAGTGACCTCGTAGAGTGAAAAGTAAGCGTCGATAACCGTGGCATAGTCATCCAAAAAGGCATTGATACTGCTTTTGCCCTCCTTGTGGTTACGATAAAGCGAACCATCCTCTTTGATCATTTCACGTTCAATGAAAGCGGCATTTTTCAAAGCAAGGTCCAGATAATCTTCGTTGCCCACATATCGATAGGCATCCACGAGTCCCTTGAGCATCAACCCGTTCCATGATGTCAGGATTTTATCATCCAAACGCGGTCTTGAGCGTTTGTTCCGTTCCTTTTTGAGCAAGACAAGGTTTTCGTTGATTTTGGCTCTCAGCTCGGGAACCGTCATTTGGAACTTTTCCGCTATTTCTTCATCTGATTTATCCCGGATGAGCACATAGTTTTCCTCTTCCCAATGTCCGTAGGAGTCAATGTTGAAATATGCTTGGAACAACCCAAAATCATCTTTCAATAATCGGGTAAGTTCTTCTTTGGTCCAAACGTAATATGCGCCCTCCTCGAGTTTTTCGTTTTCATCCAGACTGTCCGCATCCAAAGAGGAATGGAATCCACCACTTTCATCCAAAAGCTCTTCTTGCACAAAGGCGATGGTTTCGGTAACCACATCTTTATATAGATTATTTTTGGTCACCGCATAGGCTTTGGCATATAAACTGGTCAACTGACCATTGTCGTACAACATTTTTTCAAAGTGGGGCACGTGCCATTTCACATCCACGGCATATCGGGAAAAACCACCGCCCACATGGTCATACACACCTCCGTACGCCATTCGAGTGAGCGTGGTGTCCACAAACTCCATGATTTCAGGCTTATCCACAGCGGTGGCGTAATGCAATAGAAAACCCCAATTGTTGGGCATCATGAACTTAGGGGCACGTTTATGTCCGCCCAAATAAGTATCAAAGTATTGGGTCCAATGTTGCACGGCCGAGTCCAATTGCTCCAGAGAATAGAGCTCGCTGTCCTTGTCGTTTTCCACAAGATTGATGGCTTGGAGCCCATTGGCCAAATCGCTGGCATATTGGGTAATTCTCGGTTTGTCCTTTTGATATAGTTCGGCCAGTTGTTCCAGTGACTTTATCCAATTGTCCTTGGGTACGTAGGTAGCTCCCCAAAACGGTCTTCCGTCGGGCAAGGCTACTATGTTCAAGGGCCAACCGCCCTGACCTGAGATCATTTGAATGGCATCCATATAGATTTGGTCCACATCGGGGCGTTCTTCTCGGTCTATTTTAATATTGATGAAGTGTTCGTTCATTATTTCGGCCACTTGCTCATCCTCGAAACATTCCTTTTCCATCACATGGCACCAGTGGCAGGCCGCGTAACCAATACTGATGAGCAAAAGTTTGTCCTCTTTTTGGGCCTTTTCCAACACTTCAGGGCTCCAAGCCTCCCAATTTACGGGGTTGTGGGCATGTTGCAATAGGTAGGGACTGGTCTCATGGATAAGGGCATTGGTGTGTTTATGGGTCACTTCGTCTGATTTTTGTTTGCAACTGAGGGCTGCGATCGTGATTAATATGAAGAAAACTGTTTTTTTCATCAATTGAGCATTCTTGCGCATAAAAAAATGCGTCCGTTTGCGGACGCATTTTCTATTCTTGACTTTGTATTATTGAACCTCAAAGGTAATCTTCACATTTACCCTGTAATCGTCAATTTTTCCATCTTTTACCGTAGCACTTTGCTCGTTGATATAGATGGAACGAATGTTTTTAACGGATTTTGAGGCTTGCTCCAACGCTTTGTTGGTTGCATCTTCCCAGCTTTTGCTGGAATTCGCCAATACTTCAATAACTTTTAAAACTGCCATGGTCAATGTATTTTTTTGATTCCCTTCAATGTAACAAATTTTGATGGGAATATGGCAGTAAAATGGAGTTAATTACCCGTTCAAGGCCACTACTTCCTTGATTTTTTCACCCATCATGTTCTTCAGCATGGTCTCGATACCATTTTTCAGGGTAAAAGTGGATGACGGGCAACCGCTACAGGCTCCTTGCAAGATCACGCTCACCGTACCGCTCTCCTCTTCATACGATTGGAAAAGAATGTTTCCCCCATCACCTGCAACGGCTGGTTTCACATATTCTTCCAAAATGTCGATGATCTGAAGCGATGTGTCATCGTAATCGGTGCCTACTTTCTTTTGCTCTACGGTTTCCTTGCTTTTTTGGATGGCCTCCGCGGTCACAACATCTTTACCATCGGCCAGATAATCCCTGATGAATTCACGCAATTGCATGTTGATTTCTTCCCAATCCGAGACGTCGTATTTAGTGACGGAAACATAGTTTTCATCCATAAATACCTCTTTCACAAATGGAAGATGGAAGAGTTCCATGGCCAATGGAGACTCTTTTGCCTCATCAATGTTCTTGAACTCGTAGGTGCTGGGAACAATTTTTTTGTTGGAAACAAATTTCATTACCGCTGGGTTGGGGGTAACCTCCGCGTAAACGGTAATGGGCTGTTTCTTTTTCACATCTTCCTCGTTCACTACGGGCTCGCCCGCGTTGAGGTATTCCACCAGTTGTTGTGCCACCTCGTCCTTAACATCATCCCATTCCACGATGTCATAACGTTCCAAAGCCACAAAATTACTGGATATGTAAACGGTCTTGACAAATGGAAGGTGGAAAAGCTGTTGTGCCAAGGGAGAATTTTTGGCCTCGTCTATGTTTTTGTACTCGTAGTTGCCCTTTACCAAAAAATGGTTGGCCTCCATTTTGATTATCTTGGGGTTGTTGGTGGCAACAACCGTAATATTGTACTCTTTCATCTTGAATCTTTGATGCAAAAATACCAATAGTTAAGATGTGCAGCAAAATATTATAATAATGTGTGGTGCATTCCGTTATGTTAGTGTTTTATTGTATTGAACAACCATTAGCCCCGACCGTCACATGAGACGAATTTTAACCTCGATTTTCATAGCCCTGTTTTTTGGGTCCATGGCCAAGGCACAGGAAGGAATTCCCGTGTATTTTGATTACTTGGCGGACAATTATTATTTGGTCTATCCATCCATGGCAGGTATTGCAGATGGGACCAAGATTCGTCTGACGGCAAGAAAACAATGGTTCAACGTGGATGAAGCACCGAGTTTGCAGACATTGAACATCAATTCCAGGGTGGGCGAGCGCAGTGGTATCGGAGGCATCCTTTTCAACGATTCCAATGGTTACCATTCACAAACCGGATTTAAGGCCACCTATGCCCATCATCTGCAGATGGGGGGCGATTTCAGGACTTTGAACCAGCTTTCTTTTGGTTTGAGTGCAGGTGTTATACTGAGTAGTTTGGACGAAAGCGAGTTTGTGTCGGTAATCCCCGACCCGGTAGTAACGGGTGTAAAGAACACGGCCAGCTATTTTAATATGGATCTGGGGGTTTCCTATAATCTATTCGAGTTTTATGCCCATGCCGCGGTTTTGAACGTTTTGGGAAGCGGTCGCGATTTATACACCGCAGCGGAATTTGATAATCTGCGACGTTATTTGTTCTCTGTTGGTTATGTTTTTGGAAGAACTACGCGGATTGAACCATCCATTTTGTTCCAGATGACCGATTTTACCAAAGAAAAGACCGTCGATTTGAATGCCAAGGTGTATCGGGATGTGAGTTTTGGTACCGTGTGGGCCGGACTGTCCTACCGTCGTAGTTTTGATGGGGCACAGTTTCAGACCAATGGAACATTTGGCGAACAGCGCTTACAACTGTTTACACCGATTATCGGGGTCAATGTGAACCGGTTCATGTTCTCCTACAACTATTCCTATCAATCCGGGGATATCCGTTTTGATAACGGTGGGTTCCACCAGATTACCTTAGGGTACGACTTTGGTCAAAGTGATGATGGCAAACGTTACGACTGTTACTGTCCAGCGGCCAATAATTGATTTTCAAGCATTTTATGGAATAAGTTCGAGCGCAGGCAAGAACTTTTTAAAAGTATCTCGGCTCTACGCTCGATGTGACAACTTGTATTTGAATGCTATTATTTGTCCCAAGTGAAGTTTTTCTTCGAAGCCTGGGCCTTTATGGCCGATAGCATGGCATTTTCCAACTCTCCGCTTTCTTCTTTTTGATGTTCGGCAATGTAGGCCTCGCGCTTGGCATTGAGTTCCTGTATCCTTTTTTGGATGGCTTCACGTTCGGATTTCTTTTGTTTCACATAGGCTTTGATCTCACTTTCGGATTTTCCTTGTAATTCCTTGGGCAAATCCTTCGTCGCCAATTCCGATATGACAGCTTCATCGTCCTCTACGGCATCCACCAAATCCCATTGTGAGTTTTTGTACAATCTGGAACTCTTGCTTACCGCTCTCTTCACGACTACAGCTTCTTCCAATTCGGCCGCATTGGCATCTTGCGCATATTGAAGCTCTTTCTTTTGCCTCCCGATGGATCCGTAGGAGATATAGGTGTTGTTCAATTTGGAGTTCAATTGGATGATGATATCATCATAGGGCGTGTTGATATGGACCACTTGTCTGTTGTGGTCAATGGCCATATATTCTCCACCGGTCAGCGTAGCCCCTTTTTTCCACATGGAGGAAATACCTTGGTCGTAGTTACCGCAAAAAATGGTATTCACGATCACATCCTTCTCTTTGGCATTGGAGGCAGCATCCTTGAAATCCAATTTTCCCTGCGTAAAGGGTTCGTTGCCCGCAATGAAGATCATTTTAAGGTCATCGGCATTTTTGCCCCAGTCCAATTGTTTCAGGGAAGTGTGGATTACCTCCCCGCAATACTCTTCGCCACCGTTGGTCGTCAAAGAGAACAATTTTTCAGAAATCTCGTCCAAATCGTTACTGAACCCCAATACCTGTCGAATGTATCCTTCGCGGGAGGAAAGATTATCATTTCCGTATTCATAAAGTGCAATTTGAAGGGATGGTCGAACACTGGTGCCGCATTTGGCATGGGTGAATTCATTGACGATATCCCATAATTGGGCCTTGGCCTGATTGATGAGTCCGTCCATACTATTGCTGGTGTCCAACAGCAGGGCGATTTTAACGTACTGTTCCCTTGGCTTTTCACTGGTGTATGGAGTGGTCAATGTGGTTTTCTCTTTGGTATGGGCCTTTAGGTTACAACCATAGCTGGTTCCCGTTATGAACACCAAAACTGCTGAGCCTAATATGTAATTCAAATGTTTCATGATGCAATGATTTTTAAAGTTGAGGTAAATGTATCGGCAACTTTCAGCAATAAAAATCCAGAATGAGCAACCAAGCGGTTGGAATGAGCGAATGGAACCGATTAGTTCGTAACAGGGGAGGAATCAAGCATTTTTCAGCCCAATTCGGGGACAACCTATTTTTTAAAATGCTTGGGAAGCAGTATGTTTACCTAAGTTATGATTCAAAAGGCATACATAGTGGTATTGGTGCTGCTGACTTCTTGGAGCACTCTGGCGCAAGTTGGAAACACTAAGGGGGAAATTGTGATCAAGGGCTCTGTCAAGGGAAAGGAAAACAATGTTCCTATTTCCGGAGTTCACGTGTCCACCAATAAAGGTGCCTTTACAACGACCAATGCATTGGGGGAGTTTTCCATTAAGGCATCCGTTGGGGATATGTTGATCGTTGAAAGTCCCGAACTGCAAACAGTACGTTATCGCATCAAGTCGGATGAAGATGTGGATGTACGGGTGGAAGGATACGAGGGGACTTGGTCTTCCCGAAAACAAAAGCGCGAAGTATCCAGTTCAAGGAGCGGTTTGGACGATCACCAACGCCTTTTGGATTCGGCCAATGTATATAAAAAGACCAATCTTGAAAAGAGCATTGATTTCATCGCCCGTTCCATGGAACCGCTGGGCAGCACGGGGAACAAACGGGAACTTTCGTCCTCCCTTCGCACCCTTGGCGAGATTTACATGTATCACGAGCAGTATGATTTGGCCATAACCAATTTTAAGGATGCCTTGGCCGCCCAAGAGTCCAACAAGACGAAGGTGTTGTTGGGCAAGGCCTATGTGCTCAACGGGAATTATGAAAGTGCCATCTCAATTTTGGAGCCTTTGATCATGGAAAGGAACATGGTGCCCTACCAACGTGTGGAGCTTTTTGAAGCTCTGGGGGATGCCAACAAAGAGCTGTCCAACTTAAAAGATGCCCAAAACTATTATCAACAAGGGTTGATCATTGCCGAAAAAAATCAAATATCACCCAAGGAAATCGACCTGAATTCCAAAATAGCTGATGCTTTTGCCGTAGAGAACAGGGTAATCGAGGCCGAAGGTTTTTATCAAAACTCCTTGAACCTTTCCAAACAGGTAGCTCCGGAACGACTCATTCAGGAAAGTGAGAAAGTAGCGGATTTCTACAATCAAAAAAATCGCTATGACGATGAGATCCAACTCCGAAAAAGAAACTTGGACGAGTTGGAGCAATTGCCCAAAAATGCCGTTGCCTCGGCTGGACAAGGCATCTCCACAAGGGACACCGTAACCTCACAGCGTATCAATTACAAAATTGCGAACGCCTATATCGCACAGGATAAACTGGATGAAGCCATTCCCTATCTGGAGAAAAGTATCATAGAAGCGGATAGGGACGATGATTTGGTGGTGCAAAAGGATGCTACGCGAAAATTATCCGAAGTATATCGCTACAAAGGGGATTACACCAAGGCCCTGGAGTCGTATCAGGATTATGTGGCGGTGGTGGACAGCCTGTATGTCAGAAAAGAACAGGAAATATCCAGAGCGGCCCGTTTTAACAGAGAGATTGCCAATACCCAAAATCGAATCTCAAGCTTGGAGCAAGAACGCGAACTCAGCCAGAGCAAATACAATTTGGCCCTCACGGAGCAACAGTTGTACGAGGAAACCAGCAAGCGCCAAAAATGGATCATCTATTCATTGATTTTTGGTATCGCCTCAATGGCGCTTACTGCATTTTTGTACTACCGGAGCAATAGGCAGCAAAAACTGGCGAACAATCTGTTGGCATTGAAATCGCTACGTACCCAGATGAACCCGCATTTTATTTTCAATGCACTGAATTCGGTGAACAATTATATCGCCAAAAGTGATGAGCGAAGTGCCAACCGTTTTTTAAGTGAGTTCTCCGTATTGATGCGAAGTGTGCTCGAAAATTCTGAGGAGGACTTCATTCCACTGGCCAAGGAATTGGAGTTGTTGGAACTCTACGTGAAACTGGAACACTCAAGATTCTCCGATAAGTTTGATTATGAAATCGATGTGGACAACAAAATCGATATCGATGCCTTCCAAATCCCGCCGATGTTGCTTCAGCCGTATATTGAAAACGCTATTTGGCATGGCTTGCGCTACAAGGAGGAAAAAGGTTTTTTAAAGATCGGGATACGCCAAGTGACCAACGATATGCTCGAAATCCGAATAGAGGACAACGGCATCGGCAGAAAAAAATCAGCCGAGTTGAAGACCACCAATCAAAAGAAACAGAAGTCGAAAGGGATGGGCAACATTAAAAAACGAATCCAAATTTTGAACGATATGTACAAAAACAGGGTAGAGGTATCCATTTCCGACCTCAATAATGATCAAACGGGTACACGGGTATCCCTAAAACTCAAAAAGCAATGATGGAACTCAAAGCGGTCATTGTGGAAGATGAGGCCAATAGTCGGGAAATCCTTCGGAACTATCTGGCCAAGTATTGCGACAAAGTTACATTGTTGGGCGAAGGTGCCACGATCGAAGAAGGCTTGCAGCAAATCAAGAAGCACCGTCCAGACCTTGTTTTTTTGGATGTGGAAATGCCTTTTGGCAATGCCTTTGACCTGTTGGACCAAATCCCTGACCGTACCTTCGAGACCATTTTCGTCACAGCGTACAATCAATATGCGATGGATGCCTTGAACCATCATGCAGCCTATTATTTGATGAAGCCCATCAATATAGATGAACTGATCAAGGCAGTGGACTACGTACGTGCCATCAAGGAAAAGGAAAACGCCCTGGAAGGACAAGTGCTTCAGGCCAGACCAGTACGCGCAGAAGGTAAAATTACCCTTCCCCAGCAGGATGGTTTTCAGGTATTGGACATATCGGACATCTATTTCTGCAAAGCGGATGACAACTATACCGAAATCTATCTGGAAAAAAAGAGAATAGTGGTGAGCAAAACCTTGAAATATTTTGAGGAAGCCCTACAATCCTATTCCTTTGCCCGTATCCATAAATCCTATTTGGTGAACGTTACCGAAGTGGTCAAGTACAAAAAGGGGAAAGGGGGCAGCGTGGTGCTGTCCAATGGTAAGGAACTTTCGGTCTCTGCTTCCAAAAAGGCCGATCTATTGTCATATTTTCAATAAATTGTCACATCGAGCGCAGTCGAGATGCGTTTCCATGTAAAGAAGCAAATTCCAATTTTATGATTATAAAACCAGTCAGGGGCAAATCCCCAGAAATAGGCAAGGATTGTTTTATCGCTGAAAATGCCACGATTGTGGGCGAAGTGAGCATGGGCGATCAATGCAGTGTTTGGTTCAATGCCGTGATCCGTGGCGATGTCCATTTTATCAAAATGGGCAACAAGGTCAATGTGCAGGACGGGGCCGTCATCCATTGCACCTATCAAAAATCGCCGACCACCATTGGAAACAATGTATCCATAGGGCACAATGCCATAGTGCACGGGTGCACCATCAAGGACAATGTGTTGGTGGGTATGGGCAGTATCATCATGGACGATTGTGTGGTGGAGAGCAATTCCATCATCGCGGCGGGTGCCGTGGTTACCAAAGGTACCCATGTGGAGCCTGGGAGCATCTATGCCGGAATGCCGGCCAAGAAAATCAAGGACATCAGTCCAGAACTTTCCTCTGGGGAAATCGATCGCATTGCCAACAATTATGTGAAATATTCCAGTTGGTTTAAAGAGGAGTAGCGATTCTGCATCCACAAGTCCGACAATCCAACTATCCAAAAATCAAGGAATCCATCAGATAATATTCCCTATTTTTGTCCCACCTAAAAAAACTCGACAACTATGAACGCATATATTTTTCCAGGACAGGGAGCGCAATTTGTGGGAATGGGCTTGGACCTCTACGAAAATCACTCCGAAGCACAGGAATTGTTTGAAAAAGCCAATGAAATCCTTGGGTTTTCCATAACCGACATTATGTTCGAAGGCTCCGCCGAAGATCTAAAGCAGACCAAAGTGACCCAACCGGCCATCTTTTTGCATTCCGTTATTTTGAGCAAGGTGTTGGGAGATGGTTTCAAGCCCGATATGGTAGCTGGACATTCCTTGGGCGAATTCTCCGCTTTGGTGGCCAATGGCACCTTGAATTTTGAGGACGGCTTAAAGTTGGTGTCACAACGTGCCCTTGCCATGCAAAAGGCCTGCGAGATACAGCCCAGTACCATGGCTGCTGTATTGGGATTGGAAGATGAGGTGGTTGAAAAACTATGTGCAGAAGTGGAGGGCATCGTGGTGCCCGCCAATTATAACTGCCCAGGCCAATTGGTGATATCAGGAGAAGTGGATGCCGTAAATGTGGCCTGTGAGAAAATGAAGGAGGCCGGAGCGAGAAGAGCTTTGTTGTTGCCTGTAGGAGGAGCATTCCACTCCCCTTTGATGGAACCGGCACGAGAAGAGTTGGCCGCGGCCATCGAATCCACGGAATTCAAAATACCGAGCTGCCCCATCTATCAAAATGTGACCACTACAGCCGTGTCCGATGCGGAGGAAATCAAAAAGAATTTGATACTGCAATTAACGGCTCCCGTAAAGTGGACGCAAAGCGTGCAACAAATGGTTGATGATGGTGCCACTTCCTTTGTGGAAGTAGGGCCAGGCAAGGTGTTGCAGGGCTTGGTAAAGAAAATCCACCGCGAGGCTGAAACCAGTTCCGCATCGGTTTCCTAGGTGCTAAAAACACTTTATCCGAATAAATTGAGATTTAAACTAATAGGCAAGGATGTTCCTTGCCTTTTTTGTAATATTGATTCTCCCAAATCATCCAACTACACGCAGGCAAAAAGAACATAACTGAAACGCACCCAATAAATAATGCAACCTCTGCTTAAAAAACCCTCATTATTACCATCTGCCGCTATGGGACGCGGTGGTCTATTGTTTATTCTACTCCTTTTTTTTGGAATTGGTGTGGGGTTTGGGCAGACAATTAGCATAGACGATCCCGACCCTGAGGATGAGGGCGACATTGGCACGGCCACCTTGACCTTCACTGTGAGCCTTGACGTTGCGGATCCTTTGAACCCGACCACTGTCAACTACACCATAAGCGGCGGAAACGAGGACGGCACGACCACGGATGTTGTCATCCCCGCGAACAGCACGAGCGCGACGATAGATGTGACCACCAATGGCGACACGGTAATCGAAGCCGACGAGACGGTGACGGTAACGCTAAACTCCTCGGACAATGGTACCACTCTTAGCCTTACGGAAAATGTTGGGACGAGCAGTTTCACGGATGACGATTCGGTCATTGTCTCGATTGACGATCCAACACCGGTCGCGGAGGGCGATGCGCTCACTGCGACGCTGACCTTCACG
>NZ_RZNA01000006.1 GCF_003992595.1 Flagellimonas oceanensis
CTGTAAACTGAACTCTGTCTGAAAAAGATTAGAAGTATTAATTTTATTCAGACAGTACCATGACAAAGAAAGAACAGACAGAATTTGAAAAGAAGGTGCTCGAGCAGTTCATGTCGGGCAAGAACCTTTTCGGTGAGGGAGGCGCCTTTGCCCCCATGCTGAAGAATGTGATCGAGAAGGCCCTTGAGGCGGAGATGGACGGCCATCTGGACGAGGGTGAGCGCACCAAGGGCAACAAACGCAATGGCAAGGGAAAAAAGACGCTGAAAAGTGGTTTTGGGACCTTCGACATCGATACCCCGCAGGACCGCCAGAGCAGCTTTGAGCCGGAACTTGTGAAGAAACGCCAGACCATCCTGGCGGACAATCTCTCGGAGAAGATCATCGGGCTCTACGGCCTTGGGATGAGTTACCGCGACATCTCGTCCCATATCAAGGAGATGTACGATACGGAGATCTCCCATACGGTCTTAAGCCAGATCACCGATCGGATCGTCCCCGATGTAAAGGCGTGGCAGAACCGTCCCCTGGAGCCCCTCTATTGCATCGTGTGGCTGGATGCCATGCACTACAAGGTAAAGGTCGATGGGAAGATCGAGCACAAGGCCCTTTATAACATACTTGGCATCAACAAGGAGGGATATAAGGAAGTTTTGGGCATGTACATCTCCGAGAGCGAGGGTGCCAACTTCTGGCTCCAGGTGCTGACCGACCTGAACAACCGTGGACTGCAGGACATCCTTATTGCCTGTACCGATAACCTGAAGGGCTTTACCGAGGCCATACTCAGCATATTCCCAAAGACCCAGGTACAGAAGTGCATTGTACACCAGATACGCAATTCCCTCAGGTATATTGCCTCAAAGGACCAAAAGGAGTTCATGCGGGACCTCAAAGAGGTATACCGGGCCACCAGTAAGGAGGTGGCCGAGGACGGACTCCTGGCCCTGGGCGAAAAATGGGGAGGCAAATATCCCGTGGTCATTGAATCCTGGCAGAACAACTGGGAAGAGCTCTCCCAGTACTTCCAATACACCCCGCCCATCCGCAAACTGATCTATACCACCAATGCCGTGGAGGGCTTCCACCGCCAGGTACGCAAGGTCACCAAGACCAAAGGGGCCTTTACAAACGATATGGCCCTGCTCAAGCTGGTCTACCTGGCCACCAGGAACATCGAGAAGAAATGGACATCGCCCCTGCAGAATTGGAGCCTGGTGGTCCAGCAACTTTATATTAAATTTGGGGAGAGGATTCCCTTGGAATTAAATCCCAATCCCTCTGGGGCTAGCCCCAGAGGGATTGATGGATCGGACAGAGTTTAATTTACAGACCCTGGTGTGAGACTGTAAAAAATATCTAAATTGCCCCTTCTTAATCTAAATCTTCAAAGTGTATCTTATCAAATTCTTCTGACAAATCCTGATGAATAATTTCTAAAAGGCGATCTATAGATTTTTGTTCTTTAAGGACAATTAGCTCCTGTTCATCACCCCTTCTACTTAGGTTCATTAAAGCATAATTTTTTATAAAGAGATTATTAAACCTATAGTTTCCTGATGACTCACTAAATATCAAAATCTCTCCTCTTTTTACCGAACTTAATTCGTGTAATCTTTTTGTCAACACATCCTCGCTAACCTTGGTTTTTAACTGAGCTTGAATTTGGTCAATATTAAATTCATTCTGATTTGTTGATAGAGCAGCTTTCAATATTATTTTCACATCATTGGTTTTCATTAATCTTGAACTTTTTATTGCTAAATCATATTCGGCTTTTAAAGAATCTGATCTTTCGGAGATGAATTTTTCAATGGCAATATCTAATTCATCAGGTTCAAATGAGCTTCTTTTTTTAACCGTTTGAAAAATTTGATTAGAAAAGCACATGTTTAGACATAGTTGATGGCATATAGCAGGTATTCCACAAGAATATTCTGCAATTTTGTTTTTATCCTCTTCTGAAAAATAAATGTTAAGGAGTTTTTCCCCTGACTTTATTATAGATTTTATCTCATCTGGTTCCATGGGAGGTATATGAATTTCCGAGATTCGATTATTCATTTCATGATCATATTGAACCACTTCTCTTGCTGTACCAACAGCACCAATAGCTATAATCTTTAAATCAGGGTAATCATGTGACATGTCCATGAAAATTTTCATTATTTGGGAAACGCGTGTTTTTTCGTCACCCTCTATTTTATGAAAATCCTCAAGAACCCAACAGCAATTTGATTCTCCAAAGAATTCACCTAGTTTACTAACGGTCAATTGTGGTGGTAGAATCTGGTTTTTAGCCTTAACTTTTTCTTTGCTAAAATCAATTATTGAAAAGGACCCTTTAATGTCTTGATATTCTAAGGTAACCTTAGGATTTATTGAAAATGTGCTTTTAGATTTTTCATTAGTAACATACTTTTCTAATTTGTCAAAACCATCGGCAATCAAGTTTTCTAATGTCATACCTTTCATACATCTGGTAATAATTTCTTTTTCATAAACTTGATTTAATTTATTGAAAAGTAATGTTGACTTTCCACAACCTGAATATCCATAGAGAACGATTTGTTTGCCATGTAGATACCCCGATCTTTAGGACAGTTTCTCTACAAAACTAATATAATTCAAGCCGCTCTCTTAAATAGATCGATAGGTCTTTCATAGTCGATGGACTGGTGTCTTCTTTCATGGTTGTAATAATCAAAGTACTCTGCCAATAACAGATAAAGGTCCATACCGTCCCTTGGAGGGTTCAGGTATATCTTCTCGTATTTTACATTCCTCCATAGCCTTTCGATAAAGGCATTGTCCGTGGCCCTTCCCTTACCGTCCATGCTCAGGCGTATTCCCTGGCCCAAAACATAATTGGCGAACTCCTCGGCGGTGAACTGGCTCCCCTGGTCCGTATTGAGGATCTCAGGTGTCCCGTGCTCACCTATGGCCTCTTCCAATGTTTCCCTGCACCATTGGGCATCCATGGAATTGGACACGCTCCAGTTCAGGACATAGCGGCTGTGCAGGTCGATGATGGCCACCAGGTAGAGATATCCCTGTTGCATGGGGATATAGGTGATGTCGGTTGCCCATACCTGATTGGGCCTGTCAACTGTCAGGTTGCGTAGCAGGTAGGGATACGTTTTGTGGTCCTTGCACCTTCGGGAGGTGTGCTTTCCCGGAAGTACCGCCCTAAGCCCCATTACCTTGTAATAGAGCCGTTCGATCCGGTTCCTGCTCACTTTATAGCCTTTGTCTTTGGTCAGCCAGATGTGCATCCGCTTGGCCCCTTTGAAAGGGTGGTGGAGATAATGTTCGTCCATCTCCCGCATGAGCTTCAGGTTCAGTTCGGTCTCGCCCCTGGGCTTATAGTACAGCCCGGAACGATGGACCGACAATGTTTCGCATTGTTTTACAATGCTCATCTTGGAATGACCCTTGCGTATCATTTTTCTGCGTTCGGAGAGTGGTCTCAGCGCAAGGCGTCCTTTAAAAAATCGTTCTCGACCTTCAACTGGCCTATGGCCTTTAGAAGTTTGTCCTTCTCCCTTTCGGTCTCGCTGCGGGCATCCTTCTTGCCCGATTCGAACACCTGCTCGGCCCCATCGAGGAAATCGCGCTTCCATGCGCTGATCTGGGTCGGGTGTATCTCGTACTTCTGGGCAAGTTCGGCAAGGCTATGCCGCTCTTTCAAGGCTTCCAATACCACCTTGGTCTTGAACTTCGGGGTAAACTTTCTTCGTGTCATATTCAGTAAATTTAATGATTAAACTTACTGCCCTAATTTTTGGGGTATC
>NZ_RZNA01000007.1 GCF_003992595.1 Flagellimonas oceanensis
CGTATTCCAAGATCAAATCCAAACTTATTTAGATCTTATTGTCAAGCCGCGTATTGCTGTAAAACCACATATGGCGTTCCTCTTTTTACTACTGAGAATGCCCTTGCCAAAAGTTTGTTCCTGACATTGTTCAAGGCAAGCATCTTAGGCTTCCCTTCCGCTATTTTTCGTTTATAGTACGCCCTGAGCTCCGGATCATGTTGTATTGCCGATATACCTGCCATACTCAACAAAGTCTTCATCTTTCTGTCCCCGATCCAATGACACTGTCTCTTCCTTCTCAAACCACTACCGGATTGGTGGTCATAGGGAGCCAGACCACAATAACTCGAGAATTTTCTCCATGAATCGAATTGCCGGAAGTTTTGGGTGTGATAGAGCAGCTGGCACGCCACCACAAAACCAATCCCACGTAAAGAAAGCAACAGTCCGTAATTGCCCGACAATTCCTCATCCTCCCTTAGTATCTGATCCATTCTGGCCTCAATGGCCTTGACCTGTTTATCAAGTGAAGCTATCGTCCTCTTAATGCAAATACAGCCTATATCCGTGGATGGACTCCCCAACAAATGTTCCATCTCCTTTAAGGTGCCCAATAGCCCCGCCCTATTGCGTACCATTTGATCACGAAGGCCCAATAACCTCCCCAACTCCTGATAAACCAAACTCTTTGCCTCGCTCATGGTCAGTTCT
Organism: Flagellimonas oceanensis; assembly: GCF_003992595.1. Lineage (GTDB taxonomy): Bacteria > Bacteroidota > Bacteroidia > Flavobacteriales > Flavobacteriaceae > Flagellimonas > Flagellimonas oceanensis. The sequence continues at coordinate 694 of NZ_RZNA01000007.1, forward strand.
TCCCTGCACAACCAGGCATATCTTGCTATGAGCCGGGAATCCACCTTGTCGCTCTTTTCCCGTACCAGACCAAGGGACCTTTTTATCCTCAACGGATTCTCCTCTACATAATCAACACCTTGCCCACTTAAATAGCAGGACAGTTTCAAGGAATAGTTCCCCGTGTTCTCAAAACAGTAAAAAAAGGATTCCTTCACTTCTTTTCCCACCCAGGACAACATGGAACGATACCCCCTTATGTCGTTCGCAAATACCTTGTGCTTGCCCAATAGATGACAGCTAACGTCCAAAGTCTTCTTTGATACATCGATACCAATGGCTTCTTTGTAATTTTTCATAATTTTAAAATTGACAGTTAATTTATGTTGCAAAAACTATTTCCTTTATTGGGTGCTACAACACCTGGTATTCCAATTGGTTCTATGCAACTTTTAGGAGAAAAGAGGACTGATACGTCTAGTAAGGCTTAACTTAGAGACCGTTTTAGTTCTCCTCTTTCTCTTATTCAATTTATAAATTCAAAGTAAAGGAGACCGTTGACAGTAATATGACCTACTCATAATTAAAATGAATCTACAACCCCTAAGAATTGAAGCTGGTTGGACAGTAAAATACAACCAACTGTATGAAATTGATCCTGCAGTCGGTTTCGAAGATTATTTTGATGGTTCAAGTTTATTGATCTTAGAAAATTATAGCCGATTAAAATTCATAGATGTAGAATGGCGACCAGAAAGAGACTTGGATGGAGAATATCAAGTCCGAGTTTTAAACTTTATAGAAAATTTCAATCAAAAAAACAATGAATTTGACATTGACCCAAATTGGGAAAATCCGTTTTTGACTTTTACGACCAAATCGAGAATAGAGCTTGTTGAAAAGTTAGAGGAACTAATGCGAATACTTCCTGCCTATAAAGACCCGAGAATAACAAGCAAAAAAGGAATTGTTTCTGAGCCATCTGAAACCTACCGTTTGAGATTAAAAGACTGCGGAATCTCAAATGAGTTGGTAGAAAATATCTTAGAAAATGGAAATGCTAAAATTCAAAATTTACTGCTCGACCATCAAGACATAACACGAAAAATTATAAAGAGATTTGCAAAAAACGGAAAAAACAGAAAGGTGAAAAATAAAGCAAATCAAAAACTGAACGACAAACGATTTAAAGAATAAAAACCACTAGTAACCATGGCTATAAGCAATGGCCTCTACTTACCTACTACTAAACCATGCAACTACTCATCTCATAGCCGGGACCGTTATGTGTAAGCTGAATAAATTACTAAATTGAAAAATGAAAAAAGCTCTGATATTACTGATTACAGTATTAGCCTTAGCAAACTGTAATAACAGACAACAACTAAATCAAAACGTTGTAACAACTGATATTACCAATTTTTGGGACGCATATGATTATATTGACCTCCTCCCGTTAAACCGGACAATTTAAAACTAGAGTTTCCGGGCGAATAAATGTTTAAC
>NZ_RZNA01000008.1 GCF_003992595.1 Flagellimonas oceanensis
CAACGGTCTCCTTTACTTTGAATTTATAAATTGAATAAGAGAAAGAGGAGAACTAAAACGGTCTCTAAGTTAAGCCTTACTAGACGTATCAGTCCTCTTTTCTCCTAAAAGTTGCATAGAACCAATTGGAATACCAGGTGTTGTAGCACCCAATAAAGGAAATAGTTTTTGCAACATAAATTAACTGTCAATTTTAAAATTATGAAAAATTACAAAGAAGCCATTGGTATCGATGTATCAAAGAAGACTTTGGACGTTAGCTGTCATCTATTGGGCAAGCACAAGGTATTTGCGAACGACATAAGGGGGTATCGTTCCATGTTGTCCTGGGTGGGAAAAGAAGTGAAGGAATCCTTTTTTTACTGTTTTGAGAACACGGGGAACTATTCCTTGAAACTGTCCTGCTATTTAAGTGGGCAAGGTGTTGATTATGTAGAGGAGAATCCGTTGAGGATAAAAAGGTCCCTTGGTCTGGTACGGGAAAAGAGCGACAAGGTGGATTCCCGGCTCATAGCAAGATATGCCTGGTTGTGCAGGGAAGAACTGACCATGAGCGAGGCAAAGAGTTTGGTTTATCAGGAGTTGGGGAGGTTATTGGGCCTTCGTGATCAAATGGTACGCAATAGGGCGGGGCTATTGGGCACCTTAAAGGAGATGGAACATTTGTTGGGGAGTCCATCCACGGATATAGGCTGTATTTGCATTAAGAGGACGATAGCTTCACTTGATAAACAGGTCAAGGCCATTGAGGCCAGAATGGATCAGATACTAAGGGAGGATGAGGAATTGTCGGGCAATTACGGACTGTTGCTTTCTTTACGTGGGATTGGTTTTGTGGTGGCGTGCCAGCTGCTCTATCACACCCAAAACTTCCGGCAATTCGATTCATGGAGAAAATTCTCGAGTTATTGTGGTCTGGCTCCCTATGACCACCAATCCGGTAGTGGTTTGAGAAGGAAGAGACAGTGTCATTGGATCGGGGACAGAAAGATGAAGACTTTGTTGAGTATGGCAGGTATATCGGCAATACAACATGATCCGGAGCTCAGGGCGTACTATAAACGAAAAATAGCGGAAGGGAAGCCTAAGATGCTTGCCTTGAACAATGTCAGGAACAAACTTTTGGCAAGGGCATTCTCAGTAGTAAAAAGAGGAACGCCATATGTGGTTTTACAGCAATACGCGGCTTGACAATAAGATCTAAATAAGTTTGGATTTGATCTTGGAATACGGCTATGATTTCGTTGTGGCTGGCGGCTGGCGAGCGACAGCGTGGGCCGGTGCGATTTTCCAGCGAGCCAGGGCCGCTTTACGAAAGCATTCCCGTGGTTTTTGTTTTCTTAAAAGTAGGGAATTTAGATCAAGGCAGGAGGAAACAATGAATTATAGCCAGTGTTAGCAGCTGGCTTTTTTATTCTGTTCGTTTCCTTAATTCTTTTATCTCATTCTCCAAATCCGATTTTGCTCTTAATCTCCATTCTGTTATTTTTCTCTCAATCTCCGATTCCGTTTCTTTTTCATTTGGTAAAGGTGGTTTTGGAGGTTTTGTAGCAGAAATATTGTCTTCAGGACTATTGAGGCTTCGTGTTAGTCCACAATGATTTATTACAACTTGATTCTCATCGTTGAAATTCCCATAAATCAGCCAATTTCCAGTTTTATCAATTATTGGACCGCACATTTGGTCATATGCTCCAGTATAAACCGTACCGTTTTCTTAGCCTTTAAAAGATTCTACAACTTTAAACTGAAACAAACTATTTATAGGGTCAATTTCTATTACCTCTCCAATGAAGATGCATTCTGAATTTTCAAATTCATAATCTTGAATAGCTTTTAAACTTTTTGGGATTGAGCAAGTGCAAGCAATTATGTTAGTTGATGCTAACATTAAAACCCCGATCAATATTTTGATTGTAAATTTCATTTTAAGCTTGCTGCTAACGGTTCTCGGCTATGATTTCGTTGTGGCTGGCCGGTGCGATTTTCCAGCGAGCCAATGCCGCATTACGAAAGCATTCCCGTGGTTAATAGTTTTCTTAAAAATAGGGAATTTAGTTCAAGGCAGGAGGGAACAATGAATTATAGCCAGTGTTGTACACCGTTTTTATAATTTTTCCATTTCTCCAAATCCATAAGTTCGGTCAGATAAATTTGAATAATAGACATAATTTCCGTTTTCTAGAACGTCAATAATTTTGACATCTATTTTTTGTCCAATTAGGTATTTATGTTCAGGTTTTGAAACTTTTAAGTAGGTCAAAACATAATTGCAAGGTGAAATCCACTCGATTTTAAAAACCAATTTCGAGTCCTTTGTTTTTTCAATTTGCTTTCGTTTCCGTCTTTTGATTTTCACATCTCGATATTCGGGATTTATATACCGATATTTTCCCTTTCCAAATTCGGTGAAACAATTTGAATCCGTTTCAGCCATCGATTCATACTTTGAATTCACAATGGTAAAGGGATAGTCGAAACATTGGTTGCTAAATTTACTTTCAGGTAAAAAGTCAATTCCTTTCCGATATTCTATAATTTGTTGAATAACATCTTTGTTTTTATAAGTCGTTCTTTTTGGAATTTCAGTTACAGATGTTGTTTCTCCGTTTTCTCCAATGCAAATTTGGACATATAGATATTCAACGACTTCTACATCATCCACAAAAAAGTATTGTTGAACTTGTGAAAAAGTCAAAGACGATTGTAAAATTAAAATCAGGAATATAATTTTTCGCATAGGTTTTGGTAAAATGGTGTACAACTTGTTTATATACTGAACTTTCTTGTACATATACTACCTATTTGGATGCTGCGCTAAGTTACTATCAATAGGAAACGATAGCAGCGTTCAAATTACAAAATCAATTTGAATTTTTTCTGAAAGATACCTTTCGCAGGCGCATTGGCCAACAAAATGAAGCTATTACAGGTCCTTCACATAGGTACGCCTACGTTTGATGACCTTGGGGTCAAAATGCTTCCACATTTGCTGTATGGCGATATTGTCCTCCAATTCCGGGGTACGAATACAGTTGACCACCCCACGCTTTTTAAAGGTATGATAGAACTCGTTGAAAATAATGGAAGTAACCCCTTTGTTTTGATACTTCGGATGGATGCCGATCAGATAAAAAATAGCATCCTTGCTATGCTTTCGGGCATGTAACAAATGAAAAATCCCAAATGGGAACAATTTACCGTTCGCCTTTTGCAACGCTTCGGAAAAAGAGGGCATCACAATGGCGAAGGCAACCAGATTATCCTCTGCATCCACCACAAATTTGATGTATTCCGGATTGATGAAGCTGATATATTTCTTTTTGAAATACTCCTTCTGGATATCCGTGATCTTCACAAAAGAGGATAGCTTGGCATAGGTGTCATTAAAAAGGTCGAACATCTTGTCCACCCAGGGCATGATCTCGGAACTCTTTTCAAAGTTCATCTCGCGGAGCCCATAGCGTTTCTTGATCAGTAAATTGGCCTTCGCGAACAGTTTTGGGTCAGCATTGGCGGCTAAGAACTTGCTTTCGCGGTATTCTTTTTCCTTGGTAAAGCCGTGTTGCTCAAAATGTGACTGATAATAGGGGTGGTTGTACCAGGTAACCATGGTTCCAATATGGTCAAAACCTTCGGTAAGTACGCCAACCTTATCCAAATTGGAAAAGCCTACGGGCCCTTCCATATATTCAAGCTGGTGTTCCTTTCCAATCTCACGGACTTTGTCCAACAAGGCTTTGGAAACCTCAAGGTCGTCCACAAAATCGAACCAACCGAACCGCATTTTTTTAAGGCCTTGTTCCTTTACTTCCAACCAGTTGATGATGGCTGCTACGCGTCCCACGATTTTACCGTCTTTGTAGGCCAAAAAGAATTGGGCCTCCGCCGATTTAAAAACAGGGTTTTCGTCCTTGTCAAAAGAAGCCATTTCATCTTTGATGATAGGGGGTACCCAATAGGGGGAATCCTTGTAGAGCGAAAATGGAAATTTCACAAATCGCTTAAGGTCGGATTTGGACTGAACCTGTTTAACGGAAACCATACGTGCAAATTAATGCCCAATATTATGAATATTACTTGCAGTAGAAAAATGAAGTTGATGCAAAACTTAAAAATCTATGGTGCCACCTTTGTTTTTCTTTCGTTTTCTCGATTTTTTTCGGTTGGCGTTCTTTTTGATTTTTCCATTCACACCGGATTGCTGTTCGTTGATAGGAATAAGTTCATCCTTATGAAAGTCCAATCGGTAAGAAAAACCCAGCACCACAAACAATCGGGATGGGTCATTTTTAAAGCCGGAACCCAAATGAAAATCAGCCTGGAAATTCGGATTGATCAAACGGGCAACCCCGGTTCTCAAGATAATATCCGAATAGCGGTCCCCGGAAATGCCTTGTCCTTCAAAAAAGACACTCCATCTAGGATCACGGAAAGAATGGGTAACGGATAGGGCGTAGCGCCATTCCGGAAAATCGGTGGTAATGCGGTCGTAGGCAATATTGGAAATCAACACGAACCTTGGCGAAAGCCTGCTCTGTGTCTGAATACCACCACGGTAGGAGACTGTAGGCTCATTGGGGTAAAATGGATTGTCGCCCAATACAAAATTGGCTCCACCATACACTGATACGGCAGGAATCAGATTTTTCCATTGGAATACATTGTTGGCCCTCCAGCTGTACAAATTCGGTTTGTTGCGTTCCGGATTTTTGAACGGGTCAAAAACCAAATATTTTAAACCTACGCGGTTTCGTGAAAAATTCGTCAGGTTGCCCTCAATGCCCAAATCGGGATACGTGATATTTTGTGTGATGAAAGATCCTTCGGCAATCACTTCCAGTTCCTCAAAAAGCAATCCGTACCTAAACGCATAATCCGCCCCAAAAATGTTGGAGTCGGAATTCAAATCGGCATTGTCTTGCTGTTCGTACAACATTCCCACCTCGGCCTGAATCACGTTTTTACCAACAGCGTAAGCACTCGCGGCCCTTCCGGGTCGGTTGGAATTGATCACATCGGTATATTGCGCAAAAATGAAGGTTGGGAATAGAACGAAAAGAAAAAAAGACTTTTTGATCATGGAAATGTCCATATAACTGGGTTTTTAATACTATTTTAAGATACGTTTGATGGGTTTACGCTACTAACAGTGTAAATTTGATTCAATAACTAAGGTTATATGGTTTTACTACAAACGATTTTAATTGTCATATTAGTATACTACGGGCTCAAATTCCTTATGAAGTGGTTGGCCCCGAAACTACTGAATTATGCAGTGAAGAAGACAAACGAACGTTTTTCACAGCAGTTTGGAAACGCTCAAGATTTTGGCAATGAAGCACCTAAGGAAGGGGAGACCTCCATTTCCAAAAAACCGCCCCGCAAATCCAATCCCTCAAAAAAAGTTGGAGAATACATAGATTTTGAGGAAATTGATTAATATTTGCCGAATCAAAACCTATCCATGAATCTTTCTCCAAAAGCCATTATCACCCATATTTGTGTTATTGCTTTATTTATCCTTGCCTCGCTGGTCTATTTTTATCCAGTTTTGCAAGGAAAAGCCATTTATCAATCCGACATAGCCCAATACAAGGGCATGGCCCAAGAACGTGATGCCTACAAAGATGTAACGGGCGAGGAATCCTACTGGACCAATAGTGCTTTCGGCGGAATGCCCACGTATCAGTTGGGAGCCAATTATCCGCACAACTACGTAAAGGAGCTGGACCGTTTGATTCGGTTTTTGCCACGACCTGCCGATTATCTGTTCTTATATTTGATAGGGTTTTACATACTGCTTTTATGTTTGAAGGTGGATTTTAGATTGGCCGCTCTGGGAGCTATTGCTTTCGGCTTCTCTACCTACATGATCATTATTCTTGGCGTGGGACACAATGCCAAGGCACATGCGCTGGGGTACATTCCCATGGTGTTGGGAGGCATTGTGCTCGTGTTTCGAAAAAAATATATTCTGGGATTCATACTGACCGCATTGGCCATGGCGCTTGAAATCAGTGCCAATCACTACCAAATGACTTATTATTTTATGCTTTTGGTGCTGGTGATGGGTTTGGTGTATCTCATTTATGCCATCAAAGAAAAAGAGCTCAAACATTTCTTCGCTTCGGTGGGTATTTTGGTCGTAGCGGTTGTACTGTCCATCTTTACCAATGCCACAAGTCTTTTGGCCACTAAGGAATATGCGGATTGGAGTACCCGTGGTAAATCAGAACTTACGGTAAACCCAGATGGAAGTGAAAAAGAGATTTCCACAGGGCTGGAGAAAGAATACATAACACAATACAGCTACGGAATCGCAGAATCCCTGAACCTGTTTGCACCCCGACTGTTCGGAGGCTCGGGAGGTGAGGATTTGGGCAAGGATTCCAAAGCCTACGAATATTTGACCAATCAAGGGCTATCGTCCACCAAGGCCATGGAATTTTCGAGCAGTTTGCCTTTATATTGGGGAGATCAACCCATTGTGGCCGCACCTGCCTACGTTGGGGCCATTGTATTTTTCCTGTTTATGTTGGGTGTTTTTCTGGTGGATGGTAAAAAGAAATGGTGGTTGTTATCCGGAGCTATTTTATCGTTAGTGCTCTCTTGGGGTAAAAACTTCCCCTTGCTTACCAATTTTATGATTGATTATTTCCCTCTCTACAACAAATTCAGGGCGGTTTCTTCCATTCAAGTGGTGTTGGAGCTTTGTTTGCCGGTGTTAGGGATTCTTGGAATTCGGGAACTGTTCAAATCATCGGTTGACCAAAAGGAAAAACTAAAAGCATTAAAACTGAGTTTCTTTGTTTCGGTAGGACTTGGCATCGTCATTTTCCTGCTGAAAGGTTTCTTTGACTTTGAGGGTATGCGCGACGAAATGTACCGCGGCTACTTTGGCGATGAATTGATGACCATGATCCAGCGAGATCGTGAAGCGGTCTACGTGAACGACACCATCCGTTCGTTGATTTACGTAGCCTTGGCCGCTGCCGCTTTATGGTTTTTTATCAAAGATAAAATCAACAAAAATATATTGGTCTTCGCTTTGGGTGCCCTGATCCTGTTTGATTTGGTCGGTGTGGACCTCCGATATGTCAATGAGGACGATTTTGTACGTCAGCGTCAAGTAAACGAACCTTTTCAAGCGAATCAGATAGATCAGATGATTCAACAGGATGATTCCATTTTTCGGGTTTTCGACCCACAAGAAGGCTTGAACGGTGCCCGAACTTCTTACTTTCATAAATCTGTGGGCGGGTATCACGCCGCCAAACCTAGGGCACTTCAAAATTTGTTCGAGTACCATCTGTACCAGAACAATCTTCAGGTCATGAACATGTTGAATGTGAAATACGTCATTCAACAAGATGAGGAAGGGAACAGTTATCCTGCTGTAAACCCCGATGCCAACGGTAACGCATGGTTTGTGAATCAGTTGATACCTGTTGCATCTGCCAACGAGGAAATTTTGAAACTCAAGGATTTCAATTCCAAAACCCAAGCGGTGGTCAATACCAAGGAGTATCCAGAATTGACCAAGTTACGGTATTCGGTGGATTCTACCGCAAGCATCGATTTGGTGGAGTATCGTCCCGATTATTTAAAATATAGTGCCAACAATGCCAATGATGGTTTTGCGGTATTCTCCGAAATGCATTACCCATCGGGTTGGAATGCCTTTATTGATGGGGAGCCACAGGAACATTACAAGGTGGATTATGCCCTACGTGGTATGAAAGTACCTGCCGGTCAGCACGAAATCGAGTTCAAATTTGAGCCCGAAGTGGTGGAAACGGGAAGCCAGATTACGTTGGCATCCAATATTCTTTTGGGATTGATTATTGTTGGGGGATTGGGCTTTACCCTGTTCCGCGGTAAAAAGGAAGAATCCTAATGCGAAAAATCTTGGTCATAGCGTACTATTGGCCTCCAGCAGGGGGACCAGGGGTACAGCGTTGGCTTAAGTTCACGAAATACTTACCGGAGTTTGGCTTGGAACCCATCGTTTATGTTCCAGAAAATCCAAGCTATCCCTTGGTGGATGAAAAATTGGTAGCGGAAGTTCCGTCCTCGATCAAAGTCCTGAAACAACCCATAAAAGAACCGTATGCTTGGGCTTCTTTGCTCTCCAAAAAGAAAACGAAGACCATTAGTTCGGGAATCATAAAAGAGAAAAATCCTTCTTTCATAGAAAAGGTGCTGCTTTGGATTCGTGGTAATTTTTTTATTCCCGATGCGCGGAAACTTTGGGTAAGACCATCCATTTCTTACTTGGCAAAAGTGATTGCGGAGGAAGGCATTGAAACCATTATAACCACAGGCCCACCACACAGCCTGCATTTGATCGGGCTTGGCCTTAAAAAGAAGTACCATATTCAATGGATTGCCGATTTTCGGGATCCTTGGACCTCCATAGGTTATCATAAAAAATTACGTTTGACGGAATACGCCAGGTTAAAGCACAAAGCTTTGGAAAAAGGCGTGCTGTTGAAGGCTGACAAAATTGTGGTGACCAGCAACACGACCAAAACTGAATTCGAGGCAATCACTCCAAAACCCATAAAGGTGATCACCAATGGTTTTGATGAAGAATTATCCCCAACGGAACTGGATTCTAAATTTACTGTTTCGCACATAGGCTCCTTGCTAACAGGAAGAAACCCTTTAGGGTTTTGGCAAGCATTACAGGAATTAATTGCAGAAAACGAAGTGTTTGGAAAAGCACTAAAAGTACAATTGGCGGGCGTAGTGGGGGAGGAAGTGCTGCATTCCATTAAAGATTTTGGACTGGATGCTCATGTGGAACAGTTGGGCTACCTCTCACACGATAAGGTCTTGGAAACCCAGCAAAAGTCGCAGGTGCTATTGTTATTGGAAATTGATTCCGAAGAAACACAAGGCATCATCCCAGGAAAATTATTCGAATATTTGAATGCAAAGCGCCCCATTCTGGCCATTGGCCCAAAAGGGTGGGAGGCAGGCGCCATGGTGGAAGAACACCATGCAGGCACGATGTGTTTACATACCGAGGTTGCGCACATAAAAAGAGTACTTTTGAAAGCATTCCACCAATACGAAAACGGTACATTGGTCTGCAATTCGGAAGGTGTGGAGCAATACCATAGAAAAGCATTAACGGAATCTTTGGCTAAATTTATCTAATGGGCGTTGTTCTAAAACAATCCATACAGAATACTGTGGTAACGTATTTAGGGTTCTTTTTTGGGGCCATAAATACATTGTTCCTCTACACCAAAATTTTACCTGATGAATATTATGGACTGGTCACGTTTATTTTGGCATCGGGTGCCATCCTTATGCCTTTAATGGCTTTTGGTGTGCACAACACCATGGTAAAATATTATAGCAACCATCAGGAAGTGGAAAAAGACGGTTTTTTTACGTTGATGTTGTTGATTCCTTTATTGGGGATTTTGCCGGTAGCCTTGGTCGGCTTTATTTGGTACGATTCCATTGGTGATTGGGTGTCACAAGTAAATCCTATGGTAAAGGACTACTTGTGGTATGTCTTTTTTGTGGGATTGGCCATGGGCTATTTTGAGGTATTCTATTCGTGGGCCAAGGTGCATTTAAAGTCCGTTTTCGGAAATTTTATGAAGGAGGTTTTCGCTAGGATAGGGGTATCCATTTTGCTTGTCCTTTTTTATTTTGATGTGATTTCGTTGGATACGTTCTTCAAATGTTTGGTGGGATTGTATTTGTTGCGGACTGTTATTATCAAAATATATGCGTTTACCCTAAGGATGCCCAAATTGGATTTTAAGTTTCCGCCCTTTACCAAGGAAATACTGTCCTATTCCTTCTTGATTATCTTAGGCGGCTCAGCAGCATTGATTTTGCTGGAAATCGATAAGGTCATGCTGAATCAGTTCATCAGTATTGAAAATGTGGCGTACTATGGTGTTTCGGTGTATATTGCCACGGTAATTATCGTGCCCTCCCGTGCCATGCACCAAATTACCTATCCTTTAACGGCGGAGCTGCTGAACACCCATAATGATGCCGGGCTCGATAAATTGTACAAAAAGAGCTCGCTGACCCTGTTTATTGCCTCGGGCATCCTGTTTGTGCTGATTATCCTCAACCTGAACGACTTGTATTTAATGTTGCCGGAGAATTATAGAAATGGTTTTGTTATCGTATTCTTGATCGGCTTGGCCAAAGTGATGGATTCGTTGTTGGGGAACATCAATTCCATTCTGTACAATTCCCACTATTATAAAACGGTTTTGATTTTCGGGGTGTGCTTGGCCGCGTTGACCATTCTCCTGAATTATATATTGATTCCGAAATTTGGTCTTGAGGGTGCCGCATTCGCCAGTTTTGTCTCCATTTTTATCTTCAATTTGGTAAAACTGATTTTTGTGAAGATAAAGTTTGGTATTATGCCCTTTACTGCGGCTACTTTTAAGGTGTTCGCTACCTTGGTGCTGTTGGCTGTTCTTTTTGATTTGGTGCAGTTTCAATTTCATCCCATCATCAATATTGGCCTAAAGTCATTTCTCATTGTGGTCATGTACGTGGGCATTCTGTACCGCTTTAATATTTCTGAAGATGTGACCGGTTTCTTATCCAAATGGCTCAAAAAAAATACCCCGTAGCGAATAAATTCAACTACGGGGTAAACAACTAACCAACCTAAAAAAATCTATCTAATTATTTCTCCTGGAAGAACCTCTAGAACTTCTTGAGGTTCTAGCACTACTTTTTCTAGCACTTGAACTTCTGCTTACGCTAGGTCTAGAACTGCTCTTTCTGCTTACAGAGCTTTTGCGCACGCTTGGCCTAGAGCTTCTGGAAACGGCTTTCCTTGAAGAGCTTCCTCTGCTTACCGTGGACCTACTTGGTGTTCTCGATGTAGTCTGCGGTTTTCTATAGGTACTTTGCGCAGAACGTTTTACGGTTCTACTGCTTGTACGCGGAGTCGCTTTTCTGGCATTGGAACTTCTATTGTTCGAAGCTCTTTGTGCCTTGTTATTGGAAGCCGTTGTTCTTCCAGATCTTGTTACATTATTTGACTTTCTATTATTATTGCTTCTAGAATCCCTGGAAACAACTTTTGGTCCTCTTACGGAATTACTTGAACGGTTTACAGTACTATTTCCTCTTCTTGAAGAATTTTTAGCCACTGTTGCATTGCTTCTTCCGTAATCTGCTCTTCTTGCTCGGTTGTCTCTCACCGAAACTCTTCTATCATTTCTATAGATGTTTTCCCTTCTATATCTATTATTGTTGTTTCTGTACACCTTACCCAATCTGGCATAAGCCCTTCTGGTATTTTGTCTGTAAGGAGCATAATAGGTATATCGGATAGGGCTGTAATACCTTCTATATGGTCTTGCGTATACATTACAGAAACCTACGGCGGGTCTAACAAAATACCTGTGGAATGGTCTGTACACATATCTTCTATTATATATGTTGATATATCCAGTATAGTGACTAAAAACACCACCATTATAGTAAATATTCAATCCACCGACTCTTCGAACCCTACCATTGTTGTACCAGATATCCACGCTACCAATTTGAGATACGCGACCGTAATAGTCATAATAAATAGGGGTGTTCTCAACTTGGATTACGGCACCGTAATCATCGTACTGAACAAAGGGGTTATAGTTGTACCCTGAATTAAAGGTGATGCCAACGTTTCCGATTTGTGCACCAACACCTACATTAACCCTGTTGTCCATATAAAAATCGAACTCACCATCAGGGTATACGGAAAATGTTACACCACCTTCTACAAAGATGAAAGAATTTCCATATCGGTAATTTGTGGCGGTGGCCACTGTATTGGTTGTTTCTGCTTGGATACTTGGTATTCCGAAAACAACCGCTGCTATAATGAGTACTAACTTTTTCATACTACAAGGTTTTAAGTTCTAGATGCAACTATTTACATCCACCCTATAATAAGCAATCAGCGTGCCAAAAATTGTAAAACACTGATTATCAGCATAAAAAAACTAGATAGAACTACTTATTTAATGATAAACATAGATCTTCGGTTCAATTGATGGGCCTCTTTTGAGCAGTTTACTCCATTACTGAAATTGTTGATCAACTGTGATTCTCCATACCCTTTTGAGGATAATCGATCTCTATCGATACCTTTTTCAACCAACCATTCAAGGGTGGATTTTGCCCTTCTCTCGGACAATCGCATGTTGTAGGCATCGTTCCCTCTAGAATCGGTATGGGATTCAATATGAATATTCAATTGTGGGTATTCCTTCATGGCCTCCAATATTTTGGCCAGTTCCACTTCAGCGTCAGGTCTGATGTTGTGCTTGTCAAAATCAAAATAGATAGGTTGTAAATCCAATCTACAGCCAAGGTCATCAACTGGACAATCGGGTGGGGTAAGGGCCAAGTCCACCTGAAGCATCATAGTTCCTTCTGGGGTCATCACAACTTTTTCAAGTGGTTCGTATTCCTTCTCTTCGTTGGAAGCCCTGACTACATATTGTTTTTCACAATCCATATCGTCCTCAAATCGGTAGTTGCCGTTTGCTAGGGTAATTTTTTGGGATATCACTTGATTGTTTTCATCCATTAAATAAACCATTGAACCTTCCAAGGGTTCTCCGGTTTTTGCATTGGTAATAGCACCATAGATGACAGGATTGCAGTTTTCGGTCAAGAGATAGATATCATCTGAACTACTACCGCCTCCCCCGTCTCTATTGGAGGACAGATATCCGATTTTTTCTTTTTCTTTCACGATAAATCCAAAGTCATCTTGATTGGAATTGATGGGTTGTTCCAGATTGGTTACTGCATAAAACCCTTCGGAATTGTTGTGTGAGGCCCTGAAAATGTCCAAACCTCTAAGTCCCACATGGCCATCGCTTGAGAAGAACAATCCGTTTCTATCGCTTATAAATGGAAATGTTTCTCTTTCCGCAGTATTGATGACTGGCCCGAGATTAACCGGTTGGCCATACGTATCGTTTTACAAAATATCTATATACCAAATATCGGATTCGCCCAATGTTCCCTCCATGTTTGAGGAAAATTACAATCTTGTTTCTTCCAGGTTCAGAGCTGGGTGGGCCACAGAGTAGGAGTCATCGTTGAAAGGGAGTTCCTTCACGTTGTCCCAAGTTCCATCGTCGTTTTTGGTGTCGGTTCCATCAACAGGTCCAGGCACCTCGCCACCAAGGAGTTCGTCCTCCAAGGTAATTTCGTTAATGTCAACGCTTCCTGTGTTGGTCAATGTGAAGGTGTACAGAATACTTTCAATACATCCATCGCCATTGATGTCCACGGCTTGTCCGACTTTGATCAAACCAATATCTGCTCCTGAGCAAAATGATAGATCAATGATAGTTGGGACATCCTCCAGTACACTATCATCATCGGATAGGTCTATGGCCATTTGATTCAGTCCTTGAATATCTGCCGATACAATTGCTTGATTCTCAAAAAAGCCATTGTTAATGTCTTCTTGTGTAATATTGTATTGGGCAGTGTAACGCCACACTTCGTTCAAATCAAGGAATCCATCATAGTTGTCATCCCCTTCAAAAGGACCAGCAATTACACCTCCCAATAAAGGGTCATTAAGAACAACATTCCCCAGAATGTTCTCTCCTTCGTTGGTAACTGTAAATTCATATAGTATTAAGTTACATCCTGGGCCTTGTTCTATCCCTTCGATTGCTGCACCTGCTTTAACCACAGCTATATAATCTTTAGATGGACAAGAGGGCAATGATACTGCAGTAGGGTCATTTTCCGATACACTGTCATCATCGGATAAATCAAGAACCAGAGGGTTGGGGTCCCCTTGAATGTTTGCAGTTACAACCGCCTGATTGATAACCTCTTCATTGAACTTATCCAGTATGGTTGTATTATAGGGAACGGTAATAGGTCCATTCTTCACCATCTTCCAGTAAACTGTTGTTGTTTGGATCTGAGACAGCATCGGGAGCTCCAAGGTCCCCGCCCAATAAAGGGTCCGTGAGTACTACATTTCTAACGTATTTCCTCCTTCGCTGGTTACCGTAAATTGGCAGATTATTAAGTTACATCCTTGTGCTCCACTATCAATACTCCCTAGGGGGTTACCTGTCTTTACCACGGCTATTTCCGAACTTAAAGGGCATGAGTCCAAGGCGACGGTTGTGGCATCGTCATCGTTGACATTTTCGTCAAATTGACCTACAACATTCGCAGTGACCGATGTCAGTGTTTCCATTTGATCATCTATTTTTTCTTGTGGTGTTGTAACATGGGCAGCGCTATAGGTCCATACTTCCCCAATTTCCAGAATATTATCAGGATTGAGACTTTCCGTAGGGCCCCTAATGATTCCCTCCAACAAAGCATCGCTGACCACAACATTTTCCAAGTCATCCGTACCTGTATTGGTTACAGTAATCTCATACAATACGAGATTACACCCAGGGCTACCTTCCAAACCGTCCAAAGGGGTGCCATCCACGGTAATGGAAATTCCTGGCGCAAAAGGCATATCCCCGAATGAATTGAAAATTTCATTTTTGGTAGAATGATTGATAATCTCTGCAAAACAGCTGTGAGTAATTAGTAAGGCAAAAATGGGAATTAAACTTCCCTTGATAATGTTCTTCAGTGAGTTTGGGAGGGTAGTATTGTTCATGTGGAATGGTTTAATACAAAAACATAGAAAGTGTTTCGTTATATGGAGGATTACAGAAAACCCCTTTAAAAGCCAATGGAACTGATTTAAAACTTTTGGTAGTCAGTACTTTATAAGAGTAATTTTCATTGTATTATGGGTCCAAATATCTACTTAAACATTTTTATATGTTGTCCTGAATTGACGAACGGGTGGATTCAATTGACGTAGAGTGGATATGAATTCACGAATGGTTTTTACGGAAAGTTATAAAAGGCGATATTTTCCGTTAATCTGAAAATAACAGTAAGAAAAAAGACACCTATTTCACTTAAATGGGTGTCTTTTTTTTAATTGTCGAAATGGTAATTAAAGACTGTTCTTTAAATAATTAGCGGTGTAGGATTTTGAATTTTTGACGATTTCCTCAGGAGTACCCTCTACCACCAAATTTCCTCCCTTTTCACCGCCTTCAGGACCGAGGTCGATAATATAGTCTGCACATTTGACCAGTTCCATATTGTGTTCGATAACAATTACCGAATGGCCTTTGTCAATGAGCTCATCAAAGGATTTTAGCAGTTTTTTGATGTCGTGGAAGTGAAGCCCTGTCGTAGGTTCATCAAAGATGAACAACGCTTTTTCCTTTGTATGACCTTTTACCAAAAATGAAGCAAGCTTTATGCGTTGTGCCTCACCACCGGAAAGGGTAGAGGAGGACTGCCCAAGCGCTACGTAGCCTAATCCGACATCTTGCAAAGGCTTTAGTTTGGTTACGATTTTATCCTGCTTGTGGGTTGAAAAGTGCTCAATGGCATCATCAATGGTCATGTTAAGAATATCATCGATGTTCTTTCCTTCAAACTGTACTTCGAGGATATCTTTTTTGAATCGTTTGCCGTCACAAGCATCACATTCCAAATGCACATCGGCCATAAATTGCATCTCTACAGTGATTTCACCTTCGCCCTTACATTTTTCACAGCGCCCACCATCCACATTAAAAGAAAAGTGTTTGGCCTTGTAGCCACGAAGCTTGCTCAGTTTTTGTGATGCAAATAGACTACGGATATCATCGTAGGCCTTTATATAGGTAACGGGATTGGAGCGTGAGGAACGTCCAATGGGGTTTTGATCCACAAACTCTACGTGTTTAATGTGAGCATACTTGCCTTCCATTGCCGAGAACTGACCGGCCTTTTCACCATAACCTCCTGTTTCCTTTAAGATGGACGGATACAGTATTTTTCTGACCAAGGTACTTTTTCCACTCCCTGATACGCCCGTTACCACGGTAAGCACATTCAATGGGAATGTGACATCTATATTTTTAAGGTTGTTTTCACGGGCGCCCTTGATTTGAATGTAATGTTTGGAATTTCTTCGCTCTTTGGGCACCGGAATTTTCATGGTCCCATTAAGGTACGATGCTGTAAGTGAATCAGCTTGGAGGATGGTTTCCCAATCTCCAGTGGCCACAACGTTTCCGCCCAAGGTCCCTGCTTCTGGACCAATATCGATAATTTCATCGGCAGCTTTCATAATGTCTTCATCATGTTCGACTACGATTACGGTATTGCCCAAATCACGAAGCGATTTTAAGACTTCGATCAAATTCTCGGTGTCTCGAGGGTGCAATCCAATACTGGGCTCGTCCAAGATGTACATGGAGCCAACCAAACTGCTTCCCAATGATGTAGCCAAGTTTATCCGTTGACTTTCTCCGCCAGATAGCGTATTGGATTTTCTATTTAAGGTAAGGTAGCTCAAACCAACCTTGTCCAAAAAGTCCAAGCGCGTAGTAATTTCCTTCAAAAGTCTTTTAGAGACTGAGGTGTCATGCTCGGAAAGTTGCAATGCTTCAAAAAATGGCATCAACTGGTTGATGGGCAGTTCTATCAAATCTGAAATGGACTTTCCGCCGACTTTCACATAATCTGCTTCTTTTCGCAGTCGCTTTCCTTTACATACAGAACATCTGGTTTTACCACGGTAACGGGAAAGCATCACCCTGTTCTGGATTTTATAACTTTTCTCCTCTAGCTGCTCAAAAAACTTATGGATTCCTATAAAATGTTCGTTTCCGTCCCAGACCAATTGTTTTTGTTCTTCGGAAAGTTCAAACCAAGGTTTGTGGATTGGAAAATCAAACTTGTAGGCAGCATTTACCAATTGATCTCGGTACCAGCTCATACTTTCGCCACGCCAAGGAAAAACGGCATTCTCGTAAACCGATAAGGCTGTGTTGGGAATCACCAAATCCGCATCAATACCGATTACATCGCCATAGCCTTCACATTTTGGGCAGGCTCCATATGGATTGTTAAAGCTGAACAAGTGGACATTTGGTTCCAGAAACTTCATCCCATCCAGCTCAAACTGGTTACTAAAGGTTTTGATCTCATCTGTTTGAAGATTCTCGATGGAGCATTGCCCTTTGCCTTCAAAAAAAGCATTGTCTACCGCATTGGCCAAACGATTGTAAAAGTCTTCATCATCCTTTACAATGATACGATCTACCACCAAATCAAATTCCCTACCAATATCTTCAGGAGCTTGATCAATTCGAATGACTTCTCCTTTATATTTAATACGGGCATAACCTTGCTTGGAGAAAAGCTCCAAGGATTTCAACGGTTCACGTTCTTCGCTGATGGTTATGGGAGCCAATAATAAGAGCTTGTCCCTTTCGTTGAGTTCCTTTATATAATTAATGACGTCGGTAACGGTATGCTTTTTCACTTCCTTGCCCGAAATAGGGGATAGGGTCTTCCCGATTCTCGCATACAACAACTTTAGGTAATCGTAGATTTCCGTAGTGGTCCCGACCGTAGATCGTGGATTGGTGGAATTTACTTTTTGTTCTATGGCAATTGCGGGGGCTATACCTTTAATATAGTCAACCTTGGGTTTGTCTAGCTTTCCCAAAAACTGGCGTGCGTAGGAGGAAAGACTTTCCACATACCTACGCTGTCCTTCGGCGTACAGTGTATCAAAAGCTAAACTGGACTTCCCTGAACCTGATAAACCCGTGATAACCACCAATTTATTCCTCGGGATAACAACATCTATATTTTTAAGGTTATGCAGTTTGGCACCCTTTATGATAATATTCTGCTTGGGATCTACGTTGATATTGATTGCCATCTGTTAAAATTAGGGTCTCAAAGATACGATACACAACACTTAATACGTATATTGCATCAGTTAACATATAAAAATCGTCAACTCACAACATAGATTTTAGGTCGCCTACCTGTTTATCTATATTTGGTGTGTAATTAAAATCCTGATAGGCCTATACAGAATAATTACTTTTTAAAGATTAAAAACTGAATAACTAAAGTCTTTCTTGGTAAAGGGAGGACTGTGATTTTAACCCAAAAAAGTAATTTGTATGGAACAACTACAGATTAAAGACTCGATTTTAGTAAGGAACTACATTGACGGAGACGAAAAAGCTCTTGAAATCCTGATCAACAGGCACAACCAAAGAATCACCAGCTTCATTTATAGCAAAGTTTTGGACAGGGATGTTGCAGAGGACATTTTCCAGGACACTTTCATCAAGGTGATCAAAACCCTTAAAAAAGGAAAATACAGCGAAGAAGGTAAATTTTTACCCTGGGTAATGCGTATAGCGCACAACCTGGTAATAGACCACTTCCGTAAGAACAAAAGAATGCCCAAATTCGAGGGTAGCGATGATTTCAATATATTCTCCGTAATTAAGGACGAGAAATTGAATGCCGAAAAGCAAATCATCAAAGATCAGATTGAAAGTGACCTTACCCTTTTGATCGATGAATTGCCAGACGATCAAAGAGAAGTGTTGATTATGCGTATTTATAAGGATATGAGCTTCAAGGAGATATCCGAAAACACCAACGTGAGCATCAATACAGCTTTGGGAAGAATGCGATATGCCCTTATCAACCTTAGAAAAATCGTAGAGCGTAGAAATATCGTTTTAACGAATTAATTGGCATTACGTCGAAGCCAACAATATTTCCAATCTAGTGCCGTTATATAATGGAAACAATTACTTACGCTAGAATATGGAAAACATTTACTCTGAAGAACAAAAATCCGTTAGAACGGTAAAAGCGAGTCAGAAAACAGTAGATTTCTTACTTAGCTTTTCAAAATCGATTCATGTAGTTGACTACAAAAAACACCAGTTTGAAGTAACATTGAATTAATTTAAGGATCAAACTGATGAAAAGAGCCGCAATTAGCGGCTCTTTTTGTTTTTATAGTATTCGTTGATCACTGATTTGCGTCCAATGGTCTTGGTAATAACATCTTTTTCCAAGTCCCAGCCCCTTGCAGGGGAATATTCCCTACCGTACCATATAATTTGGAGATGCAAACGATTCCAAATCTCTTCAGGGAACAATCGTTTGGCATCACGTTCCGTTTGCACCACGTTTTTACCACTACTGAATCCCCAACGGTACATCAACCGGTGAATATGGGTGTCCACAGGGAATGCAGGGATTCCAAAAGCTTGTGAAACCACTACACTGGCCGTTTTATGTCCTACGGCAGGTAATTCCTCAAGTAAAGCTATGTTCCGAGGTACCTCGCCGTTATACTTTTCAATCAATATTTTGGAGAGCCCGTAAATTCCTTTGGATTTCATAGGGGAGAGCCCCACGGGTTTGATGATTTCCCGAATTTCCTCCTCTGAAAGTTTGACCATATCAAAGGGATTATCCGCTTTCTCAAATAATAATGGTGTAATCTGATTGACCCGAACATCGGTACTTTGAGCTGATAACAAGACAGCAATCAACAAAGTATAGGGGTCTTTATGGTCAAGTGGAATGGGTATGGTCGGATAGAGTTCATCCAGAGTTTTTATAGCAAAATCAACCTTTTCTTGTTTGGTCATATTTGTTTAACTTTGATAAAGTAAATATTAAACAATTAATTCAAGAGCAACGCACATGAATATGTTAAAAGTAGGGGATAAAGTACCTGATTTTTCAGCAAAAGACCAAGACGGCAACACAATTAATCTAAGCGATTACAAAGGCAAAAAATTGGTTGTATTCTTCTATCCCAAGGCAAATACCCCAGGTTGTACGGCCGAAGCTTGCAATTTACGGGACAATTATAAGGAATTGCAAGACCAAGGTTATGAACTTTTGGGTGTTAGCGCCGATTCGGAAAAAAAGCAATCCAATTTTAAGAACAAATATGAGTTCCCTTTTCCATTACTGGCCGATGAAGACCATACGGTAATCAACACCTTTGGTGTTTGGGGACCGAAGAAGTTCATGGGCAGGGAATACGACGGCATCCACCGAACCACTTTCGTTGTTGATGGTGATGGTAAAGTGGAAAATGTGATTGAAAAAGTAAAGACAAAAGATCACGCAGCGCAGATATTGTCTTAATATACTATTTGTCACATCGAGCTCAGTTGAGATGTCTTAAAACAGGAAGCATTTTAAAGTTTTTGACTATGCTCGAACTGACAATTTTAAATAAAAAAGGCGCTGATTCAGCGCCTTTCTTTATTTCTATTCTTTTTCTTCCAGAACTTTTCTGGTAAATAAGTCCTTTTCCTTGATGATTTCAGCAATACCCTCGGGAAGTTCTTTTTCCCATCCTTCATCTTTGTTGATGATTTGCTTGAGTACATCCCTCGAGAAAATATGGAGAATATCAGGATCATAATCAATAATGTCCATTACCTTGCCATTGTACTTGAAGAATTTGTACAACTCCTTCATTCTTGGATGAACTTTTACATTGTTGCTCGTAAGGATTTGTCCGGTTTCAGGATCTTTCATCGGATAGAGATACACCTTCAAATCCTTAAAGAA
The DNA here is from genome assembly GCF_003992595.1 of Flagellimonas oceanensis. Taxonomy (GTDB): domain Bacteria; phylum Bacteroidota; class Bacteroidia; order Flavobacteriales; family Flavobacteriaceae; genus Flagellimonas; species Flagellimonas oceanensis. The sequence goes on from NZ_RZNA01000008.1 coordinate 20,479, forward strand.
CAATTTACCGAATGCCTCCAATATACCACCACTTAAGTGACGATAGTATTTCTCATCAAATACATCCACCAAGTTGTTGACACCCATTGTCAATCCAATCTTGGCCTTGGTATAATTATTAAAGTATTCTACAAGTTTATAGTACTCCTGGAATTTGGATATCAGTACCGTATGGCCTAGGGAACAAAGTAGTTCTGCCCTGTCCATAAAATCCTGCTCATCAATCTCCCCAGCTGCTTTTAAGTTGGACAAGGTAATCTCAAAAACCACAATGGCATTTTCCATATCCACCGTTTGCTCCCTAACAAAGATGTCGTATGATTTCTGGAACATGTCCATATTCACCTTGGTAACCGGTCTAAAACTACCGCGCAATGCCAAGATATTTTTCTTGTAAAGAACAGCTGCAGGAAGCAAGTTATTTCCATCCGGGCCGAACATTACGGCATCCGTCATGTCATTTTTAATCAGCTGAAGGCTCATCAAACGGTTATCGACGTCGGCAAAATTAGGCCCCGTAAAGTTGATCATATCAATCTCCAAAGTATCATGGTCGATATGATCGTAGAGGTATTTCAAAAGCTTTTTGGGCTTATGGAACTTGAAAAAAGCCCCATACATCAAGTTAACCCCTAAAATACCTAAAGTTTCTTGCTGTAACCTAGCTTCATTTTGCTTAAAACGGATATGTAGAACAATCTCATCATACTCTTTTTGATCAGGATCCAACTGAAAACGAAGTCCTACCCAACCATGTCCCTTGTATCTTTTGGAGAAATCTATGGTGGCCACGGTGTTGGCAAAACTGAAAAACAGATAATCAGGATTACTTTCCCTGCTGATTCGCTCCTCGACCAATTTCATTTCGTGGTCCAGCATCTTTTTCAAACGTGACTGCGTAACGTAGCGTCCATCTTCCTCAATACCATAAATAGCATCACTAAAAGATTTGTCATATGCGCTCATCGCCTTTGCAATGGTCCCGGAAGCTCCTCCAGCTCTAAAGAAATGTCTGGCGGTTTCCTGCCCAGCACCAATCTCGGCAAAGGTTCCGTAAATATCACGGTTCAAGTTTATCCGAAGGGTTTTCGCCTTGATGGAAGGAATATTCTCAAAAGCATTTTCTTTGCTTGGTAAGCTAGGCATGTCCGTTTTTTTAATGTGAAGCAAAGTTACACTCTTCACGCAATCTATTAAATAAATAAGTTATAATTTTGGATTTAATGGATGATAAGATGACCATTACTTTTTTGGGCACGGGAACTTCACAAGGAATACCGGTAATCGGAAGCAACCATCCCGTTTGCCTCAGTAAAGACCCCAAAGACAAAAGACTTCGCGTATCCATGTTGATTTCATGGAAAGATTACAATTATGTAATTGATTGTGGCCCAGATTTCAGACAGCAAATGCTGACCAATCCCATAGATAAATTGGATGGGATTCTGTTTACCCACGAGCACGCCGATCACACCGCGGGGATTGATGACATTCGCCCTTTTTTCTTTCGACAAGGAGACATTCCCATCTATGCACATCCAAGGGTGCTGGATTCCCTCAGAAGACGTTTTGACTACATTTTTGCAGATGAAGACCGTTATCCAGGAGCACCAGCCGTACAAGTGCACGAAGTTTCAAAGAACGAGAACATTCCTTTGGGCGATTTGGATGTGGTACCTATTGAAGCTTATCACAACAGATTACAGGTCTTCGGGTATCGTTTTGGTGAGTTCATCTACATGACCGATGTGAAACGGGTAGAGGAGGAGGAAATCAAAAAAATGAAAGGAGCCAAAGTATTGGTAATAAATGCGCTTCGGCTCGAGCCCCATCACTCCCACTTTAATTTAGAGGAAGCTTTGGAATTTGCTGAAAAAGTGGGGGCAGAGCAAACGTATTTTACCCATATCAGTGCTTTGTTGGGATTTCATGAAGAAGTGGAAAAAAGTCTTCCCAAAAACATACATTTGGCCTACGATAATCTAAAGATAAAAATATAGAAGTTCTTAATTCGTTATGATAACATATTACAAAGTGTTGGATTGTCATCTTGCGCCCAGTCGAAAGAAAGACAAAACATCTCGACTGCGCTCGATGTGACATTAATTGGAATTAAGGATTTATAAAATTTTCAAATCCATGAAAAAAAACATATTTCTATACCTATTTGTTTTTGCCGCTTTGTTGGCCCTTTTTCAATATGTAACGGGAAACAATATGCAAAAAGCATTGACTTCAGATGTAAAACAGCTTGAGGAAGAGGTGGTGGAATTGAAGGATTCACTCCAAACCATGCATTTAAAGGTTTTGGATATACAATACTTCACTTTGGATAACAATGATGATGCTTTGGCGTATTATGATCATTTAAACTTGGAAAATCCATCGCTCTACATTCAAGATAAATTGTTGGAAACCAATGAGCAAAAAGGAGATAATCCTTTGATTCCCTACGAAGGAATGGAAAGTGATTTTAAAATCAATAAAATCAAAGTACTCAACCATAAATGGATATTGGCCGATTTCTCTGACGGTAAATATTGGGGCGACCTGATTATAAAGTATGAGTTGAAGGATGATTTGAGTGTTGACTTTACTCTGGTAGACCACCTACTTTATACACGTAGCAATTGATTTTTTTGACATTCGAAATTGCTAGCTCTTAAAAAAGGATTCTTCAGTCCTACACACCTTCAGAATAACAAAGTGGGTTTCAAGTTCAATATCACAACAACAAAATAACTTAATAACAGAGTAACTTTAGCATCGATTGTTATCATTCACTCAAGTTTCACGAATTTTTGCTCTTGAACTTTAAACTCAAGTCAAACACGTTCCTCCAACCACTTTTTAAAGGAAAAGAAATTCTGTTGTGACACACCGTGCCCCACGGGAAACTCTTCATAAGTAGTCGGAATATTCAGTTTTTTCAGGAATTCCGGGGATTTCTCGGCCCATTCCAAAGGAATTACTTGATCCACTTGCCCGTGTGATACATAAAAATTAAGATTACTGTGGTCTTTATCAACATAGCCTTCCACCAAAATATTTTCGTTGATGTAACCGCTCAATGCCACTACATTCTTCACTTTCTCTGGATAAGACAATGCCACAGCATAACTCAAAATGGTTCCTTGGCTGAAGCCTAACAGGGTTATGTTCTCCTCATCAAGATTGTACGCTTCGGTAGCTTCATCGATAAAAGCCACAATCTTTTCCCTAGACTCCTTGGCCTGTTCATCATCACTCCATTTTCCTTGTTCCGCATCAAAATTAATGGCATACCATGCATGGCCAAAGGGCTCTAAGTTATACGGTGCCTTTACGGAAATTACCATTAACTCACCAGGCAATTCCGATGCAAATGAAAAAAGGTCTTCTTCATTACTGCCATAACCATGAAACATGAAAAGAGCTGGGATTTTCCCAGAAACTTTGGATGATGGTCGAAGTAAGTATTCTAGTGATAAGGATTTTAGGGACATTGTATTAGTTTATGATATGAATGTAAACCATTTTTGAAAGTATTTACCCAAAACGGGCAATGGTTTTGTTTTTTCGTTTAGCGCCTGTAAGAAGCCGAATACCCATATAACTATATAAAAAAGATAAACCGGAACAGCAAGGGATGCATATCCAGCATAGGTCATCAAAATCGCCAATGCATGAAAAAGGACGTGAATGCCAAATGCCTGCCGAATATGGAAACGAGCAAACGCATTTTTAGGTTCAATATTCATGGTTATTGCAATTAAGCAACCGACTATGGTTATGTAAGCCACAACTGCGGTCGTTTTTCCAGGGGTGGAATTACTCATTATAATGTACTTTGATTATTGTTGATGACTCCGTAAACTTTTCCTTTTAATTCAGCACCTACGAACATGCTGTTTTTTGATGTGGAAAGAATGTGTTTTGTATCAAAAGTATACTCCCCATCAGGATTGAATAGGGTAAGACAAGCTTTGGCACCCTCTTCCAATTTTGGGGAATCGATTTGATATCGTTCTCGTCCCTTGGTCAATAAGGTGATGGTTTCATCCAGTTCAAAAATGGTGTTCAAACTGCCAAAAGCGGATTCCAATCCAAGGCTGCCACTTTTTGCATTATCGAATTCCACTCGTTTGTGCTCAATATCCATGGGAATGTGGTCCGAAGTCACAAAATCAATGGTCCCGTTTTTTACCCCTTTGATCAATGCCTTACTATCGGTTTTTGTGCGCAGGGGAGGGGACACCTTAAAATGGGTATCAAAACCTACTAAAGTCTCATCCGAAAAAAAGAGATTATGCACAGCGACACTACAGGTTACATCCAATCCTTTTTTCTTGGCATCTGCAATCAGTTTTACCGAGCCAGCCGATGAAATGGTGGGAATATGAAGTTTTCCACCTGTGTATTCCAATACGAACAAATCCCTTGCAATCTGAAGTTCTTCAGACAAAGCGGGGATACCTTTCAGTCCCAGTTTTGTGGACACCTCGCCTTCGTGCGCAACCCCTTTTCCTTTGATGTCGCCGTCCTGAGGAAAGGAATACACCAATCCGTCAAAGTTTTGGGCATACAACAATGCTATTTTCAGCAGATTGGGGTTGGAAATCTGTTTTTTGAAATCATAAAAGGCAACCGCACCGGCATTTTTCATATCAAAAAGCTCAGCAAGGGCTTCGCCATCAGAATTTGTGGTCAGGGAGCCTATCGGATGGACTTTCGTAGCCTTTCCTTGTCCGCGTTCCTTTAAAAACACCACATCGGAACTTGTATCTGGAACTGGATGGGTATTGGGATTGAGAACAATATCGGTAAAACCACTTTTCCCTGCCGTAAGCAATCCATTGGCAATCGTTTCACGTTCCTCAAACCCAGGTTCGCCGAAACTCACGCTGCTATCAAACCATCCCAAAGAAACATGCAGATTGTCTTTCTCCACGACCTTACTGTTACTGGGAGCTTCCACAGAGGCACCAATTTTTTCAATAATTCCTTTTTTGATAAGGATATCCCGCTTTTTCAAGTGTAGTTCCTTGTTCTCTGGGCATACAATTTTTGCAGACTTCAGCAGAATGTTCATGTAACAAATTTTTGAATGAGTACCTCTATAAGCGCCAGAAGCAATGCTAAAATAACAAACCATTTCCAATATGCGGTAATGTTGTTCTCTGCTTCCAAATATTCGAATAACTCCGGTATGGAGTCCATGTTGTTTACATTTTCCAAAGTTCCAATATCCAGATATTTAAGCTGGCTTTCCGTTCTTGGGTAGTTGAAACTAATATTTTGTAATACTTGATCGTTCTGTACAATCGTGTAAATCCCATCTTCGGTAGGGTTTTGGTCAAAAGTTAGGCGAACTCGATTGGGAAACGTTTGTTGGAGCGGAATAAACTCATAGCCTTCTTTGGCGACTTTCAATATATCGTCCGTTCCGATTTCTGCTGAAATATCTACCGTAGTGACAGTTCCAAGTGTCTGGTATGACTTGGGAATCTGTAAACTCGATAGCGCCATATTATAAAAAGTAGGTACAATCAACGGAGAGTTGATGAAATTTGAGTTTTCCAATTCCAATGGAGCGGTAAACACGTACAAGCCGTCATCACCGACTAAAAAGGCATTACCACCATCCATGGACAGCGCAACAGAAAGACCAGTCTGTAGGTTAAAATGCTCTTTTACTGATGGATACTGAAAATTTGTTACTTCTTGCTCAAACACATTACGGTACAACGGATGGGAAAAGCTTATGGTGGTTAATTGTTGGTCGGCAACAATCTTTTCGGAAAACTGGGTGGCAGATAATGCGGACAACAAGCTGTTGTAGGATGAAATATCGCTATTGCTATCAGGTACTACAATCAGAGTGCCACCATCATTCTTGAATGTTCGCAGGATATTCTGGAGACTGCTCGGTATTGATAGTTGAGTGTCCAAGATCACCACATTTTGGTTGCCCAAGTTGCTATAATCCAATTGATTTAAACGGTACTTTTGAAATTCAAACTCTTCTCCCCGAAACAAGCGGTTTAAATAATCGCTATCCGATTCGCTAATGGCCAATACCTTGATCTTCTCTTTGGAATTGATATTGAAGTAAAAACGATTATCATACCCCAAAGCATTATCGATGATGCTCAAACGCCCGTTCAAGGCTTCATTGGCAGGTATGGTAAATTCGACCGTTCCCTCTCCATCCGATTTAAATTTTGCCGCTGTTTTAGCAATTAATTCATCCCCATCGTACAGTGAGATTGGTAATGCCTCCTCTTGATTGCCACCAGAAAGAAAAACCTGTAGGGTAGCCTGATCATTTACATTGGCTTCCACAAAAACAGAATCGATGGAAATGTTTTGAACTTCCCGCGCTTGCATGGGAACAAAATACGTCGATAGTGTGGAATCCAAACCGGTATCTCCCGCAGCTATCCGTTCTTGAAAATCTGAGATTACGATTAGATTTTTGACGGTGCCATTATTTTGGGAGAACATGCTTTTGGCCTTTAGGCCAATCTCATTAAGATTGAGTTGTTTATACGAATAGGGTAGGGACAACAACGTATTTTGGATGTCAGATTTCCTGACATTGGAAAATGTTTTTTCATTGGTAAACAGACTGAATTCAGATTCCCCATCCATATTCTTGATCAAATCCTGAACGGCTTTCTCCAACAGGGCGATGCCATTGTTTTTGGCCTGCATACTAAAGGAGTCGTCCAAATACACTACGGTTTCTTTTTCTTGAAGTGCTGTGTTGGCCGAAGAAAAAGGTTGCGCGAATGCAACAATAATAGCAGCTAGCAGTAGCAAACGTGTAAGCAATAGCAGCCATTTTTTAAGAGTGTTGCTTTTTCTTGACTCAGAAACCACCTTTTGGAGCATGGCCACATTGGTAAATGGGGTCTTGGTAAAGCGGCGTAACTGGAATAAATGAATTAAAATGGGTATGACTAGAAGAAAAAGTGCCCAAAGAATTTCTGGATGTTTAAACTGCATTCCCAACGTTGCTTGATCAAAGATAGGCATTAAAACATTCTGATTTCAAACTTCATTTATCAATTGTCAATGACCAATTAACAATTAGCAATGAACAATTATTATCAACCTGTTGTAATTTTGGCGAAAGTAATTCATCTTTTTTGACAGGTATTTTACGAATGCGTCGAATTTAACTTGTTGTTATTTCGAGCTGCTAACCTGAGCGGAGTCGAAGGGCAGTCGAGAAATCTATTTTAAAGAAGCGTTGAATCAACAAAAAAAGAAATAATCCTGCATTGGGGATTGGCCCAACTCGGTAAAATAGCTTCGAATTTCGTTTTGCGCATCTTCGTTGGCCACGGTAATGATACTTTGGGGCTTTTCTAAGTTCTGCAAAGCCTCAAAATGAACCAGTTCTTTACCGTAGATTTTTTTACCGATTTTCTTTGGATTGTCGCATAGCCAAACAAAGTCCAAACCATGCTTTTTTAGTCCTTTGGCAATCTTTTTGCCTTTAAAACCTGCACCCCACACCACTAGAGGTCGATTGATATCGTGATTTAGTTTAAGAAAATAATGCAGTTTAATATCCAAAAAATAGTTCTGGGCATAGTGCTCATGCGTTCTAGAGGTGCGGGTGTCGTAATCGCGCCAAAGATGCAGCACTTGATCGCAGGGGATAATTTTTAGTTCGTGCTCATAAAATCGAAACGTGAGGTCATAATCTTCAGGATAGCGCTGGGGCTCAAAACCTTTGCATTTTTCAAAATCATCACGATGGGCCATCCAGCATGGAGAGGGGATGACACATTCCTTATATATCTCATCAAAATTGCTCCCTGTTGATGTCAAACGGTTCAGCCATTCCTCGTACCTTTCGTAGCCATTGCTGATACCTCGGCTCGAAAAATACTTTACTTGCCCCACGGCAATGTGACCGATGCCTTTTTCTTGTAAAGCATTGACCATTGCTTCCAAACGATTGGATTTCATGATATCATCCGAATCCATCCGAGTCACAAAGTCTCCACTACTTTGAGCATAGCCCGTTTGAAGTGCAGGAATGATTCCGTTTCCCTTATTTTGAAAAACTTTGATGCGTTCATCTTTTTGGGAATAGGAGGTAAGAAGTTCAAAGCTATTATCTGATGAATGGTCGTTCACGGCCAAAACTTCCCAATCGGAATAGGTTTGATTCACAATGGAATCCAGACATTCGGGCAAATAATGTGCGGTGTTTTTAAAGGGAATAATGATACTGACCTTGCCTTTTTGCATACCGCAATGTAACTAAATTCGCAACAAGCCACTTAAGTGAAAGGAAGCAAATCGGGCTCCAAATACGTTGTTTTTGCTTTTGGGTCAGCAATCACTTTATTATCATAATGTTGAAGTAGTAATTCTTTGAATGATGTGATCAATCTTGGATACTCCGCGACAAATTCATCAAATGTAGCTGCATTTGATTTTTGCCTGAAATGGTGAACCACTTTTACCGCAGCCACTGTCAATGTAGTATGGTACTTGGTGCCATCCCCGTGAAGTTTATCAAAATCTTTGATGGCTACACATGTTTTGGAAATGGCAGTTTCTTCATCAAAGAAATTCAGGTATACCCAAGCTAATTTTATATGCGCTTTGTGGTCGAACGCTTCAGGTGGAAATTTCCCGCTTTCAAAAGCCTTTATAAAATCAGCGTCGTTCATTCTACTCGTTTTTGTGAACTTTAGCAATGGCGTCTTTCACCATCTCTTCCATGACTGCGTATCCGGCTTTGGTCACATGCACTTCGTCTGTGGTCAATTCTGATGGAAGTCCATTTCTGTCATCTGCCATTTCAGAGAAGTAGTCCAAGTACAACACATTCTGATCTTCGGTCATATCCTTGAGCATTTTGTTCAGTTTTGGAATTTTGATATTGGGTTCTAAACCAGGTCTCCAAGGATAATCGTAAGCAGGAAGCACAGAACAAACAATCGGCTTAATGCCGTTGGCTTTTGCTAGTTCTACCATGGATAAAATATTATCATGGATTTGCTCCAACGTCATAGGGCCTGTGTTTCCCGCAATATCATTGGTTCCGGCCAAAATCACCACCACTTTGGGGTTTAGGTCAATAACATCTTGGCGAAAACGTAACAACATTTGTGGTGTGGTCTGTCCGCCAATGCCACGGTTTACATATGGATTTTCAGCAAAAAATTCTGGATGGGTACCTATCCACATTTCTGTAATGGAATTTCCCATGAACACTACTCGGTCCTCTCCATCTGCAGGGGCAGACAGTTCTGCATTAGCATCTTTATACTTTTCCAAATTGGGCCAATCTTGGGCATTGATTTTTGAAGTGCTCGATAATCCGAGGAACGATAGCATAATCCAGAGTATGGTTTGTTTTCTCACGATGTGTGGTTTTTGTTAAAAATAGAAAATTATCATAGCACAAAAAGTAAATACACTATAAAAAAGAGTAGTATCGTGGTTATAATGGCATAAAACATTATCCTCTTTTCCTTTTCTTTCTGGATGAACATCATTTTACGAATACGAGCTATATCGCGTGGGGTGGACTTTTTAAAGTGTAATTTTGTGACACTTTTTTTGCCATAAACTTCATCCTTGGATTTAGGCTCTCTTTTTTTTAAAAGTCCCCGATTAAATTTATCTGCTATTTTTCCGTGAAAACCAAAGCCCATATCAAATGATAAGTGCACAAAATTCATAATTTGTTACAAAAAAAGCGGCATAACCTAAAAAGTCATACCGCTCTGATAAGAATAAATATTATGTGAATCAATACTTGGCGCTCTTCCCGTTAGCTTGGGTTCTTAGGATAAACGCTCTAATATCTTCATTGGCTGTTTTTAAGTCTTCTTTGCGCAAATACATCATGTGCCCGGAACGATAGCCCTTCCACTCGAATCTATCCTTCATTTTACCGCTCGGGTCTACTTGTGACATGGTATACTTAGCTGCAAAATAGGTACACGCACCATCATAATAACCGGATTGAATCAAAACGTTCAAATATGGATTCTGTGCCATGGCTTGACGTAAATCATCCCTAACATTGTCATTGCTATCATCCCAAGGGTGGACAGGACCAAACATATTGTATTTGATATCGGTTTTAAAATCAAGCTCTTCCTGAAGGTAATAGTTGATGGCTGGGGTAAAGCTGTGCAACCAAGAGGTCAATTCTGGAGAGTAATCCGGTCGGGTACCTGCCAAGGTTTTGTCGATTCCCAAATAGCGGCTATCCAAACGCCCAATGGTATATCCGCTTTTGTCCCTTAACAATGCTTTCCAGAAAAATTGTGTAGGCACATCCAAGTTGTGATCTATGATGTCCTTGGCTTCCAATCCAGAATAGCGAGCCATTTTATTGGCAATGGCCTTACGTTCAGCATCTGGGATAAAGCCACCTTTGGCAAGAGCGGGCAATAATTCATTGATGGTAAACTCTTCTACTTCGGGCAGTACCTCAAGTAAGTCTTTGCTTTGCAAATCAGAAGGTAGAGCTTTGTGGTGCCATGCCGTAGCGGCAAAATAGGGCAGGTTCAATGCACTCGAAACAGGGTCGTTGTCCCGGAACACCTTGTAATCAGCAGGAGAAACCATGATGACACCGTTCAGGTACATCCATTGTTGGTTCTGAAGCGCCAATGAAAGCCCCATTACTCGAGTACCTCCATAACTTTCTCCCACAATATACTTTGGGGAATTCCAACGGTTGTTTCTGGATACAAAGGTGTTCAACCATTCAGCCAAATATTTGGTATCGGCATTGATTCCGAAGAATTTTTTACGATCTACTTCTTTTCCTGTTTCTGGAATAGTTCGTGAGTAGCCTGTGTTTACTGGGTTTACATACACAATATCAGTCACATCCAAAACGGAATAAGGATTTTCCTTGGCACCATAAGGCTGCACAGGATATCCTTCGTCATCGATTTTAAGGATACGCGGACCTGTGTAGGCCAGATGCATCCAAACAGAACCGGAACCTGGGCCTCCGTTGAAAGAAATCAATAAGGGTCTGGACGATCGGTCCTTTACATCATTTTTAGTATAATAGGTGTAATGCAATGATGCGATGGGTTCTCCCAATTCGTCCCAAACGGGCTGTGTTCCTGTGGTTGCGGTATAATCGATTCGTGAACCGTTGATGGTCACGGAATGTTGTGTGGTCACAGTAGTGTCAACTGGGAGCTTTCGTTTTTGGGCAAAGGTCAATGAGGTACAAAGTACTATCCCCAGTAGTAAGAGTTTTTTCATTATATAGAGTTGAATTAGTAGTTCATAAAAATAAGGAATTTGAGAATTCCTGTTCCACTAAAAGGAATACAAATGATGTTGTTAAGGTATTTATCGTTATTTTTAAGTTCATACGCTAAATCCATTTTCCATGAAGAGTTTTACCCGAAGAAAATTCAATAATCTAACCGTAAAAGGAATAGGGGGAGCCGCCTTGATGTCCTCTATGCCGTTTGCCTGTGCCATGGGTGCTGGCCAAGACAAGAAAAAATTGGGTATTGCTTTAGTGGGACTAGGCAGTTACAGTACTTATCAATTGGCACCTGCTCTGCAGGACACACAACATTGCTATCTGGCGGGCATTGTCACAGGAACCCCTGAAAAGGAGAAGATTTGGGCGGATAAGTACGGAATCCCCAAAAAGAACATCTACAACTATCAAAATTTTGATGATATCGCCAACAACGAGGATATTGATGTAGTATATGTGGTACTTCCCAACAGTATGCACGCCGAATTCAGTATTCGTGCTGCACAATCAGGCAAACATGTTATTTGTGAAAAGCCGATGGGTATCAGTGTAGCTGAGTGCACGGCCATCATTGATGCTTGTGATAAAGCTGGTGTAAAATTGGGAATGGGCTACAGATTACATTCCGAACCCTACACACAACAGGTCAAAGAATTCGTGAAAGAAAAGACCTTTGGTGATATCTTGTTTGTATCAGCGGATGCTGCCTACCGTTCCACAGGCAATCCAAACCAGTGGCGTTTGAATAAAAATCTTTCAGGAGGGGGTGCTTTAATGAATATGGGGGTGTATGCCCTGCAAAGTACCATTTATGGTACGGGCGAAAATCCAATTTCTGTTGCGGCGCAGGAATTCAGTACCCGACCGGAATATTTTAAAGATACCGACGAGACCATAACGGCACAATTTGAGTTTCCGAGTGGGGCAGTGGGCAATATTTCCACTTCGCATAATTTCAATGCCAATGCAATGTACGCTTCGGGAAGTTCAGGCTGGTTTCGGTTGCAGCCTGCGAACAATTATGGTCCGTTGAGCGGAGTGACCTCCAATGGGGATGAAATCAAGTTTCCGCACGAGAGTCAGCAGAAATTGCAAATGGATGATTTTGCACGGCACGTGTTATTTGATGAGCCCAACAAAGCTCCGGGGGAAATGGGCAAACGCGATATGATGATCGTGGAAACCATATACAAGTCCATCGCGAACGGGGGAGAGACTATTGCCTTGGATTTTGAACCTGGTTATGGGTTTGGTGGATGATTTACTTTGGGGATAATCCAAACGTTTTTGTCCAAGTCAACTTTGCCTGACGCTTCTTCAGAAACAAACTTATCAATGATAGTTATTCCTTTTTCCGCCATACTTTCAAACGTATCTATGCCATTATCAGGGAAGTTTTGCCTCGTTCTATGAATGTTGTACTTGTTTGAGAAACCTCTTCTGAATGCTTTTTCAACACCATCTTTTCCTAGCATAAATCCTAGCAACCCACCCCAAGTTGCAGTTGGATTGTCCGAATCCCAACCTGTTAATGTCCCGATTTTTATGGTTTCTTTGATGTCCCCCTCTCCATAGAACAAACTGACTAAACTTGCAGCAAAATTGATTCCGGCAGCAAAACAACCGTTGCAGTACAAATTCTTTGAAGTAATATCGTAACCATCTTGCTGATTTACTTGGTAGCGTACATAAATGGAATCCCTGGTTTGTTCCCACGGAATTCCGGATTCATATAATCGCTGCGTGTAATCAAACATTTTGGCAGGGTAGGTATCATCAGGAAGTACTAATCTGGCTTGGTTTGCCATCCAGTTTATCTGCTGTTTAATACTTTGTTCCTTGTTTACCGAACTGGCCAAGGAATACATGTAAACATAAAATTTTGAAATCTGTTCCGACTCGTTCCGTGCAGTGGTTTTAATGGGTAAGTCGGCCATTTTCAATGCAATATCAGGTCTACCGGGCGAGAACAGTCCAAAAATCTCCGTAGTCAGTTGTGCATCAATCATTTCATAATGCTCGTTGTTTTCAGGATTGCCCGTTTCCGGTGGAAGAACTCCTTCTTGCATTAAATCAAATGCTCTTTGGTTGGAGACCCATAAATAGTTTTCTTCTTCAGATTTGATATGCTTTAACCAACCGTCACGGATTTGTTCCGGTGTCAAAATACTGGTTTTGTTTTCGTAAAGAAGATATTGGTAGATATACTCGATATCGGTATCATCGTCCGAGCCCCATATTTCAGTGGATTCTTTAAAAACAAAATCAATAGTTTCCGAAAGCTCGCTGGGCACACCTTCTCCCCAAATGCTTGGTTGATCCGGTTGCCCCCAATCTTTTCGAGTGTAAAAATTACCAGCTTGTATTTCGCCAACATTTCCGATTTTATCCATTTCGGTGACCAAGCCCGTCCAATTTGCTATACACTGACCCAGCCAAAACCCATACAATTGAGAGCGGTATTTTTCCCTTGAGATTATTAACTGTTCTTGTTCTGTGTCATTTCGAACATTTTGTTTTTTAATGTCCGGTCCACACGAAAGACAAGTGAGGATACAGAAAAAAATAAAGGCAATTTTCATTTAAATAGATTGTACTTTTAATATGAACAACAATATAAGTGTATTTGTCCTCTTACATTGAAGAAAACTCAGTTCAATCCCTAAAACCTTTCAAAAACCCCCAACCCAAATAGCGCAAAATCATATTTTACGGGGTCGGTAGCATCCAGTTTTCTTAAGTTTTTGTCCAGTTCCTGTAGGGCTTTGGCATCGTTCTGTTTGCGTTTGAGTAGTTTGAGCTTGCGGGCCACATTGCCGGAATGCACATCCAACGGACAAGAGAGCTTGGCGGTGTCAATATCTTTCCACAGTCCAAAATCCACGCCCGTGCTATTGTCGCGAACCATCCATCGTAAAAACATATTGATGCGCTTGGCTGCGGAACCTTTATTGGGGTCGGACACATGCTTTTGCGTTCGGCTTTGATGCGGCAATTCAAAAAACAGTTCTTTGAACCTGGAAATGGCAGGCTGCATAGAATCTTTGGTTTGATGCTCGGTAAAAACAGCCTCCAGACCACCGTGATTTTCATAGATATTCTGCAGACTGGTTATAAAGTAACCAAGGTCGATACTATTAAAGGTGCGGTGCACAAAAGGGGAGAAGCGCTCCAGATCATCTTCAGAATGGTTCATGACAAAGTCGTGTGGCGTGTTTCCCATCAACCCCATAAGTTTTGTGGCATTGTTGATGATGCTCTTTCGGTTGCCCCAGGCAATGGTAGCCGTTAGAAATGCGCTGATTTCAATATCGGCTTTCTGCGTGAACAAATGTGGAATCTGCAAAGGGTCATCCTCTAAAAACTTGGGATGGTTATATTCCGACACTTTGACATCCAAAAATTCTTTGAGCTCCGCCTTGGTCATATCAGTCCTTGGAAACGATCAATCCATCCACCATGGTGAGCTTTCGGTCCGCCATATCGGCCAGTTCAAGGTTGTGCGTTACCAGAACAAAGGTTTGCCCAAACTCATCCCGCAATTGAAAAAACAGCTTATGCAAATTATCCGCACTTTCGGAATCCAAATTTCCGCTGGGCTCATCGGCCAAAACCACAGAAGGGTTGTTCATCAAGGAACGAGCCACGGCCACACGTTGTTGTTCTCCTCCTGATAAGGCATTCGGTTTATGGTCGTAGCGATCTTTCAACCCTAAAAAATCCAATAATTCCTTGGCACGCTTTTCAGCTTCAGCTTTTGGAGTTTTTTTAATAAAAGCTGGAATACAGACATTCTCCAAAGCTGTAAACTCGGGTAGCAACTGATGAAACTGAAAAATAAACCCAATATGCTCGTTTCGGAATTGAGCCAAACTCTTGTCATTGAGCTGGTTGACGTCCGTATCATTGATCAATAAAGTGCTTTCCCCTTTGTTGGTAGGTGTATCCAGAGTTCCTAAAATTTGTAATAAGGTGGTTTTGCCTGCACCTGAGGCTCCTACTATGGAAACTACCTCTCCTTTTTTTATTTCCAGATCTACCCCTTGTAAAACCTTGAGGTCTCCGTAACTTTTCTGAATATTTGTGGCCTTTATCATAAGTACAACTTCGCAGGTCGAAGATAATCATTACTGTGGTATCGCAAAGATTGTATTTTCAGAATATAAATGAAGTAAAGGCTTTATGTATAATTTCGACCAAACATCATATAAAGTTTTGTTAGAATTAATTTTACCAATTAAATATTGTTTAACTTTGAACTCAAATGAATAAACAAAATAATTCATCATTGGAAACCGCTATTTTTGCCGGGGGATGTTTTTGGTGTACCGAAGCTGTTTTCCAACGGCTTGATGGGGTTGAGGAAGTAGTATCCGGCTATACTGGCGGAACCATTAAAAATCCTTCTTACCGAGAGATTTGCACTGGACGAACCGGTCACGCTGAAGGCGTTAAAATCACTTTTGATCCATCAATTATATCCTATGCAGAGTTATTGGAGGTGTTTTTCGCGACCCATGACCCCACAACACTGAACCGACAGGGCAATGATGTAGGTACACAATATCGTAGCGAGATTTTCTACACCAATCCTGAACAGCGGCAATTGGCCGAAGACTTCATCAAACTATTGGAAAAGGAAAACATATTCAATTCCCCCATTGTAACTGCCTTATCTCCCGAAAAACCCTTTTATTTGGCGGAGGAAGCACATCATAATTATTATAATGAAAACCGGGAGCAACCGTATTGCCAGATTATAATTGATCCCAAAATCAAAAAACTGAACAACTCTTTTTCAAAAAAATTAAAGCATGGCACCATATAGAAACCTCGAGGAATACAACATTGAAATTACCAATGAGGTAAAAGAACATTTCTCCAAAATTGTGGACGATATTGGGGAAGACGTTACCCGGGAAGGACTGATAAAAACCCCAGAGCGTGCTGCCAAAGCTATGCTTTTCCTTACCCAAGGTTACAAACAGAATGCAGAGGAAATCCTGAAGGGGGCCATGTTTGCCGAGGATTACGACGATATGGTCATTATCAAGGATATTGAGCTGTATTCCCTTTGTGAGCACCACATGTTACCATTTTTTGGAAAAGCACACGTTGCTTACATTCCCAATGGACATATTGTTGGGTTGAGCAAAATACCTCGCGTAGTTGATGTATTTGCCCGTAGATTGCAGGTGCAAGAACGATTGACGCATGATATTTTGGAGTGCATCAACAAAACATTGAAACCCAAAGGTGTTGCTGTGGTCATAGAAGCGGCCCATATGTGCATGATGATGCGTGGAGTACAAAAACAAAACTCTGTTACCACAACTTCTGGATTTCGTGGACAGTTTGAAAAAATCGAAACCCGAAATGAATTTTTGAAGCTGATCAGCGCCGATTTGTCCTAAACCTCTTTCCCATTTAAGTTGGAATTGCTATTTTTCCCCTATGGCAGAAGAAAAAGATAACAAGTACCGCAATCTCTTATTGGGTTTGTTGTTAGATTGTATTGGTATGCTATCCTTTGTGATTCCAGGCATTGGTGAGTTTTCGGATGTTATTTGGGCCCCTGTTGCAGGTTGGCTTATGACGCGCTTGTACAAGGGCAGGGTAGGGCAAGCAGCAGGCTTGATTACGTTTACCGAAGAGTTGGTGCCTGGTATGGACGTAATTCCCACCTTTACCCTTACTTGGATTTACACCTATTTATTGAGCAAGAAAAAAGGTCAACCTATAAAAGATTGACCTTGATTTTATGTTGATAAACTTTCCGTTTGCTATAATGGCACATTCAAATTAAAAGAAATATTCCTTCCAATATTGGCAATGCCATCTGCCTTTAATCTAGATAGGTGCGAGATATAGTTCTTGTCAAAAAGGTTGTTTCCGGTAATGGAATACCCCACTTTTTGATTGAAGATTTTCATATCACCACCAACGCCTACATTAAATAGGTTATATCGACCAGTTGGTGTTTCAAAATCGGCCACTTTGTTCTGGTCAAAATGCGTTTGAAGCGTCACGAATGCATAGCATTTGTAATCTTGGTTCCTTTTTTTCCATTCCACTCTAAACGTGTTTGTCCAGCGGTTGGCAGGAATCAGAGGCAAGTTGGAATTGTCTTCCAATTCACCAAAAACAATGTCGTAGCTACTTTCCAAGTGCAACCAATCAATCGGGTGGGGGTGTAAGTGAAATCCAAACTCTCCACCATACAGAATCGCATTTTGTTGTTGGAAATCATAAATCGGGTCCATTTCCCTAAACTCTCCGGTCGGCTCAAGATAAATGTAATCGTTTACAATATTGTAGAACGAGTTGATATAGGCTTCAAGGTGCTTGTTCCCATATTCAAGAGCCAAATCAACCTGAAAATTTTGCTCACTATCCAAATCCGGGTTACCGATTTCCACGCGGTTGGCCCCACTGTGCAATCCGTTGGAAGATAATTCAGATAAGTTAGGAGCCCTGAATCCCGTGGCCAAGTTCAAACGGCCCATAATATTTTGGGTCAAATCCATACGGTATCCCACTGCTGCATTGAAACTATTGAAATTCTTGTCCAAAGCAGGAATGTATTCTTCATCCCCTTCAATACCACTTGCTTCGCCGTTTATGGATCTGAGGTCATACCGCAATCCAATTTGAAGGTCACTTTTATCAAAATGAATGTGTGAGGTAGCCAACACTCCAAAATCGTTGGTTATGGCATTTGGCACCAATACTTCTTCCCCAAAGTTTTCATTGGTTTGATGCATCCCTTGCACACCAAAAATGGTTGTCATTTTACCCCATTGTGGGTTGAACTGGATGTTGTAATTGAACGTGCTCAGTCTCATGTCCAAGGCAGCACCTTCGTGCCCCTCTTCTTCATGATGTTCTTCTTCCTCAGCATGTTCCTCGCCTTCTTCGTGCTCGTGCTCTTCCTCTTCTTCATGGTGGTGCTCTTCAAACTCTTTTCTGTTATTTACCGTATAACCAAAAGTGGCCTCCAAACTCGATTTTTTGAAAAAGAAGTTGTTCTTGGAGCTCAAAATATGAGTGGATAACTCTTGATAGGGCATCAAGGGGTCACGGTCGTTGTTCTGAACTCCTATTTCTTCGGGTATGCCTAATTCTGAAGTGTTGTAGTTGTAGCGCAGCTCCGTTTTAAATGTAGAAGCTTGATACGCCAAGCCTGTTTTCAAATCGGCTTCGTTGAATCTGGAGTTGGTAACGCTTGTTCCATCCCCAGTTTCGTAATCTGCATTGGAAGCATAGGCGCCACGCACCAAAAATTTAAGCTTTTCCCCTGATGTTTTGAAGCCAGCATTGGCATTGTAGCCCAAGGTATTGGTAAAATACCTCATATTTACATCGCCCGAAGTTTCTCCTGCAGTTTCAAATTTCTCGGGATTCAAATAGAGTACTCCACCCAAGGCATCAGAACCATAAAGTAAGGATGCAGGTCCTTTGATAACCTCTACGCTGGAGACACCGGCATCGTTGATGCCCAAACCGTGTTCGCCTCCATATTGTTGGTTTTCCAAGCGAACACCTTGTGTGTACACCAATACACGGTTAAAACTCAAACCACGGATAACGGGCTTTCCAATTCCCACACCTGTAGAAACGGAGGATACCCCTGGAATGTTGGTAATTCCTTCGGATAGTGTTATCCCTCCTTGTTGTTTGAGTTCTTCTATGGATTTTTGTTCCACCTTCATCACGTTTTCGCGCTGTAATTTGTGGAATGGGGTAGAGAGGACCACTTCATCCATTTCTATGGCCGATGGAGCCATCTGATAATCGAATGAATTGCTTCCAGCATTGATTTCGATGGATGTGGAATAGGTTTCAAATCCTATATAGGAAACAACCAGTTTATAATTTCCCTCAGGTAAATTTTTCAAGGTAAAATTACCATCCATGTCGGTTATGGTTCCGTTTTCCAATTGTGGAATATAGACTGAAACCTGTTCTAAGGGTTCGCCTGTTTCGGCATCGGAAATGTTTCCTGATAGGGTGTTTTGTGAATAAGTATAAATAGATGTCAATGCCAAAAGCATTGAAATATAAAATTGTTTCATTGTAAAAAATAAATGGTTTAAAAGACTTAAATCAATCGGTAATTACTATGAAACTGAGGGAGGACCGCGTAACGCCCGGAAAGAAACTTCTTTGGGCTTATAAATAAAGGTGTAGACTGATGTCGTGTACCTTATTTCCGGTATTTCGACGGGAAGGTAAGTGAACGATGAGTTGAAAAGTACTTTATTGGCAAGAGTGAAATCATGGAAATCACAATCCAAATTGCCATCGTGAATATGATTTGTACCATACGCAATACATTTCTCCTCTTGATTGTGCTCATATAGAGCGTGCCCTAGTTTTATAATGGAAGGAGCCAATATGGCTACCGTCATTAATAGGGAACTTAATATGAGTATGCGTTTGTGGAGGTTGGTAATCATACTTTCGCAAAGTAACCAAGCTTACCTCTCTTTTTATGTTAAAAAAACCATAAACTATCTAAGGAAAGCCCCTAAACCCATACGTTTCAACATCTTTTTCTCAAAAGTCCAGAAAAATTGATATTGTCCGAATAACCAGCCAATACATACAAGTAAAATTTGGTAAATGGGGAAAATAAGAAGAATCCGGAGTGTCCAATAAATTGCTGCATGAACATTTTCACTATCCAGCCCAATCCAATGAACAAGAGGGCCTGCCAACTTTCCAGCAGCACTCCCGGTCAATGCAAAAACGATGAAAATGGCTATCATTTCCCATTTGTAGTCCACTTTCCATTTGTTTTCCACCTTTTTGAAGCACCAAAGAAAAAACTTAACCAATATAAAATAAAGGGCAACAGTACCACCAATAGTGAAAATCCATTCAAAAACGGAATTGTTCAGACCGAAAAAATGTAAAAAGCTTCTAGATATCGTGTAGGCAGTAAATACAACCAATAGTGCTCCTAAAATAGGAAAGATGGTTTGCCAGTTCTTTTGGATTTCCCAGCGCTGTTTTAATTTTTGCATTGCTCAAAGGTAATTGCTGCAAAAATAGCATATTAAATTCTTGGGAGAAAAGGACCTAAGCGTTGATTGTATTTTCTTTGAAAATAAATGAAGTAATTATAAAGCTTATAGTTGACCTCATAACCGTAATCAATGCTGGGGTCATAATTGATTTGCATTTCGTACAGGTTGGGATTCCATCTGAGCGGTTGCATTGCTCTTTGGTTCCAAGTCGTTACCATTATAGCATTTCTATTTTCCAAGAATGATTGTGAATAATATCCCTCTGGGCGAGCAATCGAATTTAGCCAGGTATTGAAGCCTGGTTCTATGATAATGATTTCATATTCCGTTTCATCATCAGCAATCTCAACGGGTTCTTCATCACTGGAATCAAAAAGGGCTTTTTCCTCGCTGGACACATCCAATGCTGCTTTTTGTGAAGTACAGGAAACCAGTCCAAAGCAAAGCATCAAACCAAAAAGCAACGGATTTATAAGTTTCTTTTTCATAATCTTAAAATACAAAAAAAGCCACTTGAATTTTCAAGTGGCTCTGTTAAATATCGTTAAGCTGATGTTTTTACTTCCCAAAAAGACCGCCCAGCACTCCGCCAAGACCACTTTTTTTCTGACCACCGCCATTCAATACCATACCTGCCAAATCATCGATGACGCTACCGTCTCCATCACTATCCAAAAAGGTCTCGACCAAGGATTGTTGCTTAGCAGCGGCTTTGTTGCCTCCCATCAATCCACCCAATAATCCGTTTAGGCCTTCGGGACTGCTTACATTTTGTTGTCTGGTCTGTTTGCCCAAATATCCCAAAAGGATAGGTGCGGCAATTTTCAGAATCTGAGCAATGGACCCTGCATCAATTCCTGATTTGGTACTCAAAGCATTTTCTACTTGTGGTTGTTTGGAGCCCAGCACATGACCGAGAATTCCAGCACCATCATCCATTACGTTTTGGTCAACACCTCCGCCAAAGAGTCCGCCTAAATCATCCAAAATACCACCATCGTGTTTGGAGGATAGGGCATTCATAAGACCTTGCGCACCACCTGGCGTGGATGCGTTCTTTTTCATGGCGCCCATCAACAGGGGCATGGCCATACTCAAAACTTCTGCTGTTTTATTTTCGGGTTGCCCTGTTTGCCCAGCAACTCCGCTGACCAACTGTTTGCCCACAGGGCTGTTGATCAAGTCTAATAATCCTGACATTGTGTTAGTGTTAAGGTTAAAGCGACAATGTACGAAAAAGTGGGTTTTGAAAGTAGCAACAAGCTTAAAAAACCTATGGTTTTAGCAATTTGATAACCTTCTCGGCCAATTCCACTCCAATGCGTTGTTGTGCCTCAATAGTGGAGCCACCAACATGCGGGCTGAGTGATATTTTGGGATTCATCAATATTTTGATTTCTGGATTGGGCTCGGATTCGTACACATCCAATCCCGCAAAGGCCAGATGGTCTGTGTCCAGAGCCTCGACCAGGGCCACTTCATCCAAAACACCTCCTCGAGAGGTATTGATGATGCCAGCGCCCGGTTTCATCAAGCCCAATTCCTTTTTACCAATAACGTATTTGTCTTGTGATGGGACATGTAAGCTTACAAAGTCTGAATTTGCCAACACTTCGTTCAATGCAACGCTTTTCAATGTAAAGTCAACGGATTGTCCATCAAAAAATGAAAGGGTTAAATTGACTTCTTTGTTTTGATGGTCGGTAAAAATAACCTCCATACCCAAAGCCAATGCCATTTTTGCTGTCGCTTGACCAATTCTTCCAAACCCAACAATCCCCAAGGTTTTGCCTCGAAGTTCTACGCCACCAGCGTAACTTTTCTTAAGCTGTTTAAATTGGCTGTCTCCTTCCAACGGCATATTTCTGTTGGAATCGTGCAAAAACCGGACGCCATTCAACAAGTGTGCAAAAACCAATTCAGCTACGGATTCCGATGAGGCCTCGGGTGTATTGAAGACATTTATTCCTTTGGATTCAGCATGTTTTACATCTATATTGTCCAAACCAACCCCACCACGACCAATCAATTTTAAGCTAGGGCAACTATCAATAAGTTTTTTATCGACTTTGGTTGCGCTACGCACCAATAATCCCTCAATATTGTTTTTGTTTATATAATTGGCCAATTGTTCCTCGGCAACACGGGTATTTTTAACTTCGAAGCCTTCTTTTTCAAGCAGGTCTATTCCTTCTTGAGCAATTCCGTCGTTTGCTAAAATCCTTCCCATTAAGTTATCCTTTCTTTTCAAGTTCACTCATAATATCCACCAATGCGCCAACACTTTCCAAAGGAAGTGCATTGTACATGGAAGCTCGGTATCCACCAACGGACCTATGCCCATTTATTCCACTGATTCCTGCTTCTTTGCACATATCGTCGAATACGTCCTTTAGTTCGTCATCTGTAATGTTGAAGGTCGCGTTCATGTTGGAACGGTCTTCCTTAGCGGCAATCCCAGAGAAAACCGGGTTGAGTTCAATTTCGGAATAGATCAAGTTGGCTTTGCGCTCGTTGATTTCCTCAATGGCAGCAATTCCTCCTAAATCTTTTAACCATTGCATCGTAAGCATGGAAACATACACAGCGAAAACCGGAGGCGTATTGAACATGCTGTCTTTGGCCACATGAACCGAGTAATCCATCATGGAAGGTATTTTACGGGATACCTTTCCTAAAATGTCCTCTTTTACCACCACAAGTGTAGCTCCTGCGGGACCCATATTTTTTTGGGCTCCAGCGTAGATCAAATCAAATTGAGAAAAGTCCATTTGCCTGGAAAAGATATCCGAGCTCATATCGCAAACCAATGGCACATCGGTTTTTGGGAATTCCTTGAACTGTGTTCCGTAAATGGTATTGTTGGAGGTAAGGTGCAGATAATCCAAATCTGATGGAATATCGAAACCTTTGGGGATGTATTTAAAATTATCTTCTTGCGAAGAAGCCACTTCGATAATATCGCCGAACAACCGCGCCTCTTTGATTGCTTTTTGGCTCCAAGTCCCCGTATTTACGTATCCTGCTTTCTTATCCAATAGGTTAAAGGCGGTCATTAAAAACTGCATACTGGCACCACCTTGAAGAAATAAGGCTTGATATCCTTTGCCTTCCAGCCCCAAAAGCTCAAGAGCAAGGGAACGTGCCTTTTCCATAATGGCGACAAATTCTTTGCTACGGTGCGAGATTTCTATAAGTGAAAGTCCAATACCGTCCAATTCGACAACGGCTTCGGATGCCTTTTGCATGACCTCTTTGGGCAATATGCAAGGGCCTGCGCTAAAATTGTGCTTTTTCATTGACTAGGTTTAAGGAGTAAAGGTCTTAAAAAATGTTGGATCTATAAACGATTCCGATGGTTAGGATTATCTTAAAGTTTCAATAGGAATTCCATGGTGTCGATTCCGTCCGCATAGTCGCTTAAACTGGGTTTTTGAGTGTCTCCGAAATTGATATCACTCTCTTTGATGGAAACCACACATTGAATTTGCTCTTCCATGTGTTGCAATTTTTCTCTTAAGGTCGATTCATCGTCATAATACGAATAGAACAAAGCGGAAATAGGGGAGGTTAGTGCCTCATCTTCTTTCAAAATCAAAAAGCCGTTATCCAAAATCTTGAATTCACTCATCAAATAAACAGCTTTGTTGTAATCGTAATTATTGGCGTATTTATGCTGATGGATAATATCCTTGTAATGAAAGAGCGCATTGAACAAGGTATCAAATTCATAACCCTTCGGCACATAGATCTTGGACACATTGCGGCAACCCAACCCATAATACCTGAAAATATCTTCTCCGAGCGCCTTTAATTCTTCTTCGCTCTCATTTCCGGTAAGTACGGCTACGGAATTTCTGTTTTTTCTGATAATATTCGGTTTCTTTCCAAAATAGTACTCGAAATAACGACTGGTGTTGTTGCTACCGGTGGCAATTACCGCATCAAAGTTTTCGAGTTTTTCATCCACAAATTCGATTTTATCCGACAGCGATGGTTGTTGTCCCATCAAATATTTAGATAGATAGGGCAGTAGTACTTTATCATTGGAAGATAGTTTGGCCAATACCTTATTCCCCGAAAGCAACACCGATATAAAGTCGTGAAAGCCCACCAATGGAATGTTCCCAGCCATAACGATGCCGACGGTTTTTGATGAGCCATCATGACTAAAAGAATAGTTATCCAACCAATCCTTTATATTTTTCTCCGTTAGCAAATCGCCCCATTGTTGTAGCGAAAACAGAATGTTATCTTCGGTAAACCATCCGTTGTGATGACCTGCCCGCGCTATAATTTCCTTTAAATCTTGATCAACTTCCGGGTCGTTGGAATAACATTTATCACAAAAATCCGTTAGGTATTTTCCAAGTTTAACAAAAGCATCTATGGTATTTCTATCTGGTGCCATTAAATTTGTACACTAATTTACTAGGGTTTATTTTTGTCAAAAGTAAGCATGCTGATAAAAATCAGCCCAAAAGGAAAAGAAAATTATGGCAATTATTATAACTGATGAGTGCATAAATTGTGGTGCTTGCGAGCCAGAATGCCCCAACACAGCAATTTATGAAGGTGCAGATGAATGGAAATACAGCGAAGGAACTTCGTTGACCGGTGATGTGGTTTTGCCCAACGGTAAAGAGGTGAATGCGGATGAAATTCAAGAACCTGTTAGCGATGAACTTTATTATATAGTTCCAGATAAGTGCACCGAGTGCAAAGGATTTCATGAAGAACCACAATGTGCGGCGGTATGCCCAGTGGATTGTTGCGTTCCCGATGAAGACCATGAAGAAACCGAGGAAGAACTATTGGGTAAGCAAAAGTTTATGCACCCCGATGGTTAGGCAATAAAAAACATTTAATTTAGCCCCGAACCAATGTTCGGGGTTTTTTTATGCAAGAAAAAGAGAGAGCATACAACGGTATTTGGAAGCAGGCGGGATGCATACTGTCCCTGATCGCAATTTTAGGCATCATTGCCCTAGTGGTTATGGGTTTCTATTTATTGATTCAAGGATATTAGTCCCCAGTACCAAAACTTCAACTTATATTTGCAGCCTCAAAACACAAAGAATTAGATGAAAGCAGGTATTGTAGGATTACCAAACGTAGGAAAATCAACACTTTTCAACTGTTTATCCAACGCAAAGGCACAAAGTGCCAACTTCCCCTTTTGTACTATTGAACCCAATATTGGCGTGGTAAACGTGCCTGACCAACGTTTGGAAAAATTGGAAGAATTGGTAAATCCCGAACGTGTCCTTCCTGCTACCGTAGAGATTGTTGATATCGCAGGTCTTGTAAAAGGAGCCAGTAAAGGAGAAGGGCTTGGGAACCAATTTTTGGGAAATATCCGGGAAACCGACGCCATTCTTCACGTACTTCGCTGTTTTGACAATGACAATGTGGTTCATGTTGATGGTTCCGTAGACCCCATCAGGGACAAGGAAACCATTGATATGGAATTGCAGCTAAAGGATTTGGAAAGCGTTGAGAAAAAGCTTGATAAAGTAAAACGTGCTGCCAAAACTGGTAATAAAGAAGCCCAAAAAGAAGAAGCTGTTCTTTCTGCTCTGAAAGAGGGATTGGAAGCTGGTAAATCCGTTAGGGCCATACAAGTAGGCAAAGACGACTATGAAGAGTTCGTAAAGCCACTCCAATTGATTACGGACAAACCCGTAATGTATGTTTGCAATGTGGACGAAGCTGCAGCGGTCGACGGCAATGCTTATGTTGAAAAAGTAAAAGAAGCTGTATCCGATGAAAATGCCGAGGTTATATTTTTGGCCGTTGGCACAGAAGCAGACATTACCGAATTGGAAACCTACGAAGAGCGTCAGATGTTCTTGGAAGACTTAGGACTTTCTGAGCCAGGGTCTGCCAAATTGATTCGTGGCGCTTACAAATTACTTGACCTCGAAACTTACTTTACGGCAGGGGAAAAGGAAGTCCGTGCTTGGACCATTCCCGTTGGTGCAACCGCTCCGCAAGCTGCAGGTGTTATCCATACCGATTTTGAAAAAGGCTTTATCCGCGCCGAAGTCATCTCCTACGATGATTACGTAAAATATGGCAGCGAAGCCAAAGTCAAAGAAGCGGGCCGTATGCGTGTGGAAGGCAAGGAATACATTGTTAAAGACGGTGATGTGATGCACTTTAGGTTCAACGTGTAACCACTGGGCATTGTAATCCATATACCTTATGATTTTCCAATTTCTGGATATAAAATAGCTTTGTTCTATGTCCAGTAAAAGTTTGGGGATTTTATACGGAGTCTTGGGAGTAGTGCTATTCTCCTCTAAGGCCGTAATGGTAAAATTGGCGTACCGCTACAATGTCGATACGCTCGATTTGTTACTTTTTCGAATGTTGTTTTCACTTCCATTTTACATTTTTATCTTATTCCTAATTCGAAAAAAATCATCAAAAGCAGCGATTGAAACCAAAGATTTTGCTTGGCTCTTTCTTTTTGGCTTTGTGGGCTATTATCTGGCCAGTTATTTTGATTTTTTGGGCTTGAACTACATCAAAGCAGGATTGGAACGTATCATTCTTTTCGTGTACCCGACCATTGTGGTATTCCTTAGCTGGTTGATTTTTAGGCAAAAGATAACCAGAGTACAATTTGTTGCTATTCTCATAACGTATGTTGGCGTTCTCATTACCTTTTGGGATGAATTGGAT
Source organism: Flagellimonas oceanensis (assembly GCF_003992595.1). Taxonomy (GTDB): domain Bacteria; phylum Bacteroidota; class Bacteroidia; order Flavobacteriales; family Flavobacteriaceae; genus Flagellimonas; species Flagellimonas oceanensis. The sequence goes on from NZ_RZNA01000008.1 coordinate 47,461, forward strand.
GTCTCGGGCAACGAGGTCTTGTTGGGTGGATTTTTGGTTTTGCTGAGTGCAATTACCTATGCATCCTATTTAGTGGGCAGTGGCTGGTTGATTCCCGAGTTTGGCGTGCTTCGATTCACTTGCTACGCCATGATCGTATCCACCATCTGCATAGTGATGCATTATTTGGTGTCGGGCGATTGGGGATACATGGATTATCCTTGGCCGGTATATGCCTACGGTTTGGCCATGGCCATTTTTGCAACACTGATTCCATCTTTTTTGGTATCGGCCGCCATCGAACGATTGGGCGCTTCCAACTTTTCAATTTTGGGAAGCTTGGGACCTATTTCCACAATTTTGCTCGCCTTTGTGTTTTTGGACGAAAAACTCACATATTGGCAGTTGGTTGGAATGTTGGTTGTTATTTTTGGGGTGACATACCTGTCAATCCAAGGCAAAAAGCGGGCTAAAGGCTGATATATATTAACAATTATTGTTTTTCATTGTTGATTACTTTCTACCGTACACCCTTTTATTTTTGCTCCTAAATTTTATATTGCAATGATTAACCCTTAACTCATGGCAGATACCCAATATACTGAGGATAATATCCGTTCGCTGGACTGGAAGGAGCATATTCGTATGCGTCCGGGGATGTACATCGGAAAATTGGGCGACGGATCCTCCGCTGATGATGGTATTTACATTCTTTTAAAAGAAGTACTCGATAACTCCATCGACGAATTTGTGATGGGGTCGGGGAAGACCATCGAAATCAACATCAAGGAAAACACGGTACATGTTCGCGATTACGGTCGTGGTATTCCGCTTGGAAAAGTGGTGGATGTTGTATCCAAGATGAACACAGGTGGTAAATATGACACCCGTGCCTTTAAAAAATCCGTAGGATTGAACGGGGTGGGTACCAAAGCGGTAAATGCCCTTTCCACCTATTTTAGAGTGGAATCCAATAGGGATGGACAGTCCAAGTCAGCAGAGTTTGAAACGGGGAACTTGGTCAACGAAGAACTTTTGGAGGAATCATCCCGTAGAAAAGGGACCAAGGTAAGTTTCACACCTGATGAATCCATCTTCAAAAAATATAAATACCGCAATGAGTATGTGGAACGCATGCTCAAAAATTATGTCTACTTAAATCCCGGCTTGACGATTGTTTTCAATGGTGAAAAATTCCATTCCGAAAACGGTCTGAAGGATTTATTGGAGGACAATAACAACAACGAGGATTTTCTGTACCCTATCATCCACCTAAAAGGGAATGACATCGAGGTGGCGATGACCCATAGCAAAACCCAATACAGTGAGGAGTACCATTCCTTTGTGAACGGACAGCACACCACTCAGGGTGGAACACATCAATCTGCATTTAGAGAAGCTATCGTGAAAACCGTCCGTGATTTTTACGGGAAAAACTACGACGCTTCGGATATTCGAAAATCCATCATATCTGCAGTTTCCATTAAAGTGATGGAACCTGTTTTTGAGAGTCAGACCAAGACCAAACTCGGTTCTACCGATATGGGAGGCGACCTGCCAACGGTGCGTACCTACATCAATGATTTTATCGGTACGCAATTGGACAACTATCTCCATAAGAACCCTCAGACTGCGGAGGCGCTTCAAAAGAAAATTGTTCAGGCTGAGAAAGAACGGAAAGAACTCTCTGGAATACGAAAACTGGCGAGGGACCGCGCAAAAAAAGCGAGTCTTCACAATAAAAAACTACGCGATTGCCGTGTGCATTTGCAGGACATGAAAAAGGACCGTCGATTGGAAACCACACTCTTCATTACCGAGGGGGATTCCGCATCGGGCTCCATTACAAAATCCAGAGACGTGAATACACAAGCGGTGTTCAGTTTGCGAGGAAAACCGTTGAACTCCTACGGCATGTCCAAGAAAATCGTTTACGAGAACGAAGAATTCAACCTGTTGCAAGCTGCACTCAATATTGAGGACTCCATGGAGGACCTTCGCTATAACAATATTGTGATCGCAACGGATGCCGATGTGGACGGAATGCACATTCGTTTATTGCTGATTACTTTCTTTTTGCAATTTTTCCCGGAATTGATCAAAGAGAATCACTTATATATTCTTCAAACCCCATTGTTCCGGGTACGCAATAAAAAAGAGACCATTTATTGCTATAGTGATGAAGAAAGAAAACAAGCTATCGAAAAACTTTCCGGAAAACCAGAAATCACTCGATTTAAGGGATTGGGTGAAATTTCTCCGGATGAGTTCAAAAACTTTATCGGTGATGATATCCGCTTGGAGCCCGTGATGCTGGACAAAGCCATGAGTATCGATGCCCTGTTGAAGTTTTACATGGGCAAGAATACCCCGGATAGGCAGGAATTCATCATCAACAACCTTAAAGTGGAGCTTGATCTTGTCGAAGAAAACCAACTACAACCCAAATAAATGCCGCCTTTCTAAATGGAAGAGAACGAAGAACTGAACGATGAAAGTTTAGAAAACCAAGACGAGTCCCAAGATAGCCTGGTAAAGGTAACGGGGATGTACAAGGATTGGTTTTTGGATTACGCTTCTTATGTTATTTTGGAGCGTGCCGTACCCGCTATCGAAGATGGATTCAAGCCTGTGCAGCGAAGAATCATGCACTCGCTCAAAGAGCTGGACGATGGTCGCTATAATAAAGTGGCGAATGTGGTAGGGCACACCATGCAATACCACCCCCACGGTGATGCCAGTATTGCCGATGCCATGGTCCAAATCGGCCAAAAGGATTTGCTTATCGATACCCAAGGGAACTGGGGGAATATCCTTACCGGCGACGGAGCAGCGGCACCACGTTATATCGAGGCAAGATTGTCCAAATTCGCTCTGGAAGTAATTTATAGCCCAAAAATTACGGAGTGGCAACTTTCCTATGATGGTAGAAAAAAGGAACCTGTTAATTTACCCGTTAAGTTCCCGCTTTTGCTTGCACAAGGAGCAGAGGGAATTGCGGTTGGACTTTCGACCAAAATATTGCCGCACAACTTTAATGAACTCATCGACGCCTCGATAAAACATTTAAAAGGGAAGCGATTTACCTTGGTGCCGGATTTCCCCACGGCCGGTATCATTGATGTGACCAACTACAACGATGGTATGCGTGGCGGTAAAATCCGAGTAAGGGCGAAAATTTCAACCTTGGATAAGAATACCTTGGTCATCAACGAAATACCCTACGGAACCAACACCTCCTCTTTAATTGACTCCATCTTAAAGGCTAACGATAAGGGGAAAATCAAAATAAAAAAGATTGAAGATAACACGGCTGCGGAGGTAGAGATTCTGGTGCATTTGCCTAATGGAATTTCTCCAGACAAAACCATTGATGCGCTTTATGCATTCACAGCTTGCGAATCTTCTATTTCTCCATTGGGATGTGTCATCGAGGACAACAAACCATTATTCATCGGTGTCAAGGAAATGCTGGAAAGATCCACAGATAATACCGTGGAGTTACTTAAAGCAGAACTTCAGATTCAGTTGGATGAACTAGAAGAGCAATGGCACTTTTCTTCCTTGGAACGAATTTTCATTGAGAACCGAATCTACCGTGAAATAGAAGAGGAGGAAACTTGGGAAGGTGTAATAGAGGCCATTGACAAAGGCTTGAAGCCACATATTTCCCATTTAAAAAGGGAAGTGACCAAGGATGACATTGTCCGGTTGACCGAAATCCGGATCAAACGTATTTCAAAGTTTGATTTAGACAAGGCACAACAACTTATCGAAAGTTTGGAAGATAGAATTGCACAAACCAAGCATCACTTGGAGCATTTGGTGGATTTTGCCATCGACTATTTTAAAGAACTTAAAAAGAAATACGGAGCAGGACGGGAGCGTAAATCAGAAATAAGGATTTTCGACGAAATCGAAGCCACCAAGGTGGTCATCAGGAATACCAAACTTTACGTAAACCGTAAAGAAGGGTTCATCGGGACTTCCTTGAAAAGAGATGAATACGTTACCGATTGCAGCGACATAGACGACATCATCGTTTTTACCCAAAAAGGGGAAATGATGGTCACCAAAGTAGATTCCAAGGTTTTTATTGGTAAAAACATTATCCACGTCGCCGTCTTTAAAAAGAAGGACAAGCGCACGACCTACAATATGATCTACAAGAGCATGAAGGGTGGTCCGAGTTACGTGAAACGTTTCAATGTCACCAGTATGACGCGGGACAAGATTTATGATCTTGCAGGTGACAAAGGATCATCAGAAGTACTGTATTTCTCTGCAAATCCCAATGGCGAAGCAGAAGTGGTCACAGTAATGCTGCGTCAATCAGGAAGCATCAAAAAACTGAAGTGGGACCTTGATTTCTCCGATGTATTGATCAAAGGACGAAGCTCCAAAGGGAATCTGGTTACCAAATATCCGGTCAAACGCATCGAACTGAAAGAAAAAGGCGTATCCACTTTGAAACCGCGTAAAATTTGGTTTGATGATGTGGTCAGCCGACTGAATGTCGACGGAAGAGGGGAGTTGCTCGGTGAGTTCAAGGGGGACGACCTACTATTGGTCATCGATCAAAAAGGAATTGTAAAAACCATTCCGCCCGATTTACTGACTCGCTTCAGCGATGATATGATTGTCTTGGAAAAGTGGAATCCGGACAAACCGATTTCAGTAGTACATTATGTGGGCGACAAAGAACGCTTTTACCTCAAAAGGTTTTTAATAGAGAATCCCAACAAGGAAGAAGTGGTTATTGATGAGGATTCCAGATCCTACATGGAATTGGTTTCCACGGACTGGAGGCCACAATTGGAAATCGAGTTTGTAAAACCTCGCGGGAAGGATCCCAAGCCAAATTTAGAGGTGGATGTTGAGGAATTTATAGCCATCAAAGGAATCAAAGCGCTTGGAAATCAACTTACTCCCGAAAAGGTGAAAAACATCAATGTTTTGGATCCACTTCCTTATGAAGAACCCGAGGAACAAGAGACCGAGGACATTGAAGTTTTTGATGAAGAAGAAATAGACAGTGATGATAATGATATAGGAACAAAGAATGATAGTTCTGACCAAACCACTTTGTTTTAAAGGTTTTTATGTCTAATTTGCCCAATTGAGTTACACACCAAAAAAAAGCAGACTGCTTAACATATCTTTATGGATTTCACAAACCCCCTGGTATATGGCGTGCCAGTTTTCATTGCCTTTATTTTATTGGAATTGACCTACAGCAAAACCCACGATCATGAAAAACATGATTTATACAACTGGAAAGATTTAGCTGCAAGCGGTTTTATGGGCATTGGTTCCGCAATTCTTGGTCCTTTGTTCAAGGTAGCTTTTGCGATTCTCCTTTTTGAAGGCACCTATGAACTTTTCAACCCTTTGGTGGATGGAGTAAGAACCAATATTATGGGGTATGCATCCTTTGGATATGCTTGGTATGTTTGGATTTTGTGTCAATTAGCGGATGATTTTACGTATTACTGGTTCCACAGAGCCAATCACGAAGTGCGTATTTTGTGGGCCGCTCACATTGTCCATCACTCTTCGGATAATTTCAACTTAGGAACCGCTATTAGAAATGGTTGGTTTACGATTTTGTACAAACCCTTCTTTTATATTTGGATGCCAGCTATTGGGTTTCCACCAGAAATGGTATTGGTATGTTTGGGCATTGAAGCTTTATGGCAATTCCAATTGCATACGGTATATGTGCCAAAACTTGGGTTTTTGGAAAAAATATTCAATACACACACCATGCACCAAGTGCACCACGCACAAAATGTGGAGTATTTGGATAAAAACCATGGGGGCTTTCTCAACATCTTTGACAAAATGTTCGGAACCTGGAAAGAATTGGATGATGATGTCGATGTCAAATATGGCGTGATTCACGCACCAAACTCCTATAATCCCGTGGTCATACTCACCCATGAGTTCAAGGACATTTGGAACGATGTAAAGAAATCGAAAAAACTCTCACATAAATTAATGTACATCTTTGGACCACCAGGATGGAGCCACGATGGGAGCACGCTTACCGTAAAACAACAACAACGATTGTTCAAAAAGCAAAAGGAAACCAGTCCGGAACTGGCGTACCAGAGGCCTAATTAGTCAGTCACTTTATTTAATGACTGAATAACGATCAGTCAACTTTTTTTGCAGTTCCTTTAAATTTCTTGTTATCACCAACGATATTGTATTCAAAGGTGTATGAAGATTCAGAGGTGGTAAGTATTTTAATGTGAATTGGTTTTTCCTCTGCTTTGTTCTTTGGGTTCAAATTCTTGAGCACATACTCACAGTCATTTATCCACCGAATGGACGAGGAATCCACTTTGCCTTCGTATTCATCGACCTCCAATTCCAAAGTTCTATGAAAGGTGGTTTTTTTCTCCTCGCCATTTATTGTAGCGGTAAAAGAGAATTTACCTGTTTTAAAATCTTCGCAATTGCGTTGTGGCGGTTGGCCACAGGCGAAAAATAACAGTACAACGAGTCCGAAAAAGAAGTATTTTATCATACCTGCAAAGTAACGGAAACTACCTGAAAGGGTCAATCCTTTTTTGGCTGGAATGCCTCAAATGTACCATCGGAATAAAACATAACTATTTTATAAGGCTCCTTGGATAATTTTGAGTTTTTGAGGTGTTTTACTGAATAACTTTCAGACAAGGATTCCGTAGTGTTTTCTTCTAGCTTCTCCTCAACAATGGAAGCTGGAGCATCCTCGATTTGATTTGCTTCCTTTGGAAAACTCCCTTTTCCTTTCAGTAACCAATAGAGGTCAACCTCGGGGTAGGTGTCCACCAATTTCATCACGAAATCAAGACTTGGTTTATTCCTTCCATTCAGTAAATGTGACATACTTGAACGCTGTACACCAATCTCATCAGCGAAGGCGGAGACAGATATTTCCAGATGATCCACAACGGTTTGAATACGTGATACAATTCCTTTATTCACAAATGTAAATTTACTTGCTACTAAGTTAATGATTTGTGTGGAAATTTATGGGGAAATAATGAACCAGACACACGTATATATAATCTAATACTTTATATAAAAACATATATCTTATTGAATAATAACAATATACTAGTATCGGTTAAATTATTATTCACAAATCTGAATATTCAAACTAAATAGGGTGCAAATCAATTACAAATGTATACAAGATGTATTTTGAATTAGTTTACATTTGTAAAAACATGTATAGTTACTTTTGTAAACTTTAATCAGAATCTTACATGCCCAACTATTCATTATATAAGGAAGAATCCATTCAAGGACGATATATTAACAGGGATGCCATTCAACCATGTTTTGACAAACTTTCCACACCTATAAACTCTATTGGGAAATCTGTAGAGAATGTTGACATCAATGCTTTTGAAATGGGCCACGGAAATAAAAAAGTGCTCATGTGGTCGCAGATGCACGGCAACGAATCCACAACAACCAAAGCGGTTTGGGATCTTGTGAATTTCTTGCAATCGGAAGATGAGTTGGCCAAAGCCATTTTAAAAGAATGTAGGCTTACCATTATACCCATGTTGAACCCTGATGGGGCAAAAGCGTACACCCGGGTCAATAGTAATGAGATAGACCTTAACCGTGATGCTAAAAATTTGACGCAGCCCGAAAGTGTTGCTTTTCGAAAACTGTTTGATGCATTCCAACCGGATTTCTGTTTTAATCTTCACGATCAGCGTACCTTATTCAGCGCGGGTAAGACCAATAAACCTGCAACGGTTTCCTTTTTGTCCCCTGCAAGCAATAAGGAAAGGCATATTACGCCGTCCAGAGAGGTTGCCATGAAGTTGATCGTGGCCATGAACCGCATGCTTCAAGAACGTATACCCGGCCAAGTTGGTCGATATGATGATGGTTTTAATGACAACTGTATTGGCGATACGCTTCAAATGTTGGGCGTACCCACTATTTTGTTTGAATCTGGGCATTACCCGAACGATTATCAAAGGGAACAAACACGGGAATTGATTTTCTTTTCGATAGTGGAGGCTTTGAAGACCATTGCACTGGATAAAATCGATGACTATAAAACTGGCGATTATTTCTCCATTCCAAATAACGACAAATTGTTTTTTGACATTCTGGTAAAGCATCCAGAGGTGGTGAACAAGGAGTTTGAAGCCGGACATTCTGTCGGAATCCGATATAAGGAAGTATTGATCGATAAAAAAATAACATTTCAGCCTGAGGTCGCTGAAATTGGGCCGCTTGAAGGTTTTTATGGGCACATGACCATAGAATGCGTTGATTCCAAGGATTTTGGCTTTACATCCAATCAAAGGGAAGTTCTTGATTTACTCCTGAATTTCAATAATTAAGGGTCATTTTTCAGAGGTTCTTGCATATTATTTAAAAAAGAACCATTTTTATTACGTAAATTTCCTTTTTTAACTACTTTTGCTGCAAAATTCAATGTAATGAACAAAGTAAAGCTAGACGAGATAGATCACCAGATATTGGATATGTTAATCGATAACACCCGTACACCATTTACGGACATCGCAAAAAAGTTGCTGATTTCCGCAGGTACGGTTCATGTCCGAGTCAAAAAAATGGAAGAGTCAGGAATCATTAAAGGTTCTTCCCTTACCCTAGACTATGTAAAACTAGGCTACTCCTTTATAGCCTATGTCGGTATATTCTTGGAAAAAACCCACCAGACCAAATTTGTTTTGGAAAGGTTGAGCCAGATTCCTTATGTAACCGTGGCCCACATCACTACAGGTAAATTCAATATTTTCTGTAAAATCAGGGCAAGGGATACCACTCACGCGAAGAACATCATTTTTAAAATAGATGATATTGAAGGTATCAGCAGAACGGAAACCATGATTTCCTTGGAAGAGAGCATCAACGACAAGCGACGTTTGATGCACACCATCTTCAACGAGCTGTAATTCTTTAGACATATATGGTACTTTCAGAACTTCCGTCTTCTGAATACAATCCATTCTACCAGACCTATATCATGGCCTTGGGCGATGTGGAATTGATAGAAGAATTGAAAAATGGAAGAAAGGTTCTTTTGTCCCTTTTTGAAGAAATCCCAGAAGAAAAACTCAATTATGCTTACGCCGAGGGCAAATGGTCCTTGGCGGAAGCATTGGTGCATATGATAGATACCGAACGTATTTTTCAGTATCGTGCGCTTTGTATTGCCAGGAACGATAAAACCCCCTTGCCCGGGTTTGATCAAGATAATTACGTGCCGTTCTCCAATGCGGCCAACCGTTCCAAAAAAGACTTGACCGAAGAATACAGGGCCGTAAGGGATGCCACAATAACACTGTTCAACTCTTTTGATGACGAAGCCATTAATAGAATCGGTATTGCCAGTGGTTCAAAAATGAGTGTTCGTGCCCTTGGATTTATCATAAGCGGGCACCAAGCCCATCATGTACGCGTATTGAAGGAGCGGTATTTAGCCTAAATCAATATTGGTCATCTTCTTCCGCATCCTCCGAAGAAGATTCAAGCCCTTCAAAAGAGTCTTCCTCAAATTCAGAAGCCACTAGTTCTTTGTCAAGTTCCTTTTCTATGGTTTCCTCAAAATTGGCTATGAAATTGGAGAGACTCTTACTGATTTTTACCATGTAGATGGTATCCGTTGTTTTTACTTCAACAGCCTCAATCACTTCCCCGCTCGGTTTTTTTATGGTCAATATATCATCATCCCCATAGCCATCTGGATAGGAGTCTATTAATTTGGCGGCCACCTTGTGGTCCACCTTTTTGTAGTCTATCAGAATTCGTTTCATAATGGTTAGTTATTAAAGTCATTCCTAAACTAGAAATTTTTACAACCAGTGGGGCTAAAGAGTTGTAAACGGAAAAAATAAGTATGCGAACCTGTTATTCGCTGTAGTAAGCAAAGGCTTTTTGGAACAGTTCCTCCGGAATTTTAATATCCGTGACAGCATCACCAATTTCCTGAAGCAACACGAAGTTTACGTTGCCATGTGAGTTCTTTTTGTCATACTTGAGCAATTGTAGGATGTCATCGATATCATTTGCTGTAAAGTCTACTTTGTCAAAATGTTGAGAGAACCCTTTTTTGATTTCATCCACCGATAATTTGGATAGTCCACGCATCTCGTGAGATAAATACCCTTCCAAAATCATACCCGCAGCAATGGCTTCTCCATGTAGCAAGGTCTTTTTGTCGTGATTGTCCAAACAGTAGGATTCAATGGCATGACCTAAAGTATGCCCAAAATTCAAAATTTTGCGCAGTCCTTGTTCTGTAGGGTCCTGGAGCACCACTTCATTTTTTATGGCAATCGAGTGTTGAATACAGGCTGGGTCGGTAAAATTTCCTTTTTCGACAAGGACGTTCCAATAATCCCTATCCTGTATAAGACCATGTTTCAGCATTTCAGCATATCCGCTTTTTGTTTGCCGCGGGTCCAATGTTTTCAAAAACTCAGGGAAAATCAGTACCATTTGTGGTTGATTGATTATACCAATCTGATTTTTCAAGGAACCCAAATCCACGCCTGTTTTTCCTCCAATGGAAGCATCCACCATGGAAAGTAGGGTAGTGGGTATGTTGATGAAATCAATACCTCTTTTAAATGTAGAGGCCACGAATCCTCCCATATCGGTAAGTACGCCACCGCCTAGGTTGATGAGCAAACTTTTGCGATCACCATCCAAATTGGATAGATCTTCCCAAAGCTGCAAGCACGTATGAATATGTTTATTCTTCTCGCCAGATTCAATCTCTAATAAGGAATCAATGGGGAAATCGATTATTTTATTGAAAATGGGCAAACAATGTGCTTTGGTGTTTTCATCGACCAAAAGAAATATTTTGGAATAGCTTTTTTTAGCAATATGCTGATTAAGAGAAGCTTTTGCCAATTCATTGATGTGTACCTCGTAATGCTGTGATTTTACCGACTCCATAATATAATTTACGTTGCTAAGTAAAGACTATTTTTTGTTTTAGGGTTCCTGAGGTTGCGATTTCCATGAAATCCTCAATAGTTGACTCTTTTTTTATTGATTCTGTTATATCCAGAACAAAAGATTCGTGATGAAACTAAAGGCAAGTGCTGGATGTTCTAATTACTAAAATAATTTGTTTTTTACATTGGGGCACCATCAGAAGATTTGATTCACTCCATCAATCTGGCTAAACTTAATGTATTCCGTCAATTTTTATCTTTTTAAACACAAAAATATAACGCAGCCGTCATTATATTTGACCCTGTGAATGCATTGGTATGGCTGGTTGTGCCGGTCTTATGGAATGTATTCTAAAAACAAAAAAAATACTGTTCTGGTTTTCAGTCCTTTGAGTTGAAAAAAATAGGATGAGTCTAAAATTTCAACTATCAAGAGCGCTAGCAAAGCATTGGGAATCGGGAGAATTAGAAATATTGACCTTGGGTCTTAATGCTTAGTTTTGAATGCGACCAAATTTTGAGAACACTGAAATAGCTTTTGAGCTAAAAACAGACGCCCAATTAGAGCGTGCTTACTTCCTTTTTAAAATGATTTCCATTGAACCGCTGGTTCGTATTGGTACAGCCTTGACAAATATCGCCATCAAGGCACATCTGCCTGTGGAAGGGCTTATTAGGACTACTGTATTCGACCACTTTTGTGGTGGGGTAAATGAGAAGGACTGTCTTCCCATAATCGACAATATGTATGGAAATGGGGTCTGCTCGGTCTTGGATTACTCTGCTGAGGGCAAATCTGTGGACAATCAACTTGATTTTGCCATGGAAAAGACCTTGGAGATTTTGGATTTCGTAAAGGAAAAGGATGCCATGCCTTTTGCTGTCTTTAAACCAACAGGCTTTGGACGATTCAAATTGTATGAAAAAGTATCTGCTGGGGTCAAACTAACAGAAAAAGAACAAGCTGAATGGGGCAGAATTGTTAACCGGTTTGAGAAAGTTTGTCAAAAAGCGCACAAACTCGATGTGGCTCTTTTGATTGATGCTGAGGAAAGTTGGATGCAGGATGCCGCAGATGACCTAGTATTGGAAATGATGCGCAAATACAACAAAGAGAAAGCCATCGTGTTCAATACCTTTCAAATGTATCGCTGGGACAGGATGGGATACATTGTTAAATTGTTCAAGCAAGCTGAAGAGGAAGGTTTCAAAATCGGGGCCAAGGTGGTTCGTGGAGCCTATATGGAAAAAGAGAACGACAGGGCAGAAGACAAAGGGTACAAAAGCCCTATTTGCGAAAACAAAAAACTCACGGATGAAAACTTTGATGCCGCCATCGACTACATGATGGACCATATAGACTATTTTACCATATTCGCTGGCACCCATAATGAGAAAAGTACACTTCGGCTAGTGGATTTAATGGAAGAAAGGGGCATCGCTTCCGATGATGGCAGAATTTGGTTTGGTCAATTATTCGGTATGAGCGACCACATTACCTATAACTTGGCAGCCCATGGTTTTAACACCGTAAAATATGTGCCATACGGTCCTGTTCGGGATGTGATGCCTTATTTGATCAGAAGGGCAGAGGAAAATACTTCGGTTGCTGGGCAAACGTCAAGGGAACTTACCTTGATTACCAAAGAACGAAAGCGAAGGAAGTTGGGGGGTTAATTCTCTGGGGTTATTTTTTCCACAGTAATTCCTTCCTCACAATTCATAGCTTTTAGTTCCAACTCTTCTCCATTGTATTCGTGCGAGATAAAATACGTTTTGCATGGTTCGGATTTGGTATCACTTTTGCCAAAATCCACATTGCCATCTTCCAAAAACGATTGAATCATAAGGGTGTCTCGGTATTCTTCCGGTAGGGATTCAGAAAAAGTCAATGGTTTGGAACGCATATCCTTAAGCACCCTGCAATTGGGCAAATAGCAAAAATCAATGCCCTCTTCACCTGATTTTTTTTTCAGGATAAAAACCAAAAAAATCAATCCTATGGACAGTCCAACCAAGTACCATCCCAATCGTTTCAAAAATGCCATTTACTTTAAAAAATAAGAAAGTTAATATCGTTATAACTCAGCCCAAACCAATCGCCCACCGATTTATTGGTCAAAATGCCGTGGTACATGTAAAGCCCGTTGCGCAAACCTTTGTCAAACCGAAGGGAATGCTCCAAACCACCTTCTTCGCCAATTTTCAATAAGTAAGGCGTAAATATGTTACTAATGGAAATGGAGGATGTTCGTGGGTATCTGGATGGAATATTAGGAACACCATAATGGATTACCCCATATTTCTCAAAAGTGGGTTTTCTGTGGGTAGTCACTTCCGAAGTTTCAAAACAGCCGCCCATATCAATGCTCACATCAATGATGACAGATCCTTTTTTCATGTTTTCCACCATGGAGCTGGAAACCACTACTGGAGAACGGTCTTTACCTCTCGTTGCACCGATGGCCACATCACAGCGTTTTAAGGATTTGATCAAATTCTTGGGCTGTACGGTTGACGTGTACAAGGTTTGGTTCAAACTGGTCTGAAGACTCCTTAATTTACTAATGGAATTATCAAACACCTTTACATTGGCACCTAGTCCCAGGGCAGACCGTGCAGCAAATTCGCCGACGGTTCCTGCTCCTATGATCACAACTTCCACAGGAGGGACTCCACTGATGTTTCCAAACATCAATCCATTGCCGGTGTTGGGGTTCGACATTAATTCCGAAGCGATCAAAATAGAGGAAATTCCTGCAATTTCACTCAAAGAGCGAACGGCTGGATAATTGCCGTCATCATCCCGGATATATTCAAAGGCAATGGCCGTCAATCGCTTCTTGGCCATAATCTCAAAATACTCCTTGTTCTGGGTCTTTATCTGCAGAGCAGAAATAACAATGGTCTGTGGATTAAGCAAATCTATCTCCGAAAGGGTAGGGGGTTCCACCTTCAATATAATGGGGCAGGAGAATACTTTTTTGGTGTCCCTGGTTATTTCGGCTCCTGCATTGGTGTAGTCGAGGTCGGAAAAATTAGCCCCTTCTCCTGCACCCGTTTCCACCAATACCCGGTGTCCGTGGGCTGTAATGGCATTCACGGCATCAGGAGTAAGACAAACACGCTTTTCTTGATATTGGTTTTCCTTTGGAATGCCAATAAACAGTTCTCCCTTCTGTTTTACGATTTCTAGGGTTTCTTCTTGGGGAAGCAGTTGTTGTTTGCTAAATGGGGAGGCAGCGTGGCTCATAAAATGTAAATCTAATCAGGATACCATAAGGTACGGGCAAATTTACATTTTTTTTGAAGCAGTCTTTTGGCGTTGTTCCAATTTCTCTCGCTCCTTTCGTAATTCCTCTTTTTCCTTTAGAATCTGCAGCTCGGTGTCCATAGCCTCCAAATCTATTCCATGAACATGTTTGTCTACGAGTTTTACCCTAATAAAGTAGACCACAGGAACAATAACCATGGTCACGGCAATCACATAAAGTATTTCGTTTTCATCGATTCGTTCGCTATTGGAATAATTTAGTGCCGTAAACAACTGGAAGCTATACATGGAAAGAGGAATCAAGATGGCATGGTACCACCAACTTTTAGAAGTAACGAACCAAATTACCAAAAGCAACAACGGAACGAACTTATTGAAATAGTAATAAACAGCTGTAGACACATCCCCAAAATTGTTTTCGGTTAAAGTAATGCCTAAAAAAGTCCAAGATGTTGCTTCTTGCGGCAAGTACTTGTAACTATAAAACAACAAAGGAGATATAGCAATAAATAGGGCGATAGCCCCTTCGATTATAAAGCGCTTCTTAAATGTAGATTTTTTGCTCATTAGTTTGATAACTCAAAAAACCCAACATTATTGTAAAAAAAATCCCTTTTCGAAAAAAGGGATTTTAGCTCGTGGATAAAAGTCTAAGTTAAATCTTAACTAGTTTAGACTTCTTGATACTAGTTGTTTGATTGCCGTCAATAGTTACTGTAGTTGATACAGCAGTCATTGCCAAAAATGCAACAGCTAGCAATCCAAAAAAAACTTTTTTAGTGTTCATCGTAAAAGAGTTTTTGGTTAATAAATGAATTAATTCACAAAGCAAATGTAGGAAAATATTTCAACTTACCATGCCATTTGTCGATAAAATTGGTTTTTTAACGTAAAAAAATTGCTTTTCATCGAAATCAGCTTGCTCTGTGCAATAATTTCCCTGAAGATAGAGGGATTGCTATTTAAGAAACATTTAACTCGATTGAACGCGTGCTTTCCTCGATAAAGTGCAGGAATACCCCCACAGCATCCTTAGGTAGGAGCGAGGAAATTTTATCGGGCCATTCAATAAAGAGCCATGCATCGGAATTCAAATAATCTTCAAAGCCCATGTCCAAAGCTTCCATTTCATCATTGAGTCTATAAAAATCAAAATGGTAGGCCAAGGGCATATCATTTTCATCGGAATATTCATTCACCAAACCAAAAGTAGGACTGTTGGCTACATCAACGGCTCCAAGCTCTTTTACCAAAGCTTTTACCAGCGTTGTCTTGCCTACGCCCATATCTCCGTATAAACACAGTACCTTGTTCGGAGCATTCGTCAATAGCTCTTGGGCCACTTCGTTGATTTCATCCAATTGAAAAGTTCTCTTCACACCAGTTTTATTTTGGGTCCAAAACTACGAAAGGAACAATCATTTCTTCCAAGGAAACACCGCCATGCTGATACGTGTTGCGATAATAGCTCACATAATGGTTGTAGTTGTTCGGATAAGCAAAGAAGAGGTCGTTCTTCGCAAAAATGAAACTGCTGCTCAAGTTAATGTTCGGTAAATGAATCTCTTGGGGATTTTTGGTGGCCAAGACATCTTTATCTTGATAGGTAAGGCTTCGTCCGGTTTTGTAACGGAGATTCAAGCTGGTTTCTCTATCGCCGATTACTTTTGAAGGTTGCTTCACATTAATGGTGCCGTGGTCGGTGGTCAAAATCAGCTTCATGCCCAAATCCTGTGCCTGCTGGATGATTTCCAACAAAGGGGAGTTCTTGAACCAGCTCAAGGTAAGCGACCGGTATGCCTTATCGTTTGAGGCAAGCTCCTTAACCACTTCCATTTCTGTTTTGGAGTGGGAGAGCATATCCACAAAGTTGTAAACCACCACGGTAAGGTCATTATCCTTTTGAGATTTAAAGTTGGAAGCCAACTGTTTTCCTTGCTTTAGATTACTGATTTTATGGTATTCCCAATTGAGGTCCAATCCCAGTCGTTTCAATTGTTCCCCTAAGAATTCGGACTCATGGAGGTTTTTACCGCCTTCGTCGGTATCGTTTTTCCACCAGTCCGGATAACGTTTTTCCATTTCGGCGGGCATCAGGCCGGAAAACAGTGCGTTACGTGCATATTGGGTGGCCGTTGGCAAAATACTAAAGTAGGCGCACTCCTGTTTCTTTTTATAGTGAACCGACAAGGTCTTCTCAAAAGCCAACCATTGGTCATACCTTAAATTATCAATGACCACCAAAAGGGTCTTGTTGCCTTCCAGTTCTGGCTGGATTTTGTTCTTGAAAAGGGTGTGGGACATCACGGGAGCTTCGCTTTCCTTGAACCAAGCTTTGTAGTTTTTATCCACAAACTTGCCGAACTGCGAATTGGCCTCCACTTTTTGGGATTCCAATATTTCGAACATACCGGAATCTTCGATTTGCTCCAACTCCAATTCCCAGTAAATCAATTTTTTATATAGGTCTACCCATTCCTCTTGGGTATTGATCATGGAAAGATCCATGGCAATCTTCCGAAACTCCTGCTGATAATTGGCGGTGGTTTTTTCCGATACCAAACGGGAGTTGTCCAAGCTCTTTTTTAAAGAGAGCAAAATTTGATTAGGGTTGACAGGCTTTATGAGGTAATCGGCGATTTTAGAGCCAATGGCCTCATCCATAATGTATTCCTCTTCGCTTTTGGTGATCATGACCACGGGTATGGAGCCGTCATACTTCTTTATTTCGGTCAAGGTTTCCAGACCTGAAAGCCCGGGCATGTTTTCATCCAAAAAAACAATGTCGAAAAAGGTATCCTTGATTTCTTCAATGGCATCCTGTCCGCTTTGACTGGTTACTACTTTGTAGCCTTTGCTTTCCAGGAATAATATGTGGGGTTTTAATAGGTCTATCTCATCATCGACCCAAAGAATTGTTATCTTGTTCATATAGTGATTATCTTTGTGGGAATTAAAACAAAAAACTTTGGTAAAAACCAATAAGCTTAATGTTTTCAACGATCCAATTTACGGTTTTATTGGAACTCCCAACGAACTAATTTTTAGTCTTATCTCGCACCCTTACTTTCAAAGGCTGAGACGAATATCCCAAATGGGGCTCTCTTATTTGGTCTATCCCGGTGCACATCATACCCGATTCCACCATGCGCTCGGTAGCATGCATTTAATGACCAAGGCCATTCAGGTTTTAAAATTAAAAAATGTTGAGATCACCGAAGAGGAAGAGAAGGGGCTATTGTGTGCCATTTTGCTTCACGATATCGGCCATGGACCATTTTCACATGCCCTTGAAGGCTTCGTTGCCAAAGAAATCAGTCATGAGCAGATTTCCTTAAAATTCATGTTGGAGCTCAATAAGGAATTTGATGGTCAATTGGATACCGCTATTTCCATTTTCAAAGGAGATTACCAAAAATCGTTTTTAAATCAATTGGTTTCAAGTCAATTGGATATGGACCGCCTGGATTACCTGAAACGGGATAGTTTTTATTCTGGGGTTACCGAAGGTAATATCAACTCAGAGCGATTGATTTCCATGCTCAATGTGGTAGATGGCAACTTGGTCGTAGAGGAAAAGGCCATATATGCCGTAGAAAAGTTTTTGATGGCTCGTAGGTTCATGTACTGGCAGGTATACTTGCACAAGACAGGACTTGTGGCCGAACAGCTTTTGGTCCGCATTATGCAACGGGCAAGATTACTATTGGTTCAAGGAGAAGATTTAACAGGTAGTGGTCCGCTTTTATTTTTTCTGAAGAACAATGGAACTTTGGATTTTGATGCTGAAGTTTTAAAAACTTTTGCCGAACTTGACGACATTGATATTCTTGGTGCTTTGAAGGGTTGGCAATTCCATGAGGATTTTGTGCTCTCCAAGCTCTGCAAGATGTTGCTGGACCGGAGGTTGCTACATGTAAAAGTGAAAAAGAGACCTATTACTCCGGAAAAACTTGATGAAAAGATGAATTGGATGATGCAACAGCATGACCTTTCCGCTGAAGAAGCATCCAATTTCGTTTTTCAAGGGGAGATATCCAACAAGGCTTACAGTAAGGATGAAGCCATAAGAATTTTAAAGAAGAACGGAAAAATTTCAGATGTGCTCAAGGAGTCGGATCAACTTAGCTTAAAAGCTTTGGCCAAAACCGTCACTAAATATTACAGCTGTTATCCGAAGAAAGCCGTTTAACAAATTTTGTTACTTTTGCACCAATGAAATTTACAGCTACCCAAATTGCCGGAATCTTAGAAGGGGAAGTTGAGGGAAATCCTCAAATCGCTGTCCACAAATTATCCAAGATCGAAGAAGGGGAAAAAGGTTCGTTGACCTTTTTGGCCAATCCAAAATATACCTCTTATATCTATTCCACAAAGGCTTCCATTACCATTGTAAATAAGGATTTTGTTCCTGAACAGTCCGTCTCCACCACATTGATAAAGGTGGATGACGCCTATAAATCCTTTTCCAAATTGCTGGAATACTACAATCAGGTAAAAAATAACAAGGTGGGGGTTGAGAACCCTTGCTATATCTCTGAAAGCGCAAGCTACGGAGAGGGTTTTTACCTTGGAGCATTTGCCTATTTGGGAGAGAATGTGAAAATTGGGGACAACGTAAAAGTTTACCCGAACGCCTATATTGGCGATAATGTAAGCATTGGCGATAATGTTATCGTCTTTGCTGGGGCCAAGATATATTCCGAAACCATCATCGGTAACAATTGTGTTATCCACGGAGGAGCTATTATTGGTGCAGATGGATTTGGATTCACACCGAATGCCGAAGGAGAATATAGCAAAGTGCCCCAAACCGGCAATGTGATCATAGAAGATAATGTAGACGTAGGTGCCGGTACCACGATTGATCGCGCCACTTTGGGCTCCACCATTTTACGAAGGGGTGTAAAGCTGGATAATCAAATACAGATAGCGCACAATGTTGAAATAGGTGAACATACCGCCATTGCTGCACAAACCGGCGTGGCAGGTTCTACCAAAATCGGCAAGAACTGCCTGATTGGAGGGCAAGTAGGTATCGTAGGGCACATCACTATTGGTGATAGGGTCCGTATTCAGGCCCAATCCGGTATTGGAAGAAATGTAAAAGATGATGAAGTACTCCAAGGATCTCCAGCATTGAACTACGGAGACTTCAACAAATCATATGTACACTTTAAGAATTTGCCGAAATTGGCAAATCAAATCTCCAACATAGAAAAAAGAGTTGAAGGTGAGCAAACCAAGTAACAAACAACGCACCATAGCCAAAAAAGTAACGCTACAAGGTGTAGGACTACATACAGGCGAGAATGTAACCATGAGTTTTCTTCCAGCGGATGAAAACCATGGTTATGCGTTCAAGAGAATTGATTTGGAAGGGGAACCCATAATCGAGGCAGATGCCAATTATGTGGTGAATACCCAACGTGGAACCAATTTGGAAAAGAACGGAGTGAAAATTCACACCTCGGAACATGTGCTTGCTGCACTAGTGGGGTTGGATATTGACAATGTTTTAATCGAATTGGACGCCCCTGAACCTCCTATTATGGATGGTTCTTCAAAATTTTTCGTAGAAGCGCTGGAAGAAGCAGGCATCGTAGAGCAAGAACAGGAGCGTGAAGAATATGTGGTTAAGGATGTGATTTCCTATAAAGATGAAACCACTGGTAGCGAAATTACCATCATTCCCGCAGATGAATACCAAGTGACCACCATGGTGGATTTTGGAACCAAAGTATTGGGTACCCAGAATGCCACTTTGGAAAAAATGTCCGATTTTAAAGATCAAATTGCCGATTCAAGAACATTTAGCTTTTTGCATGAACTGGAAATGTTGTTGGAAAATGGTCTGATCAAAGGCGGAGACCTAAACAATGCCATTGTGTATGTGGACAAGGAAATTTCCGGATCCACCATGAAGAAGTTGGAAAAAGCATTTGGTAAGGAAAAACTCTCCGTAAAGCCAAACGGTATTTTGGATAATTTGACCCTGCACCATCCCAACGAAGCTGCACGACACAAATTATTGGATGTAATTGGGGATTTGGCCCTGGCCGGAACTCGAATTAGAGGTAAGGTCATCGCTAATAAGCCTGGACACTTTGTAAATACCCAGTTTGCGAAAAAACTGTCCAAAATCATTAAAATAGAGAAAAGAAACAAGGTTCCCAGCTATGATTTGAATCAAGAGCCTTTAATGGACGTGAATGAAATCATGGCAAGGTTGCCGCACCGACCACCATTCTTATTGGTGGATAAAATTTTGGAACTCTCCGACACCCATGTGGTAGGAGTGAAAAACGTGACCATGAACGAACCGTTCTTCGTAGGTCACTTTCCTGGAGCTCCGGTAATGCCCGGTGTTTTGCAAGTGGAGGCCATGGCGCAAACAGGAGGAATACTGGTGTTGAGCACAGTTCCAGATCCCGAAAACTACCTGACCTTTTTCATGAAGATTGACAAGGTAAAGTTCAAGCAACAAGTAGTTCCGGGAGATACTTTAATATTTAAGTGCGATTTGATTTCTCCCATCCGTAGAGGGATTTGCCACATGCAGGCTTATGCTTACGCCAACGGAAAATTGGTATCCGAAGCCGAATTGATGGCCCAGATCGTAAAAACAAAAAATACAGATTCGTAGATGAACCAACCATTAGCATATGTACACCCAGGGGCCAAAATTGCCAAAAATGTGGTCATTGAGCCCTTTACAACAATACACAACAACGTCACTATTGGCGAGGGTACGTGGATTGGTTCTAACGTAACCATCATGGAAGGCGCGCGAATTGGAAAAAACTGTAGTATTTTCCCGGGCGCCGTAATTTCCGCAATGCCGCAAGACTTAAAATATCAAGGCGAGGACACCACTGTTCAAATAGGGGATAACACCACCATTCGTGAATGTGCCACAATTAATAAAGGTACTTCGGACCGTATGAAAACCGTAATCGGCAACAACTGTTTGATTATGGCCTATTGCCACGTAGCGCACGATTGCTTCGTGGGCGATGGCTGCATCTTCAGTAACAACTCTACTTTGGCAGGACACGTAACCATTGGCCAGAATGTGGTTTTGGCTGGAATGGTCGCTGTGCACCAGTTTGTATCCATCGGAAATCACGCCTTTGTAACGGGTGGTTCCTTGGTTCGTAAAGATGTACCTCCCTACGTGAAGGCAGCAAGAGAGCCACTTTCCTATGTGGGCATCAATTCCATAGGATTGCGTAGAAGAGGTTTTGAATCCGACAAGATTCGAGAGATTCAAAATATTTATAGACTACTCTATCAACAAAATTATAATAATTCCCAAGCGGCATCCATTATTGAAGCCGAGATGGAGGCAACTCCCGAGAGAGACGAAATCCTTCAATTTATAAGAGATTCGCAGCGTGGAATTATGAAAGGTTATTTCAGTTCAAATTAAATTTATGGCAAGTACTTCTGATATAAGAAAAGGGTTGTGCATTAGATACAACAACGATATCTACAAGATTGTAGAGTTTCTTCATGTAAAACCAGGTAAAGGACCAGCTTTTGTCCGTACCAAACTAAAAAGTGTGACTACGGGTAAAGTAGTCGACAATACATTTTCAGCAGGTCACAAGATTGAAGATGTTCGTGTGGAGACACGTTCCTATCAATTCTTGTACAATGATGGGGAGACCTATCACTTTATGAACACGGACGATTACACCCAAATTGCTTTGCAAAGAGATGCTCTTGATGCTTACGATTTGATGAAGGAAAGTGAAGTGGTAACCATCATTTTCAATGCAGAGGACAATATGCCCCTTTCCGTTGAGATGCCTGCCAGTGTGGTATTGGAAGTAACACATACCGAACCTGGTGTGAAAGGAAATACCGCTACAAATGCCACCAAACCTGCTACGGTAGAGACTGGAGCAACGGTCAATGTACCGCTTTTCATCAACGAGGGCGACAAAATAAAGATCGACACGGAAAAAGCAGCCTACTTGGAACGTGCCAAAGAGTAGCCTTAGATGAAATTCCCTAAAACCCATACCTTAAAGGAAATATCGGAAATCATCGATGCCGATTTCGTTGGGGATGCTGACTTCCCTGTTTTGGGCATGAACGAAATTCATGTGGTGGAAGAAGGCGACATAGTATTTGTGGACCATCCCAAATATTATGACAAAGCACTACAATCCAAGGCTACGGTTATTCTCATCAACAAAGAAGTGGAATGTCCAGAAGGCAAAGCTTTGCTTGTCTCGGATGACCCCTTTAGGGATTTCAACAAGTTGACCCGTCATTTCAAACCTTTTGAAACAGCGGCATCATCCATTGCTGATTCAGCCGAGATAGGGGAGGGAACCATAATTCAGCCCAATGTTTTTATCGGTAATCATGTGAAAATAGGTGAAAACTGTGTGATTCATCCGAACGTAACCATTTATGATGGATGTATCCTTGGCGACAATGTGACCATTCATGCAGGAACCGTATTAGGAGCGGATGCGTTCTATTACAAAAACAGACCCGAAGGTTTTGATAAATTGCTTTCTGGAGGAAATGTGGTAATCGAGGACAACGTGGATATAGGAGCAGGATGCACCATTGACCGCGGAGTAACAGGTTCAACTACCATAAAAGAAGGAGCCAAATTGGATAACCAGATTCAAGTAGGGCACGATACCGTTATCGGAAAAAAATGTTTGATTGCATCCCACGTAGGTATCGCGGGTTGTTGCATTATTGAGGACGAAGTTACCCTTTGGGGCCAGGTAGGTATCACGAGTGGAGCCACCATCGGTAAAAAAGCGGTTATCTTGGCGCAATCGGGTATTTCAAAATCACTGGAAGGTGGTAAAACCTACTTTGGTTACCCAGCTGAGGAAGCACGGGAAAAACTCAAACAAATCGCATACATCAAAAGGATTCCAGAAATCTTGAAAAAACTGAAAAAGATTTAAGAAATCAATAGAAAAAAACTTTAGTAAACCATATTTTTGTATCTCTACATTAAGTTAAATATATGAGCGTCTTAGTAAACAAGGATTCAAACATAATTGTACAAGGATTTACCGGTAGTGAAGGAACCTTCCATGCCGAACAAATGATTGAATACGGAACCAACGTAGTTGGTGGTGTGACCCCAGGAAAAGGTGGTCAGGAACATTTAGGGAAACCAGTTTTCAACACAGTGGAAGATGCTGTAAAAGAAGTTGGTGCCGACACCACTATTATTTTTGTTCCACCCGCATTTGCTGCGGATGCCATTATGGAAGCTGCCGATGCAGGAATCAAAGTAATCATTACCATTACCGAAGGCATTCCTGTTGCTGACATGGTAAAAGCCAACGATTACATTAAGGATATGGATTGTACATTGATCGGTCCAAACTGTCCGGGTGTAATTACTCCAGGTGAGGCAAAAGTTGGTATTATGCCAGGATTTGTCTTCAAAAAAGGAAAAGTTGGTATCGTTTCAAAATCTGGAACATTGACCTATGAGGCTGCAGACCAAGTAGTTCGTCAGGGATTGGGTATCACTACAGCTATTGGAATCGGTGGTGACCCTATCATCGGAACCACAACCAAAAAAGCTGTTGAGCTTTTAATCAACGACCCGGAAACGGAATGTGTTGTAATGATTGGAGAAATCGGTGGTCAATTGGAAGCCGAAGCAGCAAAATGGTACAAAGAAAGCGGAAGTAAAAAACCAGTTGTAGGTTTTATCGCTGGTGAAACTGCTCCTGCCGGACGTACTATGGGACACGCTGGTGCTATTGTGGGTGGAAGCGATGATACAGCACAAGCCAAGAAAAAGATTATGCGCGACTGTGGTATCCACGTGGTGGATTCCCCTGCAGAAATTGGCGTAAAAGTGAAAGAAGTGGTTGGGTAACCAACCGTTAAAACCATACTAAATCCCGTTTTATGCGGGATTTTTTTTCGTCTAAACATAAAACAACAACTATATTTGGTTAATAACCATTCAAACACCATCATTATATGAAACTTTTGGAAGGGAAAAACGTAATTATAACTGGAGCCAGTAGAGGAATTGGAAAAGGAATTGCCGAAGTATTTGCAAAACACGGAGCAAATGTGGCATTCACGTACAGTTCCAGTGAAGCTCCAGCCTTGGAATTGGAAAAGGAATTGACCGAAATGGGCGTAAAAGCCAAGGCCTATAAAAGTAATGCAGCCAGTTTTGAAGAATCCGAAGCCCTTGTTGCCAAGGTTTTGGAAGATTTTGACGGGAAAATCGATGTGCTGATCAATAATGCTGGAATTACCAAGGACAATTTATTGATGCGCATGGGCGAAGATGATTTTGACAAAGTGATCGAAATCAACCTGAAGTCCGTTTTTAATATGACCAAAGCCGTACAGCGTACCATGTTGAAGCAACGTAAAGGCTCTATCATCAATATGAGTAGCGTTGTGGGCGTAAAAGGTAATGCCGGACAGACCAACTATGCGGCCTCTAAGGCAGGTATGATTGGTTTTACAAAATCCGTAGCCTTGGAATTGGGGTCTAGAAACATCCGTTGCAACGCCATTGCTCCCGGTTTCATCGAAACTGAAATGACCGAGAAATTGGACGAAAAAACGGTTCAAGGTTGGAGGGAAGGCATTCCGTTGAAACGAGGTGGAAGCCCAGAAGATGTTGCCAACGCCTGTGTATTCTTGGCATCCGACCTATCCGACTACGTAACAGGACAGGTATTGAACGTTGATGGTGGAATGTTAACATAGATGAATGGAGTTGAGCACGGTACTTCTTATTGTCTTAGCAGTTGCTGCCGCGCTTACCCTTGTCTATTTTCAATACTTCTATAAAAACCCAAGAAAGGGTTCACTTAAAATAATATTGGCCGCATTGAGGTTTGTTACCTTGTTTTGCGGCCTTTTACTTTTGATTAACCCGAAGTTTGTCAGCAAGGATTATTTTGTTGAGAAAGCGAATTTGATTCTGTTAGTGGATAATTCCACTTCCATGCAAGATGCTTCATCCGAAGCTGATATTTCCCAAGCTATCGAGGAAATTAAGCAGCATGAGGCTTTGCGCGATCGCTTTACCATGCATCAATATGGGTTTGGTAATTCCATTTCCGCCACCGATTCTATTCAATTTGATCAAGGCAATACCGATGTTTCCAATGCGCTGGCTACTTTAAATGATGTTTTTGTGAATGGTAACAACGCCATTTTGCTGTTTTCGGATGGAAATCAGACCCTGGGCAGGGATTATGAATATCTCACATTAAGTGAGAATACATCCGTAAATCCTGTTGTGATAGGGGATACAACGCAGTATGAGGATATTTCCGTTGGACTCATTAACGTGAACAAATTTGCCTTTTTACGAAATAGCTTCCCCATTGAATCCACGATTAGATACCAAGGGAACAGACCAGTATCCAGTACAGTAACTATTTCCATCAACGGGAACAGGGTGCATCAAGAAAGGGTAAACCTCAGTGCAACCAAGAACAGTCAAACGTTGAATACCTTGGTCGAGGCGCAAAGCGTGGGCATCAAAACCATTAAAATTGAAGTGGGAGCTTTTGAAAATGAGCGTAATACCGCTAATAATTCCAAGGAAACAGCCATTGAGGTGATTGATGAAAAAACAAATGTTGCCATCGTTTCCGATATGCTCCATCCGGACATAGGTGCATTGAAAAAGTCTATTGAATCCAATGAACAACGCTCCGTAACCCTTTTAAAACCAAACATCGGTCAATCAGAACTGGAGGATATGGGATTGATTATTCTGTATCAACCCAACCGAAACTTTAGAAACATATTCAAGTTTTTGAATAATTCAGGCGCTAACTATGTTACGATTACCGGAAGCAAAACGGATTGGAACTTTTTAAATCAGATTCAAGAGAGCTTTACCATTTCAGGGAGTCGACAGTCTGAGGATATTCTACCCGTATTGAACAACGCCTTCGGTTTATTTGGGTTGGGCAATTTTGCTGTGGAAGGATTTCCGCCTTTAAAAGGCACCCTTGCTGATATTCAATTGAACAAAGAAAGTGAAATCTTGATGTTCCAACAATTACAGGGCATCAACTTGGAAAAGCCTTTATTTGTGATTTTGACCGAATCCAACATAAAGGAAGCCGTGCTTTTTGGAGAGGATATTTGGCGCTGGCGTGCACAGGTGTACCGAAACGAGCAGAGTTTTGACACTTTTGATGAATTTATCGGGAATTTGATGGTGTATTTGGGCTCCAACAAGCAACGAAATCGTTTGGAGCTGGATTACGAATTGGTTTTTGACAATGCAAGCATGGCTAAAATCAGGGCTTCATATTTTGATGAAAGCTATCAGTTTGATGCCAATGCAAACATTTCCATCACAATTGAAGGAAAGGAAACCGAATTTTCAAGAGTGTCGCCCATGTTATTGAAAGGCTCCTTTTATGAAATTGACTTAAGTGACCTGGAAACAGGAGCGTACGAGTTTACCGTGACCGTTCAGGATGAAAACTTGAGCCAATCTGGAACTTTCAGGATTTTGGATTTTAACCCTGAAAAGCAGCTCATTTCTGCAAACTATAAAAAAATGGAGCGTTTAGCCTCCAAAAATAGAGGGCAGGTCTATTATTTGGACAAGCTGGAAGAACTACAGTCCGATCTATCATCGTCCCAACAGTTTTTACCTGTTCAAAAAAGCAGGGATAATGTTGTATCTTTAATAGATTTCCGTATTTTACTCGGACTCATCATTATTTCGCTCGCAGCGGAATGGTTCATCAGAAAATATAACGGTTTAATATAAATCAAAGTAAATAACATGGATAAATTACCAAAAATTGCATTGCCCGTATTAGCGGGAATCATCATTCTGATCATTTTTATATCTAGGTCCACAGTTACCATTGAAGCTGGTGAGGCCGGGGTACTTTGGAAACGATTTGGTGGTGGTGTTGTAACCGAAGAGCCGCCATTGAGTGAAGGTTTTCATATTGTGGCACCTTGGAACAAGGTATATGTATACGAAGTAAGACAGCAAGAAAAGCTTGAAAAAATGAACGTGCTTTCTTCCAACGGTCTGGATATTAAATTGGAAGCTTCCGTATGGTTCCAGCCTAAATATAATGAGCTTGGAAAGTTGCATCAAGAAAAGAGTGAACAATATATAGAGCGCGTTCTGCTCCCCGCAATCCGTTCCGCGGCCCGTAGTGTTGTTGGTAGATATACTCCGGAACAACTATATTCCAGCAAGCGTGATGCTATTCAACAGGAAATTTTCGAGGAGACCCAAAAAATTGTGGATGACCAATATATTCAACTCAATGAGGTGCTAGTAAGAGATGTGACCTTACCGCCCACCATCAAGGACGCAATCGAACGTAAACTTAAGCAAGAGCAAGAGTCGTTGGAGTATGAATTTAGATTGGTAACTGCCGAGAAAGAAGCCGAAAAAGTTCGAATTGAAGCCCAAGGTAAAGCCGATGCCAACCGTATTTTAAGTGCTTCGTTAACGGACAAAATATTGCAGGACAAGGGTATAGATGCCACATTGAAATTGTCTGAATCTCCCAATGCAAAGACTGTAATTGTAGGTTCAGGAGACAGCGGATTGCCATTAATTTTGGGAAATAACTAAATTCCCCTTTTTTGATAAAAAAATATACCCTACTTTTGAAGCATCATGAGAAACAAAAACACACATCATCATTTTTATACTTGCCCTCAAGCGAGATAGAAATGTATTGTTGTTTTTAAAATATATTCTAACCCGTTTGAGAAATCAAACGGGTTTGTTTTTTGTGCCCATTTGGTTTTTCAGACAAAACGATTGAAAAATGACAAAAATTAGAATTGCTGTTCAAAAAAGTGGCCGTTTAAACGAGGATTCCCTTGCCATTTTAAAAGATTGCGGTATTTCCATCGATAACGGAAAAGACCAATTAAAAGCTACCTCCCGGAATTTCCCATTGGAAGTGTTTTATTTACGTAATGGTGACATCCCCCAATACTTACGGGATGGCGTGGTGGACATTGCCATTATCGGCGAAAATGTTTTGATTGAAAAAGGAAAAGACATTTCCATTGCGGAACGTTTGAATTTTTCCAAATGTCGTGTCTCCCTTGCTGTACCAAAGGGCGTTACCTATAATTCCATCAAGGATTTTGAAGGGAAAAAGATAGCCACTTCGTACCCGAATACAGTGAAAGAGTATTTGGCCTCAAAAGGGGTGACTGCAGATTTGCACATCATCAATGGGTCAGTGGAAATTGCACCCAACATAGGCTTGGCCTACGGGATTTGCGATATCGTATCCAGTGGCAGCACTCTTTTTAAAAACAATTTGAAAGAAGTGGAGGTAATGTTGAAAAGCGAAGCGGTATTGGCCGTATCTCCCACCATTTCCGAAGAGCGCAAAGAACTACTGAAGAAAATTCAGTTCAGGATCAAGTCGGTTTTACAAGCAAGACAGAACAAATACGTGTTGATGAACGCCCCAAACGACAAGCTGGATGAAATTATTTCCATTCTCCCTGGAATGCGCAGTCCCACGGTTTTACCTTTGGCAGAAGAGGGGTGGAGCTCTGTGCACACGGTAATCAATCGTGAAACCTTTTGGGAAGTTATCGATGAGCTTAAGGCAGCTGGTGCCGAAGGAATCTTGGTTTGTCCTATTGAAAAAATGGTATTGTAATGCAGCATATCAATTATCCACAGCGCACCGAATGGGAGCAAATTCTTAAACGTCCCACCCAGACCGTTTCTGACATTGAGGAAATTGTCAACAATATTTTTAAAGAGGTAAAAATTGATGGTGATACTGTCATCAAAAAATATACATCTCAATTTGATAAGGTAAAATTAGATTCCCTTTTTGTATCCGAAAGTGAAATTGAACAAGCAAGCAATGCTGTTTCCGATGCTTTGAAACAGGCTATTGCCCTAGCAAAATCCAATATTGAAAAGTTCCATGCCGCCCAGAAAACATCAAAAGTTGAAATGGAAACACTGCCAGGGGTGGAGTGTTGGCAGGAAAAACGTCCGATTCAAAAAGTGGGATTGTACATTCCAGGAGGCACAGCGCCACTATTTTCTACTATTTTGATGTTGGCCATTCCAGCAAAACTGGCGGGATGCCAAGAAATCGTGCTCTGCAGTCCACCAGACATAAATGGTGATATCAACCCAGCCATTTTATATACGGCCCAATTTTGTGGCGTAACAAAAATTGTTAAGGTTGGAGGCATTCAGGCCATAGCAGGGATGACCTTTGGCACGGAGAGTATTCCAAAAGTGCACAAAATATTTGGACCGGGCAACCAATATGTAACGGTTGCCAAGCAATTGGCTACGAAATATGGTGTGGCCATTGATATGCCGGCCGGGCCTAGTGAATTGCTGGTTGTTGCTGATGATTCTGCTAATCCAGCCTTTGTTGCTTCGGATTTATTGAGTCAGGCCGAACACGGGGTGGACAGTCAGGTAATTCTGGTTTCTACTTCAGAAAAATTGATTGATGCTGTTGAGAAGGAGATAGAAAGTCAAATTCAACAGTTGCCACGGGTGGAGATAGCTCAGAAGTCCGTTGGGAATAGCAGAATGATTTTAGTGGAAAACGACCAAGAAGCGTTGGAACTCATTAACGAGTATGGCCCTGAACATTTTATCGTTTGTGTTGAAAATGAGGGTTTTTATCTGGAAAACATCCAGAATGCCGGTTCTGTTTTTATTGGAAATTACACCCCGGAAAGTGCGGGCGACTATGCTTCCGGAACCAATCATACCCTGCCCACCAACGGTTATGCAAAACAATATAGCGGTGTAAATCTGGACAGTTTTCTGAAAAGTATGACTTTTCAGAAGATATCGGAGAAAGGTATCAAAGGTATCGGAACCGCCATTGAGTTGATGGCTGAGGCAGAAGGATTGCAAGCGCATAAAAATGCCGTAACCCTTAGACTTAAAAGTTTGAAATAATGGAGGGGTTTTTTGTAAATAAATTGGTTAGGGAGTCGGTTAGCAAGCTTCAACCGTACTCTTCGGCACGTGACGAGTATGTTTCCGATGGCTCTGAAATGGTATTTTTGGACGCCAATGAAAATCCTTTCGATAATGGGGTCAACCGCTATCCTGACCCTTATCAACGAAGTTTAAAATCACTGTTGGCGGAGCAAAAAGGAGTATCTGAAAACCAAATATTGCTCGGGAACGGGAGCGACGAGATACTGGATTTAATTTACCGAGCTTTTTGCGAACCGAATCAGGATAATATCATCACTTTACCGCCTACTTACGGTATGTACAAGGTGCTGGCAGGGATTAATGCAGTAGAGAACAAAGAGGTTCTTTTAACTGCTTATTTTGAGCCCAATGTGGATAAAATTCTAAACGTCGTTGACGACAATTCCAAGTTACTTTTTATTTGTTCGCCCAATAACCCCACTGGTAATTCCTTTAAAAAAGATGGGATTGAAAAACTATTGAAATCGTTCAAAGGACTAGTGGTGATTGACGAGGCATACATTGATTTTTCAAAAGATGAAAGTTGGTTGTCACAACTCGACAATTATCCCAATTTAATTGTGACCCAAACCCTATCAAAAGCCTATGGTTTGGCAGGCATTCGCTTGGGTATATGCTATGCATCCGAAGAAATCATCCGTATTTTGAACAAGATTAAACCTCCCTACAATGTCAATCAATTAACGCAGCAAAGAGCATTACAACGCGTTTTAAACCAAGATTTGGTCAACCAAGAAGTACAAAGTATTCTGAACGAAAGAACAGAGCTAATCAAAGCA
The DNA here is from genome assembly GCF_003992595.1 of Flagellimonas oceanensis. GTDB lineage: Bacteria > Bacteroidota > Bacteroidia > Flavobacteriales > Flavobacteriaceae > Flagellimonas > Flagellimonas oceanensis. The sequence goes on from NZ_RZNA01000008.1 coordinate 78,442, forward strand.
TTGGACAGTTTGGAATTTGTTTCAACATTATATCCCACCGATGCCAATTTTGTATTGGCCAAAGTGGATGATGCCAACAAACGCTACCAACAACTATTGAAAAAACAAGTAGTGGTACGCAACCGAAGTACACAACCACTATGTGAGAACACCCTACGGTTTACCGTGGGTACACCTGAGGAGAATAAAAAATTGATAGCTATCTTAAAAGAATTGAACTAATGGGCAAAAAAGTACTATTCATTGATCGTGATGGAACCATCATCAAGGAAACTGCCGATGAGCAGATAGATGCCTTTGAAAAAATGATTTTTTATCCCAAGGCCTTTACTTATTTGGGTAAAATTGCCAATGAGTTGGATTATGAGTTGGTGATGATTACCAATCAGGATGGGTTGGGCACCGATATTTTTCCAGAAGACACCTTTTGGCCCGTGCACAACTTTATCATTAAATCTTTTGAAAATGAAGGAGTAGTATTCGATAATGTGTTTATCGACAGGACATTCCCAAAAGAGAATGCGGATACTCGAAAGCCCGGCACTGGCATGTTGACCTCTTATTTTTCGGATGAATATGATTTGACGAATTCATTTGTAATTGGTGATAGGTTAACGGATGTGGAGTTGGCCAAAAATCTGGGTGCCAAAGGTATCTTTATTAATGATGAAACTAATTTGGGCACAGGGGAAATCACGGTAAAGCGTGAAGAATTGGATGACCATATCGCTTTGGAAAGTAACGATTGGCAAAAAATTTATGAATTCTTGAAGCTTGAGAACCGCATTGCTGAAATTTCCCGAAAAACCAACGAGACCGATATTCAAATAAAAATCAACCTGGATGGAACTGGGAAAAGTGACATCAACACGGGCTTGGCCTTTTTTGATCATATGTTGGACCAATTGGCTCGACACGGACAAATGGATTTGGATATCAAAGTAGATGGCGATTTAGAAGTGGACGAACATCACACTATTGAAGATACGGCTATTGCTTTGGGTGAATTGTTCTCCAAGGCACTTGGAAACAAACTGGGCATCGAACGCTATGGTTTTGCGTTACCGATGGACGATTGCCTCGCACAAGTGGCCATTGATTTCGGCGGACGAAACTGGTTGGTTTGGGATACCGAATTCAAGCGAGAAAAAGTGGGGGACATGCCTACGGAGATGTTCATGCACTTTTTTAAATCCTTTACAGATGGTGCCAAGGCCAATTTGAACATTAAAGCGGAAGGAACCAACGAACACCATAAAATCGAAGCGATATTCAAGGCCCTTGCCAAGTCCATTAAAATGGCAGTGAAACGAGACGCAGAGAAAATGGTATTGCCATCAACTAAAGGAATGCTTTAAATGAAAATAGTAATAATCGATTACGGTGCCGGAAACATCCAGAGCATCATGTTTGCCATAAAACGGCTAGGTTTTGAGGCTATTTTGAGTCATGATGCTGATGAAATCCGGACTGCCGATAAAGTAATTTTCCCAGGGGTTGGTGAAGCAAGTTCTGCCATGTCAAAGTTAAGAGCCACAGGATTGGACAAGGTAATTCCAACCCTGAAACAGCCTGTTTTGGGTATTTGTTTGGGCATGCAATTGATGTGTCACTCATCCGAAGAGGGGAAAACCGAAGGTTTGGGCATCTTTGATTTGGATGTAGTGAAATTCTCCAACGCTGTCAAAGTCCCTCAAATTGGATGGAACCAGATTTCTGATCTACAAAGTGAGTTGTTCGCAAACATTCCAGAAAAATCCTATATCTACTTGGTGCATAGTTTTTATGCTCCTTTGGGAAAAGAAACCATTGCCACATCCGAATATGATGTGGAATACAGTGCCGCTTTACAGAAAAACAATTTTTATGGGGTACAGTTCCATCCCGAAAAGAGCAGTGATGTGGGCAGTGACATATTGAAGAACTTTTTAACCCTAATCTAAAATGGATTTCTATATTTCAACGGATAAGGGCAAATTGAATAAACAAAAGATTCATGAAGAGGTTTCTTCAACTTATTGGGGAAAGGGGAGGACTTGGGAAGAAACACAGATGACCATTGAGAAAAGTATCTGTTTTGGCATGTTCGATAAGAACGATGAGCAGATTGCCTATGCCAGAATGATGACGGACGGTTTGGTTTTTGCCTATATTATGGATGTAATTGTCTTTGATCCATACAAAGGCAAAGGTCTGGGAAAAAAACTGGTTCAACATATTTTGGACCGGCCCGATGTGAAAAAAGTAAATACAGTTGCTCTTAAAACAATGGACGCCCATAGCTTTTATGAAGCTTTAGGTTTTAAAAATGTAGGGGATTCAAAAATGTGGATGTCCATAGAACGAGTAAAATACGATTAGAACATGAGAATCATTCCAGCCATAGATATTATTGACGGGAAATGTGTCCGCCTTTCAAAAGGCGATTATAGCACCAAAAAGGTGTACAACGAAAACCCGTTGGAAGTTGCCAAGGAATTTGAAGCACACGGTATCAAGCACCTACATTTGGTGGATTTGGACGGGGCTAAGTCCAAGCATATTGTCAATTACAAAGTACTGGAAAACATTGCCTTAAAAACTAGTTTGCAAATTGATTTTGGAGGTGGATTAAAATCGGGGGATGACTTGCACATTGCCTTTCAAAGCGGTGCGTATCAAATTACCGGAGGAAGCATTGCCGTAAAGGATAGGGAAACTTTTTTGAGCTGGTTGTCGACCTATGGTGCCAGAAAAATCATTTTAGGTGCAGATGCCAACAATGAAAAGGTCGCGGTTTCGGGCTGGCAAGAAGAATCTGACCTGGACTTGATTCCTTTTGTTCAGCAATATCAATCTGAAGGCATCGAATATGTGATTTGTACAGATATAAGCAAAGATGGCATGTTACAAGGCCCTGCCTTCCAGTTATACACAAAAATGCTGTCCCAAACCAAAAAAGGCTTAAATTTAATTGCCAGCGGAGGTATATCCACCTTTGACGAACTCCCCAAACTTGCCGAAATAGGTTGTGAAGGCACAATCATTGGAAAAGCCATTTATGAAGGCAAAATCAGTTTAAAGCAATTGGAACATTATATTCTTGAAAATGGATAAGGAAAAAGAACTTCAGGAGGAATTGGTTTGGAACGCGGGGTATCGCATGAACGAAAGCTTGCGTATGATTAAAATTTGTTTGGAACAACTATCGGAAGAGCAAGTTTGGGAAAAACCGAACGAATCGAGTAACAGCATTGCCAATCTTATCCTTCATTTGTGCGGAAACATTACCCAGTACGGAATTGCCTCCATCCAAAATTTAGAGGATGAGCGCAAACGGGATGAGGAATTTTCAACGGAATCAGGTTACACAAAGGATGAACTCATAAAAAAATTGGAAGACACCATATCCGATGCGAAAAGAGCTTTTTACGATGCTCCAATCAAAGAGTTGCTTCGTAAAAGAAATGTTCAGGGTTTCAACTTTTCCGGGGTGGGCAATATCATCCATGTTACGGAGCATTTATCCTATCACACAGGCCAAATAGCACTTTGGACCAAACTATTGCAGAACAAGGACCTAGGGTTTTATGGTGACGTAGACCTGAATGTCAAGAATGAAACAAAGAATTAATGCTGACAAAAAGAATCATACCCTGTCTCGATATTAAAAACGGACGCACCGTAAAAGGAATCAACTTTGTGGATTTACGCGATGCAGGCGACCCAGTGGAATTGGCGTCTATTTATGCCAAAGAAGGCGCCGACGAATTGGTGTTTTTGGATATTTCCGCCACCGAAGAGAAAAGAAAGACCCTTGCCGAACTGGTCTATCACGTAGCAGAGACCATCAATATCCCTTTTACAGTCGGAGGAGGGATTTCGTCTGTGGAAGATGTGGATGTTCTTCTTAAAAACGGTGCCGACAAGGTTTCCATCAACTCATCGGCGGTAAAAAGACCTGAATTGATCAATGAACTGGTCGCCAAATTCGGTTCGCAATGTATCGTTGTGGCCATTGATGCCAAACAAGTTGATGGAAAATGGAAAGTCCATTTGGTAGGAGGGAAGGTACCCACGGAACTGGACCTTTTTGAATGGGCCAAGGAAGTAGAGGAACGTGGGGCAGGTGAAATCTTGTTCACTTCGATGGACCACGATGGCACTAAAAATGGCTTTGCCAATAAAGCTTTGGCTGAATTATCAGAATTGGTGAATATTCCAGTAATAGCATCAGGTGGTGCGGGCACCGTTTCACACTTTACAGATACATTTAAGGATGGAAAGGCTGATGCCGCTTTGGCTGCCAGTGTTTTTCATTTTAAGGAAATCGAAATCAATACACTCAAAGAAGAATTAAAGGAAGAAGGAATTCCTGTTAGAATATGAAATCCACATCTCGATGCCTCGACTGCGCTCAGGATGACATCTCGATGGAACAGCTTAAGAAAAAATCAAAATGCAGATAGACTTCAATAAAAATTCAGACGGACTTGTGCCAGCCATTGTTCAAGATGCAACTACCAAAAATGTATTGATGCTGGGCTACATGAACCAAGAGGCGTTTGATAAAACCCAAGAAACCCAAAAAGTCACATTTTTTAGCCGCTCCAAGCAACGGTTATGGACCAAAGGCGAGGAAAGCGGCAACTTTTTGAACCTTGTCGACATGCAAGTGGATTGCGACAATGACACGCTTTTGGTAAAAGTAAATCCCGTTGGACATACCTGTCACAAGGGAACCGACACCTGCTGGGCCGAGAAAAATGTTCAAGGGTATGGTTTTTTGTCAACATTGGAAGACGTCATCGAATCCAGGAAAAACGACCAAGAAAATCCGGATAGTTATGTAGCCTCCCTTTTCCGAAAAGGCATCAATAAAATTGCTCAAAAAGTAGGCGAAGAGGCTGTGGAAACCGTGATAGAGGCCAAAGACGACAACGAGGAACTTTTCTTGAACGAGAGTGCTGACTTATTGTTTCACTACTTGATTTTACTTCAAGCCAAAGGCTATACCTTGGATGATATTGCCCAAGTGCTCGAAAAGCGTCATTAAACAAATCCGTTAAGTTTTTTCTAAACGTTCAGCCTTTACAGCGAAATACCGTAAATTTATGTAATGGCTATGAACACAAGAAAAGGGTTTCGTTTTACCAATTACGAGGCACCAGACCAAACTCCGTTCGAAAAACTCTTTGAGATTTTTCAGGAACTTGTTACCCATACTTCGGGTGACGTGGAGGAAGCGCTGGATTGGCTCCGTGAATTGGACAAGGAATACGAGCTTACCGACGACGATTACACCATTGATGATTTTATAGAAGACCTCAAGGCCAAAGGATATATCCGTGAGGAATTTGACATGAATGGTCCACAGGGTGGTGAAGGTAAAGAGGGTGATGAGACCGGCGGAGGTGGAAGCCTGTCCGTTACCGCGAAGTTGGAACGCATGCTCCGCCAAAGAGCTTTGGACCAAATCTTCGGGAAAATCAAACGAAGCGGTTCGGGTAATCACAAAACCGGTAAATCGGGTAAAGGTGATGAGCATACAGGAGAATTCCGTGAATACCGTTTTGGGGATTCATTGGAACATATCAGTATGACGGAAAGTCTTAAAAATGCCCAGGTAAACCACGGATTGGATAACTTTTCTTTGAGTGAAGAGGATTTGGTAGTGGAAGATACCATGCACAAAGCTCAGATGAGCACCGTGTTGATGATTGATATCAGCCATAGCATGATTTTATATGGTGAGGACAGAATTACACCGGCCAAAAAAGTAGCAATGGCACTCGCTGAACTGATTACCACGCGTTATCCAAAGGATACCTTGGACATTTTGGTCTTTGGAAACGATGCTTGGCCCATTCCCATAAAGGATTTACCCTATTTAAGAGTCGGACCCTATCACACCAATACGGTTGCGGGATTGCAGCTTGCAATGGATATGCTTCGTAGAAAGCGAAACACCAATAAACAGATTTTTATGATCACGGATGGAAAACCATCGTGTTTACGCCTTCCGAACGGTGACTATTACAAGAATAGCGTGGGTCTGGACGAGTACATCGTTGAAAAATGCTACGCAATGGCTCAGCAGGCCAGAAAACTTCATATTCCCATTACCACCTTTATGATTGCAGAAGACCCCTATCTGATGCAGTTTGTGCGTGAATTTACCAAAGCGAACAAAGGAAAAGCCTTTTATACAGGCCTTAAAGGTTTGGGCGAAATGATATTTGAAGACTACGAACAAAATAGAAAAAGAAGAATAAAAGGATAACACAACATATGAAATTGGACCACACCAAAATATCAACGCTAGGTGAATTGAAATCAGCTGGCTATACAACCAAAAGCATTAAAGACGAGCTCAGGGAAAATCTCTTGGAGAAAATCTCCAAAGGAGAACAGGTGTTCGAAGGTGTCTGGGGGTACGAGAACTCGGTAATTCCAGAATTGGAAAGAGCGATTCTATCCAGACACAACATTAATTTATTGGGATTGAGGGGGCAAGCAAAAACGCGTTTAGCCCGCTTGATGGTGCAACTTTTGGACGAATGGATGCCGATAGTGGAGGGTTCCGAAATCCACGATGACCCATTGGACCCTATTTCGAGATATGCCACGGAACTCATCAAAGAAAAAGGAGATGACACTCCAATTAGTTGGGTGCACAGAAGTGAACGTTTCTATGAAAAATTGGCCACACCAGATGTTACCGTAGCAGATTTAATTGGAGATGTAGATCCGATTAAAGCAGCCAATCTTAAGTTATCCTACGCGGATGACCGTGTGATTCATTTTGGAATGATACCCAGGGCCAACCGTTGTATTTTTGTGATCAATGAGCTCCCAGACCTTCAAGCAAGAATTCAAGTGGCCTTATTTAATATTCTTCAAGAAGGCGACATCCAGATTCGAGGGTTTAAACTGCGTTTGCATCTGGACATTCAATTTGTATTTACTGCAAACCCTGAGGATTATACAAACAGAGGAAGTATTGTAACCCCATTGAAGGATAGAATCGGTTCACAAATTTTGACCCATTATCCGGAAAGCATCGAGATTGCGAAGAAGATTACAAAACAAGAAGCACAGCTGGATAAGCGTCAGTCTGATTTTGTGTATGTACCGGAAATCGCGATGGATTTATTGGAACAAATCAGTTTTGAAGCCCGAAATAGTGAATACGTAGATGCCAAAAGTGGTGTAAGTGCCCGTATGAGCATCACAGCTTTCGAAAATCTATTGAGTACCGCTGAACGTAGGGCCATTGTTGCCGGAGATGAAAAAACTTCTGTTCGTTTGAGTGATTTTATGGGTGTTGTGCCATCCATCACAGGGAAAATTGAGTTGGTTTACGAAGGAGAGCAGGAGGGCGCAGGTTCCGTTGCGGAGAATTTGATAGAAGATGCCGCTAAATCATTATTTCCGAGTTATTTCCCGAAAATTGAAAAGCTTCAGCGTAAAGAAGAGGAAAACGAATATGATGAATTGGTCAGTTGGTTTTTTGATGGCGAGGGTTTTGACCTTTTGGACGACGAAAAAGAAGAGGACTATAAATCCAAACTGGATTCCATCGGCCCGCTCAACAATCTCATGAAAGAATATCAGCCTGAGGTTTCGAAAGAAGATGCTTATTTCCTAAAAGAACTGGTGCTTTGGGGACTGGTTGCCCATAAAAAACTGAGCAAACATCGCTTTGAGCAAGGCTATCAGTTCAAAGATCTCTACGGAAGTTACATCCGAGGGTTGTAGCCTATTGCCAAATATTCAGGTTGTCGTTGTAGTTTTCAAAATTGTAAACGCCCACGTAGCGCTTTCTCAACCAAAAGGTATAAAGTGTTAGGATTGGCAAGATACTGTAAAGTACCACCGAAAGGGTAGCTACTGGTTTAAAAGTAGCTGGAATTACATGTTGTCCATATAGATTTATAGAATTCAAAACGGCGATGCTATCATATATTTTAAAGGCATATACAATCATAATAGCGTAAAGTACGTACTCGATATTTCGCATTTTGGGGTCTGGCAGCTCATCTTCGGTAATTTTAAACCAAACCACATAGAGGTATAGAAAATGAACAGATGTGAGTATGGGAAATATATAGTTATCAGCTTTTAAAAAGTAAAATTGATTGGTGTAAACGCCATAAAAGCTTAATACAATCAAGGTTAACAAAACCGCTGCACTAGCGAGAATATTTCTTTTCCAAGTGATGATTTTTGACAGGGTATTCATATTACTTTGAGAATTTGGGACTTTGATAGCATAAAGAACGGGCATTTTATAAGACTATTTCAAAGAAATCGATGACCCGTAAACAATGTTGGATAATGCGAAAAATCCGACATGAAAGTCCAAAAAACTGATACGTAAATGATTTGTCTACTCAAAAAGATCTGAAGACAGATAGCGGTCCCCTCGATCACAAACAATGGACACAATAGTGCCACTTTCCAAAGTTTCGGCCAAACGTAGGGCAACGGTGGCAGCTCCGCCACTGCTCATACCTGAAAATATACCTTCTTCCTTAGCCAATCGCTTCGCCATTTCCGTGGCATCTTGCTCACTGACCTCCATTACGGTATCCACTTTGGACGGATTAAAGATTTTTGGAAGATATTCTTTCGGCCACTTGCGTATACCTGGTATTTTGGAATCATCGGTAGGCTGTACCCCGACGATTTGAACATTGGGATTCTGCTCTTTCAAATAGGTAGAAGTCCCCATTATGGTTCCCGTAGTCCCCATGCTGGATACAAAATGAGTGATTTTCCCATTGGTATCCCTCCAAATTTCAGGGCCTGTGGTTTTGTAATGTGCCTTCCAATTATCATCATTCGAAAATTGGTTCAGCATTTTAAAGCCTTCTTCTTTTACTTTGGCTTCAGCATAATCCCTGGCACCTTCAATCCCGACATCAGCAGGTGTCAAAGTAACTTTTGCACCATAGGCCTTCATGGTCTGTACCCGCTCCTTGGTAGAGTTTTCAGGCATCACAAGCTCAATATCCAGCCCAAAAAGACCTGCAATCATGGCCAAGCCAATACCTGTATTTCCACTTGTGGCTTCTATTAATTTAGTTTCCTTGGTAAAATCTCCACGTTCCAGCCCACTTTTGATCATATTATAGGCAGGCCTATCTTTCACGCTTCCTCCAGGGTTGTTCCCTTCAAGCTTAAAAAGGATTTTTACATTTGGATTGGTGTTCAATACTTTGGATTCCACCAAAGGGGTGTTTCCGATAAGGTCTAGTATGCTGTTAGACATTTGGGGTTGTCTTTATTTTGATTTCTGGTTTATGATAAACTTTTGAGTTGGGCGGTACGGATTCTGTTATCCAAGCATTACCACCGATGATGGAATTCGCTCCAACTACGGTTTCTCCACCCAAAATAGTAGCATTGGCGTAAATGGTGACATTGTTTTCGATAGTGGGATGTCGCTTGGTTTTCTCCAAATTCTTGGCTACATAGAGCGCTCCCAGAGTAACCCCTTGATAAATTTTCACATTATCATGTATTATGGCAGTTTCCCCGATAACCACACCTGTAGCATGATCGATAAAAAAGGACTTTCCAATCTTTGCGCCAGGGTTGATATCCACACCTGTTTGTCGGTGCGCATATTCGGTCATCATGCGTGGAATCAATGGAACACCTTCCTCATAGAGTTCGTGAGCCAATCTATAAATGGCAATGGCATAAAATCCAGGGTAGGCCATATAAATTTCTTGCAGGGAAAGAGAAGCCGGGTCACAATTCAGTATCGCTTCAGCATCCAGATTCAAGTTTTCAAGGATTTGCGGCAAATGGGCTACATAATTTCCCCAGAGTTCCTCGCTCGGTTTTTCCAGGTCCCAACATGCCATATCCATCAACACATTGAATTTTTTCTCCAACAGTTCCAAGTTGACGGCAACTGGTGTGTTGGCATCGAATAAAGTATAGAATAATGTGTCCGTGAAGTTCTCTGTTTCCTGCTTTAACCGATAATCCAGATAAGGCAGTTTTTTGTGCCTATTGAGTTCGGCAATAATTTTATCCTTGTCCATACTGCTCTGTATTGTCTTAAAATTAGACAAATCCTTACCATGCGAAGGTATAAAAGGCTAACTTTAGTTTAAAAATAACATATTATCGATATATGACATCCAATGTTACAATATCCAAAGAGGTTTTTGATTTTTTGGACGAATTGAAGAACAATAACAATCGGGATTGGTTTGAAGCACATAAACCTGAATTCAAAAAGCGTCAATCTGAGGTCAAAGCATTTCTTGAAGCGGCCAAACTCAATTTGAACCATCATGATGAGATTGAGAAAATGAAGTTGTTTCGTATTTATCGGGATGTTCGTTTTTCCAAAGACAAAACACCGTACAAAACCCATTTTGCTGGATTCTTTTCCAGATTAGGTGCTCACTTAAGGGGTGGTTACTACATTCACATCAAACCAGGGGAGTCATTTTTAGGTGCCGGATTCTGGGCTCCAAACAAGGAAGATTTATTCCGCATACGAAAAGAACTGGAAATGGATGCCGATGAATTCCGCGAAGTCATCAATCAAAAAGAATTGAAAGCCGTTTGGGGAGAATTGAGAGGGGAAGAATTAAAAACCGCTCCAATAGGTTTTGACAAAGAGCATCCAGACATCGACCTCATTCGAAAAAAACAGTTCGTGTTCATGCGTCAACTTTCTGACAAAGAAGTGCTTTCGGCTTCATTTTTAAACGAAGTGGATATGTCATTCAAGGCTATACGCCCTTATTTTGACTTGATGAGCGATATCCTTACCACCAATTTGAACGGGGAATCAGTTTTGGAATAGGGTTTCTTCTTCCAATATTTGAATTTGATCTTTTAGGCGCTCCACCACCATATTCATCATTCTTTTGTTCAAAGCAGAGGAATTGGTAATATAATCGCGGTATTCCTCCACGGTAAACTGGCCAATGATCATTCCCTTTAGGGAATTCCTGAATTTAATATCCTTTTGGATGGCTCGCTCAATGTATTGGAACTTTTTCTCCAAAGAAAGTTCGTAGAAAACTCCCTTATGCTTGTTTGCATAATTCTTGAAAGCCTCTACCAATAAATAGTTTTGGAGTTTAATTACGGGGCGAAGCGTCTTGTTCTGGAAATGCTCATCAAACCCCATTTGGCTGTTAAAATGTGACTCGGGAATGCTTGGACGGATGTCCAATCTACGGTCGGATTGTGAATCCATGGTTGTGATTTTTAATAAAATTACAGAATGATGAATCCCACACTTTTAAATATGGCAATAGTTGTCAACGATGTTATGAACAACCTTTTTGAATTCACTATTTTAGAGCCAAAGTAAGCTGCAAAATGAAATTCGGAAAAGTAGACCACCCAGAACATATAGATTTTAGCATGCCACCCGACCATCCTGATACCTCGGTGGTGTTGTCCAAAACCAAAACAGGTGCAAAGCCCAAAATTCATGTCGGCTGCGCCAAATGGAACCGACAAGACCTTAAGAATTTCTATCCTCGAGGTACAAAGGATGAACTGGAATACTACTCCTCACAATTCAACAGTATTGAGCTGAATGCCACCTTCTATCGCATATTTCCTGGAGAACAGTATGAAAAATGGCGTGACAAAACTCCTGACGGTTTTAAGTTTTTTCCAAAAATGACCAATGAGGTAAGCCATTTGCGCCGAATGAACGATAAGGCACTGGAAGCTGCCGATCGTTACTTGGAAGTGACACCATTACTCGGAGATAAACTGGGCACCATATTTTTACAGATGCACAACAACTTTGGCCCCAAAAATTGGGATAGGGTAGTGCGCTTTGTGGAATACTGGCCCAAAGAGTTTCCGCTGGCCATGGAATTCCGGCACACTGACTGGTTCAACGATGAAAAAGTAGCTCAAGAATTATATCACTTACTCGAAGAAAACAACATTGCCAACATATTAGTGGATACCGCGGGTAGGAGGGACCTCATGCACATGCGATTAACCAAGAATGAAGCTTTTGTTCGCTATGTGGGCGCCAATCACGAATCGGATTATCCTCGCTTGGATGATTGGATTGATCGTTTGTCTTCTTGGATGGATATGGGGTTGGAAAACATTCACTTCTTTGTGCATCAGAATCTTGAGTTAGAGTCTCCTTTGTTATCCGCATACTTCATAAAGCAACTAAATAGCAAATTGGGCTTTGATTTACACATTCCCAAGACCACTTTGCCCTCTCAAAAGGGTTTATTCGATTAAAAGACCACAATTTGATCAAGTTTAAAATCTTGGGCATTTAAAATTATTCACTCAATATTTGGGTTGTAGAAATTATCTCAAATTCGTAATTCGCATCAATTAAGGGGTTTACCGATAAAATCTTCAAAGGATTCCGTTAACTTTGCACTTTAATTATAAAAGTTTCAACTATGCGATTTCATACAAGGAAATGGGTAAAGCCGGAGGATTTGAACGCCAATGGAACACTGTTTGGAGGTAAGGTTTTGGCCTGGATAGACGAAGAAGCCGTTCTTTACAGCATTATACAGCTCGAGAACAAGAAAATTGTGACCAAATATATGTCTGAAATCAATTTTATGAGCACTGCCCACGAGGGAGACATCATAGAAATTGGTATTGAAGTAATAAAATTCGGGGTCACCTCAATTTCGCTTAACTGTGAAGTTAGGAATAAGATGACCCACGAAAGTATTGTTACGGTCGACAATATTATTATGGTCAACCTAGATGAGAACGGTAATCCCAAGGCTCACGGCAAAACGAAAATAGAATACGTTAAGGACCGCTTGGCCAAAAAGGAAAAAGAAGAGGAAAAGGCCGCTTCTTAGTTCAAGGTTTGGGCTATTGCCTGAACTTCGTCCAGAACTCTTAGCAAGTTACCGCCCCATAATTTAGCTATTTCTTCTTCGGTATAGCCTCGCTTTACAAGTTCCAAGGTTACGTTGAAGGTTTCAGAAGCATCTGACCATCCTTCAATACCACCACCTCCGTCAAAATCGGAGCTGATACCTACGTGATCAATTCCAATCAAATCCACCATGTAGTCGATGTGGTCCACAAAGTCGGATACATTCACTGCTGGTGGTACATTGGGGTCTGTTTCGGCCACGCCTTCTCCAATTTCCCTGATTTTACGATAGTTGTCAAAAAATTCTTCACGCTGTTCATCAGTTAGCGTTGAAAACTGGGAACGCTCGTACCACTGTACTCCAAGGGAATCAGCTACTTTTTTGTAAACTTCGCTCATGTATGCGGAACGCGCCTCACTCTTTTCAGTACTTATATAAGAACCCAGAGCTACGGTTTGTACAACACCTCCGTTTTCTTTCATCATCATCAATTGCTCATCATCCATATTTCGGCTGTGACCACAAAGCGCCTTGGCTGAAGAGTGCGAAGCGATAATTGGCGCTTTGGTAAGCTCGATCATCTGCTTCATGGCTTCTTTGGATGGGTGGGACACATCAATCATGATACCCACTCGGTTCATTTCGGCGACGGCCTCTTTGCCTAGGTCACTTAGACCATTGTGAAGCCAAACGCTGTCCCTTTCACCAGTGTTGGAGTCACTGAACTGGCTATGTCCATTGTGTGCCAAGGAGATGTAACGCGCACCACGTTCTTGGTATTCTTCAATTTTTGAAATGTCTTCTCCAATAGGATAGGCATTTTCCACACCGATCATGGCCACTTTTTTTCCGGATGCTACGATACGTCTTACATCATCAGATGTCAAAGCAAGTTCAATCTCTTCTGGGGCAATTTCCTCACAAAGTCTGTGAATTGCCTCAAATTTGGAGATTGCATTCTCCGAAGCTTTGGCATAACCCTCAGGCGTCAATTCACCTTGCCCAGTGTACACGATAAACCATGCCACATCCAGTCCGCCTTCTTTCATTTTAGGGATGTTGACCTGAGTGTCCAAGTTTTGAGTGTAGTTGATGCTGTCCGTGAAGTTCTGGACATTGATATCATCATGCGTATCAATCGTAATCACGGAATCATGAATCCTTTGGGCTTTTTCTTCCAAGGTTTCCGTTTTTTCTGCTTTTTCTTTCTTTTCTCCGCAGGAGATAAATAATGTAATACTAAGGAATAGATAGAAATATTTCATTGGGTTGGTTTTTTACACATACAAATAACGCAATTTGACAACAATATCCGAATACTACGGAACAATAAATTGTAATCCCTCAACTAAATCAACATTTTTAGAGGAATTAATAACCATTACTGTAAAAAATTGGGAACACGTGAATTGTTAACGTACCTGGAAAAGTTGGAAATAGGATTGAGTTCTTTTTCCTACGAAGAATTGGGTGTTGTGGAAGCTGGCGAGCTCAAAAAATCTTTTGAAATTTTTAAAATAGGGCTGGAGAACAAAGTCTTCGGAATTTCGGAAATGAGACAGCTCGAAAGCATCTACGAGAAAGTGGGCATCCAAAGTCCTGAGAGACGTCAATTTAATGAAGTTGACACCTACAAACTTCTTACGTTGCTCAACTCACTGGAAGACACCACATTATCCAACACCCAAAAGAAACTGTTGGAAGAGCTTAGAAAACTAGCGCAACAATCGCAGGAACAACCTCAAGATCAGCATAAAAATACCGACCGTATGTCCACCGATTTTGAATTTATAGAAAAGAGCCTTCAGGCTGGGTTTTCTTCCCAAAACATCGATTTGCAACCCGTTTTGGAAGATTGCATGGGCCAGATGGAGCTATTGGAAGAACTGGTTCGCATGTTCAAGCAAAATATCTGGGAATTCATTGGCAGTGCCAAAGTCAACCTGATGAACGAAGATTTTGCCGCTCTGGAATTGGCATGTCAAAAAATCATACCATCACTTCGAATGATGAAGACCAACGGACTTTTGGAAGTGACCCAACAGGTTTCAAGATTGTGCAAAACTGACAAAGACATGAGGCACCTCAATTTCCTTTATGATCAATTTTTGCAAGAATACCCCCGTATTCAGGAGCAGATAGATTTTGAAATGGAAGTGTTCCGAACAATGTAAAAAACATATACCATGGCGACCAACAAACTTCCCAAGTATCTTCAAAGTATTTTCTATCCGCTATTTCAGCACACTGAGGACCTTGAATGCCGATTACTGTTGATGAACGAAATGTTGGAAGTAGGGGACAGAAAGGAAATTCCTTTTCTTACGGAGTTGGAGTCGCATGACAATCCTATCATCAGCAATAAAGCATTCGAAATCAAGAAAGAACTTCAATCCAAATTAGGCGTAATGTCCGAAACGGAAAGACGACGATTGCCAATGAACCTATGTTTCATCTATGATGAATTCAATATTAGACCCAGTAAAGTAGACAAAGACCTGGATTTTGAAGTGGAACTGGATATTCTGAACATGAAATAAGAAAGCCATTTCACCACCCAAAGTAGGTGTTTCACCACAATTTGAAATGACCATATAATCTTTATATCGAAAGAACGTTATAATCTAAACCCCGAACAAAACCAAAGATTACCATGTTATACGATACCTACGGCGAAGAATACTTGGCTTTTTTACAAGAACTGAACGAAATATTGACCATAAACGAACTTGCCGAACTCGACTATTTATAGTAAACAAACACCCCAAAATTTGTTACCATGAAAAACCAAAACAAAGAAAACACCGCTTACTTGAATTTTATTCAAGATTTGAAAGACATGCTCACTGATTTTGATATTAGTCTATTGAGCAGGTCTTAATTGTTTAAGTGAATATCATGAGAAAGGGGATGTTGAAAATCAACATCCCCTTTTTTATTTGTTTCTGATTACGTGAAGGTTTATCCTAAATAAGACTTCAGAATCTTACTTTTTGAAGTGTGTCGCAACTTTCTGATGGCCTTTTCCCGGATTTGGCGCACACGTTCCCTTGTCAAATCAAAGGTGCTGCCAATTTCTTCCAAGGTCATGGAAGGCTGGTCACCAATACCATAATACAGTCGCACCACATCGGCTTCTCGCGGGGACAAGGTATCCAATGCTCGGTTTATTTCGGTATTTAACGACTGGTGCATCAGCCCTTTATCGGGTTTTGGAGAGTCCCCGGCATTCAACACATCATATAAATTGGAGGTTTCCCCTTCTTTCAAGGGAGCATCCATGGACACGTGACGTCCAGTATTCTTTAATGATTGTTTTACTTCGGAAACCGTCATATCCAGCTCTTTGGCAATCTCTTCCGGAGATGGTGGGCGCTCATGCGCTTGTTCCAAATAAGAGAAGGTCTTTTTTATCTTATTGATGGACCCGATTTTGTTCAACGGCAGTCGAACCACACGGGACTGCTCTGCCAAGGCCTGCAGAATGGACTGTCGAATCCACCAAACCGCATAGGAAATAAATTTAAATCCACGGGTTTCGTCAAATCGTTTAGCAGCTTTTACCAGACCAACGTTACCTTCATTGATCAAATCCGGCAATTTTAGCCCTTGGTTTTGGTACTGTTTTGCCACGGAAACCACAAATCTGAGGTTGGCATTGGTCAATTTTTCCAAAGCAGCTTGGTCACCGGCCCTGATCTTCTGTGCTAGCTCAACTTCTTCCTGCGCGGTGATCAAATCAATCTTACTGATGTCCTGCAAGTATTTGTCAAGGGATTTAGATTCTCGGTTCGTGACCTGTTTGATGATTTTTAGCTGCCTCATTCTTATATCTGGTTTTACTAGTGTTACAAGCTATCATTATACATTATAATCTTCATTTTTCCAAGTCGAAAATGTTATTGTTATCAAAATGTTATGAGCAAATAAGGGATTTGCGAAAAAAAGAGGTCATTTTTTAATTGTTGATACAATTTTGATAGAAAAGCCTCCGAGTATTGGTCTCAAGCACAAAAAACCCCTAATTTTGTAGGGTTTTTTATTTAAGAATCCATAACGCATTTTCCCTTTGGAGGTAAACAAAGCAATCAAGAAGAAAACATTATACGGTTACCAGGAAGAAGACCTGAACAAAATCTTCACCCAGCTGGACAAGCTTCAGGAGGGCACCAATATTTTGTATCAACTGCCCACGGGCGGGGGTAAAACCGTGGTGTTTTCCGAGATTGCCCGGCGGTTTATTGAGCGTACCGGCAAAAAAGTCATGGTACTGACGCATCGCATAGAGCTCAGTAAGCAAACCTCCAAGATGCTCAAAGGATTTGGAGTGGCCAACAAGGTCATCAACAGTGAGGTAAAAGAGCTTTACGACCAGGATGACTACATGTGTTTTGTGGCCATGGTGGAAACCCTGAACAATCGACTGCAAGAGGAAAAGGTCAAAATCAACAATATTGGCTTGGTGATTATTGATGAGGCGCACTACAACTCCTTCCGTAAACTCTTCAAATATTTTGAAAAGTCCACCATTTTGGGGGTAACGGCAACACCGTTGAGTTCCAACATCAAACTCCCGATGAAGGATAATTACAAACACCTGATCATTGGTGAGTCCATACAATCGTTGATCAACAAAAATTTCTTGGCCAAGGCCAATCTATACAATTACGACGTTAGCCTACGCACCTTAAAATTGGGCATCAACGGAGACTACACTGTAAAATCGTCTGACGAGTTTTATAGTGCCCACAGCATGTTGGGCAAACTGTTGTCGGCCTACGAAGAAATAGCCAAAGGCACCAAAACACTCATTTTCAACAACGGTATCAACACTTCCCTCTACGTTTACGAGACCTTTAAAAAGGCTGGCTACAACGTTAGGCATTTGGACAATAAAAACACGGCAACCGAAAGAAAGGAGATTTTGGAGTGGTTCGCCGAGACCCCAGATGCCATTTTGACTTCGGTAAGCATTTTGACCACTGGTTTTGACGAACCTACGGTGGAAAGCATCATATTGAACAGAGCTACACGATCGCTCACTTTGTATTTTCAAATGATTGGAAGGGGGTCCAGGGTACTTCCGGACAAGAATGAGTTCAATGTTATCGATATGGGGAACAACATTGCCCGTTTTGGGCCGTGGGATGCTCCCGTGGATTGGCAGGAAATCTTCCATTTCCCTGATTTCTATCTGGAAAACATTAAAAATGACGAGGAAATCGAGCGTGACTTCGTTTATGAGATGCCCGAGGACCTTAAGGCCAAGTTCAGCAATTCGGACAAGATTACTTTTGATGTGAAGGAGGAATACAAAAAAATATTTGCCCAAGGGAAAAAGTCCAAACTCGTGCTTGAAAAAAGTATAGAACAGCACGCTCAAATCTGTGTGGAAAATAGTGAGGACGTATTCGATGCCCGTATTTTGGCCAAGGAGTTAAAGGATGAAATCCAGTATCGTGTGAAGCAGTATTCCTATTGCATAATGAACAACACCAAAAACTACAAAGAGTGGTTGGAGGAGGATTATGAACGAAAATTGCGTTCCAGTATCTCCAAAATGTTCGCGGCTAAAATGTAAGGCTGAATTGTTACATCATTGGATAGTTCGATTTTTGGATTCATCATTTTGATGCTTTTGCTTGGTTTTGAACTTGTACTTTAGTCGTTCCAACTTCGTACATTTACCCGTATGTCAAAAAAACTCCTTGTCATTGGTTACGTATGGCCAGAGCCCACCACTACAGCTGCGGGATGTCGTATGCAGCAGTTATTGGAAGCGTTTCTAAGCTTTGGTTATCAAATTACTTTTGCCAGTACAGCCAGTAAAACGGAATACAGTCTGGATTTGCAAAAAAAAGGTGTTGACGAAGTCCTTATTCAGCTCAACCATTCCAGTTTTGATGATTTTGTGAAAGAACTTTCGCCGAACCTTGTGCTGTTTGATCGTTTTATGGTCGAAGAGCAATTTGGATGGCGTGTGGCAGAGTTTGCCCCAAGAGCAATTCGTATTTTAAACACCGAAGACCTCCACGCTTTGCGAAAGAGTAGGGAAGAGGCACATAAAAAAGGAAAATCCTTTACGATTGGTGATTGGAAAAGTCATCCTATGACCCTAAGGGAGATGGCCAGCATCTACCGTTGTGATTTGAGTTTGATGATTTCCACCTACGAAATGGAAATTTTAAAGCAAGAACTCCATATGCCATCAAATCTGTTGTTGCATTTACCTTTTATGGTCGATGTTTCTACTATATCAGAAGTAAAACACCCTCCTTTTGAAGCCAGAAACGGTTTTGTGAGTATTGGCAATGGCAAACATGCACCCAATGTTGATGCAGTCAAAATGTTGAAACATGAAATTTGGCCCCGAATACGGAAAAAACTGCCTGATGCCGAAATCCATATCTACGGGGCGTATTTACCCCAACAACTAAATGAAATGCATAACCCCAAAACAGGGTTTTATGTGAAAGGTTGGGCCAAAAATGTAGAAACTGTGCTGGAAAATGCGAGAGTAGTATTGGCTCCTTTGCAGTTTGGTGCAGGCATTAAAGGAAAATTGTTGGATGCCATGCAAGCGGAGACGCCCAGTGTAACAACCACCATTGGAGCAGAGGGAATGCATGGAGAGCAACCGTGGAACGGAACCATTGCGGATGATTGGGAGGGATTTTCCCAAGCTGCGGTGGAATTGCATGAAAGTCAAGAACTATGGGAAAATGCCAAAAAACACGGCATTGAATTACTCAGGATTTTTTATGACAAAACCACTTTACAAAACCAGTTGTTGGAACGGGTAAACCGACTGAGTAAATCATTGGAAGCCCATCGGCAACAAAATTTTATTGGAAAACTACTGCAGCATCAAACCATGACAAGCACCAAGTATATGGCTAAATGGATAGAGGAGAAGAATAGGGGGTAGTCCCGTAACTATAATGCTTTTGGTGCTTTACATACACGGTGGTTCTTCCACCACCTTAAATTTATCCTTGAATTCCTCAGGAACCATGTTGATGGAATATTCCACCACACTACCGTCATAATCCTTCTCTTCCCAAGTCCAATTGGATAGATATGAACTGATTTCCGTTACAATGAAGGTAATTTGGACATCATCTGGCCTAGTTACCGTGACTTTTGTGGTTTTGTCATCAATCGCTACAATCTCTTCAAGTGTGTTTTCCCATCCATCTTGCCCCGTGACTTCGGTAAACTTGTTTTCTCCGTTAGTATCCTCAATAATGAATTCCGTGTTTTGATAATCACAAGGGATAAAAATCACTGCTTCGCCTTCAATTTCCTTGACTTCGTACCAATGGTTAGACAAACGTTGAAAATCAGGGTTTTGCAAAGCAACTTCATGTAAAGCTGTTGGCTCTTGATTAGTTATAAACTTGATTGTTTTTTCACTACTTACCCATGGCGTTGTAACTAGAAGGATTAAAAGAAGTTTGAGAGAATTCATTTATTTGGTTTTGGTTATTCTTTCGTGAAATTTACCGTGGCACCGCGTTGTTTAAAAAGCATGGTGTTCTCCTCGGGATTAAAGGTCATGTTGATGCCTGCCGCTACAAACTCAAACTGATGTTCGTCCACAGCATCTAAGGTAAAGGCTGGTTGTCCCGTAGCTTGCCCTTTCAGCACTCCTTCCTCAACGCTAATGGTAATATCCAAAGGAAATTCCGGAGCGGAATAGACACCTGTGTAAGCCTCCAATTGTTCAGGGGTCACTTCGTAAGTGTTGAATTCGGGCATTTCAAAATCTTCATTATACACCGTACTCAAAACCGCAATGGAGATATCGTTGGTATTCATATTGGCACCATTTGAGGTCATGGCAAAAGTGATATTCCCATCATCAAAATGACCGAAAATAGACGAAAAGCCATCAATTCCACCAGTGTGCCCATAACTGGTACGTCCGCGGAACGGAAAACTAAATAACCCCAGTCCGTAGCCATCTTGAATGTTCTTCATCTGTTCCACATATTCCATATTGAGCAAGTCGCCGCCAAAAAGCGCATGACTGAACTTAATAAGGTCCGTAGGATTGGAAACCACTGCACCTGCGCCGATGGGAATGGACATATCGGTTTCAGGCTGTTCTTGCCAACTATCCAAGCGCATATACGATTTACATTCATTGTCCTTCGCACCAATTTTTCCACCTACGTAGGTGTCGGAAAGTCCCAAAAGCTCAACGATATGTTCTTGTAGGAGTTCGGCATACGATTTTCCCATGCTTTTCTCCAAAATATAGGTCAACAGTACAAAATTGGAGTTACTGTACTGAAACTTGCTGTCCGGTTCAAAGTCACTGCCCGCTTTCACTATGATTTCCAACATTTCTTCTTCCGTTTTCGCCTGCGTCATGTAAGTCATGTACAAATGATCATCGGTAAAATTGTGGATACCACTTCGGTTACCCAACATCTGTTTGATGGTAATGGTCTCCGCATTGGGGACTTCAGGAAAAAAATCATCCAAGGTTTGATTCAATTTCAATTTTCCTTCTGCTACAGCCTTAAAGACCAATACAGCAGTAAATGTTTTGGAAATGGAGCCGATTCGATATCTGGAATCGGAAGTAGCCTTGGATTCTGAAGCCACATCACAATAGCCCACAGACCTTGTATAAATCAATTCCCCATCACGGGAAACGGCAACACTGCCCATAAACTTGTCGTTTACCTCAAGGAGATCAAAATACTGATTAAGTTTGGCGGCATCAAAGTCTTGAGACCAACCCAAGCAACCTATCAACATCCAAACGGATAACATCCAATTTTTCATATTATAAATGATTTAGTGTTTATTCTTTACGATACCCTGGACCGCGGACTACTCGTCCGGGCATATTTCCTGTGTGCTCTCCATCTTTCAAGACCTGAGTGCCGTTCACAAAAACGTGCTGCATCCCTTCGGCGTATTGATGAGGGGCTTCGAAAGTGGCCTTGTCCATGATTGTTTCCTGGTTGAACAAAACAATGTCCGCATAATTTCCTTTGGCAAGGCTGCCTCGCTTTTCTATTTTAAGATTGGAGGCTGGTAATTGGGATAATTTGTGCACCGCCTCTTCTATGGAAATCACTTGTTCGTCACGCACATATTTGCCCAACAGACGGGCAAAATTCCCATAGGCCCTTGGGTGTGTACTCGATTTTAGGAAAACGCCTTCCGTAGCTGGGGAACCGGCATCGGAGCCAAAACTCATCCAAGGCAATGCTATCTGTTTTTTGACATTGTCTTCTGACATCAAAAAATAAATAGTGCCGACGCGACTTCCATCTTGCACCACCAAATCCATTGCGGTCTCTTCGGGCGAAGTACCACGCATTTCCGCTACTTCCTTCAGTGTTTTTCCTGTCAAGTATTTTAAAGAATCTGCTTTAAAGCCAACCAACAGAATTTTACTCGGGTCGCCTGCGGCTTGCATCAAGCTTTCCCATTCGTCTGTAGGAGTGGTCATTTCTTCTTTTACTTTTTTACGAATTTCCGGGTCTTGCAAACGTTCAGCCCATTTATCATATCCGCCTTCCTGTACCCATGGCGGCATGGAGGCGTCCAATCCCGTTGCTCCGGCCACATAATTGTACATATCGGCAGTAATGTGGAGTCCGGCCGCATTGGCAGAGTCCACTTTGGCCACGACATCATCAAACTTGTCCCAATTTTCTTTTCCACTTTGTTTTAAGTGATAAATTTCGGCTCGGATATCGGCCTCATCTGCAATACGAATCAGTTCATCCAAGCTTTCCAATAGGCGTGAACCTTCACTACGCATGTGACTGATGTACATGCCATCATATTCTGAAGCCACCTTACAGAGTTCAATCAATTCCTCGGTACTGGAATAGAAAGCGGGTGCGTAGATTAAGGAAGAACCAACACCCAAGGCACCTTCCTCCATGGCCTGCTTTACCATCAGTTTCATGGAATCCATTTCCTGTGGAGTAGGGGCGCGGTCTTCAAAACCGATTTGATTGATTCGTAAAGTGGTCGCTCCCACAAAAGAAGCCACATTTGGAGAAATTCCTTTGTTGGTCAGGTATTCCAAATATTCGTTCAAGCTATTCCATTCAATGTCATATGTAATGTCTCCCTGACTTTCCTGTTCTTCTTTTTTCATGGCTTCGTTGAGCGGCCCCATGGACCAACCTTCGCCAAAAACTTCGAGAGTCACTCCTTGTTTGATATCGGCCATGGACCTACCGTCCTCAATCAGAGATTCCGTGGCCCAACTCAGCATATTGATAAACCCTGGAGCCACGACCAAGCCTGACGCATCAATTTCTGTGGTTCCCGTAGCATCTCCCAAATCACCAATGGCTGCAATGGTATCTGCATTGATTCCAACGGCACCTGTATATGACGGTTTGCCTGAGCCATCTACAATCTGCCCGTTTTTAATGAGAACATCAAAATTTTGAGGCTGGGAACAGCTAGCCAAAAGAAGAAGTAGGATAAAAACAGGGGTGAGGTTGGCAGATTTCATGGTCAGGTTATTTAGTGAGATAACCAAGTTATGTTATTTTGACCGCATTCCAAAAAGATGAAACTCAAGTGGTGGGACAAAAAAACTCCATCTTTTTACAGATGGAGTCCTTCCTTTTCTTTTTCATAAGATTTTTATGCTTCTAGAACATAAATCCAATACCGGCAGACCAGACAGAATTATGAACATCCACATCCTCGATCATATCAGAGAATCCGTACGTATATCTTCCTTGGATAAAAAATCCTGATGGAAATTTATACTCAAGACCGGCGGCTCCCTGCATATCAAAACTGTTGATGGAATCCGAATCAAAATCACCTGTATCTTCTCCTGGGTCAAAGTCCAGTTCTTCATTTACTTTAAATCCAAATTGTGGACCTGCTTGTATGTTAAGCCCATCTGCGATGTAAAACTTAAGCAGAACGGGAACTTGGATATAATCTACTTGGAACTGTGCATCCGGTGTATCTGGCTCATCGGTAATATCAAAACCTTGTGCGGAATAATATACCTCTGGTTGCAACGATACATGGTCGGACAATGGCGCTTCGGCCAACAGACCCAGATAAAACGAGGTTCTAGAGTCGGGGCTATCAAAATCATCGCCAGCAACAGTGGCAAAATTGGCACCACCACGCACTCCTAGTTGAACATTGTTTGTATTCTGGGCAAAGGAGGTAAGTCCGATGAACAACACTCCTAATAACATTACATTCTTTTTCATGATATTCATGTTTTGGGATTTAACTACCACGAATGTAGAGCGCACTAATTCCAAGCATTGATGCATTACAAGCGAAAATTGACGCTAAAAATTAATGTTTTGATTTTCAATGCTTTAAAATCAATTTCCCAGCATTACACTTTACCCAACTAAGCGTATACTGCCTTCAAGAAATCGGTTATGGATTTGGTTTTTCTGCCCAGCACGGATTCAAGGTCATCTGACTTTTGATTGAACTCTCCATCAGCAATCCCCAAACTGAACATCGTCAACATTTCAATAATGTCTTCGGGCAGTTGATACGAAGCCATGGTCTGCTTAAATTCATCTACTTCGGGAGAGACATATTCGATGGGTTCGCTCAAGGTTTTGGTTAATATTTTGGCCACTTCTTCAAAGCTGATTTGCTCACTACCGTTGAATTCCAATATCTTGTTTTCATATGGTGCGGGATTCGCAAAAATGTTGGCCTCTGCCTCTGCAAAATCCTCTCGTGGCACAAAAGATGTTTTTCCGCTTCCGGTGGGCAAATAAATGGTCTTGGATTGTAGAAGCTGTTCCTTTTCCCCCAAAAACATTGGGATGACCTCAGCGTACAAGTTATGACGAAGAATAGTATAGGTTAAACCAGATTCCTTTATCCATTCTTCTGTTTTTACGTGAGCATCTACGACCAGATGCAGGGGAGCTTCCGATGATTCATCTTTGCGCACCGTACTCGTATACAAAATATGCTTAATGTTTGATGCTTTGGCAGTTTCCACCACGTTCTTGTGCTGCGGCATACGTTTCCCAATATCGCTCGCGGAAACAAAATACAGGATATCTATGCCTTTAAATGCCTCCGCTAAGCTATCCGGATTATCATAATCTCCCAATCGAAGCTCAAAACCTTCACGCGCCAGTGCTTGGGCTTTATCACTTTCTTTGTCACGTACCAAAACAGCAATGTCGCTGGATGTCTTTTTTTCTTTTAAAGATCTTGCGGTAGTGCCACCCAAACCTCCGGTAGCTCCGGTTATCAATATTTTAGCCATTTTATAATTTATTATAGTTATTTAATTACTTTTGGTAAGTCAAAGGTAAAAGGTTAGTTACTTTTCCACAAGAACCGACCTCATCGTCAGAGACTTACCTTTAGGTAATTATTGTTGATTTTAAGCTGGTTATGGAAAATAAAGTGAAAAACTATGCAGACGAAGAACACTGTCCGGTTCGAAATGTCTTAGATCGTTTTGGAGATAAGTGGTCCATGCTGGTCTTGATGTTGTTAAGCGATATGGATGTGTTGCGTTTTAATGAAATCCATAAGTACATCGGAACCATATCCCAAAAAATGCTCACGGTTACCCTTAAAAAACTGGAAGCGGATGGCTTGGTGGAACGGAAAGCATACCCCGAAATACCCCCACGAGTGGAGTACTCGCTGACCAAACGTGCCAAAACACTGATGCCGATTATACAGGACTTAGCACAATGGGCCAATAAGAATATGGCTGACATTCAGGATTCGCGGAGAAGCGTGGTTTAACTACTTCTTTTTGGCAAAAAACCGGATGACCGAACCGGTGCCCACATGACCATCGCCCTCGTTGAGTTGCACGGTCGTTTTTTTAAGCTCCAGAATTTCATAATCTCTAAAATCGGATTGCAGTTCTTCCATAGAGAATAAAGAGTCTAAATTCCCAGGGCCACCCACACTTGGGTTTTTCTTTTTGTATTCCAAATGGTCTTTGCTGAATCCTTCAAAAATGATGGTACCACCTTTTTTTAAGTAGCTGTGCAACAATTTGTGATACCCCGAACGAATAGTGGGAGGGAAATGGGCATAGATCAAGGCAATGGCATCGAACTGTTCTGGTTGATAGCCCAATTTGTCCAATTCCCCTAATATATAGTCAATGGATACCTGCTTTTTCGCTGCCAGTTTCAAGGCTTTTTGTTGACCTGCCTCACTGATGTCAAAAGCTGAGACATCCCAACCAAGTTGGGCAGCATATACAGCATTGCGCCCTTCGCCCTCCGCGGGGAAAAGAATGGAACCTGTTGGAAGGTGCTGTAGTTTGTCCTTTAAATAATCATTGGGTTGGGTACCATAGGCAAACTCCGCTTGCCCAAATTTGGTGTTCCACATCTTAAGCCAATCGTTTGACATAGTTTTTTTATGTAAAGTTAGGGGTTTACAGAAATTCACATGCGATTTTTAATACTAAAGTATTGAAGTATATGAAGTTGTTTAAGGCATCGTACCCTGAGCGGACTCGAAGGGTATGGCATGGAATACCTATAATCCAGAATTTCCGTTATTTTGTAGCATATTAAAATCTATCACTATGGAATCACCCAACTGGCAGACCGCCATGGAATTCGAAGATATTACCTATAAAAAATGTAACGGCGTGGCTCGTATTGCCTTTAACCGTCCTGATATACGGAATGCGTTCCGCCCCAAAACCACCAGCGAACTGTATAAGGCGTTTTATGATGCACAAGAAGACACTTCCATTGGTGTTGTGCTGCTTTCTGGCGAAGGACCTTCTTCTAAGGACGGTAAATGGGCCTTTTGTAGCGGTGGTGATCAAAAGGCACGTGGACACAAAGGTTACGTGGGCGACGATGGCTACCACCGTTTAAATATTCTGGAAGTACAGCGTTTGATTCGTTTTATGCCCAAAGTGGTCATTGCCGTGGTTCCTGGGTGGGCTGTTGGGGGCGGGCATAGCCTTCATGTGGTGTGTGATATGACACTGGCCAGCAAGGAACATGCTATTTTCAAACAAACCGATGCCGATGTGACCAGTTTTGATGGTGGCTACGGCTCCGCCTATCTTGCCAAAATGGTAGGACAGAAGAAAGCCCGCGAGATTTTCTTTTTGGGAAGAAACTATTCCGCACAGGAGGCTTACGAAATGGGCATGGTAAACGCCGTTATCCCTCATGATGAATTGGAGGATACCGCTTACCAATGGGCCCAGGAGGTACTGGCCAAGTCGCCAACTTCCATTAAAATGCTGAAATTCGCCATGAACCTAACCGACGATGGCATGGTGGGGCAACAGGTATTTGCTGGAGAAGCTACTCGCTTGGCCTACATGACGGACGAGGCCAAAGAGGGTAGAAATGCGTTCTTGGAAAAACGTAAGCCCGATTTTGGCAAGGACAAATGGATTCCGTAAGTCAATTTTCAATTAACGGTAATCAATTTACAGTGAGGTCTTATCCTTTTGAAGGAATGAAATGACTTAGGAACACAGATTTCTCGACTACGCTCGAAATGACATTAAGAAACCTCTTCGTTGTCCTAGCTATTGCCTCTTGATTCAATCAGGAGATTCGGCGCTACGCTTAGAATGACATCTATGTTGTCACATCGAGCGCAGTCGAGATGCGACACATTTTATTCAGGATGGACCTAAATAGAAAAGAGCCCTGCCGTTATGGTCAAGACTCTTTTACGAGAACACTATATGAAAATGAAAAAATTACTTTCTGAATTAATTACAATGTAAATGTACCTCGTAACTCCGCTTCAGTGAAATTATTGTTGTGAAGTACCATTTACTTGTTGTCATCTGGATGTTTTTGTGATTCTATACTTATTTATTGGCTTGGCGAGGGCATTATGAAGGATAGTTACTACTGAAGAATTTGGGTTTCTTGAAGAGTTGAGATTCTTCGCTTCGCTCAGAATGACATTAAGCAAAGGATTTTAGTTGTCACATCGAGCGCAGTCGAGATGCGACACATTTAATTCAGGATGGCCCTAAATTGAAAAGAGCCTTGCCGTTATGGTCAAGACTCTTTTACGAGAACACTATATGAAAATGAAAAAATTACTTTCGTTTTTTATTACATGGTAAAACTACCACGAGTGTTCCCGTAAACGAAATTATTGTTGTGAATTGTCCTATTCCTGTGGTTTTTCGGACATTTTAGTATATCTCATCGATTTAAGGTACTGCTTTTACGATGTTTGACAGCACGCCGTTTACATCAAAAAACGGTTCCTCGGCCAATCCGGTCCGTACAACGACCAGGTCTTTGGAAGGAATCATAAACACATGTTGTCCTTCAAATCCATTGCAGGAAAACATATCCTTGGGCACATCGGGATACTTCCCTTCAGCATTCAGCCAAAAATGAGCACCGTAAGTACCATTGGAATTAATCGTTGGTTTGGTAATGTAGTCTATCCAAGAAGCATCGAACAATTGTTCCCCGTTCCAACTTCCCTTATCCAAATGCAATTGACCAAATCGGGCCCAATCCCTTGTACTGGCCCATGCGTAGGAGGAGCCTACGTAGTTCCCAGCAATATCAGCTTCCAAAACCATGGAGTACATGCCTATTTTATCAATTAAAGCGGAGTATGGAAAATCCAAATACTCTTGATGACTTCTAAACTGTTGCCGTAAAATACCAGATAGCAGGTTGGTAGTGCCAGAGGAATAATTCCAAACTTCCGTAGGTTCGGCTATGGCTTTTTTGTCGCGCTGTGCTTGGGTCATATCGCTATCCAAAAACAGCATGCGGGTAACATCGGATATGCCCGTATAATCTTCATCCCAGGCCAAACCGCTTTGCATACGAAGCAAATGGTTCAAGGTAATATCCTTTCTGTCATCGTCTTTCCATTCGGGAATGGGGGCAGGCCAATCCATTTCCAGTTTCCCTTGATGTTCCAGAACTCCGTAACAGCTTGCTAAAACACTTTTGGTCATGGACCAACCCAAGATAGGAGTATCCTTATCAAAACCATCGATATACTTTTCGGCAATCAAATGGCCTTTGTACAAAATAAGCAAAGTCCTTGTTTTTTGGGTCTCCGGTTCAGCAAACGCCATGGCAATCGCTTTGTTGATTTGGTCCATATCCACTTCGGGCAACAGGGTATCCTTAGGAGGCGCTTGTCCATAAGGGTAAGGGATAGTATCAATAGGTTGGCTTCGCTGTGGTCGTATCGTTAATGCTTCGGGGTCGTAATCATCATTGATTAATACCGCACCAAGGCCCTCACGATACACCGCTGTACGCTTCATCAAACCATAAACCGTAGACGAAGCGGATTTTTCACTTGTATTGACTTCGGTGGAGGCCATTTCAATCAAAGGAGCACTATTATCATACTGATTCATGCTCGCTGCCGACCGCTGGGCGACAAAAACACCTGAAGCTACATTTTTAGCAGCATATCCAGAGATGATATTCAATTTGGGGTAATTCAGGTAAACGACCACTCCTATGATTACGAGAAGGAGCAGCAAAACACGCTTAAGTAGTTTCATGGTATAGGATGTATTTGTAACTTTCTGCTTCTAAATATAAACATTTAACGCATGTCCAACATTGGATTGATCATAGAAGAGCGCAGTAGGGATATTGGCGATTTTTTAGTGGGACGACTGATTCCTTTTCGTAAAAAGCGTATGATAGGCCCCTTTATTTTTATAGATCACATGGGACCCACGCAGTTAGGGCCTGAAAAATATATGGATGTGGACCAGCATCCACATATGGGATTGTCCACCCTGACCTTTATGTTGGAAGGAGAGATTATCCACGAAGATAGTTTGGGCACGTATCAACGCATTAAGCCTGGCTCTGTTAACTGGATGACGGCAGGGAAGGGGGTAACTCATACCGAAAGGACACCAAAGGATATGCGGAATGGCCATACTTTTACCGCACACGGCTATCAAATTTGGGTGGCATTGCCCAAAGCACTGGAAGACATGGAACCTCAATTCCACCATATTGATGGTGCGGATATTCCCAAATGGACCGATGGCGATACGGAATTTAAACTGGTCGCAGGTGAAGGCTACGGAAAAACATCCCCTGTTCCCGTGCATTCCAATCTTTTTATGGTCGAAGTAAAAGCCAAGGAAACATATAGCCTCAATGTGAATGGCAATCTAAAAGGTGAAATCGGCATCTGTATCGTTGAGGGAAGCATCGAAGCTTGCGGAGAAACGGTCGAAGAGGGTAATATTTTGGTCTCCAAAGTAGAGGATACCTGTAATATCAAACTACAACCCAATACGCATTTAATGTTGTTCGGTGGCGAACCTTTTCCTGAGGAACGTTATATTTATTGGAATTTCGTTTCATCAAGTAAAGAAAAGTTGGATGAGGCAAAAAAAGCTTGGGCGGATAAAACCTTTATTATGATGGACAATGATAATACTTATGTGCCTTTGCCCAATTAACGCCTTTTCAACCTCGATACCGTAACCAATACATGCCAAACCAACCAACTCTCTTTAACTTCTGTACTTTTTTTGTGCTGCTATTTTTGATGGTGTCATGTAAAAAGGAACAGCCTAAATCCCGAGGCGCACAACTTTACGATACCTATTGTGCCAGTTGCCACATAGCGCCAAAAATTGATGAATTGCCCAAAAATGTCTGGAAAGAATCAGTGCTGCCGGAAATGATGGAGCGCATGGAGGTAGAAGGTTTGGACCAAGACTTCAATTTGAGCTATAACGGTTTGCGTCCCAAAATCACACTGCAAGAGTGGGCTCAACTGGAAACATATATCGTAACCAATGCTCCGGAATATTTGGAAAGTATACAAGTACCCCAGGCCGATACACTACGACAATTTAAAAGCAAATCGTACGCCTTGGATAAACAAAATGGCGGAATGGTTACATACTTGGAGTTCAAGGATAAACAGAACACCATATTTTATGGGGACCTTGCTGGTAATTTGGGGGCGTTTGACTTCACCACCGAACAATCCACACTGATTTATAAAGGAAAAAGCCCTGTGACATGGTACAACAAAAAAGATTCCGTAGCCATAATCACTGAAATTGGAATCATAAGGCCTTCGGAACTGGAAGAAGGGAAACTGATGCTAAAAATGGGCGAAGACACCCTTTCCATACAAAACGGTCTGCACAGACCAGTACATACCCTTATGAATGATCTAAATGACAATGGAAAAAGTGAATTGGTCATAAGCGAGTTTGGTAATCAATCTGGGCGATTGTCACTTTTGTTTGAAAATGAATTGGGAGGTTACAGCAAAAAAGTGTTGTTGAATCTGCCAGGGGCCATCAAAACGGCGGTAAGGGATATGAACAATGACGGCAAAAAGGATATTGTTGCCCTAATGACCCAGAGCACTGAGAGCATCACTGTTTTTTATCAAACAGACAACCTAACCTTTGAGGCTAGAAATATACTTCAATTCAGCCCCGTTTTGGGCACCAGTTGGTTCGAGTTGGTGGATTATAATGGAGATGGCTTGGAGGATATCATCACAGTACATGGCGATAATGCAGACATATCGTACGTGCACAAACCCTATCATGGCATGCGAATTTACCTGAACAATGGAGATAACACTTATTCCGAAGCTTTCTTTTACCCCATGTATGGAGCCACTCGGGTGCTTTCCCGTGATTTTGACCAGGATGGCGATGTGGATTTTGCCTTGATCAGCACGTTTCCCAACTATCAGGAATTTCCCGAACAGTCCTTTATTTATCTGGAAAACAAGGATGCCGACGATTTTGAATTTACCGCAAATATATTGGAAGACCCCTCCTTGGCACGATGGTTTCTTATGGATGCTTCGGATATTGACAACGATGGCGACGAAGATATTGTTTTGAGCTCCTTAACTTTAGGCTTCACTCCGGTTCCCAAAGTATTGACGGACCGTTGGAAGAACAATAATGTAGATATAATGCTTTTGGAAAATTTGTTGCATTGAAAAAGTTGACTCTCATAGCGTTTCTCATGTTGATGGGGTGTTCCCCCAAGGAGAAACCTGTGGAACCACCTGCAAAACACAAATGGTACGGTCATGAAGTAACAGCGTCCGCGTATAATTCCGTTTTTTGGCAAACAGATAGCATCAACCCTTCCGTGGCAGCTTGGGGAGACACCTTAAGACCTGGCATGAAAAGTATCGCTGTCTCTCGCGATCTCATAAAAATGGGGCTCACGCATAACACCATGGTAAAAATAGATACCTTTCCAGACACCTTTTATGTAAAAGACAAAATGCATTATCGATGGCGAAACCGAATCGATATTTACATGGGGAAAGACGTAAAAAAAGCAAGGGAATGGGGCAGAAAAAAATTGATGATCTGCTACGCTGTTCCCATCGATTCAATAAATACCCAGAATGAAGAAAACTAGTTTACTTGTATGGGCCTTGGCCTTGGGAGCATGCTCCACCCAAAAGGAAATTGTGGACATTCCCATAATTTTTGATGAACAACGAATTGAATTAACAAAGGAATACTTGCAAAATAGGTATGAACTGGACCAAGAAACACCCGACATCACTCCAAAAATGGTGGTGTTGCATTGGACCGCCATTCCATCTCTTAAAAAATCCTTTGAGGCCTTTAATCGGTCCACCTTACCCAACTGGCGACCCGACTTAGTGAATGTAAGCGGTTTGAACGTGTCCTCGCACTTTTTGGTAGACCAGGATGGTACCATTTACAGATTGATGCCCGAGACGACCATGGCTCGCCATACCATTGGGTTGAACCATTGTGCCATCGGCATAGAAAATGTTGGGGGTACGGAAGCTATGCCTTTGACCAAAGCGCAGCTCAAATCCAACATCTACTTGGTCAACTATTTGGCATCAAAATATGATATTGATTATGTGATCGGCCACCAAGAGTACACCTTATTTGAAGGTCATCCGCTTTGGTTGGAAGTAGACGATGGATACCGAACAGAAAAAACGGACCCAGGGATGGATTTTGTGAAAAAAGTGAGAAAAGCCACTAAAAAATTTAACTTTAAACCTGTTCCAACAAAAGACCAATGATAAAAAAACTTTGTTTTTTAACCATCACGCTGCTGGTTTGTAATACGCAAGCGCAGGACGAACTGACTTCCAAACTTTACGAAACCTATGATGAATACAAGGAAGCCAGCATAGGTAAACGTAGGATAAAACACGTCGACATTCAACCTTTGATTGAAAAGTTCAAAGCCAATCCGAAATTCGAGGTACAAAAAGTAGGGGAGTCCATTCAAGGTAGGGATTTACATCTCATAAGCATTGGTTCAGGGGAAAGCAACATATTTCTATGGTCTCAGATGCATGGCGACGAACCTACCGCCACCCAAGCGATTTTTGATATTCTGAACTTTTTGGATGCCCCACAATTCAAAGCAGAGAAGGAAGCAATTCTTTCCAAGTTGAAGCTTCACTTTTTGCCCATGCTCAATCCTGATGGGGCAGAGGTATTTACCAGAAGAAATGCTTTGGGAGTGGATATCAATCGGGATGCATTGCGCTTACAATCCCCAGAAAGTCAGACATTAAAACGACTTCGTGATAGTCTGGATGCCGATTTTGGTTTTAACCTTCACGATCAGAGCAGGTATTACAATGCCGAACGCACCGAAAAACCTGCTACCATTTCGTATTTAGCCACAGCGTACAACTACGAGAAGGACATCAACGAAGTACGCGCCAATGCCATGAAAGTCATTGTGTACATGAACAACATCATACAAAACTATGCCCCGGGACAGGTTGGGCGCTACAGCGATGATTTTGAGCCTCGTGCTTTTGGGGATAATATTGCCAAGTGGGGGACCAGCTTGATTTTAATTGAATCTGGCGGATACCCGAATGACCGAGAAAAACAGGAAATTCGAAAACTGAATTACGTATCCATTCTTTCGGCCTTGTACACCATGGCGAATGAATCGTACAAAGAAATCCCCATCGAAAATTATGAAAAAATACCCCGTAACGACCGTAAACTGTTTGATCTCAAAATAGAGCATCTGACTTACGAACTTTTAGGGGAGGAATATATCCTGGATCTCGGTATTTTCAACAATGAAGTCGACCTGGAAGAGCACAATCAATTTTATTACAGAAGTTCGGTCGCTGACCAAGGTGATTTATCAACTTACTATGCCTACAAAACCTTTGATGCCACTGGGTATACTGTGGTTCCACCAAAGGTGGCCAAAGTAAGTCAGATACAAAACCCAATGGACTTATTGAAAGATGGTGTGGCCTACGTTAAAACTGAGCCATCGGGAGAGAACGCCTTCGTGGATTTTCCCTTGATATTGGTCAATGAAAAATTTGAATTGAATGAGTTTAGAGTTCGGCCCGGTATCAATCCCACTTTCTTTTTAAAGAAAGAAGGAAAATTGACCCATGCCTTGATCAATGGTTTTTTGATAGATTTGTCCCAACCTTTGGATGACCAGTATACCGGTAATGGATTGATCAGTGGTAACTAAATCAACATAAAAAGTAAATAACCCTTTAGCATATAAAAATGAAGAAACAAATTTTAGTAGGATTATGCCTTCTGGCAGCACAATTGACGTTCGCACAAGAATCCATTAGCCTTTTCAATGGCGAGAACTTGGATGGATGGGTCAATCACGGAGAAGAAAAATGGTTTGTTGAAGATGGAGAACTCATTTGTGAGAGTGGTCCCAAAGGGGAGTATGGTTATTTGTCCACGGATAAATTCTATAAGGATTTTGAGTTGACCTTGGAATTTAAGCAAGAGGCCGATGGTAACAGTGGCGTGTTTATACGCTCTACTTTTGAAGGCACGAAAGTAAGTGGCTGGCAAGTAGAAGTTGCCCCTCCAGGAAAGGACACGGGCGGTATTTATGAATCCTATGGTCGTGGTTGGTTGATAAAACCTGACCCTGAAAAGGACAAAGCCCTGAAAATGGGGGAGTGGAACACTATGAAAATCCGAGTGGAAGGTCCC
This sequence comes from Flagellimonas oceanensis, assembly GCF_003992595.1. Lineage (GTDB taxonomy): Bacteria > Bacteroidota > Bacteroidia > Flavobacteriales > Flavobacteriaceae > Flagellimonas > Flagellimonas oceanensis. The sequence goes on from NZ_RZNA01000008.1 coordinate 113,266, forward strand.
AAGGTCACCTCATGGCTGAATGGTGTGCAAATGGTTCATTTGGAAGATGAAAAAATAGGGGAGGGCGAAGGAGCCATTGCCCTGCAAATACACGATGGTGGTGGTATTCGAGTCAAATGGCGAAACATAGAACTTGTTCCTTTGGATTAAAAACAAAAGAAAAGCCCGATCTTAAAATCGGGCTTTCTTATTTTTAATTTTCAACCTTCTAATTCTTCAAAGGAGTGACTTCAAAACTTCTATACTCAATAGGGCCGTGGTCTCCCTGAATCATGAATGGACCTGGTTCACCTTCGTTACTGTCCAAAGCTCCCCCTGTAATTCCGGGAATCGTAGCATCGGAAATCACGGTTTTTCCGTTCAGGGTAACGGTAACTCTTCGCCCAATCAAAGTAATATCATAGGTCTGCCACTCGCCAGCAGGTTTGGAAGCATTTTCATTGGGTTCCAAAAAACCGTAAACACCACCTAGGTAAATATCAGCAGGTTCGTAGCCTTCGCTATCCACAATCTGAACTTCGTAGCGCCCACGAAGGTAGATACCGCTATTGCTTCCTTCTGGGTAGCGGAATTCCACATGCAGCTTGAAATCTTGGAATTTTTCATCTGTAATCAGGTTGGAGCCAGACTCAGGACTGGTCAAAATACCATCTTTTATTACCCATTGGTTCTTTTCGCCATCCACATGCCATCCAGAAAGGTCTTTACTATTGAATACGTCAATGGTTTTTCCCCATTTTGGGTTTTCAGTGTACGCCAATTCCGGTGCTTTTACGCCCGTCCAATGAATGATGGAACCATCCGTATAGATCAGTGTTCCCTTTAATTGTCCATCTTCCAGTTCGCCATGAAAAATCATATCGCTGCCCTTGGGTTCCCATTGGTTGGGAATACTAAAGGTAAACTTGTTGTCTCCATAGGTTTCCACTTCGGCAATGGGTCTTGCGCTACCAAAAGCGAACACAAAACGGCCCAATAGGGTAGCGGTTCCCGAATGCCTGATTTCCAACCAGGAAGGGGAGGTCTTCCCCATAAAATCCATTTCCAAATCCCATCTGCCCTCTAACGGACTGATGTGCTGGGCATAAAGACTGCTGGTAAAACCTAAAAGTAAGGTGCAGATAAAAGTGTAAATCGTTTTTCTTTGGGTAATCATATGTATGTTTAGTTTTATTGCTGAACAAGATACGATTAATCCAAAAATAAGTCAGGCTGATAAAAGCCTTGTTTACTCACAGCCACCCGTGAATCCGTAGGCACTGAACCTGGTCTGTACGGCTCCTTGTAAACCATTATGATTCAATTCGATGACGAGGTTGCTCTCGCCACTGCCATCACGTTTTGGCGTGCAGTATTCAAACAGATAATAACTTCCTGCCTGTTCTTCCACACGTTGGGAGATATCATTGAAAGTGTTTTCCAGCTCTTCGGAATTACTGGCAAAAACACTGGCGGTTTTACCGATTTCCGACAAGACTTCGGTATCGATTTCAGCACCAAGCCCAATGGTAAAGAATGAAATGTTTCTATCGGCTTCCTCTACGACACGTAGGGCATCTGATTCCCTATAACGCGATGCTTGGTCGGTACCATCGGTAAACAATACGACGGATGCGGCATTGATGACATCTGCATTCTCAGTAAGCAAATCTTCTGCAATTTCAGTGGATTTTATCACTGCACCGTACAAATCCGTAGATGGGTCGTTGCTGATATCCGCTGTGATACCATCCACGGAGGATGTCAATTCAGCCACGGAGGATGTCAACGGATTCAATAAATGGAGCTCATCCTCGCCATCAAACCAATAAATGGCCATTCTGAAGGATTCCGACGGTTCTGCGGGCATCACATTATTGATAAAACTGGTGGTCGCTACCTTTAATTCATCCAAGCTGCTTTGCAGAACGCTATTACTCAAATCCAATACCAACAAGGTGTTGTTGTTGAACACTTGCGAGTTGGGGGAAATCCGGGCAAAGGATTCAGAAGAGGAGATAGGTTCAAAACAATCATCGTTTCTACCCTGTTCGTAAATGGAGAATTGCTCTGCGGACAAACCTGAAATGGGATTGCCCATCAAATCGGATACCCTAAAAAGTACAGAAACCTTTCCTGGTTGTGTGGTATATTCATCTTGAATGGACAATAGCAATTCGTTTTCGCCAAAACCCAGGCAATCATCCGGCTCTTCGCCAAGGCCAAGTTCCCTGTCGTTTATGTCAAAATTGACATCATCATCCGCATTTCCGCAGGAAAACAAAATAAGGCTAAATGATAGTAGGAATGTAAACTGAAGTATGTGTTTCATTTTCATATAGTGTTAAGGTCTTGCATCCACAACGAAGAATTCGTTTGAAAAGTATGGAAGAATCCAAGAATTGAATTAAAGAAAAGTTAAAAGGAATCTGTGTTTGTTAAAATGGTCGCGTTCCAATCAAAATTTAATATTTTCACTGCCCATAAAACCTACCAACCTATCTAACCAAAATTCAAAACAAACAATAAACGCTAATAGGTTGATACTATGACTATACTTTTGTTCGGAGCTACTAAAGATATTATTGGAACCCCCACTTTATCTGTCCCAACAGCTAGCTTAACAGGAAAGAAAATACCCCATACCGTAGGAGAACTCAAAAAGTTTCTTGAGAACACCTATCCGGAACTCAAAAAAATATCACAAGTGACCGTGGCCGTAAACCAGAATTATGCTTCGGACCATGAGAGAATCAATTCGTACGATGAGATTGCCTTGATTCCGCCACCAAGGTTATGATGCAGGCCTTAAAGTTTTGTTTTTGGGGATAGCCTTTTGTCGTGATCCAAATTCAGTGGTTCCAAATCTTGGAAGGTTCCGCACGAAATCTGTCTTTTAAGAAGTGATGACGATTTTTTTCTTTTGGTACGTGAGGCTATTTCCTCATTTAAGAAATTCATGGTAATGTGTTTTTCCTAAAAACGAAATTAGTATTATTTTATTTTGACAATCAGAAGATTAACCCTTTTTAACGTGGATTTGTGCTTCAATATGTTCTAAAATGGACATCCAATGCATCCGAAGAATCAATGCGGCAGTGGGTACATTATCTTCTTGAATCGCCTCGACCACGGAACGGGTTTGGATGCTCAGTTTTTTGAAGAATTCAAAATCCTGAATAAAATCGTATTCATAAAAATGTAACCTGAGTTTGAGATCTTTCAGGATTTGCAGCAGTATCTTGTTGGAGCAATGCCCAACCAAATGGTTGTGAAAATTGAATCGAACCTTAAGTCCTACAGCAATTGTTGTCGCATCTTCCATTTGTGATTGCAGTGCACCCAAGATATCCATGGCCTCGGAATCAAATTGGGAGTTTTCCAAAGCCATCACTTCCAATTGGGCAACGATTTCGATAAGGTTCTTGACCTCGGATTTGGATAACTTAGCCACAACAAAACCCCGATTGGGTATGGCCTGAAGCACTTGTGCCTGCTCCAATTGACTCAGGGCTTCGCGAATAGGGGTAACGCTGATTCCGGTTTCCCGTGATAGGGCCGCCAAGTTGATGGGCTTACCAATTTGCAATCCGCCTTTTTGTATTTGCAACAACAAATGCGCCTTGATCTGGTCTCTTAAAATAGATAGTTTGGCCATGGGTTGTTATGCTTCAAAAGTGATAGGGGCAAAGCGGATTGGGCAACTGTTATCGTTTTTCATAAATGTATGCTTCCACCCCCGGTAGTTCTTTATCCTCGCTCTTTATAATTCTGTTGCCTATGAGTTGCAAGGTACCCAAAACCTCACTGCCTTGGAAGGCCACTTCGGAACCATTACTGGCCCAAGCTCCTGTGGCCAAATAGGTGCCATAGCAATCTGTATCGTATTCGCTATTGGCATTGAGGATTACTTTGAAACTGGTTTGTTCAAATTGGTACGAGGTATCTTCTCTCATAACGATGGCTCCCGAAATACAATCGGCTTCATTCAATAAATTGGACGAATGTGTTCCATTACCATCCATATCCACGCCTTCACTCAGTCTGATTTCCACCAAATCCCAAGTTCCGACAAGTTCGGCACTGGAAAAACCATGGTCTTCATCATCACCTTCACTGCAGGACAGCAGCATCAAAAAAGATAAGGTCGATAGCATAAGTAACTTACTGTTTTTCACGGGACTATAATTTATTATGGATGAAAATAACATAATTTCAAGAATAATATTTCAATCTTGGGTGCATTTCATCGATTTACCCCATTCAAACACACTAATGAAGATCTCCTTTCGTTTTTGAACACAAATGCATAACCCAATAAAAATGAAGAACCTTACCCAAAGAATCTTATCCATCACGTTTATTGCCACTACGCTGATTGGCTTTCAATCCTGTAGCGAAGATGCCATGTCTGGGGATGGTGAAGCAATCACATCCGCGGAATTGCAAACCATTTTGACAACCGATGATATTGCAGGAGCTGCCGATACTGCTCTGGCCGAACTTTTTGCAGGAAATACGGCTAAATCGGCTGTTGCCAAGGAAGGAGAATGTTACTCCGCCGAATACACCGAAACCGGATTCGTAGCAACTTTCAATAACTGTGTGCTCAACGGAACAGAAAACGTAAACGGAACGGTAACCGTAACCTACGAAGTAGGGGAAGAGGCTTCTTCCTTTACAGCTTCCTACGAGGATTTTTACGTAGGCAGCATTAAAATAAACGGTACCAGATCATTTGAAATTTCAGCGAACAGCGAGCAAGCTTCCGTGTCGTTTACTGTGGTCAGCGATATGTCCGTGGAAATGGAAGATGGAGCTGTCATAACCGAAAACGGAACCAAAACCTTCGGCATTACCTTTGGCGATACCTTGGAGAGCACGGTGTTCTCCCTATCCGGCTCATGGACCGTAGTTGCTGATGGAAACACCTATACCGTAGAGACATTGGAAGACCTTGAAGGAAATGCTTCCTGCGAGTACATGACAACGGGCACCATGACGGTATCCAAAAACGGACTGGCCGTTACAGTGAACTTCGGAAACGGGGATTGTGACGATGTGGCCACGATTATTTATCCCAATGGCGCTACCGAGGAGATTTCACTGTAGTTTCTCAAAAAATATAGATTAAAAAGAGCACTGGTTCTGTCAGGTGCTCTTTTTTTTGATGTGATTCCACGTTAGTTTGGTTATATTTAAGGAAACAATCGGTTTATGGTAAAGCAATTGGTGGCTGCCCAAAATGACTTTTTTGCCACACAGAAAACCAAGGATATTGGTTATAGAAAACAGCACCTCAAAAAACTGCAACAAGAGATTCTGGACCAAGAAGATGCCATCTGTGATGCCCTGTATGCCGATTTCAAAAAGCCACGGTTCGAAAGCTTGGCCACAGAGACCCAATTGGTTTTGGCCGAACTCAAGCATGCCATTAAAAATGTAAAAAACTGGAGCGAACCCAATAGCGTAGGGGCCTCCTTGTCCAATTTCCCCTCCAAGGATTGGATTCAGCCTGAGCCTTATGGCAAAATCCTCATTATATCTCCTTGGAATTACCCCTTTATGCTGGCCATGGCACCTTTGGTGGGAGCTATTGCGGCTGGCAATACCGCGATTATAAAGCCTTCCGAATTCAGTCCGCATACATCCAAGATCATAGCGCAAATCATCCGAAAAGTCTTCCCGCCCGAATATGTGACCGTGGTGGAGGGTGGAGTAGAGGCCTCGACCCAACTTTTGGAAGAGCAGTGGGAGTATATCTTTTTTACGGGCAGTACCCGTGTGGGGAAAATCGTGTATGAAAAAGCTGCGAAGCACCTAACGCCCGTCACTTTGGAACTGAGCGGCAAGAATCCCTGCATTGTGGACGAAACAGCTTCCTTATCACTGGCGGCCAAGCGTATTGCATGGGGTAAATTCATCAATGCAGGGCAAACCTGTATCGCACCCGACTATATTTTGGTGCACAAGAGTGTCAAGGACCGTCTGGTTGATGGAATCCAGCAAAGTATTACGGGGTTTTACGGTCAAAAAGTGGAAGATTCCACGGATTTTGCCCGGATTGCCACCAAGAAACATTATCAAGAGCTTAAAGCAATGCTTGAGGGGCAGACGCTGTTATTTGGCGGGTCTTTTACCGATGATGACCACTATATCGCACCCACTTTAGTGGATGAACCTGCTTTGGACAGCCCCATTATGGAAGGGGAGATATTCGGTCCCATTCTTCCCATCATCTCGTACGAAGAGGAAAGTGAATTGCATGATTATATCGCCAAGTATCCGAACCCATTGGCATTTTATGTGTTTTCCAACAATAAAAAATTTCAAAAACGCCTGATGAACCAATATTCCTTCGGTGGGGGCACCATAAACGATGTCGTGGTGCACATCAGCAATACCAATTTGCCGTTTGGCGGAGTGGGGCAATCGGGAATGGGGGGGTACCATGGTAAATTTACCTTTGACCTGTTCTCGCACCATAAATCCATAGCCAAAAGAAGCACTTGGATAGATATACCATTGCGGTATGCACCTTACAATATTTTGCTGAAATGGGTAAAGAAAATCAATCACTTATTCTAATTCGTTGATAATTTATTAAATTAGGAGCCAAAAACTTGCCGATATCATATTTATTATCTTAATCAAAAGTTAAACGTTTGAACCCTAAGGGTTTTGATGTTATTTTTAAGAGTAATCATCAAAAACTACGTCTATGAAAGAAAATCAAAAGAAATATAGGATTTCAGTGTTGTTGGACATGTCCAATAATTCACAGTTTGTATTGACCAGTGCCTTGGAGTTGGCCAAAAAAATCGATGGGGCCATAGAGGTCTTTCATGTAAAGCCGACATCCAATATCATAAAAGGGGATAGTCAATTGTCCGCTATACGCAGCTTAAACCAAGATGATAGATCCACACGTGCTGAGTTGAAAGAACTTATTTCTGAAGTTGGGGAAAATGAAAATACACCCATTAGCTATAAACTGGAGTATGGCAATGTAAAGCACCGGGTAAGGGATTATTTGGCACTTCAAAAGCCGGATATTCTTGTTTTGGGAAAACGTAGGCCCAGATTAGGGATGTTTTTTGAAAGCATTACCGATTTTGTCATCAACCAAACGAACAACACCAATGTGCTGATTTTGGGTCAGGATGATAAATTCCATTCGTTCGAGGATATCAATCTAGGGATTTTCGGTTCTGAGTTTGAAGATAATGACCTGGAGGTCATCAAGGATTTGAAACGTGACAGTGAAAAACCGGTACGTCATTTTGGGATTGCCAGTGAATCGGAATCCAAAGACAGTTCGTATCCGTGGCACAAAACGGTTTCGTATAAATTCAGTAAAGGTGCCAATGCGCTGGATGGTTTGGTCAATTATGTTTCGCGAACCAATACACAATTGCTGTGCGTTCCCAAAAAAGGGAAAAGCTTTAGGTTTGGATCAAGCCCAATAAAATCCGTGATTAAAAAATCGAAGGTACCTTTAATGGTTTTGGCCAAATAAGGCATTTGGGGAGTATTTTTTGTACTTCTTGAATATTTTATTTTACATAATGTAAATTATAGTACAGTCAATGACATTTAGCAAATTACGGATAGCTATGCTATTTGATATTAAATCAGTTCTGATGCTTTAGTGCAAAAAACGGGCATAGTATACCACCTGCGGCGGATTAAACTGAGCCACCCGCGGCGGACCAAAGTGAGCATAGTGGGGCGGATGAAAGTGAGCCACTAAAAAGATCGATTCTATTTGAGTGTTGCGATGGTTTCTTTTGTAAAAAAGACCATGGCGAACAAACAGATAGATATGCGAAAGGCAAAAAGGATTTACAAATTGTACGGCGAGGGGGCCAGCAAGCGACGGATCAGCAAGGAACTTGGCATCTCCCGCAACACGGTGGCCAAGTACATCGAGTTCTTCAAGTGCTACAGGCTGACGCCCTACGAGGTCTCGGAGATGACCCTGGAGGAGATCCACAGGCTCTTCAAGGCGGACCAAAAGCCCAAGAGCGAACAGCTGAGGACCTTAGAGCGGTACTTCCC
>NZ_RZNA01000009.1 GCF_003992595.1 Flagellimonas oceanensis
AGGACTATCTCATAAAGTGTGTAAATAGAAAATTAGCGGGGGCATGCCCCCGCTAATTTTTTGTCTAATTTTAAATATTTTCACATTATGAAGAAAGAAGAATTGTTCAACGACGATTTCCTGAAGCAGTTCAAATCGGGAGACGAGCTCAACGGTTTTCTCAAGGAACTCCAGAAGCGCGGCATCGAGAAGATGCTGGAAGGGGAACTGGACGGCCATCTGGATTACGAAAGGCACCAGAGGTCCAAGGACGGCAACTCCCGTAACGGGCACTCCAAAAAGAAGGTGCGCACCTCCTTCGGGGAGTCCGAGATATCCGTCCCCAGGGACAGGGATGCCAGTTTCAACCCCATGGTCGTCCCCAAGCGGGGCAACATGGTGGACGGCATCGAAAATGTCATCGTATCGCTCTACGCCAAGGGGATGAGCAACAGCGATATCGGGGAACAGATACGCGAGGTCTATAATTTTGACATCTCCACTTCCACCATATCAAGGATAACCGAAAAGGTGGCGGAGGACATCGTCGCCTGGCAGAACCGACCCTTGGAACCGGTCTATCTTATCGTATGGATGGACGGTATCGTCTTCAAGGTCAGGGAATCCTCCAAAGTAATCAACAAGACCGTGTACGTGGCCGTGGGCCTGCGCAGGGACGGGAAAAAGGAAGTGCTCGGCCTTTGGCTGGGCAAGAACGAATCGGCGGCCTTCTGGATGTCGGTGCTCACCGATATCAAGGCCCGCGGCACCGAGGACATCCTGATCACCGCCACCGACAACCTGAACGGGTTCACCGATACCATCAGGAACGTCTTCCCCGAGTCCAGAACCCAGATATGCGTGGTGCACCAGATACGCAATGCCTGCCGCTACGTGGTATGGAAGGACAAAAAAGCGTTCACCGCCGATATGAAGGGCATCTACAACGCACCCAACGAGAAGGCCGCAAAGGCCGCCCTGGAGGACTTTGCCAAGAAGTGGGAAACCAAGTACTCCTATGCCATAAGGAGCTGGAGGGACAACTGGGACGAACTCACCGTGTTCTTCGAGTTCCCCCTCGAGATACGAAAGATCATCTATACCACCAACCTTATAGAGAACCTGAACGGGAAGATCAGGAAGTACACCAAGAACAAGCTTTCCTTCCCCACCGACGATGCGGTGATGAAATCCGTATATTTGGCAACAAGGGAGGCCACCAAGAAATGGTCCATGCCCATCAGGAACTGGGGCATCATTTTAAACCAGTTCCTTACGATCTATGAAAAAAGGGTCAGGCTCTAGAAAAGCCCAACCCCCGTTATTTTTAACTTACACACTTATTGGGATAGTGTCATTTTCAATTCGGATTCCCAACAGACTGTGATGAAGAAGGTAAGCCTTTGGATGGGAACTGGAATCTAAACATATCTACCTTTGAATTGGGCGAAACCTTTAATAGTTACATCGCATTATCGAAGATTAACCCTAACATTTACATTTCTTACGTACATCAAATTTTCGTTCACCAGTGGCAAATACAACATCTGGCATTGGAAGAAAACATTACTCGTTTTAATGATGTTCTTCAAAGCAGACAACTTATTCCCAATAACATTAAAGATGATTTCCAAAAAAACCGTCTACTGAAATCCAAAAACAATTACTTCAATGCAGTTGAAGAAAAACCGTTCCAGTTTGATGGCTTTTTCGATGCAAAGGGATACTTTATCAACCTAGAGAAAACCATAACCTTATGGATTGAATTAAGTAAGCGTTTTAAATTAAGTTATGACATACTTTCATTAAAGGTTCCATCTGATTGTAGCTTGATGCTTTATAAGTATCATGCAGCTTTACTAGGAGAAAATGAAAATGAAGACTCTGTGCAATCTGAGGACTTCTATAAACAAATTGAGCGTAACAAACCTTTGGTAAACTATCTTGCCCACAAAGGATTTGACAATGATGAAATCCGTATAGTGATTAACCTTCTATCTTTTAACGAATATAACAGTCTAAACATAAGACATATTGACTTTAAAGCTGTTGAATTCTTTAGGCTTTGCTATCTTTTTTACATTTTTGATTTTTACGAAGAGGATAAATCTTTATCATTCGAAACTGAAAATGAATTTTTGTATCTAAGCCTTTCTTCCGCAACAAAAGATTTGGGCAAATGGAAAAATCAGTTTAAAAAGTATTATTCCAATAAAAACGAGGTAGATTCTAAGCATTATCCCTTTACAACTTTAAGTACCACAGTAGATAAAGTGGTTAATAAACTAAAAATACGAAGGGAAAAATTGAAGGCAACACCTACCCCATAACTTTACGAACACATAAATATTTAATAAACAGCTACTTATAAACTTTTAAGTGGCTTTTTTCATTTTCATTCTTCCCTTTTTTCTCCCTGTTTTCCCTTTAAAGTTCTTGCAAACGATTCTGCAAATCAAACCAGAATCGAAAAGTAATTATGAGGGAAAATGACCTTAAAGTAATCGGAATTGAGCAAGAAAGTCTTGTATCAATCATCGGGCAGGTAGTCGCCAAAGAGCTACATGATGTACTACCTAAGTATGAGTTTAAGACTCAAAACGATGGTAACGAAGTATTAAGTACAAAAGAAGCCTGTGAGCTTCTTAGGATTTCCAAAACCACTTTATGGAGACTCAACAAAAAGGGAGCTATTCCTGTTAGACGTCTGAATACGAAAACCGTGTTCCTTAAAAGTGAATTGTTGAACTATTTAAAAAAGAATGATTATGAGAGTTAATCTAGCTAACAGAGAATATTTCATGCTTATTGAACAGGGTTTATATAAGAAAATGAAGAAGCTTGTGAACACAAATAACAGGAAATATCCAAAAGGCCGAAATCATCTAAACATTGATTATTTAGTCTTTGTAATTGATTTAATAGAGCAAAAATCAATTGAACATAAAGATAACCTTACTAAAGGACATGTACGTTTAAAAGCCAGCTATCTCAAAAAGTACTTTTGGAATTATAAAAGGCACATTGATTTTCTAGAATCAAATGACTTCATAAGTAAACGTCCTTATATAATTAACAAGAATCTATCTCATGGATATAAGGTAATTTACCCCGTTAATCAAAAACTTAAAATTGTAAAGCACTTATGTTCTCAAACAGAATTCACGAAAAACCTTGTTGATTTCGAAAACAGGACTTGTGAAATTACCGATGAGACCACAGAGCATCTGACCAAGTGGCTAAACACAAATCAAATCAGTTTCGATTACGAGTCAGCAATGAAGTTTATTACTAACAGTACAGACCTAAGTATTCGTCAGAAGTATCAGAGAACGTTAATATGTGAAAAGCTCAGTCACGGCCTTATATACTATAGGAGATTGGCAAAAGACAGAAGACTTCATACAACAATTACCAGCTTGCCTAAAGAATTAAGGCCATTCTTAAGTTTTAAAGGAGACAAGTTAGTGTCACTTGACCTAAAATCATCACAACCATATTTTCTCTGTGGGTTGATAAGTGAGTTGATAAACATAAGTGGAGAAGGGTTAGTGTTTGGTGGGTTGAAGAGAAGGTTTAGAGAGAAGATAAGTGAAGTGTATACTGTTACGATTCCGTCAACGCCGCAAAACACTGTTTACGAAGAACTTAGCGAGTTCATTGATTTAGTACTCACTAATGATATATATGAGCATGTAGGCAACAATTTTTCGGAAAAATTTTTGGAAGAAATCCAAGGACCGAACGGCCATATACAGGATAAATTCTATGTTTTAAGCAAGGGTTATAAGCAACGTAAACAGTTTAAAACACTTAGAGATTATTGTAAAAAAGCTGTTTTAGAGTACTTATACTGCTCTCCAAACTCTCATGAAAAGAGAATCAAGGAGATACGTAGAATTTTTCCAGATAGCGTAAATAGAATAGTTAACATGCTAAAATTCAAGGACGAAGAGAAGAAATTCAACAGAAATGATTTTGCACTTATCCTACAGAATATTGAGGCCTACTGCAAAAAACGGGCATAGTATACCACCTTCGGCGGGTCAAAGTGAGCCACCCGCGGCGGACCAAAGTGAGCATAGTGGGGCGGATGAACGTGAGCCACTAAAAAGATCGATTCTATTTGAGTGTTGCGATGGTTTCTTTTGTAAAAAAGACCATGGCGAACAAACAGATAGATATGCGAAAGGCAAAAAGGATTTACAAATTGTACGGCGAGGGGGCCAGCAAGCGACGGATCAGCAAGGAACTTGGCATCTCCCGCAACACGGTGGCCAAGTACATCGAGTTCTTCAAGTGCTACAGGCTGACGCCCTACGAGGTCTCGGAGATGACCCTGGAGGAGATCCACAGGCTCTTCAAGGCGGACCAAAAGCCCAAGAGCGAACAGCTGAGGACCTTAGAGCGGTACTTCCC
>NZ_RZNA01000010.1 GCF_003992595.1 Flagellimonas oceanensis
GACACTATCCCAATAAGTGTGTAAGTTAAAAATAACGGGGGTTGGGCTTTTCTAGAGCCTGACCCTTTTTTCATAGATCGTAAGGAACTGGTTTAAAATGATGCCCCAGTTCCTGATGGGCATGGACCATTTCTTGGTGGCCTCCCTTGTTGCCAAATATACGGATTTCATCACCGCATCGTCGGTGGGGAAGGAAAGCTTGTTCTTGGTGTACTTCCTGATCTTCCCGTTCAGGTTCTCTATAAGGTTGGTGGTATAGATGATCTTTCGTATCTCGAGGGGGAACTCGAAGAACACGGTGAGTTCGTCCCAGTTGTCCCTCCAGCTCCTTATGGCATAGGAGTACTTGGTTTCCCACTTCTTGGCAAAGTCCTCCAGGGCGGCCTTTGCGGCCTTCTCGTTGGGTGCGTTGTAGATGCCCTTCATATCGGCGGTGAACGCTTTTTTGTCCTTCCATACCACGTAGCGGCAGGCATTGCGTATCTGGTGCACCACGCATATCTGGGTTCTGGACTCGGGGAAGACGTTCCTGATGGTATCGGTGAACCCGTTCAGGTTGTCGGTGGCGGTGATCAGGATGTCCTCGGTGCCGCGGGCCTTGATATCGGTGAGCACCGACATCCAGAAGGCCGCCGATTCGTTCTTGCCCAGCCAAAGGCCGAGCACTTCCTTTTTCCCGTCCCTGCGCAGGCCCACGGCCACGTACACGGTCTTGTTGATTACTTTGGAGGATTCCCTGACCTTGAAGACGATACCGTCCATCCATACGATAAGATAGACCGGTTCCAAGGGTCGGTTCTGCCAGGCGACGATGTCCTCCGCCACCTTTTCGGTTATCCTTGATATGGTGGAAGTGGAGATGTCAAAATTATAGACCTCGCGTATCTGTTCCCCGATATCGCTGTTGCTCATCCCCTTGGCGTAGAGCGATACGATGACATTTTCGATGCCGTCCACCATGTTGCCCCGCTTGGGGACGACCATGGGGTTGAAACTGGCATCCCTGTCCCTGGGGACGGATATCTCGGACTCCCCGAAGGAGGTGCGCACCTTCTTTTTGGAGTGCCCGTTACGGGAGTTGCCGTCCTTGGACCTCTGGTGCCTTTCGTAATCCAGATGGCCGTCCAGTTCCCCTTCCAGCATCTTCTCGATGCCGCGCTTCTGGAGTTCCTTGAGAAAACCGTTGAGCTCGTCTCCCGATTTGAACTGCTTCAGGAAATCGTCGTTGAACAATTCTTCTTTCTTCATAATGTGAAAATATTTAAAATTAGACAAAAAATTAGCGGGGGCATGCCCCCGCTAATTTTCTATTTACACACTTTATGAGATAGTCCTTTGAAAATTATCATTGATGGTGTTTAGTAATGATTGTTGTTCATTTTTGGAGAGTAGGTCATCCAAGCTTTCGATTGTAGGCTTTAACTGAGGGTTTATTTTCAACTTTTCTAAAAATCCCAGTTCTTGTCTTATGTAGTCTAGGTAATTAATTTTTTCTTTTCCATCAAACAACATAACCATATTCTCCTGATTGAAGAAATATCCAATAGGGGACAATAGCTCATCCTGTTGTAGTAATAGAAAAACAACAAAATCTTCTAGCATTTCTTTGGGGGATAACCTGTTTACACCATCCATCTTTCTAGCTTATCTTTAGTTTCCTTCCAATCTGGATATACCTTTTCCAGAAGCTCATAAAAAGCTGAACTGTGATTCAGGTATTTTAAATGACATAGTTCGTGTACGATAACATATTCAATACACTTCTTTGATGTTTTAATCAATTCTAAGTTCAAATGAATCTTTCCGTCCTTATCGCAACTGCCCCATCGTTTCTTCATCCATCTATAAGCCAATATTGCGTTACCGTCGAAAAGACTCTTTGATAATGGGCGTTGTTCCTCAAAAAGTTCTTTAAAGTGTAATTCGGCTTTGTCCTTGTACCAACCTTTAATTAACTCTTCAACGGTTTTCTTATTTTCGGGATACTGGCAATGCACCTGCAAATAACCTCCTGAAAGCTTTACTGCTGCTTTGTTTGATTTGTGTAGCTTTAATCTGTATTGTTTGCCTAGATATAGATGGGTTTCACCATTTACAAACCTTCGAGGTGGAGTAATTGGTTGAAATGAAAGAAAGAAATCCTGCTGCTTAACTATCCACGCTGCCTTCTTTCTTACTTTGTCACGGACTTTCAGTAAGTCGCTGTTCTTGGGAGCGGTTACTCTAACCGATTTATCTGGATACACTTTAATCCCAAGGGTTTTACGTTGGGAGAATTCCAAGTCATAGGCTATAAGGGTTGTTCCATATTGGATTTCATCTCTCATAGGACTACTTGTATTTTATTATTGCAACTTTTAGACAATCCTCGATTAGTTGGTCTATTTTGTCCCAGTTGGTATCCTGTCCGTATTTCTTAAGGAGTTCATAGACAATATCACCTAGAGCAATGTTTATTTTGCCCGTAATGTCTTCATTTTTGTCCCATTCTACAATCTTGTTTCCATTCAGATATATATGCTCTTTTACCGTTTTATCAATTTCCAAACTAGTTTCAATATGAAATCGGGTCTTAAGTAATTCTACATCATCAAATGTTGTCTTGCTAAAATTGTAAAAAGCCAACCCTGCATCGTTGTTTGCTAATTCTTTTGGAGCATCTTCTGACCGTCCATGTAAAAACTTATCCTCTAACTCCTTTGCCTTTTTCAAAAACTCGGCCTCTGAAATACGCTTTTGGTAATATTCTTCAATGGTCTCTTTTATAAGTTCAGCCAGCTTTTTGTAATATACTGGGTCTTCCTGCATTTTTACATTAATAGCCTTAATTGTTCTGCTGGCAATATGGTCAGCCTGAGCAGCCTTACCTGTAATTTTTTCGATTTCGGCTTCACGTTGTTCTTTGTCAAAGATGTCAACCAATTCGGTTACCTTCATAATCTCTCCCTCAGTTGAAATATGCTGGTTAATCAGTTTCTGAATTTTTGGCTCAAACTCCTTATAGGATAAATCGTCATTGTATCTACGCTTCACATCAACACGTAACTTAAGAAAGAACTTTGCATCTTTTTTGTATTGGGCTATCTTCTTTTCATCAGTATTGTTGGCGAAATCCACAGAGGACAAGGCCATCTTAAGTAATCTAGCAAATTGACTAAGTTTTTCGTAAAATTTATTTCGGATGTCCTCTGGTTTTAGAAGCTCCTCATAAGCGGTTGGTTCAAGATTTTTGTCTTTTAGCTCTTTGAAAATGTCCCAGACTTCGGAGTGAGCCTGTGGAAGCTTCTTTATTTCATCATCCAATTTGGTCAAAGTGCCTTCAAGTTCCTCTTCGTCAAAATCAGAAAGGCCAGAATAAGTGGCCAATGCATTATCTAAGTTTTCAAGATTGCCATAATAATCAACGATATAGCCATAATCTTTTCCTGGGTATACTCGATTTACTCTCGCAATGGCCTGTAATAGGGTATGTTCTTTTAATGCCCTGCACAAATAGAGTATAGTGTTGTTTGGAGCATCAAAACCAGTTAATAATTTAGCTACTACAATCAATATTTCTGGATGTTCCCTCTTCTTGAATTGGGTTATGACGCTCTTTTCAAATTTCTTTAAATCTCCATACTTATCTATCCTAGAGTTGAAGTATTCGTCTTCGATTCGCTTTTCGTCATTTGTGTTGTAAAACCCATCTTCGACACCTTCACGTTGGTCAGATTGAGTAACGATAACTTCTGAAGTAACCATTCCTATGTCATCCAAAAACCGTTTGTAAAGTAATGCAGCTTTGATTGTTGGAGCGACCAATTGTCCTTTTGGTTTGTATTTGTCACCTTCAGTTTGAAAAAAGTTCCTGTAGTGTTCAGAAATGTCCCAAGCTCTGGCGTAAATAACCTTTTCAGTTTTATTAAGTTCATTTATGGTGTTGAACTTTCTTTTAAGATTTGCTTTACCATATTCGGATAGGGGTTCAGAGAGTTTGTCAAAGTACCGATTAACAGGGTCTTCATCAACTGTAATTAGGTTGTGTCTTCCTTCATATAAAAGAGGGACTACTGCACCATCGTCAACAGCATCTTTAACGGTATATGGGAGGCCTATATAGCCACCAAACTTGTGAGCGGTGCTCTTTTCCCTTTTCATTAAAGGTGTGCCCGTAAACGCAAGAAAACAAGCGTTAGGAAAAACCTGTTGCATACTAACATTAAAGCTACCGTATTGCGTTCTATGTCCTTCATCAATCATGACAAAAATATCTGATGAAAGAAAAGGGTTCTTTGTTTGTTTAACGGCTGCTTCGAACTTGTTTATGATTGTAGTGATTATGGCATCACTTTTATCATTTAACAACTCTGTAAGATGTGAACCAGTTCTGGCTTGCTTCACCTCTTTTTGGCACTTTTTAAAGGTGTCTGAGATTTGGTCATCCAAATCAATTCTGTCTGTGACCAGAATTATCTTCGGGTTACTTATTTCGGGGTTTGAGGCAATCATTTGAGCTAACATAACCATGGTGAGAGATTTGCCACTACCTTGTGTGTGCCATATTACACCACCTTGCCTTTTCCCTAGGTTGTCAAAATGGGTAACTCGTTTTATGGTATCCTTTATGGCAAAAAATTGTTGGTAACGAGCTACTTTTTTAATGCCCTCGTCATAAACTGTAAAGTTCCTGATGATTTCCAGCAAACGTTCTTTACGACATAGGGCATATAACAATTCATCTTGGTTGCTTGTTTCTCTTTTTTCCTTTTCCAGTCCATCAAAATAGGACTTCACATATTTAAATCTTCCTGAGAACAAGTCACTCTTTTGAATCTCCTTTAATGGCTTGTTTTTAACGCTGGAAAGCTCATTGGCAAAATCGACCTTATCTTGCTTGCTTGAAAACTGCTCTTTCCATTTAGACCAAAACTCCTTACTTGTTCCTGTAGTGCCATAACTACCATCATTAGTAGCGATGCTTAACAAAAGATTGGAGTACATGTACAAAGAACGGATGCCAGATTTACTGAAATTGCGAATATGTTGTTCAATTGCAAGTTCCGTTGGAGATTTAGTTCCTTTTAAGGAAGGGCTTTTACACTCGATAATAACCATTGGGATTCCATTGACAAAAAGCACAATGTCTGGACGGTAAGTATCTGTTCTGGCAGTTCTGAGAACACTATATTCCTCAGTGACATGAAAAACATTGTTTTCTGGGTTTTCCCAATCTATGTATTGTAACGTATGACTTTTTTTATCGCCATCTATACTTTGCTCCATAGCTTTGCCCAAAGTAATAAGGTCATAGAATGCAGCATTGGCATTTAGAAAACCATCCTGAATAGGCAAATCTTTTAGTGCTAAAATGGCTGAGTTTAGGTTTGCTTCTGAAAATGGATATTCTTTTCCTTTGCGATGAATAGTATTTATTTCATGCAATTGAGTTTTAAGAATGTTTTCGAAAAGCACCTGTGATTTTTTGCCTCCTCGCCAATCCAACGCTTGTTCGGGTGTAACATAACTATACCCCATGTTGATTAATAGCTGTAAAGCTGGAACTTGGGAAATGTGGTCTTCTAAAAAGGATGGCGTACTCATTCTTTTAATTTTTCGGTCCTATCAAAAAATTGATAGAAAGGTTCTAATTCAGATTTCTGTACAGTTATGTTTTTCCCCAAAGATTCAAATAGTACTTTGCTTTCTTCAAATTTTTCCTCTGGCATTGCGGGATGTGTAATAATTGTTATCTCCAATTCTTCAAAATCAATAATTTTATAAACTACATGATTTGGTTTTTCTGCATCCGTATTTAAATCTATAAATACTACTCTATATTCCTTTTCATGCGAAAAAGATTCATCCTTTCTAAAAGATAAATAGAGCACAGTGTTGTCTTTCTCGTTTTCAATAACCCTAGGGTAATCTTGGTATTTAATTCTACCTACTACAATTCTCTGCTTTTCTTGTAGGTCATTAAGAGGAATTGAAGATTTTATTTTATTTTGAAACTTTCTTCTATTAACTTTTACTGCAAAACCATTTTCTTTTGCGTAAAACCTCCACATGCCATCAGATTCACGATTTGAGTTAAACCAACAACTTATATAATGTGATTCTTGGGTTTTTCTTAGCGTTTTACTTATATGTAATAGTTTCTCTTTAGAAACTTCTTTAGCCTGTTTCCAGTCTTCAATAAGCTCTGGATTTATTTTTTCTTCTCTATCAATAAAGCAGAACTCATATGCTACTCTAACTTCTGTTATATCGTAAGTAGAGATTCCTTCAAGTTTGTCATCAAAACGATTCATTGAAGGCATATAAAGAGATTTTGTTTCAAGAAGACTCAAAACCTTGCTTTTACTCATATATCTAAACAGGTAATCCTTGTTTATACTTTTTGTATTATAAGTATTCCACTTTCTAAATAATTTACTCATACCTTTTTAATTTCTCTTAAGTCTTCTCTTAAGTCTTCTCTTAAGTCTTCTCTTAAGTCTTCTCTTAAGTCTTCTCTTAAGTCTTCTCTTAAGTCTTCTCTTAAGTCTTCTCTTAAGTCTTCTCTTAAGTCTTCTCTTAAGTCTTCTCTTAAGTCTTCTCTTAAGTCTTCTCTTAAGTCTTCTCTTAAGTCTTCTCTTAAGTCTTCTTCTTAATTAACTAAGTGCCATTTAGGTTCTTTAAAAGTTCCTTTATTTATGATTATATCTTTCTTTCTTAATTCAGTGATTAGATTACCAATCTTTGTTTTCTTTTGAGATTCAGACAAATAATCAGGTAGTTTTTTCCATAATAACAAATCTATATCGGCCCTATTCAACATTCCATGGTCTTTTATTGACTTAACAATTAAGTCTAAATAGTATTTCTTGTCTAATGCCTTATGCTTTGAATACAAAGCTTTTTGACCTGTTCGTTGAGCAACCTTTTTTGCTATATAATAATTTGGTCTTCTTCCCTCGATTAGCTTCTTACCTTTCAAGTAGGCAGCCTCTTCTTTAGTAATTAATTGTTTTTTCTGAATTTTGTCCAAAAGCATTATATCTGTAGATACCCCGATCTTTAG
>NZ_RZNA01000011.1 GCF_003992595.1 Flagellimonas oceanensis
TCCCATTCGGCGATAACGCCACGCTTACTCTGGTCCACACACTTGGCGAGCCATTCCTCGTCGTAGGACACCCCGTGCTGTTCCAGTACATCGTCCGGTACTCCGTCCCATACATTGGGCTGGTTCCCCTTGTATCCGATCTCCTCTATCCCGATCTTGCTCGTGTAGAAGCCCGTCATGGTCAGGTTCCGCACCAAGGAGAAGAAGTTCACTTCAAAAGGGCGTTCACTGCCCGGTGTCTCCGGGTCGTAGTATGCGATCCCGTCCAGTATCCCCTTTTGTTGTTCCTCGCCCGCCTTCTTGAACTCCGTGCCGTACTCCGTGTTGCTCTTGTGGTCCAGCCACATGATCCCTCCGCGGATATCCGGCTGTAGCGTCTCCACGTCCTTGGACATGAACTCGATGAAGCCCACAACGTCCGCATCCGATGCCCCTTTGTATTCCTCTGAAGGGGGCAGGATAAGGTCGCACAGTATCGTCAGTGTCTCCACTTCGTGCGGGTTCAAGAACTGTTCGTCCTGTAGCTCGTCGATCAGTTCGATCTCCTGGGGCACCCGGCCCGGGTAGGTGATCTTCGGGGCCTCCGTCAGTTCCGTACCTTCCGTCGAAGGCTTGCAGCCATGTATGGCCAGTCCGCCCGCCACCGAGCCCAGTACTATCGACTTTAAACTCTTTCTTCTGTCCATCTCCTTAAATGTTTTGCTGTTTGAGTTGTTCCACGATATATTCCGAGGCCCTCATCGAGAGCGCCAATATGGTCCATGTACAGTTCTTGTCCGCCTGTGAGGTAAACGGCCCGGCATCCACGATGAACACATTGTCCACATCGTGCAATTGCTGGTACTTGTTCGTCACAGAGGTCTTCGGGTCGTCCCCCATTCTCGTGGTGCCCACCTCGTGGATGATGTTTCCAGGGTTGTGCAGTCCGTAGTTGGTGTCCTTGCCCGGCTTTTTGCCCAAGGGCTCACCGCCCATGTTGATCAATATTTCTTCAAAAGTATCCTGCATGTGCTTGGCCTGGTTGATCTCGAACTGGCTCCATTTGTAATGGAAACGCAATACGGGAATACCGAATTCATCCACCTTGGTCGGGTCTATCTCGCAATAATTGTCCCTTCTGGCAATGGATTCCCCACGGCCGGCCATCCCCACGACAGCTCCATAGTACTTCTTGGCATCGCTGCGCAGCATGTCACCGTAGCCGCCAACCTTGGTCCCGAAGAACTTGTTGAACTCGTTCACGTTGAAGCCGAAACCGTAACTCGGCATGCCCATGCCGCCCCACACCTCGATATGGTAGCCCCTTGGGAAGTCCAACTTTGAATTGTCGCCCCACCACGGTGAGTACACGTGCATTCCCCCTACCCCATCCTCGTTGTAGGAGACCTTTCGGTTCATCAGCCCAGGGACAAAGGCCGCTCTATCGGCCCCCGTGGAATCGTGCAGGTACCTGCCCACCACATCGCTGCTGTTCCCAAGTCCGTTCGGGTGCTGCTTGCTTTTCGAGTTCAAAAGGATACGGGCCGAGCTACAGGCCGAGGCACCGAGCACCACCACTTTCCCTTTCAGTTTATATTCTTTTCTGTCTTCTTTGTTGATATAGGACACCCCCGTGGCCCTGCCCTCCTGATCGGTGGTCACTTCGCGGACCATGCAGTTCACGAAGAGGTCGATCTGTCCCCCGTTCTTCTGTGCCGGGAAGATCAGACAGGTCCCCGCCGAGAAATCGGCGTACACCTGACAGGCGCGGTTACATTGCCCGCAGTAGAAACAAACCCCACGGTCGTTGTTGATCTTCTTGGTCAACATCGACAGACGCGATGGGTACACCGGGACATTGCTCTTCCGGGCCCCCTTGATGTAGAAGAGTTCGTGCAAACGTGGTTTTGGCGGTGGCAGAAAGAAACCGTCGGGATCGTTGGGCAGCCCCTCATTGGTGCCGAACACCCCGATCATCTTGTCCACCTTGTCGTAATAGGGCTTTACATCGTCATAGCTTATCGGCCAGTTGTCCCCGTGGCCGTCCTCGTCCTTGTGCTTGAAGTCCTTCGGGCCGAAGCGCAGGGAGATCCTCCCCCAGTGGTTCGTGCGTCCCCCCAGCATCCGAGAGCGGAACCATTCAAATTGCGTCCCGTCCTTTTGGGTGTAGGGCTCCCCCTCGATGTCCCAGCCACCGTAGGCGGCATCGAAATCGCCAAAAGGGCGGAAACGGGTGCTCTTGCCCCTTCTTGGACTTTCATAGGGCCACTTCAACTGGGTCTGGTGCTCCGGTTTGGCCGGATCGAAAAATGGGCCCGCCTCGACGACCGCGACCTTCAGGCCCGCCTCCGAGAGCACCTTGGCCGACATCCCGCCACCAGCTCCCGATCCCACGATGATCGCATCGTAGACCGTGCCGTTCTCTATTATCTGCATTGTCTGTGTTTGGTTTAGGTTTTATTTCACTTTAAATCAAAATATTACCCCTCCATCAAAAAAGGGCAACATGATTTTCATCTTTTTAGTTGGTTTTAAAGATACTTTTTCTGACCGTAAAACGAGAGACTTTTTTGAAATTTCATTTTGATGGACTATCCTGCAAACTCATCAAAATAACCGATATTTGAGAATCAAACCATCTTAAACCTTACCACCGTCATGCGAAGACTTTTTACGCTCACCCTGGCTCTTTTACTCACTTTCAACATACTTCAAGCTCAAAAAGGAAACAATTCCCCTCTAAAAATCAAAGACATCATGCAAGGGGATGACTTTGTTGGTCCCAGACCATCAAGTGCCTATTGGTCCACGGATAGTCAGACTCTCTACTTTGATTGGAACCCAGATGGAGCGATGAGCGATTCGCTATATGCCTATTCAATAGCAAACAAAGACCTGAACAAAGTGGATTTTTTAACGGCCAACGCATTACCATCTTCCAGATTGACATACAACAACGCAAAAACGGAAGCGGTTTACTCCAAAAATGGCGATATTTTCTTGTTGGATAATGACACGTATCAATCCAAACCCATTACCAAAACACAAGAACGGGAAAGCAATCCACATTTTACCGATGATGGGAAAAGCATAGCTTTTGTGAAGGATGGCGAACTTTTCACTTGGAATATTGCATCGGGCTTGATAGTACAAAAAACACATTTTGTAAAGTCCAAAGGAAGTGAACCGCAACGCGATTCCAAAGATGAATGGCTGTACCAAGACCAATTGGACATCTTTGATGTATTGCAAGAGCGAAAAGCAAAAAAAGATGCCGGTGACCAAATCAGCAAAAAACTGGAGGCATTACAGCCCCTAGAGCTTGAAACAAAAGGAAAAAGGGTCATCAGTCTACAAATAGACCCTTCTGGATCTTATGTTACCTACATTTTGATGGACCGACCAAATTCCAAAGGAACGATCGTGCCCCATTTTGTAACGGAATCGGGGTATACCGAAGACCAAAACACACGTTCCAAGGTTGGTGATGAACCTACACAATACGAAATGTTCGTGTACGATGTGAAAAATCGTGAAAACTACCCCGTGGTTTTGGATAATTTGGAAGGTTTGGATGATGTACCCGAGTACACTAAAGATTATCCCGACAAGACTTACGAAAATAAGGACCGTATCGGTTTCATCAATGGCCCAACATGGAACTCGGATGGAACCCGGGCCATTTTGGATATCCAAGCCAATGATTACAAAGATCGTTGGATTGTTTTGTTGGACCCCAAAACAGGCAAAGTGGAACAACTGGACCGTCAACACGATGAAGCCTGGATCGCTGGTCCCGGTATTAGCAGTTGGGGCGGTGGTTCTTTGGGTTGGATGCCCGATGACAAAAGCATATGGTTCATGTCCGAAAAAACAGGATATTCCCATCTGTACACGATGAATGTCAATAACAAAAAAACAAAGGCATTGACTTCTGGGGATTTTGAAATTTATGGTACGGAATTATCCAAGGATAAAAATAGATGGTATTTCACTTCCAATAAGACACACCCGGGCGACAGACAGTTTTACTCGATGTCGCTCAAAGGGGGTAAATGGAAACAATTGACCAACATGGTCGGTAGAAATGATGTGGTACTTTCCCCAGACGAGGAGAAAATGGCCATCCTCTACTCCTACTCCAACAAGCCTACGGAATTGTTTATCCAAGACAATCCAGTTGAAACGGGAGAAACCCCCAAAGCCGAGCAAATCACACATTCCAATACTGATAATTTTAATGCCTACGACTGGAAAGACCCAGAGATCATCACGTTTAAAGCTTCGGATGGTGCAGAAGTACATGCAAGGCTATATGAACCTGACGCTTCGGTAAATAACAAGGCCGCCGTGATCTTTGTGCACGGAGCGGGCTACTTGCAGAACGCACACAAATGGTGGAGCTCCTATTTCAGGGAATACATGTTCCACAATCTTTTAGTGGACAATGGCTATACCGTGCTCGATATCGATTATCGCGGAAGTGCAGGTTATGGCAGGGATTGGCGTACGGGTATTTACCGGCATATGGGCGGCAAGGATTTGTCCGACCAAGTGGATGGCGCCAAAATGTTGGTGGACGAATACGGAATCGACACGGATAAAATCGGTATTTACGGAGGATCCTACGGTGGATTCATCACACTGATGGGCATGTTCAACGCCCCCGATACCTTTAGTGCCGGAGCAGCCATCCGTTCCGTTGGGGATTGGGCCGCGTACAATCATGGGTATACAGCTCGCATCTTGAATACGCCCGCTACGGACAGTTTGGCCTATAAACGTAGTTCGCCCATCTATTTTGCGGATGGATTACAGGGAGACCTTTTGATTCTACACGGCATGGTGGACGACAATGTGCACTTTCAGGATATGGTGCGACTTTCCCAACGTTTGATCGAACTCGGGAAAGAGAACTGGGAAATGGCGGTTTATCCTGTAGAACGTCATGGCTTTGTGGAACCCTGTAGTTGGACTGACGAGTATACTCGTATTTTCAAGCTGTTCCAAAAATCCCTATTAGGGAAAGAATAATGGATTCCATATCATAAGGTAACTGGAAAACTTTCAGCAAAAAAACATATCTTCCTGCCTGAAAATTAACAATCAAGCTGCATGAAGGCATTGTTGAAAGCGCTCGGCCCTGGTTTATTGTTTGCCAGTATGGCCATTGGCACTTCGCATTTGGTACTTTCCACCAAGGCAGGTGCGCAATATGGATGGGTAATGGTAATTCCCATTGTTCTGGCCAACCTGCTCAAGTATCCCTTTTTTGAGTTCGGAATACGGTACACCACGGTAACGGAGAAAAGTTTGATCGAAGGCTATACCAATTTGGGCAAGACCTATTTGTGGATCTATGCCTTTGTGACCTTGATTTCCACTTTTACCATTTTGGCAGCGCTCTATGTCGTCACAGCAGGCCTGTTCATGAATTTATTCGATGTGACCTCAGTCGGTGCTGGAGTCGTATCATTTGGGCTCTTTGTTTTCATCAGTTTGATTTTGATCATCGGGAAGTACCGATTCCTCGAAAATTCTTTGAAAGCCGTCATCACGATACTTTTTATCGCCTTGTTGATCACAACGGTAATGGTGTTGCAAAAAGGGCCAGTGCCCAATGCCTCAACATACCAAAGACCCGGGATTTTCAATGAGGTCGGCATATTGTTCTTGATTGGATTGGTCGGATGGATGCCTACCGCCGTGGAAGCATCGGGCTGGGTAAGTTTGTGGGGCATGGAAAACCTTAAGACCATGAAAAACAAACCCTCGCTTAAACTTGCCCTCCAAGAATTCAACGTAGGCTATATTTTAACGGCGGTGTTGGCCTTGTTCTTCATGATCATTGGGTGGATGACCCTTTATGGCACAGGAACTGAACTTAGTGGAAGTGCTGTGGTCTTTGCCGATCAGTTGGTCAGTTTATTCACGACCCATATTGCTAGCTGGGCTTACTTTTTTATTGCCGTGGCAGCCTTTGCCACCATGTTCAGTACGTGTATGACAGCGCATGATGCAATTTCCCGCGTGAGCTTGGACGTACTTCAGAAACTTATTCCCCAAAAAAATATCTACAATGGTAAGCACACCTTTGCCTTGATGGTCATAGCGATGGCATGGATCAATTGGATCGTGATCAGTCTGTTCAGTGCCAATATGGGCAATCTTGTGGCGCTGGCCACATTTGTCTCCTTTGTTTTCGCCCCACTGCTGGGTTGGATGAACCTTAAAACGGTAACTGGAAAAGATGTTCCAAAGGAACATCAGCCTAAAATAGGACTGAAAGTCCTGACCTATTGCGGGATGATTTTCCTTTCCCTATTTGCGCTGTACTATTGCTGGATGTTGCTGGTGTAGATTTAATCAAACAGTACATTATCATTGAGTACCACCACCAAGGAACGCTGATTCTTTTTGTGCAATGCCTCCAAACAGAAAACTCCATTGGTACAATTGTTCAGGATTTTATCCTCTCCATAACCTATGGAATATAAAATGCTGTTGGCGGGCACACCTTTCTCCACCAAATATTTCTTAATGGCATCTGAACGTGCTTGGGTAAGTCTAAAATTGGTGCTGCTGCCCCCCCTACTGTCCGTGTAAGTTTCTATTCTAAATTGTGCATTCGGGAATGCCTTGGCGAAATCAACGACTTTGGTCAGTTCGTTTTTGATATCATCCGTGAGTTGGGTGGAACTGGTTTTAAAATAGAAATCATCCATTTTTACCACTTTTTGGCCTTCACGCTCTTCTACCAGATCATCATATAAGGCAATTGGAACATCAAAAGTGCTGTTTTGCAAAGCATCCAGTTCATCTTGCTCAAACTTCTTTATGAATCTTGAGTATCGCTCTCTTGAGGCATCCAATACCAACTCGGTTTCGTATGGAATTTCCAATCGGTATTGCCCTTCATCGTCCGAGATGGTCTTTGCCAGCATCTCCCCGTTCATATCCCACAGGCTTACTGAAGCGTTGGGAACGATTTCTGAAGAACTGCTCGCATTGACCACCGTACCTTTAAAGGTAATGGTCTTGAGTCCGGGTTTCTCGTCCACTTTAAAACCATAGATATCATCTTTCCCTTTTCCCCCTGTGCGGTTGGATGCAAAATACCCCAACAGTCCTTCGCCTTCGTTACGGATGATCATACCAAAATCATCAAACTCTGTATTGATGGGATTTCCTAAATTGATGGGAATCCCGAAACCCTCTCCCTCTATATTGGATTTGTAGATGTCCATGCCACCGAGTCCATAAAACACATCGGAAGCAAAGTAAAAATTATCCTCAAAAATATAGGGTGCGATCTCATTTCCCGATGAATTGATTCGTGGTCCCAAATTGATCGGGGCGGACATGACCTGACCATTATTGGTGTACACAAAATAAATATCGGTGCCTCCAAAGCCATCTTCGAAATCGGCAGAAAAGTAGAGTTTTCCACTGGCGTCATCATAAAAGGGATAATAGAACGATGTGCTCAAATCCTTCAACAACAATTGATACGGTCCTCCGATGGTCTGCTTTGCAATGGCCAAGGCATTCTTCCCATTGGCGTCAAAAGCCAGTGCGCCATCCTGTGTATTGGACAAGACGTAGAAGACACTGTTCAATCCCGATGAAAAGGACGGGGTAGCCTCATGGTAATCGGTATCCTTCAGCTCCTGAAAAGTCTGTAAGGATGTAATTTGTCCCGTTGGCTGAATCTCGGATTCATAAATATTGAAATAGCCTTCATTGCCTGGTTCATAACGTATTTTTTTATTGACTTGCCGCCCACTGGAAAACAATAGTTTGTCGTTGTAAAAACTAGGGGCAAAATCGGTTTGGGGACTATTGCCATCCAAATTGAAGATGTCGTAGTCCAATTGATTTTCATCAGCTCCATTTTGTAGCAACTGATCATTGAACTCC
Source organism: Flagellimonas oceanensis (assembly GCF_003992595.1). Classification (GTDB taxonomy): domain Bacteria; phylum Bacteroidota; class Bacteroidia; order Flavobacteriales; family Flavobacteriaceae; genus Flagellimonas; species Flagellimonas oceanensis. The sequence continues at coordinate 7,900 of NZ_RZNA01000011.1, forward strand.
TTGTTCTCCATCAATTCCTTTGGAAAACTTGACGACACTTTAGCCAAAAAATCCTCTGTGTCTTCGGTTTGAGGGGTTTTGGAGAGGCTTTGCAGCATTTTGTTGTAATGATGGGTATCCATCAACGAATCCTGTCCATAGATTTCCATATAGGCCTCCGATGCCTTTTCAAAATTATTCGTCTCGTAATAGGCGTCCGCAAGGTTAAGGAACTGTTCTTTGGTTATCACACCCTTGGACATTTCCTCTTCGTAGGCGTCGACAGCTTTTTGATACTCGTATTGAAAAAAGAAAACATCGCCTTGGGACTTCTTTTTTTGAGCGAAGCTGAAAACCACGCCCAGCAGGAATGCCCAAAGTGTTACTTGTATTTTTGTTGCATGGCTCATGTTAGAAAAATCTAGGGGAATCTATCTGTTTTCCTTTATTGTTTGATTTTTTGCTCTTTGATTTGTTATTGTTGTTTCCAAAGTCAAAACCGCCTCTTCCGATATAGAATTTTAAGATGGCCTCATGGGAACCACCACTGTACTCGCCCAAACCATTGGTGTTGTAATCATAGGAATAGCCAATGAACATTCCGTTGGAAATCTGGAAGCCTGCTAAACCGCTAACGGCATTATCAAAGCGGTAGGAAGCTCCGATGGTCAGCGCATCGATGAACTGAAAGTTGGCCGATAGGTTTACCGTTACCGGGGAACCTTCGAGATAATTTACCAAAAAAGCTGGCTTAAACTTGGTCCGATCGCCTAATTCGAACACATAGCCCCCAATGGCATTGAACTGCATATTGTCCTCCACAATGGTCGCCACTTCATCATTGTACAAGGCATTCGTTAAAAAATTGGGAACAGAGGCACCTAAATACCACTCTTCTTTGTGGTACATAAACAGTCCCGCCCCCACTGTTGGGTAAAAATTACTGTAATTCCCTCCTAGGATGGAACCGTCCGAGGGGTTTTCAAACGTACCCTTGGAATAGTCTATAGTAAGGGACGATCCCCCTGCATTGAGCCCAAAGGAAAGCTTGGTCTCATCGGACAACTGAATTTGGTAGGAATAGGCCACATCAAAATACGTTTGTGTTGACGGTCCGAGCACATCGTTCACAATGTTGACGCCCAATCCCATTTTCTCATTGCTGAAAGGAATGTTGGCACCGCCACGAATGGTGGTCGGCGCACCAGGGATATCCACCCATTGTGCCCGATACAACCCTATGATTTCAGGACTTTCCACCGTACCCACATAGGCTGGGTTGAAACTCCCAATATTGTACATGTACTGGGTGTACTGCGGTTCCTTCTGCGCATGCACACAGCCCACGGTCAACAACAACCCTAGAAACAAAATTCTATATATAGGCAAAGCTTTTTTATCTGGCATTTTTAGTTGTCTCTTACAATTTGTATCCATCCTTTGACCACATCCGTTCCATCGCCATTGAGGTCCAGAATGTAGAAGTAGGTGCCTTTGGGCAAATCCCCGTTCTTACCTGTTCCATCCCACGAACTATCGTAACCATCCATTTGGAAAACACTGTTTCCGTAACGGTCGAATATTTCCAATGTGTTCTGTGGATACAATTCATGGTCCACAAGAGTTAAAGTATCATTGCGACCATCTCCGTTGGGAGAAAAGATGTTACAGATAGCACCTGAGTCCACACACTGATTTCTATTTACGGTAACAGTTACGGTTTCTGAGTTGTTATCCGAAGTATCGTCTGCAGGGACAGAAGACACCAATGAAGCGGTATTCGATATTTGCCCTGCTGCCGTTGTTCTTACCCTCACGGTTAGTGTGGCCCCTGCGTCCGTTGCTTCAAGCAATGCAATAGTCCAGTTCCCCGTATTAGCGTCATATTCCCCAATGGTTGCTTGGGCATCGATAAATTCAAAACCCTCATCCAACACATCGGAGATTACAATATCCGTCACAGTAGTTCCATCCACATTTTCAACATTGACGATGAACTCTACTTCGTCACCAATCAAATAGGTGTCGCTACCATCAACTGTTTTTGTAATAGCCAAATCGATGGTTTCATTTGTAATACAATCTTGTACCGTGATGGTCAATTGTGCGGATGTGGTTTCGGTACAGTTACCTACGGGGTCTGTAGTATACTCAAAAACATATGCTCCACTGGCAAGACCCGTAAAATCAACAATATTATCGGTTCCAATGGTCAAATCACCATTGGAAGGATCCGTAATCACAGTCCATGTTCCTGCATCCTGTCCCATGAGACCATCATCCAAATCAAAGGAAGTCGGTCCATCGTCACTTGAAATATTACAAACTGTCAAATCTTCGATAGGGATACCTGGAGAAAGTGCATTCAATACGGTCGCAACCACTTCCACTCTTTCGGATTCACACCCGTTGGCCGTAGCCGTTACGTAAAAAGATGTCGTTTCGGTCAGGTTGTTTATGCTGTATGTGGCACTGGTGCTGACGATATTGCCAGCTGTAGGAGCATCGTACCATCGGTAACTCACCACTCCTTCATCCACTGATGCAGTTGCCGTCAATGTTATCTCTCCTGGTCCACAACGAGAGTCCTCCGTAGTATCGGTTATCGTGGGAACTGAGTTTCGCACTAAGGTGATTTCCATGACAGGACTGGCACAATCATTGGCCTCATCGTAGAAAAAACCAAAGTACCTTCCAGGCTCCACTACATTGGGCGCATTTAGGAAAGCATCCGTTTCCGTATAATCATCACTTGTACTCCAAGTGAGCACTGTTCCTGCGGGGGCGCCAATAGTAGCGTATTCATTCAAATCAACACCATTGGGGTCATCATCATTAATGAAACCATCTCCGTTAACATCACAAAACTCCAAGTCAACATTACTTCCGGGAGCCGAATTTCCCGCATTACATGGGCCGGAACAATCTTCCACGGTCACGGTAAGTTGTACAGTTTCGTCTCCACAAATCCCTGCACCTGCAACGGTGTAAGTGAACACATAATTTCCAAGCGGTTGACCATCAAAATTGACAATGTTACTGCCATTTATGGTTATGGATGAACCGGGTTGTGCATTGGTTATGGACCATATACCCGGGTCGGCATCCACTGATAATCGATCATCCAAATCAATAATGGTATTTCCATTGCCGGAATCGGCACAAACACTGGTACCTGTAGTTGTTCCCGGGTTGGGCTCTTCATTTACGGAGAGTACAACTTGCACCGTGTTTGGACTAGCACAATCGTTTAAGCTATCGTAATAAAAACCATAAAAAGTATCAGTATCTGCGAGCTGAGTACTTGTTACCACAGTTGAACCCAAATAATCGGCTTCCACACTTGAATCTGGATTGGTACTCCAAACAAGGTTCGTTCCTGCTGGCGGGGTACCGTCTACATAATCGTTTAGGTCTTGGGTATAATCATTGAAGGTTTCCACACAGAACTGCGTACCTGTATCATTTAGTATTGGGGTGCTTGTGCCTGCGGCACAGGAGTCATCATTATTTATTGTAATCGTCGCTGTATCCGATATTCCGACCGTAAAGGATGTTCCTCCCAAATTGGACATTGAAACCTCCAAATTTTCATCACCTTCGATTAGCGCATCTGCAGTTGGGACAACCTCAAAAGTCTGTACCTCGCCTGCGCTTCCTGCAAATGTCAGTGTTTCGTTTACTGATGTATAATCGGAACTTGCTGTTGTCGCCGTTCCATCGGAGGAAGTAACATCCACAGTAAACCCTCCTGCAACCTCATTGTTTAAGGTGGCAGATACGGTAATGGCTCCATCATCTTCATTGCCATTTGCATTAGCGATAGTAACCGAGGCACTGTCATTATCCGTGTTTTGCACCACAATGGATTGTGGCAAAACCCCACTATAGGAGAGGGCGCTATTAAATACATCAACACTTACCACAACATCAAAGTTGACCGTTCCATCTACTATGGCATCGTCAACTCCTGTTACGGTTACAGTTTGAGGAGTATCCCAGTTTGCTGTTGTAAAGGTCAAGGTGGATGGCGAAACCGTTCCTTCTCCTGTATCTTCAGACTCAATATCCAAAACAACATCATTTATTGGTGGCCGCCTATTCAAAACCACTGTAAAGGTATCCGTGGTCCCCGTCTCAGAGGTCGCTGTAGCTCCACCACCCTGTTCTACAATGGTGAACCCGGCTATATCATCGTCCGCATTGTCTACGGAGACCGTTTGGTTAGCCAATCCATCAAAGGCATCATCACTAGCAGCATCGTTCACGCTTATCGTAATGTTATATGTTTGAAGTCCATCGATGATAATATCATCTTCACCTGAAACAGTAATTGTTTGAGGTGTATCCCAGTTACTGTTGGTAAAGGTCAACAGATCTAAGTCCACTGTTCCTTCTCCTGTATCGCCAGATACTATATCAAAAACAACATTACTTATTGGTTGACCATTTAAAACCACAGTAAAAGTATCTGTAGTACCCGATTCTGAAGTGGTTGTTGTACCATCAGATTGCGTAACCGTAAATCCAGCTGTATCGTCGTCGGTAAAACTGCTCGTCCCAACATTTTCCGTAGCGCTCAACGTCCCGTTGTCGGT
>NZ_RZNA01000012.1 GCF_003992595.1 Flagellimonas oceanensis
ATATACTCTATTAAAAACCAAATAAAATCCTCAATATTTCAATTCAATTGTCTTGGATCATTACAAATATGGTTCATATCATATGGTTTTCGACTCTGGATTACACCATAGACAGTTCTGAGCATTTTATTGGATACATTGTTCATGATCAAGAAATAGGGTTTTCCTTCCAGTTTTTTTCGTTCTGCATATAGACTATACTCTTTATTGTGTGTCACGGCTGTCTTGGCGGCAAGGAACAACAGAGATTTCAGCTTTTTGTCGGCCATATGGCTGGTCTTGGACTTCATAGACATTTTCCCGGACGAATTGGGATACGGGCATACCCCTGCAAAGGCAGCAGCCTTTTTGGCTGTATTGATACGTTTGAAATTTTCCGTTTTGATGATCAGATTGTTTGCAATTACAGGACCAATACCTTTGATACTGGTAATAAGCTTGTAGTTATCATTTAAATCGGAATCGTTCTGAACGATTTTTTCAATTTCCTTTTCGATGGCATCAATTTCATTTTCCAGATTGGCTATCGCTCTCTGATAGCTTCTATGGGCCACAATGCTCTGGGAAGGACTGTGCTTTCTTGTTTTCTGTCCCAACAAAAGTGATGTCCTGCTCTTTGACAACTGTTCCCGCAAACTGTAAAGTTCCTTAAGTTCTTTGACCGATTCCGACCTTGGTTCCATAAAGCGTAATTCTTCCACAAACCTCTCACCATATTTCCTGATACGGTATGCGTCCTTTGAATCGCTCTTTCCCCGTTGCAATCCCAAGCTGTGCTTTATGTTGTAGCCAGGGACCAATGCTATTTTAATTTGGAACTGGTAACAGAGATGAACTAACAGGTCACCATAGCTTCCAGTATGTTCAGCTACCAGGATGCAACTATCTTCCACTTGTTTCAAAAAGCTGCAGATACCTTTAAAGTCATTTCTGACAACCCTCTTTTTCTCTTCACCTGCAAGAACATAGCTTACGTCAAATTTATCTTTGGAGAGGTCGATTCCATATATTCTCATTAAAAGTCTTTTTAATGTTCCCTTTGAGCGGCTTAAATCGTTAGTGGGTTATGCCCTTAATACTCTCTGGCTTAGGCTCAAATAACTTACCGTACTTAATATAAATAGTAGATTTCTTCTATTCCGTTTCTAAAGCTAATGCAGTAAGTGGAACTGTTGATTTAAGGTTAGAACTCTATCTGTTCCAACAATATTATTTCTATCGACTAAGTAACGATTCCGTTTCCTTTTGAGCTGTGATTTTAGCTTCCGTTTGTTCGATGCTCAAATATTGTTTAACTAAAATTTCAACATTATGTCAACAAAAGCGAAGATTTCGGTCGAAGAAGCCGAGGCACATTATGAATCCAGTAGGGAAAATTACACGATTGAAGGTGCCGAAAGCCATCTGGCCTATTACCGAGAAAAGCATCCAGAGTATTACGCTCTATTATCACAAAATGTTTAACCAAAAATTCAGAAGCTATGTATTTACAAAATTTGCAACAAGATGAGATTTTCGTTTCCAATGAAATGAAATCCTTGAAAAGTTTGACCCAGATGGAATCCCGTCGTGGGCTTGAAAACGCCATCATCTCGAATGGTAAAATAGTCAACGTGGTATCAAAAAGCTACGGACACATTCCAAACCAACTGTTCTTCAAAAAAGCAGAATTAATGCTGGTTGATGCTGGACTTAACTATCATAAGCGAACCATCAACAAGAACGATAGGTCGTTTATCACCGACTTTATCATTGACGACAAAAGCCAATTTACGGTTAAGAATGATAAGGATTTGATACTGCCAATGCTTCGGTTCAAAAATTCGTATGATGGTAGTGAAAAGACCTCTGGCCATTTCGGGTTCTATCGAAAGGTGTGTTCCAACGGGCTACACGTTTCACAGGCTGAAATCGAGTTTTCGATTAAGCACAGTAGGAATAACACAGACCTTATAATGCCAAGGTTAAACAACCTGTTTGATAAATTCTTGGACAACGAGTTCTACACCATTACCAAGAAATTTGACAAGATGAAGGAATTTAAAATCATCGATACCAAGGAATTTGTGAAAGCTATTCTTGACAGAACGAAACTGTTCTGCTATGAATGTAGCGATAAGAACAGCGACCCATCTAAAAAGTCTCGTGAAGTTCTTGAAATTCTCAATTACGAAGCCTTGTTGCTCAATGAGGAACCGAATCTTTGGATAGGTTATAATGCCTTTAATTCGGTATTGCACAATGTACTGAAAAAGAGCTTTGGCCAACAGGAACGACTTGATATAAAGTTGTTCGATGAAGTGTATGCCCTGGCATAGCTTTAAAAGGTTTATCCAGTGCCTTAAACTGGATTTTTTAATGAAACCCTGACATTTGATTAAAAAAAGACTGAAGCTAAAAATTTAACATTTTCAGAATGTTTGTATATTTGCAATCGATGCAAAAAGCAAATAAAATAGCAGCAGTTTTCTTCTTGGGCCTGTTTGGCCTTATGGTGCTGCATCAAGCATTTCCGCATCTGCATCATCAGCACCAGGATTCGCATTCCCATTCCCATTCGGATGTTGCCCATACGGGCGAACACCACCATCACGATAATGGTTCGCACGAAGACGAAGAATCACCATATGGCTTTTTTGGGTTCTTTATGGATATGCACGTCCATTCCACGGTTTCAACCGATATTATTGTCGAAAGACAAATCGTTGAACACCGTACCGATACGAATGAGAATGTTGTAAAAACCTATTCTGGTTTTCAAGAACTATATTTTATTGATAAGAGGCGAAACAACGACCCGCCGCTTTATCATCCGCCCAATCACTATTTTAATCCTTTCCTTTCATCCCTCGATTTACGGGGGCCACCATCTTTAGGTTAATCGTTTGGGATTATCTATCTATTAGGTAGAAATCCTATTGAATTTCAGGCCTGTCTCTTATCAGGCAAGATTAAACCTAAATTTTCAAACAATGAATACATACATCGTGTCCGCGATATGCGGATGCCTGTTCTTCGTTACTGGTTTCTCTCAAGATAGAAATATAGGGGAGCTACTCAACGAAATAGAACAGAACAATATAGAGCTGAAGGCCTATCAATCTCTTATCGATGGCCAAAAGCTTCAAAACAAGAGCGGCAACAACCTGCCCGACCCACAGCTTTCAGGATACTATCTGCCTTTTGGCGACCATCAAACCGATGACTATACCGAGTTCGAAATCTCACAATCCTTTGAATTTCCTTCGGTATATGCAGCCCGTAACAAGTGGAACAACCTAAAAGCAGAACAGTTGCAGGCAGCCTATGGCGAAAAACGCCAGGAAATACTGCTAAAGGCAAAAAAATGGTTAATAGATTTCTTTATACTTCAAAAGCGAAAAACCATTGAAGATGAAAGAAAGAAACAAAGCCAAGAGGTGTATGAACAAATGCAAGAGCTTTTTAACAGAGAGCAAGTCGGCATTTTAGACCTCAACAAAGCTAAGGTAGCTTGGATTCAGGAGCAATTTGTGGTGGAACAACTGGAAGCGGAAATCCAAAATCAAAAAACAGCTTTGCAGGCTTTAAATGGAAATCAACCGCTTGGGTTGGACAATCTGCAATTGAATATTCCATTTCAGATACAAACTGTAGCCGATTTATGGAATGAGAAATTGGCCAAAGATCCGAAGATTTTGGAGCTCAAAGCTTATGAAGCCGCAGCACAACAAAACGTGAAGTTGGAAAAAACCAAAATACTGCCAGACCTTTCATTGGGTTACAATTACCAAGGGGTCAACGGCAACAACTATTCGGGTGTTTATGGAGGGTTGACCATTCCTTTGTGGAACAGTAAAAACAAAGTAAAAGCGGCAGAAGCCAATTACAAATACCAGCAGTCCAACACACAAGTTGTACAACAAATGCTGTATGCCCAATTACAACAAGAGTACAATCAGTACCAATTATTGCTCGAGAAGTACACCGAATATCAGGACACCATAGAAACCCTAAATAGTGAGGAATTGCTCTTTAAAGCTTATAGCTTGGGAGAATACTCGTTTTTGGAATACTATATGGAAGTGCAATTCTATCGGGACGCCACCGATAGAATTTTGCAAATGGAAAAACAGTTGCAGCTTTTACAAGCACAATTATTAATACATCAGTTATAACAATTTTAAAAATTAAAAAGATGAAACATTTATCAAAAATACTAATGGCACTAATGGTAATGGCAGCAATCAGCCTTACAGGATGCCGGGAAACAAAAAAGGAAGAAGCCCAAGATGACCACGGTCACGAGCATAACCCGGACGGCTCTCATATGGAACAGGAGGACTTGAAGCAGGAAGAATTTACGGTAGGTCAGGACACCCTTCAAAAGGAAGAACACGGCCATAGTCACGATGACGACCACGGACATTCCCACGATGATGACGGACACCAACATTAATAAAAGAAAAAGATGAAAAAGTATTTAATAATTGTGCTTGCCTTTATGGCAGTAGCTTGTAAACAGAATCACGAAGATGAACACGCCCACAACGCTGACGGGAGCCACGTAGGCGAGGAGACCCCGAGATTGGATTATACATTGTGGACGGACAATACCGAACTCTTTGTTGAGTTCCCGGCATTGATTGTCGGGCAACCCAGCAGGTTTGCCGCACACTTTACAGTTTTGGATAACCACCAACCCGTACGCGAAGGCTCGGTAATAGTCAGCTTGATAAAAGGAGACAATGGTTTGCGTACCACAGCAGATGACCCTTCTTCCCCAGGAATTTTTTCACCCACCATCCAACCGAAGGAAGCGGGTGTACACCAATTGGTTTTCGACCTTTCCACACCGCAATACAGTGACAACATCGTGATTAAAGACGTGATGGTCTATCCCAATTTGGAGGAAGCCCAAAAAGCGATAGGCAATGCAGGTGAAGAGGCACCCATTTCCTTTTTGAAGGAACAGGCCTGGAAAATCGACTTTCAAACGGCGCAGGTCACAAAAGGGGAAATTTACGATGTCATCATTTCATCGGGTGTTTGGCAACCTGCTCAAGGTTCTGTAAAAACGATGGTAGCCACGGCCAACGGGACGGTCAATTTTACCACGACCAACCTGACCGAAGGTATGGAAGTCAGACAGGGACAATTGTTGTTGAACGTGAGCAGTCAGGGATTGGCGAACAACAATCTGAGTGCCGAGGTCGCTTCCGCGAAAGCGAAATTTGAACAAGCCCAATCAGAATACAACCGTAAAAAGGAACTCTACGAGAGCAAAATCATCCCAAAATCCGAGTTTGAAAAGGTGGAGAGCAACTATGCGATTGCCAAATCACAATATCAGTCCATCGCTTCGGGCGTTTCGGGTGGTAGCAAGCAAATCCGTGCACCCTTTAATGGTTTTATCAGAACGGTGAATGTATCCAATGGCGACTATGTGGACCAAGGCGCTGTCTTGATAAGTGTAGCTACTGATGAGTCCAAAGTGTTGAAATCACAGGTGGCACCCACCTATGGCCTGACGATGCAAAACATCAAAGGAATGTGGTACCAGACCGAAAAAGGTGATTGGAAAAACATTTCAGATTCCGAAGGCGAAATATTGTCCATTTCAAAAGATGTAGAAAGGGAAAGTCCGTTGATATCCGTGTTTGCCAAGGTAAACGATGTTATAAATGTTCCCGACGGCAGCTTGACCCAGGTTCAGATTGCAATGGGCGATGGAGAGCAAACCACGCTGGTACCCGAGTCGGCACTTTTGGAAGATTATGGGAATTACTCGGTAGTTCTGCAGCTCGGTGGCGAAAGTTTTGAAAGACGACCCATAACCATCGGGAAACGCAACGGTAAAAACGTGGAAGTCTTAAAAGGATTGGAAGTTGGCGATGTGGTAGTCACTACAGGAGCCTATCAGGTAAAAATGGCATCAATGTCCGGTACCACACCGGCACACGGACACGACCACTAAAAAGGAGATTTATGTTGACTAAAATATTAAAATTTTCCCTTCATAATCGTTTGATGATTTTGTTGGGAGCAATCGTATTGAGCGTATTGGGAATTTACTACGCCAAAACGATGAATGTCGATGTGTTCCCGGACCTTACCGCACCAACCGTAACCATCTTAACGGAAGCCCACGGAATGGAATCGGAAGAAGTGGAAAAATTGGTCACCTACCAATTGGAAACAGCTATGAACGGGTCGCCCAATGTAAGGCGTATCCGCTCATCATCCGCCGCAGGGATTTCCATTGTTTGGGTAGAATTTGAATGGGGTACGGACATCTACAGAGCTCGACAAATCGTGAGTGAGCGTATCCCGATGGTGCGTGAAAACTTGCCCGAAGGTATTGGGGCACCCACAATGGCACCCATTTCATCCATTATGGGAGAGATTATGCTATTGGGCGTAACGTCCGATAGTCTGTCGCCTATGGAACTGCGAACGCTGTCCGATTGGACTATCCGCCCGCGTATCAAAGCCATTGGTGGCATTGCCAACGTGGTGGTCATAGGTGGCGACTACAAACAGTATCAGGTATTTGCCAATCCTGAAAAATTGAAGCACTACAACGTGAGCTTGCAAGAATTGGTAGAGCACGTAAAGGAAGCCAATGTAAACGCACCAGGGGGTATTGTGAACCAATACGGAAATCAATACATCATTAAAGGAAGCGGTAGGGCCTACATTTTGGAGGATTTACAGGAAGCCGTGATAAAACAAATCAATGGGCAGACTATTAAAATCAAGGATGTGGCAACCGTTCAAATCGGTGCGTCCGATAAAATTGGCGATGGCTCATTGAACGGCAATAAATCAGTTATCCTCACCATTTCAAAACAACCAGATGTCAACACTCTAAAATTAACTGAGGATTTGGACATCGCCATTTCCGATTTAGAAAAAACCTTACCGGAAACTGTAGAAATCAAAAGTCAAATCTTCAGGTCGTCGGATTTCATCAATGCGTCAATCAGCAACTTGAATTGGACACTAATGGAAGGGGCATTCTTTGTCGTAATAATTTTGTTTATCTTTTTGATGAACTGGCGCACCACGGTCATTTCATTATTGGCCATTCCCATATCCCTGTTGGTCTCTATAATTATTTTACAATGGATGGGCTATACCATCAACACGATGAGTCTGGGCGGTATGGCAATTGCAATTGGCGCATTGGTCGATGATGCCATTATCGATGTGGAAAATGTCTATAAGCGCTTGCGCGAAAACAGCCGACTGCCAAAAGCAGAGCGGAAATCGATGATTACAGTCGTTCGAGATGGTTCGGTGGAAATTCGGAGTTCCATCATCATTGCGACATTAATCATCATTGTGTCTTTTGTTCCCTTATTCTTTTTAAGCGGAATGGAAGGTCGATTGTTGCAACCTCTCGGGATTGCCTTTGTAACCTCTGTATTGACCTCATTGGTCGTGGCCGTTACGGTAACACCCGTATTGTGCTCGTATTTATTGAACAAGGAAAAACTGCTCAAAAAACAAGCCGAAGGCACCAAAGTAGAACAATGGTTGCAAAAACACTATGCTTCCACTTTGGATAGGTTTATTAAAATACCAAAAACCGTGATTGCGGTAACGGTCGTTGCATTCCTGTTAAGTTTGGTCGTGGCAACCCAATTGGGACGAAGTTTTTTACCCGAATTCAATGAAGGTTCGCTGGTGATAGCCGTGGTTGGACCACCGGGAATGTCGCTGGAAGAAAGCAATAAGGCAGGCAAGCAAATAGAAAATCTACTGCTGGAGATGCCTGAAGTCGATGTGGTAACCCGAAGAACGGGACGTGCCGAATTGGACGAACACGCCCAAGGCGTAAACGCAGGCGAAATCGATGTACCGTTTACTTTGGAAGACAAATCAAAAGAAGAATTTTTTGAGGAGGTCCGCACCAAGTTGAGCGTCGTTCCTGGTGTAAATATCACGCTTGGCCAACCCATCGCGCACCGTATCGACCATATGCTTTCTGGAACACGAGCCAATATTGCCATCAAGATTTTTGGTTCGGATTTACAACGATTGTTCGAGTTGGGGAAACAGGTAGAACAGAACATCAAATCCATCGATGGACTGGCCGATGTGGCGGTTGACCAACAAATTGAAGTGCCACAAATCCGCATCAAACCCAAGCGTCCCATTTTGTCAGCGTATGGTATGACCGTCGGTGATTTAATGGAACAGGTAGATATTGCCTTTGCAGGTGAAGAAGCAGGTGAGATTTATGAAGGACAGCGCTATTTCGATTTGGTGGTACGCTATGAAAAACCCTTTCGTGACAACGTGGAAAACTTTAAAAACATCTTGATTAGCCTGCCAAATGGTGGGCAGACCGTGTTGGGCGAACTGGCAATGATTCAATCGGTCAGCAGTCCAAATACCATCAGCCGTGAAGATGTACAACGGAAGATCGTGGTAGCGGCCAATGTTCAGGGAAGGGATTTGCGAAGTGCCGTGAACGAGATTGAGGATGTGGTGAATTCCACCATCGATTTTCCCGAGGGGTACCGCGTACAATATGGCGGGCAATTTGAAAGTGAATCCAAAGCCTCGCAACTGTTATTGATTACCGCTATTTTGGCAATTGGTGTCATATTCCTGTTACTTTATTATGAGTTCAAAAATGTAAAACTGGCCTTTGTAGTGCTCATTAATCTTCCCTTGGCATTGATTGGTGGTATTCTCATTGTGTACTTTACATCAGGAATCGTAAGCATCGCGGCGACCATAGGATTTATCAGTCTCTTTGGTATTGCCACAAGAAACGGTATCCTTTTGGTTTCCCGTTACGAAGATTTGCGAGAGGAAGGTAAGACAGGTATAGAACTGGTTAAAGCTGGTGCCTTGGATAGATTGAACCCAATTCTGATGACCGCCTTTACCACAGGATTGGCATTGATTCCGCTTGCGCTAAAAGGCGGGCAGCCGGGAAGTGAAATTCAAAGCCCGATGGCGGTGGTCATTTTGGGTGGATTATTGTCAGCCACTTTACTCAATTTGATAGTCATACCGTGTGTGTATGAGTTGGTAATTAAAAAATCCGAATAGCTTAAAATGTTTTGATTAACTAAAAATCCTGTCCGTACTAATAACTAAAAGGACAGGATTTTTACGATGAAATAATTTCTAACCACACCTTGTTCATACTGCATGCTACTCTGTAGCTACAACCTTCCCTTGCTGGTCGAAGTAGATTTCCAGATGTTTATCGTCCGGGCTCTCCAGTTCTAATTCATATAAAGTTCCCTTGTCGGTTTCAACTTTTTCTACTTCTTCTATTTCCCAGTCCTTGTATTCTGAGCTCTCAAAGGCAGTCTGTACAGACGCCGGTAAGTCAGCATATTCAATTTCCTCTTCGCTGATTTCTTTAAAATTGTGGTTCTTGTTTTCGCAGCTTACTGTTACAGCCACGAATAACAAACAAGGTATTACAAAGCATACATTTTTAAATCGCATAATAATCTTTTTTTATTTCTTACTAAAACCCATTTCAATGATACAAACCGATTCTGTAGAAATTCGGGATTACAAGGAGAAGATTTATTGTCTCATCTGTGTTGCGAACTTACTTGAATTAACTATTTCAAATAAAATCAATTACCTACATTGTACCACATTAAACAGGTATCTGGTAGTTTTCTTTTTAAATCACAAATCTCCATATCAGTTTGCCCAAAATAGTTGTTCTTTCAAGTGTCCAGCTATTTCCCGAAGTGTCGTAAGCTTGGTTGACGATGAAAAAGAAATCAGCTCCGATAATTGGAATCCATTGCAAACGGAAATTCAGAAGTACTTCTTCATCTTCACTGTTCCACTGGGAAAACAGGGAGCCGAATAGATTCGGGTTTACGGCATACTCTATACGGTTACCGATCAGGTCTGTATCAAAGCTTCCTTCCGGCAAGTCAATCCAGTTTTTTTCGTAGTTAGCAGCGATCTTTAGATAACGGCTTGTTCTCCATGATAGCTCAAAAGCACTTTGGGTACTCTTTCCTTTAAAAAAGTTTCCCCAGTTAAAATACGTATCGAGTGCAAAGTTTCGACCGCTGAAAGTAGCGGCTTGTATTTCCATACGGTTGTACCAATACTCTCCTTCAGGAATGACAATTCCTTCCGTAATCTCAAATGGTTCTCGCAGACCTTCCGCTCTCCTTTGGAGGTTAAACTCAAAGGATTCCCCACTACGTGTTTCAAAGCCTAATGGTCTGATTTCGTAGAAAAATGATTGCAGTTCACCTGTGTCGTCAAAAATGAAGTAATTCATGTCCAACCCTTTAAAACTGAACTGTCGTATCCATTTGAAATGGTTTTTAGGTCGGGGTTTCCATTCAAGTTCAGTATAAAACTCCTGGAAATTTTCCCTGCGCAGAAAACCCACTTCCGGATTGAAGGGGGTGGCACTTCTTTGCCAAGCCATATCAAACTCAACTTTATCGTTGGGATAGCTCAGGTAAATACGGTGAGCATTGGCCCTGGCATCAAAATCATCAGAGTTAATGTTTTGTGTGAATGATGCACCAATATTCAGGTTTTTGTCACCAAATAATTCGGACATACTGTAAAGCCCATATCCTCCGGTTGTGCTATGCCATCGTCCATTTTCGTATTTATTGGCAGATAAAATGCCTATGGAAGATTGTTTCAAGACATCCTGCCTCCAGCTTACAACTGTATAATTGGTAGAGGGTATGCTGTCCCTACTGGCTGTCTGCATGGACAAAGCACCCAACGTAGTATTTCCCATTTTACCCAATACCCTTGCCCCTGCGATTATTGGAACCGTAGAGCGATCTTCGGCTAATCCGATCCGCCTGCTATAAAAAGGGATTATGCGGTTTCCCATACCCATATCAAAATAGTCTTGTCCCTCAAGGAAAAATTCCCTTCGTTCAGGGAAAAACAGTGGAAATCGGGTAAGGTTGATCTGCTGTCTGTCGGCTTCAACCTGTGCAAAATCTGTATTAATGGTCAGATTCATACGGAGGGTAGGTGTGATAAGGTAATTGATGTCGCCACCGGCATTCAGTTGTCCCTCAGACTTTTCTGGTGTTAATTCCGCACCCCCGATTGAATAAGGCTTGATTTCAATAAAAGTTTTACTTTTGATATTGTCGAGATCGGTCAAAGTACCAGCCCTGTTCACCAGCTCTAGTTCGGAATCACGAGACCAGCCCTGCCATAGTAATTGTTCCCTTTTTCTGCGAATATTGCGCTCAAAATTGATACCCCAGACCTGCTGATCTAAATTCGTTTTAAACTTCAGGGTAGAAAAAGGAATGGCTATTTCCGCGAACCAACCTTCGTTCGTTATCGCTGTTCTGGTATCCCATACACCATTCCAAAATTTGTTAAAAGACCTACCGTTGTTTAAAATCTGCGCATCGGCACGGGCACCATTAGGATTGATTACAAACAGAAATCCGTTTCTGTCGTCATCGTAAGTGTCTATGATGACCTCAAAGTTGTCTTCTACACCCCAGTTGAAATCCCGTTTCATTTCGCGGGCTACAAGATTATCCGGCTCCCTATCGAAACCCCAAAATCCGATGTATAGGGTATTGGCCGTATAGACAATGGCCACTTCCGTTTTTTCAGTTGCCGGCTCCCCAACATTCAGTTCGCGTTGGGTAAAATTGCTTATGCGAACAGCATTTTCCCAAACAGGTTCATCTAATCTTCCATCAAGCTGAATTGCATCATCTGTATACTTTGCATAAATCGTGTTTGGTAAACTTACCTGGGCCATGCTGCATTCTACAATCATCAGTAAACCTATGACAAAGAATAGTCCTTTCATATTTTCCTAAAATAGAAACCGATTCTGTAGAAATGTGGGAACTAGTTTACAGGCAGACCTTCGGACATCTCCTCATTGGGCTGCAGAAGGATTTGATCCCCTTCATCAAGTGCGCCAAAAATCTCAACCATATCTTCATCTTTCATGCCTGTGCTGACTTCTACCCATTTTAGTTTGCCATCCGCTACTTTTCCCACAGCTTTTCTTCGGAGGGTGGTCAAGACCGCACTATGAGGTACCCACAGACTTCCATCCGGACGTTTGATGCTTAATTGAGCTTCCGCAAAAAGTCCAGCATTCAAATTACCCTTTTGATTATCCACAAGAAATTCCCACATCTCTGTACGGGTGTCCGGATCTATACTTTTGGCTCGCCTGTAATAATCTGCCTTAAATACTTTTCCGGGAAATGGTTCTACACTAAATGAAGTAGAATCCTCTGCTATGGAACTTCCGGTCAAGGCCTCAGGAACTGGTAGCTTCAAACGCAATTTTTGGTTGTTTTCGATTATCAGTAAAGGTTGGTTATCTATATCTCCCACAAGATTTCCGGGATCTGTATTTCTTTGCGTTACAACCCCAGTAAATGGCGCCCTAATTGTGAGATAATTAAGGAGTTGCCGTTTAGCTCTGGCGGTAAAATCCAATGCTTTTAGCCGAGTGCTGTCCGACATGGCTTTGTTTTTTGCTTTAATCAGTTCGGATTCTGAGACCGTACCTTGTATTTCGGAAGCTTTTAGCAATCGGGTATACGTATCCTCACTACTCATATAGTCCGCTCTGGCTGACTCTACATCGCTCTGCGCTTCTGAATAGGCTGCCTGAATTTCTGGTGCTTCTATCCTGATCAGGACTGCTCCTTTCATTACTTTATCTCCAATGTCTACCCGCACTTCGGTAACATACCCCTGTACTTTGGCATTCAGACCAGCTTTTTCAAAAGCCAATAATTCCGCAGGAAGCATCAGGGTATGTCTGGAGTTATCAAAGCTTAACTTTATGGTTTCTACTTTTTTTGACGACTCGTTTTTGCTTTCCATCTTATTGTTTTCAACACTACTTGAACAGGCTGAAACGATGGCTGCATATAAAATCGGTATTATATATTTTCTCATTATTCTTAAATTTTACTCTTTTCAGGTTTGAAGTTATTGCTGTTCAAAGTATGTACTCTGCTCATCATCTGGATCAAGTGACGGGCTCTTATAAAGTCTTCTTCCGGAAACCTGCCAATAGACGGACGGCAAGATGAATACGGTTGCAAACACGGAGAACAACAATCCGCCTATCACTGCAATTCCAAGCGGGGCTGTTTGTTCGCCGCCTTCACCCAGCCCTAGCGCCATCGGTAGCATCCCTGCTATCATGGCTATGCTGGTCATGAGTATGGGCCTCAGGCGATCCTTTATCCCTTCCAGGTGAGGGTTTTGTTTTTGTTCTTTCCGATAATGCTCTGCTATGGTAACAAATAATATGGCATTGGCCACTGCCACACCTATAGCCATGATACTGCCCATAAAAGATTGAATGTTGAGCGTGTTCCCGCTTATCCAAATCAGAAGGAACGAACCAGCAACTACGGCAGGAATAGTGGATAGCACTGCGAAGGAAAGCCGGAATGACTGAAAGTTGGCTGCCAGCAGCAGAAATATCACGGCTACTGCCAGTAAAAGGCCGGTACTCAATTCATCAAAGGTTTGAGAGAGCGGTTCAGCAAGTCCTCTGAATTTAACACTCATCCCTTCGGGTGGTTCACCCATAGCATTTACTTCATCTTTAAGCGTTTTAATGGCACTTCCCAGGTCTTTATTATGCAGGTTCCCGGTGATGGTAATGAACCGTTGTTGGTTCAGACGGTCGTATTCCCCAATCATGGTAGAAGGTTCCCATTTACTCACATCGCCCACATAGACGGTTTTCCCGTTTTCCGACTTTAATGGAACTTTTTCGACATCATCGGGTTGATCCACCATATATTGAGGAAATTCTACCTGGACCTGGTATGCATTGCCCGATCCGGCATCCAACCAATAATTGGGCTGGGTGAAACGACTGGAAGAGGTGGAGGCTGTTACAGAGCGGCTAATGTCTTCAATTGTTAGGCCTAACTGGCCTGCCCGGACACGGTCATATTGTAAATCTATGGATGGATAGTTAAGTGGAATACCAAATTGCACATCACGCATAAACGATACGGTTTGTACCCTGTCCTTTATTTCTTGGGCATATTTACGTGATTCCGAAAGGTTTTTGCCCTGAACAGCTATCTCTACTGATGTGTTGGCTCCCTGGCTCATTACTTGGTCAACCAGGTCAGCCGGTTCAAAAGAGAGCTGCATTTCAGGTATGATTTCTGTTACCTTTTTTCTGATATTTTCTTTAATTTCATCAAGGGGCTTTCCTGTCTGCTGTAGCTTGATCTTTATAACAGCTTCATGTGGCCCACCTGTCCAGAGAAAGATAGTATTGACCGGGTAGCTGGGTGGTTGGATACCGACAAATGCCGATGTAATCTCAACATTTTCTTTACCAACCACTTCGTTTACCACTTCCAGAAACTGCTTTGTTTTCCTTTCCGTATTTTCAATGCGGGTTCCGTCAGGCATTCTTAAACGAACTTGCAACTGCCCGGAATTGACTTTTGGAAATATCTCCGTACCAGTAGACTGCCAGAGTACCGCAAGCATGGCAATAGTGGTTATCAGGTAAATACCGATGGCCCACTTGCTCCTGTTTGTAATACCCTTTGTATATCCTACAACCCGGTTTCTAAACTGTTGGAATTTTCCTTCTTTATTTTGAGTAATATGGTCTTTCAGAAACCAATTGGAAAGAATAGGAACCATTGTTTGAGAAAGTAGAAATGAAGCAATCATGGCAAAACCTACAGCCAATGTAAGCGGTAAGAACATGGCCCTGGGAGTGCCAGTCATAAAAAAGGAAGGAACAAACACGGCAAGAATGCTGGTCAGGATAAGAAGTTTGGGCAATGCAATTTCTTTGCAGGCATCCAGAATGGCACGGCCCTTTTTCTTGCCCATTTCCTGATGTCGGTGGATATTCTCTATTGTCACGGTCGATTCATCCACGAGAATACCTATTGCCAGCGCCAGTCCGCCCAATGTCATGATATTGATCGACTGTCCAGCCAGATAAAGGCACACTACTGCCGATAATATGGCAAGTGGTATGGTAAGAATTACAATTAGCGCGCTTCGTCTGTCACCAAGAAACAGCAGTACCATAAGGCCAGTAAGCACTGCTCCAAGAGCTCCCTCAAAGGACAGGTTTTTCAGGGAATTGATTACATAGCCCGACTGATCAAATTCATAGCTCACTTTAATATCGTCCGGCACAGCAGCCTGCATTTCCGGCAGGCTTGCCTTGATGCGTTTCACCACATCCCAGGTTGATGCGCTGGCTCGTTTGGTTACAGGAATGTACACTGAGCGGCTGCCATTGATCAGGGCATATCCTGATGCAACATCAGACCCATTTTGTACTTCAGCTACATCCTTTACATATACCGAGGGCCCGGAGCCCATCTTTAAGGGAATATTGGCCAGTTCCTGGATATTGCTGACCACCGTATTTTGGTTAGCAATCAAAAGTTTGTCCGCAGTTCGGATATTTCCGGCAGGCGAAATGGTATTGTTCTTGGCAATAGCCATGACGAGTTCATCCGGACTGATATTATAACTGCGCAGTTTGGAAGGGTCTGCCTTAATCAGTACAGTACGCTGGTTTCCTCCAAAAGGGGGGGGGCTGACACACCCGGTATTGAAGCAAATTTTGGACGTACCTTAAAGAGTGCAAGATCTTGTATTTCACCCAATGACCTGGTTTCACTGCTAAAAACAAGTTGGCCTACTGGTGCACCCCCTCCGTCAAAACGCGTGATGAACGGAGGTACTGTCCCCGGAGGCATAAAGGCCCTGGATCTGTTGACCTGGGCTACCACTTCCGCCAAAGCCTGAGACATGTCGGTGCCCTCATGAAAAATGAGCTTCATCAAGGATACGCCCTGAATAGTTTTGCTTTCCACTTCCTTTATCCCATTGATATACAGAAAATGGTACTCGTAATAAGAAGTCATAAATCCTTCGATTTGATTAGGAGCAAGACCACCGTATGTTTGGGCCACATAAATAGTGGGGGTGCCTAGTTTTGGGAATATATCAACTGACATATTCCGGATTGACAATACCGCAAAAAACACGATGGCCAAAAGGGTTACCATGACGGTTATGGGTTTTCGCAGTGCAGATATTATTAGTTTGATCATCTCCTATAATTGATTTAAGAATATTTCCAGATTACCATTGACAGCAGCTGTATACAATAGTGCTTTCCAGGCTTCCCAATAGGATTTTCGTAGTTCTATTTCCGCAGTAATCAGTTCGTTTTGGGATTCAATCAGTTCCGTAAAGCTCATCAACCCGGCCTGGTATCGGGATTGTGCGGCTTCGTAAGCATAAAGAGCATCCTCAACCTGGTACGGAGTCTCTCTTGCAATAGCCATTGCTGTTTCTAAGGCCTTATCAGCTATGGTTTTTTGTTTATTGAGGGTCAGTCTCACTTCTTCAAGTTGCTGTTTATAAGCTTCAGTTTCCCATTCCTTGGCTTTCCATTGGGTTTTGTATCGGCTGATTTGGGTCAGCGGCATAGTCAATTGTAAACCCAGGCCATAATTGAACCGGGTCAGATTAAATCCATCAGTAGGATTATTGACAAAACTGTTACCGTTGTTGTCAAGCTGAACCCCCGAACCTCTGCCATAAGCGGTGCCCCATACACTTAAAGTAGGTAACCAGCTTAATTTTTCAGCTTTAAATTGGTATTGTGCGGCATTCCATTGGGCTATGGCCAGGTTTTCCTTTGGATGAATCACCCCTGAAACTTCTGGCAACCTGGGAAGTACTTTAAGAAAGGTAGAATCCGCCAGGTTTTCTGGCAAATCAGCCGCAATTAACTCAGACAGTTTCTCTTTATATTCATGAATGGTATTTTGTTGTTGCAGTATATTGATTTTCACCTTGGAAAGCTCCGTCCTAAATCGTGCAGTATCCACCCCTGAAACCAGCCCTGAATTAGCCAGGACCACAGCCTGTTCGTAATTTGATCTCGATCTTTCCTGATCACTTTCCAGTAGATCAAGAATTTGCATAGCAAGTAGATAATCCAGATAGGTACTCGATAGTTGAACGCTATGCTCTAAAAGTGTAAGATCCTTTATGGAAGTGCTGGCCTCATGGGTGCTTTCCGCTGCCTTTATCTCATTATTTCTTCTTCCGAAAGTGTAGGGTTCCCATTTCATGAGCAGACCGGCAGCTGACCCCCAAACCATATCATTTAGATTCCTGGCAGATGGAGGCCCACTTACAGGTAGAAAATATTCGGGGAAAAACATTCCGGTAATGTTGTTATAAGTAACATAATTAATGTAGGTGGAGGCGGAAACTTCTGGAACCAACAATCGTCTGGTGGATTTTACCTTCTCTTCAGATGCCCGCTCAAGAGACGCTGAGGCAAGAATTGCCGGATAATTTTTCTTGGCAGTGTCCAGTAATTGTACAATTGTCGGTTGTGTTTGAGACCGTACATTTGTCCAAGAAACAGCAAGAATAGATGCCAACAGGATAAGCTTGAATTTTCGGATCATATTCAATTATTAATGTAATTCGTTACAAAATTATGACCCGATTCTGTAGAAATATGGGAACGAGAGTATTCTGCTATTTTAAAAAAATGAAATGATAAAGGATGCCGCATATCACACTAATGAGTATGGTTTTAAGCATGTTCCAT
Source organism: Flagellimonas oceanensis (assembly GCF_003992595.1). Taxonomy (GTDB): domain Bacteria; phylum Bacteroidota; class Bacteroidia; order Flavobacteriales; family Flavobacteriaceae; genus Flagellimonas; species Flagellimonas oceanensis. The sequence goes on from NZ_RZNA01000012.1 coordinate 17,609, forward strand.
TTGAGGATGAAGTAGGCAAAGGCGGCTATCAATCCGATCACCAATGAAGGAATGTTTATAGTCTCCCATTCCGGGATTAACCATCTTATTCCAAGTGAATGGCTTTCGTTCACTTTCCCAAACAGTGTGTGGATGGTAAACCAAACACCAAGGTTGAGTACTACACCTACAACAGCAGCCGTAATTCCTGATAAGGCAGTCGTCAGGCTTTTATTTCCTCTGAGGTATTCAATATAGGGAGCACCAGTAAATATGAACAAGAAGCAGGGAATAAAGGTAGTCCAGGTTACCAGTAAGGAAGCTAAGATTCCGGCCAGTAGAGGATCCATAGTGCCAGCAAAGCGGTAAGCTCCCATAAACCCTACAAATTGCACGACCTGTATGAGTGGACCCGGTGTGGTTTCTGCCATACCTAAACCATCCAGCATTTCTCCGCTTTTCAGCCAGCCGTAATCTTCCACTGCTTTTTGAGCTATGTAGGCAAGAACCGAGTAGGCTCCTCCAAACGTAACCACTGCGGTTTTGCTAAAAAATATTCCTTCGCTAAAGAAGATGGAATCAACGCCAACCCATAATGCGATTAAAATTAACGGCAATGCCCACAAAGAGAGGTACAATAAAATCGTTTGGAGGGTCTTCTTGAATGAGGGTTTGACTTGTTGAATATGGCTGTCAATTAAATAATCATTTTCCTGTTCTGTTTTATCCGCATGGCCTTTAATGACATGAAATTTCTCCTCCCAGAATTTGCCTCCAAGAAAGCCTGTTATCCCTGCCGCAAGTACAATGTAAGGAAAGTCCATCTCAAAAAAGAAGATGGCAACAAATGCCAAGGCAGCCATAATTACCATGACTTCATTTTTAAGGGCTTTCTTGCCAATTTTTATAACCGCACCAATTACAATGGCCAGCACTGCTGGCTTAATACCAAAAAATATGGCGTCAACGATAGCCACATCCCGATAAGCTGCATAAAGAATGCTCAAGATCAGTATGGATATAAATCCAGGCAATATAAAAAGTAGTCCGGCAACCAATCCGCCCTTTTTTTTATGAAGCAGCCAACCTATGTATGTGGCCAGTTGTTGTGCTTCGGGACCTGGCAACAACATGCAATAATTCAGCGCATGCAAAAAGCGGTTTTCGCTGATCCATTTCTTTTCTTCCACCAAAAATTTGTGCATGACCGCAATTTGGCCTGCCGGGCCACCAAAACTATGGATGGCTACTTTTACCCAAACTTTTAACGCCTCGCTGAATGGTAACACCTGGTTTTTAGAGGGATTTGATACACTGGACATTGCCTTTGACGATAATTAGTTCTTAGTTAATCTTTTTAGCATTCGCAAAACGTTGTGCTACGTTATCCCAATTTATGATTTCCATTATAGTATCAACAAAATCACCTCTCTTGTTTTTATGTTTTAAATAATACGCGTGTTCCCAAACGTCTATGACCAATATGGGAATAACGCCCCACTGGGTAAGCTTTTGATGATTTTCACACTGGAGAAGTGTGAGGGATTGTGAATAAGGCTGGTAACCTAAAATTCCCCAACCACTGCCTTCTACACTTTTAGAAACTTTTGCTATGTAGGACTTGAGTTTATCAAATGAACCAAAGTCCTTTTCTATTTGCTTTAGAAGCTCTGCCTTGGGCTCGCTTTTCTTGTTTGTGAGATTTGTCCAAAAAATAGTGTGTAGTACGTGGCTTGAAAAATGATAGGACAATTTCCTGGTCCACAAATCGACACTATCCATTTCACCGGAGTCGAGATTTTTCTTGATATTTTCCAAATCCTTATTGGCACCTTTGACTGCACCACCGTGGTGAAATTCATAATGCAAGTGCAAGGTCTCTTCGTCCATATAAGGCTCTAAAAAGGTCTTCTTATATGGTAACGGCTTTTGGATAAAGTTTCCGTTGCTGTCTACCAGTTTGTCAATACTTGCTTCATTAACACTTTGGGAAAAAACATTGTTTATAGGAAGAATGGTTGCTCCTCCAAGAATTGCTGAATTTTTTATAAATTCTTTTCTGTCCATTTTTCTGATTTTTTTATTTAAACTCGTTACTTTCAATTGTAAGATGCCGAATAAGAAAGGCAAATGAAACCGGTGCCGGTGTAAATTTATTCCGCATTAATTACTCCCGTTTTGTCCAAAGCCTCTCTTAATCCTATTGCTAATTTTTCGGCTGATCCAATTCCCCAATAATGAAGAAAGAAAATTCTTGGATCCTCGTGCACCATGTGATTATGTACCGCTACCACTTCAATGTCATTCTCAATAAGTGCTTTGATAACCGGAGCTACTTCATCTGACAGCATAGTAAAATCACCGGCTACTGCTGCTTTTTCAGGTGTGCCCTGCCAACTTGCCCAAGTGTTGAACCCCATGAATGTGCTAACAGGAGCTCCGTGTTCCGTCAGCTTTACATCGGGTCGGCCAATGGTGATTTTATACACCCCATTGGTCATAGTCCCGCTATGCCCTAAGATGCTGTCAATCCTTTTGGTGTCCAGCGTGTTCTCCACCGACGACATTTCTACGGCGGACGGGTCTGCTCCCCTAATTTCCGTTACCTTATCAAAAATAGCTTTTAAACTTTTGGCCAATTTTTCTTCGCTTCCCATACCACCGATATGCATGTACATTACATCTGGCTCGTTCCTTACAAAATGGTTGTGGATCGCCGTAACCGTCAATCCCTGTTGGATTATTTCCTGTTGTACCGGTTTCAGGTCTTTTTCCGTAACCACTATATCGCCCATAACCATAGTTTGTGCCGAGGTTGGTGCAAAAGCAGCCCAACTGCCCAATCCCATCGGGGGAATAATCTTAAAACCATCAACCTTTACATTCAGGTCGTTTTGCGGAATGGTAACTTTAAATTGCCCACCTTCTTCCTTTCCTTCCATCCCAAGTCCGGATTTTAAGGTTCCAATATCCATCGCCTTTAATTCATTATTGTTTTTTAAAGGTTTTTCAGCCGATTCTTTTGAATCATCTTTCTTGTTAGGTTGCTCACAACCAAAAGAAATTAGCATCAACGCTAATACAAAAATCCATATTTTTTTCATAGTTCAGTTTTTGTAAAATATATATTCAGTTATTTTCAATTCTATAGTTTAGTTTCAAAATAAGATACCAAATTGAAAAGCAAATGAGACTGATGTTGCCAATTTATTACCAAAACGGACAGGAATGCGGGTAACAAGAAAATACGTACCTTTCTTTGCCTGATTACGGATCATGAAATAATAGCCCATTAACCTTTGACGCACCATCTTCCGCACGAAGAAAAGGAACGAACTCAAGGCTAAACCAATTTTTCCCATTAACATTAAAAAATTGGGAGATGCACAAGTCCAAAATCATTCTTTCTGGCATCTCCCAACTTATATGATCATTAAAAAATCAACTAGACTATCTTCATCCAAATTTTATCGATGATCGTCATCGCCGTCCGAGTGGCTTTCCTCCCTTTTAAGCACAAGTTCTCCTTTGGGGCTAAAATAGAGTTCATAATACGTCTCATCCTCGTTCTCGACCTCAAGTTCATACATAGTTCCCTTATCGGTCTCGACCTTTTCCACCTCTTCAATTTCCCATTTGGCATAATCGGAATTCTTAAAGGCATCCTGTACGGCCTTTGGAAGATTGGAGAACTCAATGGCCTCTTCACTTAGCTCTTTTATTTCGGATTGTGCCGTAGCCGTGAACATTCCGCCACCAATAAATAGTAGGGATAACAGCAAAATGCGAAAAAATTTCTTATTTGTATTCATAGCATTAAAATTTAAAGATTAACATTTAACTCATACCAAATGTAAAAACTGAATCTGTAGAAATTTGGGATTGTCAAAAATCGACGGTGAATGTGTGAAGCGCATTTTTGTGACTGTACGTTAACCTCCAATTGCCCTTATCGGCAATCTTGTGTGCAATGGCCAACCCAAGGCCCCACGAATCTGGATTGTTGGAAGATTTATAGAACCGTTGGAACAATTTTTCCTTGTCAACCCCCTTTTCGCTACCGGTGTTGGTAATAACCAATCGTTTCCCGTCCAGGTTTATGATTACTTTTCCATCTTTCACGTTGTGCAGGAAGGCGTTTTTGAGCAGGTTTTGGATGAGAATCTCGATAAGCAACCTGTTTCCCTGGACAATTGCCTCATTCCTGATATCGATCTCTGTCCTAATGTTTAAGGCTTCCTTCTGCTCCTCATAAAATTCCAGCGACCTACCTATTATTCCATCAACATTTACCTCTTCCGTTGTTAGGAACTGGTCATTCTCTATTTTCGCAAGCAGCAACAGGGTTTTGTTCAGTTTTTTCAGCCTTTGTGTGGAACCGATGATACCTTCCAGGATGTCAGACTGCTTTTCGGAGAGCTGTGTTTGGCCTATAAGTGCTTCCAGTTTTGACTGGATTATGGACAGAGGGGTCTGCATTTCGTGGGAAGCGTCCCCGACAAACTGTTTTTGGTTATCAAAGACCTCCTTGTTTTTCCGAGTCAGTTCGGTCATCACATTATTTAATAGCTGAAATTCTTCAATTTTGGAATTTGGGAATACTGGTGTATTTGCATTGCCAAGATTATAATTTTTGAGCTTGTCAAGCATAGTATAAAAGGGCTGCCATATTCTTCGAGAAAGCATTCTGTTTGAGAGGTAAAAACAGAAAGCAAGTCCAAAAAATAGCCCTCCTAGCGTAATAGCAATCGTACCAATGATTTCAGTTGCTTCCAGGTGAGGCTTCACAATTTCCAGTTTGTAATAGCTGTCGTTTAATTCCACAAATGTTATCAGCTTCCGGTACTCATCTAATTCGGCATCTATCGGTTCATAGATCAATGTGTCGGCATAGCTTTCTTTTCCGTCTTGAAACGTATTTATATCAATAGGGTAAAATGTAAAATCGTCCAGAGGGTAATCCTTCGCTATGGATATTTCCGGGTGCTTTTCGAGATAGGCAAGCAAGTTCATCTTACGGTTATACAAAACCTCATCTATGTTTTGAAGTACATTCCAGCTTAGCACCAGATAAAACAAGGTCGAGAATATCCCAAACAGTAAAAGGAATGCGAATAATTGGATTCGGGTCGTATAAGAAAGCAGCTTCATATTGTTTTTATTTGGTATCCCACACCGTAAATATTGGTTATTTCCACGTTGGCACCTGCTTCCTTTAGCTTGCGTCTCAAATTTCTGATTTGTGAAAACAAAAAATCAAAACTCTGTACCTCATCTACGTAATCGCCCCAGATATATTCTGCCAAAGAAACCTTGGTGATCACCCGTTTGTGATTGTTGATCAAGTGGGTAAGGATAGCATATTCTTTCTTTGTTAGAGAAAGTGGGCTTTCGAGATTATCAATTCCAACTATGTACTGATCTGGTTCTATTACCAGATTAGCATAGTGAACCAATCTATTTGTCTTGAATTGTTTTCTCCTTATAATTGCCTTTATACGGGCATTCAACTCGGAAAAGTAAAATGGTTTGGTCAGGTAATCATCAGCTCCTAACCCCAAGCCTTTTAATTTATCGTCCAGGGAATTACGGGCAGAAAGGATGATTACCCCATCGGACTTATCATCCTTATGGAGAACCTCTAGCAAATGGAAACCATTACCATCTGGAAGATTAATGTCCAAAATAATACAGTCATAATCATAAAGACCGATGCGCTCCAGACCTTCGGAGAGATTACAGGCGACATCACAAAAATACCCCTCTTCCGCGGCGAATTCTTCGAGGCTTTTTAGCATTTCAGGTTCATCTTCTATAATGAGCAATTTCATAATAGCAAAATAAGGAATTAATTCTGTAGAAATTTTGTAATGAATTCTTTCGAACTTTTGGATTTAGGAAAAATGGGGCATTTTTGGTAATTAGATTCAACCCGAAGGTTTTTAAGGGTATGATCAGTTCTTAATTATAATTAACTTCGCTGTAGAGAAAATAATACAGATCTTATTGGATGGAATTTGTCTGGCACTAAAAAGATGTTCAACCCAAATGTGAAACTCAAACCCCGATGGCTGTGGTCATTTTGGGTGGGTTACTATCGGCAACCATCTTGAATTTGATTCCTTGTGTGTATCAAATAGTTATCAATAGCCGAGAATGACGAAAAAATATTCAGTTTAAGGCCTTCTTATTAAATAGGAAGGCTTTTTTTCACAACACCGCTCAGCACATTCCCCTACATTTCGCGAAAAGCTGCATTCCGGGAAAAGAGCTTCACTACAACTACCTTGGACACAATCCCCAATTTTAGCTTTCCATTCCGCTCACCCTTCCCGCTTAGGCTGGGAAGGAACGCTACATTCCATAGCCAAAATTGTGAATTAAGTCCGCCTTACCAAATCGGAAGGCCAGCCCCTTGGTTTTCTTAACAGAATTTACGGCAAGAACTTCTTGAGCCCTTACTCGAAAATCCCTAAAAACCAGGGTGCTGTCCCACACATTTTAAGGGGTTTATAATGGATGAAGCCTTGAATGTTTTTCGGGGCATCGAAAAACAGGCAGTGCATAACCAATTCTAAATTAAACCCAATCGCTCACCTCGCTTAACTTCCCGTACGCTCGGGTCGCAACTGGCTTTAAAAGAATTGCTAATGCCCTTATGGAACTTGTCAAGACCGTGGCAAGTTTCAGCGAAAAATAAGGTATCTACTTCCTTGAAATCCAATGCCTGCTTTTCAGCAGGCAGGATTCACTACGTCGCAGACACACCTGATTTATTCCCCGAAAGTCTTGACAAAACCCACGTCACCCATTGTGCTACGCACGAAAGAAATCAAACAAACACCCCTTAAAATTTCATCTCAATTGAATTAAACAGGGAATTATTAATCTTTAAATTTTTAGTTATGAGTACTTTAAGAAATCACGTACAATTGATTGGAAACGTTGGACAAGAGCCAACCATCACGAACCTTGAAAGCGGAAGCAAAGTAGCCCGCTTTTCACTCGCCACAAATGAATATTACAAGAACAAGAAAGGCGAGAAAGAGCAAAGCACCGAATGGCATACCGTGGTTGCCTGGGGCAAGACTGCTAAAATTGTTGAACAGTATGTAGTCAAAGGAAAAGAGGTAGGCGTAAGCGGAAAACTGAAATCCCGAAGCTATGAGGACAAAGATGGTATCAAAAGATACGTAACAGAAATCGAAGCCAACGAAATCCTATTGTTGGGTACAAAAAACGGTAACGGTTCTAACGAATAGACTTAAAAGAAAGAGGGCGTACCCGTCGAAAAGATGCGCCCTCTTTTCATTATCCATTTAAAAGTATAAGACAATGAAAGCACAAGTTAACGAAATAGAACAGAACTTACAACAATTCACGGGCACGGAAATGTACTATTACATTCCCATTCTTAGAACCCGATTTACGGATGGTTTGAAATATCTTGCAAACGTAGCGGACTGTTATTGGCTCATTACGGATGCTTCGGTAATTGCCAAAAGTTTGAAGAACCGAAGCAAATGGGTAACGATTGACTTCAAAAGAATGTCAGAAGAAAAACAGGATTACACAGGCTACGAAGCTGAAATTATTTACAGCGATGGAAACGATAACATTTTGGAAACCCACCGTTACAATGCTACCGATTTTCCACTGGACGAATTGCGGATGTTCTTTGTGAACGATACGCTGATGTTATCAAGCGAATACTAAAATCGGGAAGCTATGATTTATCTTAATTTTACCGATTTGAGTGAGGAAGCGCAAGAGCGATTAATTGCAAATTCCAAAGAAGATGTCAAGAAAAAATATGGCAAGGATTTGATGGACTATGCTACTAAGCATCACACCAATTTGGACCAAATGCTTGACGAGGAAGCGTTACGGAATTTATATTCCTATACCTATGTATTTAATATATGATTGATAATTTTAAAAGAAATGCACCCCTGAAATTTCAGGGGTGTTTTCATTTTTAGTGCATTTATAATCACGAAAAAATCGTATCTTTATTTCGCTGAAATACAGCACACAATTTAAGTACAGTTATCCACTTTTTGACTTTCGCCGATAACCGTACCCACCGAAAATTAACATATCGGAAATTTCATTTCCTCGAAAATGGCAATCATCCGCCGTAGGTCGGATGGATTGTATGGATTTTTGTCCCGCGAGCGGAACGAAAAGGAATAGCAAGAGGGTAACACGCTGCGCGGTGTTACATATTCCTGTTCGTTGTCAAAGCATTGAAAATCAGTTGTTTAAAATCATTTTAATTCTTTGGTTTTCAGCAATTTGCGACAAATGCCCTCAAAACGCCCATTTTTCGGGAAGGATTTGCGACAAATCGGCGAAATATGGACACATTTATCGGCATTAGATTCAAAAAGGAAACAGCAAAACGTTTTCAGGAATTCTCACGTAAACACTTCAAGACTCATACCGAGGCAATGGAAGCCATCCTTGATTTTTTCTTCTATAACGAGATTTCACCAAAGGAAAATTTAGGACCAACTGGGCGCACCATTGAAGCCAAATTATTAAAGCGCATCAATGCGGTCATTGCAATTATGCGTGATGTGGAAAAGACACAAACCAAACCTACAGTTGCAATGTTACAATCCCTTTTTGAAATGGATGAACCCAAAAAGAAACCCTTGATTTTGGAAAAGAAATATGCTGAGGAAAAGAAGGAAGTCCGCTTTCGCGAAAAGCGAAATAACCAGAATCAACTTTAAAATTCTAACCTATGTATATAAACATCACCGCACAAAAATTAGGAACGAATTACAGTCAGAGCTCAGCGGATTTTGTGGACTATTTGGAAAAGGAAAACGAGGGTCTGGAAAAAGAAGAGATGGAACATTTTTTCAACCAATATGGCGATGAGATTTCAGCAAAGGAAGTGGTCAAAGAAATTGATGGTAACACTGCCAAGCTGAAAAAGAAAGAACCAAAATTCTATTCCGTCACGGTCAGTCCATCCAAATACGAATTGCGAAAACTTCAAAACAGTAGCGAAGATTTAAAACGATATACCCGAGAGCTGATGAAGGATTATGCAGCCAGTTTCAACCGGGAAATCAATGGACGAAAAGTAGGTGTTAATGATATTAAATACTTCGCCAAAATTGAACACCAACGAACATTCAAAGGCACGGATTTTCAGGTGCGAGAAAACCAACCTTTTGCTACCAAGATTCTTGAATTGAAACAAGAAGTCCGGAAAATCCAACAAGGTGAGGCAAAAGGGAACATCGATAGGTTAAAGCTAAAAATTGCCAAACTCGAACGAGAAGCACCGCACCAACAAAATGGTAAGCGTATTGTCCAGGGAATGAAAAAGGCAGGCAACCAAAGCCACATTCATATTATCGTCAGCCGAAAGGATGCATCCAATTCCTTCAGTCTTTCCCCAGGAAGCAAGCACAAAGCATCCGAAGTTGAGATGCACGGAAAGAAAGTGAAACGTGGTTTTGACCGTGACCAGTTTTTTGAACGTGCCGAAAAGACCTTTGATAAGACATTTGGCTATAAACGCAACTATGCTGAGACCTATAAGGCCAAAAAGGATTTTGTCAAAAACCCAAAACTCTATTTCGCAGCTTTAATGAAATTACCAGCCAATGAAAAAGCAATGGCCTTTAAAATTATGGGTAAGTCTGGCATTCCATTAATCCCAAATATCCCGACCAGTAAAGCACAATTAGCACTTCGGGTTTTTAAGCGACTTAGGAAAGGTGCAGAAATCACAGTCAAATCAAGCTCTATTGGGATATGAGTTGGTCATTGGTAGAAATAATGATATATGTTGTTGTGCCTGTTCTTTCGGTAGCCATACTTCTCTATGCTTTTTACGATAGTGAACTAACGGGAAAAACAGATAAACGATATCAGGTAAAGTTCCTGACAAAATCGGGAAGATTTCAGATAGACAACATAAAGCGTGGTGCATCCGTCATCGGTTCTGCAGGAAGTGGGAAGACCGAAAGCGTTGTCTATGGCTTCTTAAAACACTTTCGTGAAAATGGTTTTTGTGGAATCATTCACGACTACAAAGACTTTGAGCTGACCGAAATGGCGTATCCGCTTTTTAAAGAAAACGAAATTCCAATGAAGGTCATTTCATTTGATAGGATTATCCATCGGGTAAATCCCATTGCACCGAGGTATTTAGAGAATGAAGAAAGCGTAAATGAAGTGTCGAGGGTTTTGATTGAAAACCTCTTGGAACAACGAGAATCGGGAACCACCGGAACAACCAAATTCTTCAACGATGCTGCTGAAGGATTAATTGGCGGATTGATTTGGAAATTGAAATCCGATTATCCGCAATTTTGCACCTTGCCCCATTTGATTGCCATTTATCAAATGCTCGATACCGATAGCCTGATCCAGTTTCTTGAAACCAATACCACATCGAGAGCAATGGCAGATGCTTTCATTAGCGGAAAGGATTCCGAGCGTCAAACAGCTGGTGTAAAAAGTACCTTGGCCAATGCGTTAAAACGCATCAGCACCAAACGTATTTTTATGGCATTGTCTGCGGATGAAGTGCCTTTGAACGTAAATGATGAAGAAAATCCAGCCGTGATTTCGGTGGTGAACAATCCCAAATTTGAAACCTCTTATTCGCCAGTAATCGCTACCATCATCCACACCATCACCAAACAGGAGACTGTAAACTGAACTCTGTCTGAAAAAGATTAGAAGTATTAATTTTATTCAGACAGTACCATGACAAAGAAAGAACAGACAGAATTTGAAAAGAAGGTGCTCGAGCAGTTCATGTCGGGCAAGAACCTTTTCGGTGAGGGAGGCGCCTTTGCCCCCATGCTGAAGAATGTGATCGAGAAGGCCCTTGAGGCGGAGATGGACGGCCATCTGGACGAGGGTGAGCGCACCAAGGGCAACAAACGCAATGGCAAGGGAAAAAAGACGCTGAAAAGTGGTTTTGGGACCTTCGACATCGATACCCCGCAGGACCGCCAGAGCAGCTTTGAGCCGGAACTTGTGAAGAAACGCCAGACCATCCTGGCGGACAATCTCTCGGAGAAGATCATCGGGCTCTACGGCCTTGGGATGAGTTACCGCGACATCTCGTCCCATATCAAGGAGATGTACGATACGGAGATCTCCCATACGGTCTTAAGCCAGATCACCGATCGGATCGTCCCCGATGTAAAGGCGTGGCAGAACCGTCCCCTGGAGCCCCTCTATTGCATCGTGTGGCTGGATGCCATGCACTACAAGGTAAAGGTCGATGGGAAGATCGAGCACAAGGCCCTTTATAACATACTTGGCATCAACAAGGAGGGATATAAGGAAGTTTTGGGCATGTACATCTCCGAGAGCGAGGGTGCCAACTTCTGGCTCCAGGTGCTGACCGACCTGAACAACCGTGGACTGCAGGACATCCTTATTGCCTGTACCGATAACCTGAAGGGCTTTACCGAGGCCATACTCAGCATATTCCCAAAGACCCAGGTACAGAAGTGCATTGTACACCAGATACGCAATTCCCTCAGGTATATTGCCTCAAAGGACCAAAAGGAGTTCATGCGGGACCTCAAAGAGGTATACCGGGCCACCAGTAAGGAGGTGGCCGAGGACGGACTCCTGGCCCTGGGCGAAAAATGGGGAGGCAAATATCCCGTGGTCATTGAATCCTGGCAGAACAACTGGGAAGAGCTCTCCCAGTACTTCCAATACACCCCGCCCATCCGCAAACTGATCTATACCACCAATGCCGTGGAGGGCTTCCACCGCCAGGTACGCAAGGTCACCAAGACCAAAGGGGCCTTTACAAACGATATGGCCCTGCTCAAGCTGGTCTACCTGGCCACCAGGAACATCGAGAAGAAATGGACATCGCCCCTGCAGAATTGGAGCCTGGTGGTCCAGCAACTTTATATTAAATTTGGGGAGAGGATTCCCTTGGAATTAAATCCCAATCCCTCTGGGGCTAGCCCCAGAGGGATTGATGGATCGGACAGAGTTTAATTTACAGACCC
>NZ_RZNA01000013.1 GCF_003992595.1 Flagellimonas oceanensis
TGGGAGGAGGTCATAATGATAATTTTATGAATTTAGCGATGTCCTAAAAGGGGTAAGGCTACATTTTTAGGGAGGGTTACAGTTGTTATCCCCTACCCGTCGGTTACACTCTGGGCAGGTTGCTACAAAATATGTAGGGTTTAAACAGCCAAGGTCATTTCGATATGAGATGCAAAAGCATCGATTGAGAAATCTAGTTTTCTCACACTCCCTTTGGTCGGTTCGAAATGACAACTATCTTATTCCATTATGGAAAGGTTATGAACAATGGCTATAATCCATTACCCCCTCCTTCCCTAAACTAAATTCGCTATTTTTAAGAAACTAAACATATATAGCCGAGGCCGTTGGCACCCATAGCTATGAAAGAGGGACTCATTGCATCAATTTCGAGACACATTACCTTAAGTTCCGAAGAAGCACGTTTAATAGAAACGTTTTGGACCAAAAAAGAACTCGACAAAGGTGATTATCTGTTGAGAAACGGGCAAACCTGCCGTACCGATAATTTTGTCGTAAACGGTGCATTAAAGGCTTTTTACATCAATCCCGATACGGGAAAGGAAGAGATTCTATATTTTGCCATTGAAAACTGGTGGGCAACGGATATGGATAGTTTTCAAAAACAAAAACCTTCCATCTACAATATTCAAGCCATTGAGGTCACTACCCTACTGCAAATCAGCCAGGATTCTTTTCAAAAAATGCTAGGGCAGCTACCAAAACTCGAACGCTTTTTTAGAATCATCCTGGAGAATTATCTGGGGAGTTTGCAGAAAAGAATCATTTTAAACAAAACACTCGACGCAGAAAAACGCTATTTGGATTTTTTGGAAAACTATCCCAAAATCGCTGAAAAAGTACCCAACTATCTTATTGCTTCGTATTTGGGCATTTCTGCCGAATTTTTAAGCAGAATTCGAAAAAAAATAGATGCATCTTGAACTAGGTCAATTTTTTTCACTTTCCGGATTAGGAATTTTGTCTCGTAATCAAAAAAATATGAATTATGAACAAAGTATTGATCATCAACGCAAGTGTACGAAAGGAAAGGTCGCACAGTAGAAAGCTGACAAAACTTTTCGAAGAAAACTGGCAAAAGAAAAATCCTAAAGATGCTTTTACTTACCGAGAAGTAGGATTGGAGGAAATCCCGCCAATAAATGAAAAATGGATTGCAAGTGCATTTGTTAACCCCTGTGAAAGGACAAAAGAAAACCAATCAGGTGTTACCCTTAGCGATGCATTGGTTAAAGAGTTTAAAGCACATGATATTTATGTTTTGGGGACGCCCATGTACAACTGGTCTATTCCGAGCGGACTAAAGGCTTACATCGACCAACTTATGCGAATCAACGAGACTTGGAAGTTCCGTTCGGGCGAACCAGATGGAGATTATGTGGGTATGCTTAAAAACAAGAAAATGTTCATACTGTCCAGTCGTGGCGATACAGGTTATGGGGAAAACGAAAAAAATGAACACATGAATTTCCAAACAACCTACTTGAAGTTCGTTTTTGGAATTATGGGTATAAAAGACATTTCAATCATCTCTCTGGACAACGAAGAGTTTGGTGGAGAATTATTTGAGAACTCTAAGAAAGAAATTTACAAAAAGATGAAACAGATTTAAAAACAGTTGTGAACATGGGCTATAACTTATTTTATCACACTTAGCCTAAACTTAATTCACTACTTTTAAGCAAATAAAACCAGCCAGTACAATGATTGGAGTTTTCGTCTTGATTGCCATTTCGTGGTTGTTTTTATATCTCATAGAAAAGAAAACTATTTTAGCATTAGGGTTCCTGCCCGTAGCAAAAAGACTCAAACAATTCTTGATTGGATTTTTGATCACAGCTGTGCTCTGTGTTCTTGTCCAGTTATTGGAATCCTATTTAAAATCATCCACTTGGGTTTTGAACAAAAACATTTCAACCGGAGCTGTTTTACAGGCTTTTTGGTGGGATTTTAAGTCCGTACTCACTGAAGAACTTATTTTTCGTGGAGCATTATTGTACCTTCTCATCCAAAAAATAGGCGCTACGAAAAGTATTTTGATTTCAGCCATAGCATTCGGGATTTACCATTGGTTCTCCTATGGCGTTCTGGGAAATGCAATGGCCATGATCTTGGTTTTTATCGGGACTGGATTAATGGGTTATGCCTGGGCTTGGGCTTTTTCCAAAACAACATCCATAATGCTCCCTTTTGGACTGCATTTGGGCTGGAATTTTATCTACAACACCATATTCTCGAAAGGACCTTTGGGCGATTTGGTTCTGATATCAAAAGGTGGGAATGAATTGACGGATTGGGCCTCCTTATTGAACTTTATCAGTGGATTGATCATAGTTCCCATTTTGGTACTGCTTTATGTCAAGTATTTTGTGAAAAAGGAAACAAAAATCAAACCGACAGCAGCGTAAAACTGTATTTACGGTTATCTTGAAATAAGATGCAAAGCATTTACGGTAAAATAAAGTGCTCACTTTCCCTCCTTTGTTTCTACTCACACTCTATTTTTTGCTTGATGTAACATTTTTGCTTGCGCTGAGTCTACAAGTAAAATATTCATCATCATGAAACTATTACGAATAGCATTACTTGTATGCATACTTGTTGCCATCACCAGCTGCATCAATTCCAAAAACAATGCGGAACAGACCAATTCAATCATAACCTTTAATGAAGGTACTTCCAAGTTTTCAGCATCGGAAAAACAATTGATTCAAGGGGTTATTTTGGAATCGGAACGGGAAATCCGAACACTGTTGCCCACGCTACCTGACAGTATCAACATATCACTTGAAATTGTGGACTGGGACCTTGATGTGGTCGGGGGTGTTACCGGACGTACCGAAACCAATTCTCCTCCCACAGTGTTCATCCAAATTTCGGAGAACTACCCTGGTGGAATTACCGCTGCAACCCAAAAGGCATTGAAGCATACCATTTTTCATGAATTCCACCATTTATACCGCGGTTGGGCCATTCAGGACAACAAGTTTGAACCGGGCATACCCATTGCTGCCATCAATGAAGGTTTGGCCGTAGTCTTCTCCGAAGAATACACTTCTGCCATGGAAGCCGATAGTCCCCCGGAAGACGAAGTCGCTGAGGTCTGGACTCAGGAATTATTGGCATTACCACAAAATGCAGACTATCAAACTTGGATGTTTCAGCATCCTGATGGTCGCCAGTCCATCGGATACCGAACCGGCAACTATCTTATTCGAAAAGCGATGGCCGAATCCGGTAAAAACATACTGGAATTAAGTGAGCTCAGCCCCGATGACATATTTCAACTGGCAGGGTACTAAAACCCTTAAAAGGCAAGCCCCATTCGCAAGCTAGGCTTTGATAACACACTATCGTATCTTTGTGAAAAAGTAATTGGATTCCTGTCTGCGCAGGAATGACAGCACTATGGAAAATAAAAAGATAATCTTGTTCGATGGCGTTTGCAATCTCTGCAATAGCTCTGTCCAGTTTGTAATCAAACGTGACAAAAAAGATATATTCCGCTATGCGGCCTTGCAAAGTGAGACAGGTCAGGAATTAGTAAAGCAGCGCCATATTGATACGAGTAAGGTGGATTCCATCATCCTTATCGAGCCCGGCGTGGCCTACTATACAAAATCCGATGCCGCTTTGGAGATAGCACAAGAATTAGGCGGGTTATGGAAGTTATCCACGATTTTCACTTGGATTCCGACCTGCATTAGAAACAGCATTTATGATTTTGTGGCCAAAAACCGCTATAAATGGTTCGGGAAACAGGAATCCTGTATGATTCCCACGCCTGAGTTGAAAGCTAAGTTTTTGGATTGATCTATTTCCCTTTCAATCAAAAAAGGCCCCCATTGGAGACCTTTTTATAATAAAATTTTCTAAAGTTTATTTTACCTCATCGTAATTGTCATCCCATTCTTCCACATGTGGATCTCCCAGTTTATCCACGGATTTGGCCACGACCATCGATACGGTGGCATCACCCGTAACGTTCACTACGGTCCTGCACATATCCAACGGTCTATCCACAGCAAAAATCAAGGCAAGTCCAATCGCCAATTTATCCGGTGGAAATCCAATGGACTCCAAAACTATGACCAACATCACCATTCCCGCTCCCGGAACCGCCGCTGAACCAATAGAGGCCAGCAAAGCTGTCAATACGATGGTCAACTGATTGCCAAAAGTCAAATCAAAACCTAGAGCCTGGGATATAAATACAGCGGCAACCCCTTGATACAAACTGGTTCCGTCCATATTGATAGTGGCTCCTACGGGAAGTACAAAACTGGACACTTCCTGATCTACACCGATATGTTCCTCTACCCTTTCCATGGTAACAGGCAAAGTCGCTGCACTGGAACTGGTGGAAAAGGCCAACAGTTGTGCCGGACTTATCTCTTTTAAAAACCAAAACGGGTTCTTCTTGGTAACAAGACCAACAACTGTCGCGTAGAATACAATCATTAAAGCAAGACCCAATACTACCACACCTGCATATTTCAACAGGGCCAATAACAGGTCTGGATCACTTGATGACACCACAACACCTGCCAATAGGGCAAACACAGCGTAGGGAGCCGTCAACATGATCAAATCCACCATTTTTAGGACGACATAGTTGAGGGAGTCAAAAAAATCTTTTAATGGCTTTGCCTTTTTCTCCCCGATCAACAACATGGAAATACCCAAAAAGATGGTAAAGAATATGACCTGAAGCATTAAAGAGTTGTCCGTCATGGCCGCCAATGCATTATCCGGTACCATATCTTCCAAGAATTGTAGTGGACCGCTATCTTTTTGTCGCGAAGCCTCTTCCAATTTTGAAGTTACCCCAGCATCACCAGCATAGGTATCGGTAAGTTTGGTAACGGTTTCTTCCGAAATACCGCTTCCCGGATTCAGAACATTGACCAAAAGTAGTCCAATGGTTATGGCAACTACCGTAGTAACGATGTACGTTGCAATGGTACGGAGACCGATATTTCTGAATTTTGATATATCCTTGAGGTCGGAAATACCTTTGACCAAGGACGCCACAATCAAGGGTATGGCAATGAGTTTAAGAAGTTTTACAAAAATGGTACCCAGGGGTTGGATCCAGTCATTTACAAATTCCTTGCCCCAGCTAATTTGGGTCATCACAAATCCAAAAAGAATACCAAGTAGCATCCCGATCAGGATTTGCCAGTGCAATTCGAGTTTCTTCATAAAAAAGTTAAGTTAGTGACGGAAAGATACTTTTTTGAACGGAAACGTCCTAACGCGGGCTAGATTTTGTTGGTACGGGCCAATAGCGTATAGTCCGCTAAGACCAATGCAGCCATGGCTTCCACAATGGGTACCGCTCTGGGAACAACACAGGGGTCATGGCGCCCCTTCCCTTGCGTGGTCACTTTTTTGCCCTCTTTATTGATGGTCTCGTAGGATTGTAGTACCGTGGCCACAGGTTTAAAAGCCACACTGAAATATATATCCATGCCGTTGCTGATGCCCCCTTGCACTCCCCCGCTACGGTTGGTTTTTGTAGTGCCATCGGTATTGAAGGCATCGTTATGCTCACTTCCTTTCATGGCAACACCCGCGAAACCACTCCCGTACTCAAAACCCTTTACCGCATTGATGGACAACATAGCTTCTCCCAAACGGGCATGAAGTTTATCAAAAACAGGTTCACCTAAACCAATTGGTACATTTTGAATCACGCAAGTGATCACACCGCCAATGGTATCGCCCTCTTTTTTGATGGATTTGATGTAATCCTCCATCTTCTGGGCCGTTTCGGTGTCTGGACAACGAACAGCATTGGACTCGATATTTGAAAAATCCAATTCTTGATAAGGCTTGTCCAATTTCATCTCCCCAACTTGGGAGACAAAGGCGTTTATTTTGATATCACTTAAGAATTGCTTTGCAATGGCGCCCGCCACCACCCTACTGGCCGTTTCACGAGCAGAGCTTCTTCCACCACCCCGGTAATCACGGAAACCATATTTTTTATCATACACATAATCCGCATGCGATGGTCGGTAGGAATCTTTGATATGTGAATAGTCCTTTGATTTTTGGTTGGTGTTGTTAATGGCAAAGCCAATCGGCGTACCTGTGGTCTTTCCTTCGAACACTCCTGAATAGATTTCAACTGTATCAGGTTCCTTTCGCTGGGTTACAATAGCGGATTGCCCGGGCTTTCTTCTGTTCAACTCCTCTTGGACCTTTTCCAAGTCCAATGTTATCCCTGCAGGACAACCGTCAATGATACCCCCCAATGCTTTTCCGTGAGATTCACCAAAGGTGGTGAGCCTAAAAAGTTGTCCAAAAGAATTTCCTGCCATTCGGTATAAAAATTATGATGTCCCCAAAGGTAGACCATACAAATCTAATTCAAAAACGATGCTTTGCCTTAATATTATTGTAACATATTTAGTTTCAGCATGATGATTTTTTAACATTATCCTCATGAATTGATGACTTCGATTTCATTTTTAATTTATTCCAACCATTTTATTTTGCATTAAACCCTATACGATTGAAAAAAAGGAAGATAGAATTGGCAGTTATCTCGGATGTACACTTGGGAACCTATGGCTGTCATGCAGATGAACTCATTACATATCTCAATAGCATACAGCCTAAAAAGCTGATTTTGAACGGGGATATTATTGATATTTGGCAGTTTAGCAAACGGTATTTCCCCCCTTCCCATCTCAAAGTATTGAGAAAAATCATCGGGATGGCCTCCAAAGGCACTGAAGTTTACTATATCACTGGAAATCATGATGAAATGCTTCGTAAGTTCAGTGATACTTCAATGGGAAATTTCAAAATCATGAATAAGTTGGTGTTGAATCTGGATGGCAAAAAAGCCTGGATTTTCCACGGTGATGTATTCGATGTCTCGATACAAAATGCCAAATGGTTGGCAAAGTTGGGTGGTTATGGTTACGACCTTCTTATTTTGATCAACAGCTTCCTCAATTGGTGTTTGGCAAAAATGGGACGTGAGAAATATTCCTTGTCCAAAAAAATAAAGAACAGCGTAAAGGGTGCTGTCAAGTACATCAATAATTTTGAAAAGACCGCTGCCGAGCTTGCCATAGAAAACGAATATGATTATGTGGTTTGTGGACACATCCATCAACCTAAAAAAGAGATATACGAAAATAAACACGGTAGTTGCACCTATTTGAATTCAGGGGATTGGGTGGAAAACCTGACCGCTTTGGAATACTCCTTCAAACGCTGGAGAATCTACCATTACAATCACGATAGACTTTCCCCTTTCTTTGTGGACGAGGATTTAAAGGAAATGGACATGAACGACCTTATCGCCTCCATTACCGACAAAGAAGTCCGTATTGAGAATGTTACCGAAGAACACCTTAGCGAAAGTGAAGAAGAAAACGTTGACCAGGACCTCTTAGATGACAAGGGCCTGTCTCAAGATTGAAACCGGGTGCTGTGCCTCCCTTTTCGTCCCATCCTTAATTTGATGCCTACAACTTGTTCCATTGGCGGCAATCAAAGTTTCTTCAGGGCTTTTCTCTACGGCTGGGAACAACTTTAGTCCACCGACCTGCATACTTACTTCGTAATGCTCTTTTTCGTAACCGAAAGAACCTGCCATACCACAACAACCTGATGGTATAATCGTCACTTTGTAATTTTTGGGCAGATTCAGCACATCAAAGGTTACCTTTTGATTGCTCAATGCTTTTTGATGACAGTGCCCATGTATTTTGATGGTCTTTTCCTCATCGGTAAAACTGTCGGACGTAATATGGCCCGCTGCAATTTCGGAAGCCAAAAACTCTTCAATCAAAAATGATTGGGAGGCCAACTTGCTTAATTGCCCCTTATCCTCATGCAATCGCTGGTACTCATCCCTGAATGATAGAATAGCGGAAGGCTCCAGTCCCACAATTGGAGTTCCTTCGTTTAAAACATCTTTGAGGTTCTCCATATTCTGGGCCACCAATTTTTTGGCTTGCTTCAAAAACCCTTTGGATAGATATGTCCTGCCACTTTCACCATAAAACAGTTCCACATCGTAACCCAACTTGCACAATAGTTCAATGGCATCCTTCCCAATCTGGATGTCCAGATACTTCACGAACTCATCAATGTAAAGTACCACCTGCTTTTTAGAGAGGTCGGTTCGCTTTACCTGATGCTTCTTCAAATGGTTCTTAAAATTGAATCGGCCCACTTTGGGCAAATGACGCTCTGGGGCTACTCCCACTGCTTTTTTAAGCATTCCCCCGATGGATTTGGACTCATACATCCAATTCGTGATGCCTGAAACCTTGCTTCCCATGGCATTCAATTGGGTATTATGGGCAAACAGTTTGCTTCGCAAAGAATAACCGTTGGCTTCTTGATAGTTGTACAAGAATTCCGCTTTCAAGGCAGCAACATCCACGTTACTGGGGCATTCACTGGCACACGCCTTACAGCTCAAACAAAGATCAAAGGCCGTTTTGAGTTCCTCGCGATCGAACCGATTGGTTTTTTCTGAATTGGTCAAAAACTCCCGTAATGCATTGGCCCTAGCGCGTGTCGTATCCTTTTCATTTTTCGTAGCTTGATAACTGGGACACATTCCACCGTTCATGTGATGGCTTTTTCTGCAGTCGCCACTACCGTTGCACTTTTCAGCAGCCTTTAAAATACCTTCACTATCCGAAAAGTCCAGCAATGTATCAACATCAGGCTCTTTACGGTCAACCTCGTAACGCAAAGACTCATCCATGGGATAAGCATCCACAATTTTACCGGGGTTGAGCACTAAATTAGGATCAAACAGGGCTTTTACCCTTTTTAAGAGTTCATAATTGGTCTCGCCTATCATCAGCGGGATAAACTCAGCACGTACAATACCATCACCGTGTTCTCCGCTAAAACTTCCATTATAATTTTTGGTCAACTTGGCCACATCAGTGGTAATACTTCGGAACAGCACTACATCCCCGGACTTTTTCAAGTTGAGAATGGGACGCAAATGCAATTCCCCTGCCCCAGCATGTGCATAATACACGGCATCTTGGTTATACCCTTTCATGATTTGGGAAAACTCCCCGATAAAATCTTTCAGGTCCTCTAAAGCCACCGCCGTATCCTCGATACAGGCCACTGCTTTTCTGTCCCCCACCATATTGCCCAACAAACCAAGTCCGGCTTTACGCAGTTCAATGGCCTTGTTGATGTCCTCCCCGTACAAAATTGGGTTGGCATAGCTCAAACCAGATTTTTCAATGGTTTTCAACAATCCATCAAGCTGTTTATCCAGGTCCTCCTTAGTATCTGCTTTGACTTCCAACATTAAAATACCCGCTGGGTCACCATCCACAAAAAAACGATTCGCCAATTGGGCCCTATTGTTTTTGGTACAGTCCAGAATTACCTTGTCCATCATTTCACATAGATGGAGGTTGTGTTGCATCACAGGTGCCACATCACTCAAACAATCTTCCAAAGTTTTGTAATGCGTAGCTACCATCGCCGCATATGGTGGCGGTAAATCATCCAACTGAAGCGTTACCTCAGTGGTAAAGGCAAGAGTACCTTCACTTCCAGATAGCAATCTGCACAAATTGAAATCAGCTTCGTCATCCCCAAAAACGTTGTTCTTGAGCAATTCATCTACCGCATAACCCGTATTTCTTCTGTGAATACTGGGTTTTGGGAACTCGGATGTTATATGATGTTGCGTTTCTGGGTTGGAAAGTTCTTCGTAAAGTTTGTTATAGATTTTGGCTTCCAACGAATCGCCTTTCTTCTTTTCTTCGAATTCTTTTTTTGAAATATCTGAGAAAAAGGCATCACTTCCGTCAGACAACACACATTGCATAGCAATTACCTTATCCCGGGTAACCCCATATTGAATGGAAGTGGTCCCGGAAGAATTGTTGCCGACCATTCCACCTATCATACATCGGTTGGACGTAGAGGTGTTAGGACCAAAGAAAAGACCAAATGGTTTTAGATATTGATTGAGCTCGTCACGCACAATGCCCGGCTGCACCGTAACTTGTTTCTTGTCTTTATCCAAACTGATGATTTGGGTAAAATGACGACTGACATCGACCACAATACCTTCTCCCACACATTGACCGGCCAAGGAAGTTCCTGCCGTTCGTGGAATCAGTCCGATTTTGTTGGCGTTGGCGAAATCCAATAAAACCTTTAGGTCATCAGCATTTTTTGGGTAGGCCACCGCTGTGGGCAGCTTTCTATAAACAGAGGCATCTGTAGCATAGATGGCCTTACTTAAATCATCAAACAACAACTCGCCTTTCAATACTTCAGAAAGGTCTTTTAACAAATTTTTATCCAATTCGGAATACTTTTTGGGAACTAAAACCAGTTTTAGAACGTAAATCTAATACAAAACTATCTCTAATTTTTAACTTAACGAGAACCTCATGAAGATTACCACATTATTTTCAGTTTTATTTTTGTTTGCAACAGTTAGCCTTAGCGCACAAAGTATTTCCGAGCATGCCTTGGGATTGCGTTTGGGCGATAGCGATGGCTTCGGAGCCGAGATATCCTATCAAAAATCAATAGGCCAATACAACCGTGCCGAATTTGACCTTGGTTGGAGAGACAGTAGGGAATTTGATGCCTTTAAACTAACAGGTGTTTACCAATGGGTACACCAGTTGGACGGTAACTTTAACTGGTACTACGGCGTAGGCGGTGGATTAGGTAGTGTAGATTTTGAACCGAACCCCAATTTCGACGATGACAACGACGGCTTGTTCGTTTTTGCGGCAGGAGACATTGGTGTGGAATATGATTTTGACATTCCACTGTTGCTTTCATTGGATTTTAGACCTGAAATCGGTTTGGTCGGTTACGATGGATTCGACAATGATTTTGATTTCGACATTGCGCTGGGTATCCGATACCAATTCTAAATTTAGAAAACTTTATAGTCAACCCTTGGCCCCTATTAAAGCCAAGGGTTTTTTTATACCATAAACATTGAATACCTTCGCAATCCAAACATATAGAAATGAAAAGACTATTTGCAATATTCTTGGGAGTACTATTTTTAGCTTCCTGTGATTCTGAACATGAAGGATACGTCATCAGCGGTTCCATAAAAGGAGAACCGGAAAATGGAACCATGGTGTTCTTAAAAACAACGGATTCCGTCAATCAATTGGTAGATGTGGACACAGCTACCGTGGAAAACGGGCTGTTTAGTTTTAACGGAAGCCAGGATGAGCCTAAAATGCACTATCTTTTTGTGGACAAGGTTCGTGGGAACGCTCCAATAATTGTGGAAAACGGAATCATTGATGTAGAGTTCCAAAAAGACAGTATCGGTTTTGCAAAGGTCAAAGGAACTGAGCAAAATGAATTGTTCATGGACTTTTTGACCGAGTCCCGTATACTATCCGACCGTGCAAGGAGCATGCAAAACGATATGCGTACGGCAGCGCAACAAAGGGATACCGCCACAGTGGCGGCACTTCGCGAAGAATTCATGGAATTCCAAGAAGATGCAAAAAACTTCAACATTGATTTTGCCAAGAACAATCCCAATGCATTTGTATCTGTATTGGTAGTAGGAAATCTTTTGGCCACAAAAGCACTTCCCGTGGATGAAATAAGGGAATTGTACGAAGGTCTTTCTCCTGAAATGAAAGCAACCGAACCCGGCAAAAAGATTGGCGAACAATTGGAAAATTTAAAATCCACAGAAGTCGGCGCCGTTGCCCCGGACTTTTCAGCTCCTACCCCGACGGGCGATGTACTGGCACTTAACGATGTGACCAGCAACGCCAAACTGACGTTGGTGGACTTTTGGGCAGCTTGGTGCAAACCATGCCGTGCTGAAAACCCGAATATTGTCTCGGTTTACAAAAAATATCACGAAAAAGGATTTGATGTCCTTGGCGTTTCTTTGGACAACAAAGCCGAGCATTGGACCAATGCCATTGAATCTGACGGATTGGAATGGAACCACATTTCCAATCTACAGCGTTTTCAAGATCCAATCGCTCGTTTATACAACATCAATGCGATACCAGCGGCATTTTTACTGGACGAAAATGGCGTTATTGTAGCAAGAGACCTTAGAGGTCCTGCATTGGAAGAAAAAGTTGCTGAAATCCTCGGTAAGAGCTAAGCAGCACAATATATTTTTGATAAAAGAAGGTCTTGATGTTTTCAAGGCCTTTTTTATTGGGTTATATTTTACCCATTTTATCCAATACAAAAAGGATGATAATCGGAATAGCGAGCAATACCACAATCAAAGTATCCGTCACAAAGAGCTCTGGCATAAACAATAACGTTGTTGCGTAGCCACCAATAGCACCACCAAAGTGAGCAGTATGACCGATGTTGCCCATCCTGCTTTTCATACCCCAAATGGAATACAATAAATAAGCAATACCCAATACATAGGCAGGTAACGGAATCGGGATAAACATGATACCCAATTGCATATCGGGATTCAACAATATGGCTGCATAGAGAACTCCCATTACAGCTCCACTGGCACCAACAGCACTGTAAAATGGCTCATCCTTGTGAAAAACAAGCGCCAACAGACTCCCAGCAATCAAACTGACCAGATAAATGATCAGAAACTTGATGGAACCGAACCAACTTATGACCACGGGAGCAAAAAAGTAAAGCGTGAACATGTTCAGAAACAAATGCGAAATGTCCACATGCAAAAAGCCTGAAGTTACCATTCGCTCTCGCTGACCTGCCTGTATGGCATTAATACTGAACTTGTATCTATCAAAAAAAGTTGTGTTACTGAACCCGCGCAGGGAAACCAAAACATTAGCGGCCATAATGGCAATGGTAGCGATATGTAAATTGAGCATGTAAAAAAAGGTTTGGGTTCAAATATAGCTATATTTGCACACAAGAATAGTCTATGCAGCTAGTAGTTTATATCCTTGTTTATCCTTTGCTCTGGTTGATTTCCAGACTCCCGTTTAAAGTCATTTATTTTATTTCTGATGGTATCTATGTACTCCTCTATCGGGTAATTGGTTACCGTAAAAAAGTGGTCCGCAACAATTTAAAGCTGGTGTTCCCTGAAAAATCAGAAAAAGAACGACTGGTTATAGAGAAAAAATTCTTTAGGCATATGTGCGATATATTTCTGGAGATGATGAAGACCATGGGTATGAGCAAAAAGGAAATTCAAGAACGATTCACCGTTACCAATATTGAATTGCTCAATGGTTTGGAAAAAAAGGGTTTAAATACCATGCTCATGCTTCCGCACTATGCAAGTTGGGAATGGGTGTTATCCTTAAATCTTCAAATTATATCCAAAGGCTACGGTATTTATCAAAAAGTGGAAAACAAGTATTTTGATAAATTGGTTAGGGATATAAGAGGCAAATACAATACCGAACTCATATCAACCAGGGAATCCAGGAAAATTCTGAAAGAAGCAAAAGAAAGCAAAGAACTTATGATGGTTGGTATCATTAGTGATCAGTCTCCTATGGTAAGTAAAGCAAAATATTGGACAGACTTCATGGGAATAGTCGTTCCCGCCCACGTTGGAGGCGAAGAAATCTGCAAAGCCATCAACTTTATTCCTGTCTACCTCAAAGTCCGTAAAAAGAAAAGAGGATATTACGAGGGTACATTTAAAATTCTTTCTGAAAACCCTACCGAAGTTCCCGATTATGAAATTACGGATGCCTTTCTACGAGAAACGGAAAAATCCATTCGGGAAGCACCGGAGTACTATTTCTGGACTCACAAACGCTGGAAACACAAAGACAAAGCGCCTAAATCATTGAAAAAGTGATATCTTGACAAGAGAAGATCACTGTCGATGAAAAAATCAATCATTATCTTTTTTTGTTTGGGAATTAGTCTATGCTTTGGACAAACATCCCCGAAACAAGTACCATCGGAAATCATGGAGGCTATCAAAAACGATGTTTGGGTGCCTTTTATGGAAGCTTACGACCAATTGGATTCACAAAAAATCAAGTCCATCCATACCCAGGATATTGTTCGGGTAACCATTTCCCAAAACAATATTGAATCCGGCAATCACTATCTGGAAGGCTTTGGTGGATTTTTAGATGGAGTAAAAGACCGAGGAAACCATTTGAGCATAGCTTTTGCGATTCTTACCACTGCCCTTAATTCCATGAAAGATGTTGCTTATCAAACCGGTTATTATCGTTTAAGTCGATACGATACAAAAAATGCCGAACCTCAATATGTAGGTTATGGTTTTTTCAATGTTGGACTCCGCAAGGAAAACGGAACGTGGAAAATCTGGCTGGATTCCGATAGTCGCACCGATATTTCAGACGATGAATTTGATAGTTCAAAAATCATCTATGAGTTAGAAAAATAGATTTATTCCAATCCTGCTACTTCCTTGATCTCACCGATGATTCTATCGGCCAAACCATCCGCTTCGTTCTGTGACTTTGCCTCGGTATAGATTCGGATAATCGGCTCTGTGTTCGATTTTCTTAAGTGTACCCAGTTTTCCGGGAAATCAATCTTTACTCCATCGATAGTGGATACCTCCTCATCTTTGTACTTGTTGTGCATGGCCTCCAAAAGTGCATCCACATCCAAGTCCGGCGTCAATTGAATTTTCTTTTTGCTCATAAAATAACTCGGATAGCTGGCTCGCAGTTCGGCCACAGTTCCTCCTCGCTCTGCCATCAGCATCAAGAACAAGGCTGTTCCTACCAAAGCATCACGTCCATAATGGCTTTCTGGGTATATGATTCCGCCATTTCCTTCCCCACCGATAATGGCATTGTTGGCCTTCATTTTGGTTACCACGTTTACCTCTCCTACTGCAGCGGCTTCGTACGTACCGCCATATTTTTCGGTCACATCGCGCAAAGCTCTCGAAGAAGATAGGTTGGAAACCGTATTTCCTTTGGTTTTGGACAACACATAATCGGCACAAGCCACCAATGTATATTCCTCGCCGAACATTTCCCCATCATTGCTGATGAATGCCAAACGATCTACATCCGGGTCGACCACAATACCAAAATCGGCCTTTTCCTCAACTACTTTTTTACAGATATCACCCAAATGTTGTTTTAAAGGTTCTGGATTGTGCGGAAAGTGTCCCGTTGGGTCGCAATAGAGCTTTACCACTTCTACCCCGAGTTCTTCAAGCAACTTGGGAATGGCAATACCTCCCGTGGAGTTCACACCATCCACCACAACTTTGAATCCAGCTTTTTTGATGGTTTCGGCATCTACCAAGGGTAACTCCAGCACTTCATCAATATGGATATCGATATAGGAATCATTTTTAATGATTTCCCCTAAATCATCTACCTCTGCAAACTCGAAATCCTCTTTCTCGGCCAAGGCAAGAATCTTCGCCCCCTGTTCCGCATCCAAAAACTCGCCTTTTTCATTCAATAATTTCAAGGCGTTCCATTGCTTGGGGTTGTGACTCGCCGTTAAAATGATGCCACCATCCGCTTTTTCCAAAGGAACCGCAATCTCCACGGTTGGCGTGGTGGACAATCCTAGGTCAATCACATCAATTCCAAGTCCCACCAAGGTGGAAACCACCAAGTTCTGGATCATCTCCCCAGATAAACGCGCATCCCTTCCAATTACAACCTTCAATTTATCATTCTCTGAATACGATTTAAGCCACGAGCCATAGGCAGCTGCAAATTTAACCGCATCAACAGGTGTTAAGTTGTCGTTTGTTTGGCCCCCAATGGTGCCTCGTATACCAGAAATGGATTTGATCAGTGTCATAATTGTTAAAAAAGTTTTTGCAAATATAGTTGGGCTTACCCGATTACATGTTTTGAATTTGTAAATTTCGACAGAAAAGGAATTTGCCCCGATGAACTTCTTAGCGCATATCTATCTCTCTTTTGATGATGAGGAAATAACTTTGGGTAATTTCTTTGCCGACCATATACGTGGTAACAAATACAAACATTTGCCGGACAAAATCCAGAAAGGCATCCTCCTCCACCGTGAAATCGACACATTTACCGATACACACCCTACAGTAAGACAAAGCAGCAAACGACTCCATAAAAATTACAGCCACTACAGCCGAGTGATCGTAGATATTTATTACGATCATTTTTTGGCCAAAAACTGGAGCGATTATTCGGATATGCCTTTGGATGAATACGTAGAAAACTTCTATGATCTATTGGAGGACAATTATGATATCCTCCCCATGGCCACCAAACGAATGATGCCCTACATGATTGCAGACAATTGGTTGCTCAATTATGCCAATTTAGCGGGAATCGACCGTGTGCTCAACGGAATGAACCGAAGAACCAAGAACAAGTCCCGAATGAATTTTGCCATTTTGGACCTTGAAGAACACTATACAGAATTCGAAAATGAGTTTACCTCCTTTTTCGAAGAATTAATTACTTTTTCCAACCAAAAATTTATTTCCCTATGCGAAGACTAACATTCCTCCTCCCCCTTATCTTATTCATCAATTGCAAGCAACAACCCGCAACACCTACAGGACTGGTCGCCGAAAAAGCCATGGTGGTATCAGCTCGTGAAGAAGCTTCACAATTGGCAGTCGACATCATGAAAAAAGGTGGAAACGCCTTTGATGCCATGGTGGCAACGGAACTAACCCTTGTAGTCGCCTATCCATTTGCGGGAAGCGTAGGTGGCGGTGGATTTATGGTCTACCGTAAGAATGATGGCGAGATTGGAGGAATTGATTATCGTGAAAAAGCTCCACTTGCAGCCCACAAGGATATGTATTTAGACTCCTTGGGCAATGTGATTCCAGGCATGAGCACTTCTGGAGGAACCGCAGTGGGGGTGCCCGGCACCGTGGCCGGAGTGCTCGAAGTACACAAAAAATTCGGGAAACTTCCTTTAAAGGAAATCATACAGCCTATCATCGAATTCGCCAATAAAGGCCTAGTCGTCACTGAAAATCAAGCTAACCGATTGGAAAGATATAGGGAGCGATTCATTGAGGCCAATGGCGATAGCACCAAATTTGCAGGTCCTTTTGTCGCTGGGGACACCATAAAACACCCAGCCTACGCCAAAACATTGCAAAAAATCATGGAAGAAGGGCGTGATGGTTTCTACAAAGGCGAAGTGGCACAAAAATTGGCCGCTTTTGTTCAGGAAAATGGAGGTCTGATCACAGAAGAAGATTTGGAAAAGTATGAACCCGTTTGGAGAGACCCCATCGTTTTTGACTATAAGGACATCAAAGTGATTTCCATGAGCCCACCCAGTAGCGGAGGGGTAACCATCAATCAAATGTTTAAAATGATGGAACCTTATGATGTTTCAAAATTTGGGCATAACTCCGAAAAAACCATTCAATTGTTTACAGAAGCATCCCGAAGGGCCTATGCCGACAGAAATTACTACTTGGGCGACCCTGACTTTGTGGACATTCCTTACGATGTCTTGTTAAGTGATGATTACCTTCAAGATAGAATGTCCAACTTCTCTTTTGATAAAGCCACGCTATCATCAGAAGTAAGCCATGGGGAAGTGGAAATCGTTGAAAGCGACCAAACCACACATTTCTCCATTGTGGATAGTGAAGGGAATGCGGTTTCTGTAACCTCGACGCTCAATGGAGGATATGGCTCCAAATTGTACTGTGCAGAGGTGGGCATCTTCTTAAACAACGAAATGGACGATTTTAGCGCCAAGGCAGGAGTGCCCAATATGTTCGGGCTCATTGGAGCCGAAGCCAATAGCATTGCACCGGAAAAACGTATGCTGAGTAGCATGACGCCCACCATCGTGGAGAAAGATGGTCAATTGTATATGGTAGTGGGCACACCGGGGGGCTCTACCATTATCACGGCTGTTGCCCAAACCATTTTAAATGTATACGAGTTCAACTTAAGCATGCAAGATGCGGTAGACGCACCAAGGTTCCACCATCAGTGGTTACCAGATGTGGTGGTTTTTGAACCCGAAGGGTTTTCCGAAGAGCTTAAGTCTGACTTGAAATCCAAAGGATACATCATCAATGAAGACCGCACACCCATTATTGGTAAAGTGGATGCGATTCGCGTACTGCCCGATGGAAAACTGGAAGGCGGAGCCGACAAGCGCGGGGATGACACCGCCGTGGGATATTAATTTTCTTTGAATGGAATACGATGTTGTTGTTTTGACAGACCACCGCTACGTGGCTCCACAGAAGAAGACACCCTATATTGAAAATGTGCTTCAGGAAGACCACTTGGTTTTGAAAGCTTTGGAAAATCAAGGGTTAAAAGCCATACGCATATCGTGGGACGACCCCGATTTTGATTGGTCGACCACCCAATATGCACTATTCCGAACCACCTGGGATTATTTTGACCGCTATGTGGAATTCTCGGAATGGTTGGAAAAAGCGTCCAGACAAACACAGTTCATCAATTCCAAAGAATTGATTTATTGGAATATTGACAAGCATTATCTGCAAGATTTATCCAATGCGGGATTAAACATTCCTAGAACAATATTTATAGAAAAAGGTTCAACTGAGACACTTGTCGAAGCCATAGCCAAAGCTAAATCAGAGCATGGTTTTATGGCGGACGCCTATATTTTAAAACCCTGTGTATCGGGAGCGGCTCGCCATACCTACAAAATAGGACAAGATAGGATTGTCGACCATGAATCCATTTTTCAAGAATTGGTAGCGAATGAATCCATGATGCTTCAGGAATTTCAGCACAACATTGTTTCGGAAGGGGAAATCTCCATGATGGTGTTTAATGGCGAGTTCTCCCACGCCGTGTTGAAAATTGCCAAACCCGGTGATTTCAGGGTTCAGGATGATTTTGGGGGTACTGTTCATGATTACTCGCCAAGTGCAGAACAAATAGCTTTTGCCAAAAGTATGGTACATGCCGCACCTGAGCTGCCCATTTATGCCAGAGTGGATATTTTTAGGGATAATGAAGGTAACTGGGCCTTAGCCGAATTGGAAATTTTTGAACCAGAACTCTGGTTTCGGCTTAAGCCAGAAGCCGCAAACATGCTGGCGAGGAACATTAAAGAGAAATGTTTGCTCGATGAAGTCTAGTTTGCAACACTTATATTTATATAAATATTTAAAAATGAAAAACTTACCGATCCTTCTGTTGAGTATTACCTTAGGCTGTTTTGCACAACAAACGACCACAGGAAATTTAGTTGCATTGGACGATGCTTTTTTTGACTATGTTGACGAAAATGCTAAAATAGAAGTACTGGCCGAAGGATTTATATGGTCCGAAGGACCCGTCTGGGTAAAGGACGGTGGGTTTTTGCTGTTTTCGGATGCTCCGCAGAACACCATCTTTAAGTGGCAGGATGATGAGGGAATAACAGCATTTTTAAAACCGTCCGGTTACACCGGTGTTTTGCCTTATGGTAATGAGCCCGGAAGTAATGGATTAATCATCAACAATGATGGCGAATTGGTAGCCTGCGAACACGGGGACCGAAGAATATCGAGGATGCCCCTGTCAAATGGCGGAAAAGTGACAGTGGCAGACACTTGGCAAGGCAAACGGTTCAATAGCCCAAATGATATTGTGCAAGCCTCCAACGGCACCTATTATTTTACAGACCCTCCCTATGGCTTGCCCGAACAACAAAATTCAGCTTCGCGTGAAATTGATGCTTTTGGAGTATTTAAAATAGACCCTAACGGTCAGGTGGATATGGTAATCAGTAATCTCAGCCGTCCAAATGGTGTAGCCTTGTCACCAGATGAAAAAATACTTTACGTAAACCAATCGGATTCCAACGCGCCATACATCATGGCTTATAACATTCAGCAGGATGGTTCCTTGGATGAAGGTCGTATCTTTTTTGATGCAACCTCGTTGATCGAATCTGGATTTGTGGGTTCTTTGGATGGTTTAAAGGTGGCCCAAGACGGAACCATTTTCTCCACAGGACCTAGTGGTGTATTGGTCATTACTCCTGAAGGTAAGCTTTTAGGACGTATAGAAACGGGGCAACGCACAGCCAATTGCACATGGGGCGATGATGGTACTGTCCTTTACATGACGGCACACAACTATTTAATGCGAATTCAGACCAAAACTAAGGGGACTGGTTTCTAAATGTCTACTGGGAAATCTGTTTTTTCAACTCCTCCATCGATTCTTGAAGTTGTTTCAACAGTCCTGTTTCCGTAGTGGCATCCACATTAAACGTCAACTTGCTGCTTACCTCCCAAATTTCCTGTATCTGAAAGGGTTTGATTTCATAGGGCGGATAGGTTTCGTTTAAAGAAACCAATGTGACATTGTTGGAGTTGGGTTTACGCTCAATTTTCTTTACCATAACAGAATCTTGCAACACCACTACGTACATTTTGTTCGGACTCACATGGTCGATATGCTCTATGGCACGGGCCAAAACCCAATCATTGGGTCTTAAATTGGGCAACATACTATCTCCTTCTACCTGAAAACCACGATAGGTAGCGTTCCGAAACTCCGGAATGGGCATATCAAAAGCGGGTAACTGTTGGTACCAGCTCGTATCTGCAATGTTCTGTGGATAACCTGCAGCTGCTTTGGCATTAACCATTACCATGTTGTCGTTCTCGGAATTATCAACCGTGACCACTTTGGGAATTACACTGGTTTTGGAAGTATCCAGATGTTTTTGATCACTTTCACCAAACAACCACAACGGATTGATCTTAAATTGTCGGAGCAGCTCGGATACCACCTTTCCGGATAGTTTGGTCCTCCCCCGTTCTATATCGGCCGTGGTGTTCTTTACGCCCAATAATTTAGCGAACTCGGTTTGAGTATAACCGAGTTCTCTACGAATATCGGTAAATCGTTTTAGGGTTATTTCATTTTCCATCATCAAGTCAATAATGTCATGTTGAGTACAATCGAGACATCTCGCAACTTATTTTTCACGAAAGCAATCAAACTGACAATCCATTCTCAAATATAGAAATTTTGGAATATTTCCAAAAACTTTTATGGATTATTTCCATTATTTGGATTATGTCCATATATTTGATTGGAATATTTCCAAGTTATGAATTTTGATAGGATACGTGAAAAATTGAACATATTGGCGGATGCTGCAAAGTATGATGTCTCCTGTGCCAGCAGCGGAAGTGATCGGACCAACAAGGGGAAAGGACTGGGCAATGCTTCCAAAATGGGAATTTGCCATAGCTACACCGCAGATGGGCGATGCGTGTCCTTATTGAAAATCCTATTGACCAATCATTGTATTTTTGATTGCGCCTATTGTGTTACCCGAAAAAGTAATGATGTTCCGAGAGCTGCCTTCAAGGTGCAAGAGGTGGTCGACCTTACCATCAATTTTTATCGAAGAAATTATATTGAAGGGCTCTTTTTGAGTTCTGGAATATTCAAAAGTCCCGACCATACCATGGAACGCTTGGTTTCCGTAGCCAAAAAACTACGGGAAGAGGAAAACTTTAACGGCTATATCCATTTAAAGTCAATTCCAGGTGCAAGCGATGAATTAATGTACGAAGCGGGGCTTTATGCCGATCGACTTTCCGTCAATATCGAAGTGCCCACCATTTCGGGACTCAAATTGTTGGCGCCGGACAAAAAGCACGAAGACTTTACCAAACCCATGGAAAAGGTTAGGAATGAAATTGTACGCTATACATCCGAACGTAAAATCATCAAAAGTACCCCGAAATATGCGCCAGCGGGCCAAAGCACACAAATGATAGTGGGTGCTTCCGGAGAATCGGATAAGGATATTATGTATTCGGCGACCTATTACTACAAAACGTTCAATATGAAACGCGTATACTATTCTGGCTATGTGCCCGTGACCCACGATTCCCGTTTGCCCGCCATAGGCTCACAAGTGCCCATGTTACGCGAAAACCGATTGTACCAAACGGATTGGCTATTGCGATTTTATGGCTTTTCCATTGGGGAAATATTGAACAACCAACACCCCAATTTGGATATGGATGTGGACCCAAAGCTCTCGTGGGCCTTGCGCAACCTCCATCATTTTCCTGTGGATGTGAATACAGCCGATAAGCGCCTTTTGGCCAGAATTCCAGGTATTGGAATGCGGTCAGTTGATAAAATCGTAAAGGCCAGAAAATTTAGAAAACTGAACTGGGACCATCTCAAAAAAATCGGAGTGGCCCTCAACCGTGCCCAATACTTTATGGTTTGCGATTCCCGCCATTGGGAGCGTCGTGACCTGGATGCGGATAAAATAAAAGGTATGATTCTGCAACATTCCACTGGAAAGTATCGGAATCAACACAGTACGCAATTGTCGTTGTTCAATTAAGAATTGACAATGATTTCATCTCGAAATGTCATCCTAAGCGCAGTCAAAGGAGTCTTCGGGAGATTTTATAACTAAAAAGCAAACGTTATGAATGCTTCAACAACATTAGTTTATGACGGTAGTTTTAACGGATTCTTGACCGCCGTCTTTGTTGCGTTTGATGAAAAAATCAACGTGGCCGACATACAAAAGAACAATCAATCCCAAAGTGGTCTGTTTTCTGAAACGGAAACCGTTTTCACTCATGTGGATAAAGCCAAACGCGTTTGGAACGGTATCCGCAACAAGAGTCACAATGCCATTTCCAATGTGTACTTTGCGTTTTTGAGTGAAGCGGAGGGTGTTGAAATGATGCTCTACACCTACATTCAAAAATTAATGCGCACCAAAAACGGCAAGTATTTGGACTATTCGGACAGTACCGTGCTGTACATTGCCCAGTTGGCCAAAAAAGTGGGACGCGAAAAACATCGCATGGAGGCCTTTGTAAGGTTTCAATTGACCAAGGACGAGATTTACTTTGCCAATATTGAACCCGATTTTGATGTGCTACCGTTGATCTCCAAGCATTTTCGGGATCGCTATGCCGACCAAAAATGGTTGATTTATGACATTAAGCGGAAATATGGAATCTATTACGATTTGAACCATGTGGAAATGGTATCCCTCAACTTGAAGGACATCCACCATAACAAAACGGTTAAAAGTGATGCCTTTGACACAGAGGAATATGAATATCAGACCCTTTGGAACGATTATTTTAAAAGCACCAATATTGCATCGCGTATCAATCCTAAATTACATACGCAGCACGTACCAAAACGTTATTGGAAGTATTTGAGTGAGAAGAAAGAGGCGGTTTAATTAACCCTTACTCCTCTCCCCTACAAAATGGTCATTTTTGGTCTTGAACAGCACATTAAAACTGGTCAAACTGCCATAAATACGGGTAATATATTGCTGTAGGTCCACTTTTTCTTGGTCGTCTAGGTTTTTGCTACTGTTTATTTTTTGCTCCATCACACGGATGCGGTCGCGCACCATCACAATTTTATGAAAAAAGGTCTCAATGGGCATTTCCTTGTTGGCAGTGCCATCATCAGGCTCCAAAATCAGTTTGCCACCTTTCCATTTATCGGCCATGGCCACTTTTTCATGGGTGTCACTCCACTTTTCCAGTATTTTGACCAAGGAACGTTCCACATCAAAAAAGCTCACGCTGTCCACTTCATCGGCTACACCTTCAATCACTTCAAATTGGGAATCCAAATCAATGGTTTCCAATCCGTTTTCCAAAAAGGTCACCCAATAATGCTTGGACGATACGTTGGTTACCACACCCTTTCCATATTCCGGATGGTCTATTCTGGAGCCAATGCCTAATATTTTCATAATAACATGTATTTTCTATTCTCAAATTTAGAATTTTTGGCTGTATGCCCTAACTTCGTCCTTGGTTTTATAAACCAGCATTCATGGAACCACATAAACTTAGAGCAAAGCTCGGGGAGTTGGCTTCAACTTCCATCAGTGGTAACGACATCAGTTCTTCTTGCCTGTACGTCTCCGCTTTAGCCGTTTTACATGCCGGACAATATGCATGGATCTCATTATTGATTGTCGGTGTCGTTCTTTTTTTATTTAGAAAAATTTACGGCGAAGTCGTCGGGGCCCTACCCATGAATGGAGGAGCCTACAATGCCTTATTGAATACCACCAGCAAAGGGATGGCATCTTTGGCAGCGTCCTTGACTTTATTGTCCTACATGGCCACAGCAGTCATTTCTGCCAATGAAGCCATGGCCTATTTAAAAAATATCGTGCCCCAACTTCCCGTTATTTTGGCCACGATTGGTCTATTGGCTGTCTTTATGGGACTTGTCATCATCGGTATTGGGGAATCCTCTAAAGTTGCGATTGCCATCTTTATTTTCCACCTATCTTCTTTGGTTTTATTGTCGTCCTTTGCAGGTATTTACCTTTTTGAACACGGGTGGGATGTATTTGCCGAAAACAACGCCCTTCCCGTAAAACACGGAGCGTTGCCCATGGCCTTGTTCTTTGGGTTTTCTGCCGCCATGTTGGGAATAAGTGGGTTTGAAAGCTCGGCCAACTTTGTTGAGGAGCAAAAAAAAGGGGTATTCCCGAAAACCCTACGCAATATGTGGGTTGTGGTTACTATTTTCAATCCCTTAATCGCCTTTCTGGCCTTGGCAGTATTGCCCATCTCTGACATTGAATCCAATAGTGAAGCCTTGTTATCCATCATGGGGGATCAGGTAAGCGGCTCCTGGTTGTCATTTCTGGTTTCATTGGATGCCGTACTGGTGTTGAGCGGGGCAGTGCTTACTTCCTTTGTCGGGGTGTCAGGTCTAGTGGAACGTATCACTTTAGATAGAATCCTTCCACCATTTCTTCTCAAAAGAAACAAGAACGGAAGTACCTATCGGATTGCCATAGTATTTTTCATGCTTTGCGTATCCATTCTATTGATTACCGAAGGTAACTTGGAAGCCTTGGCCGGTGTGTACACCATAGCGTTTTTGTCCGTAATGGCCCTTTTTGGCATTGGTAATATCCTGTTGAAAGTACGGCGAAAGAATCTTCCGAGACCGGAGCGTTCAGGTTGGCTATCACTCTTGATTGCCATTGCTGCCGTAATCGTGGCCTTAGTGGGCAACATATTGCTCAACCCTGATTATCTCGCTGTTTTCATGGAGTATTTTATCCCGACCATTGCGCTCGTTTTGGTCATGCTCAACAGAACAGCTCTTTTAAAATTGTTATTGCGTTTGATACGGTATTTTCTGGATCCCATCAACCGTTTTTTAGTGAAATCCTACCGAGGCATCAATCGGGTAATCGACCGCATCAACGACCAAGAGTTTGTATACTTTACCAAGAAAGATGATGTGGCCGCCCTCAACAAAGTGTTGCTGTACATCAGAAACAATGAACACACCCGAAAACTAAAGATCGTATCTGTTTTTCCTGAAGGGGAACAAGCCACCGATAACTTCGTTTCTGATTTGAAAGTGTTGGACAGGGAATATCCGGAAATCAAAATTGAGTACATCCAATTACACGGGGAATTCACACCAAAATTAATCAAGGAATTATCTGATAAGTGGAACATTCCCATCAATTTTATGTTCATTGGAAGTCCTGGGGACAAATTCCCCTACCCCCTACAGGATTTGGGCGGAGTGCGGCTCATCATTTGATGGTGGCAAATAATGGTCGGGGCAGCTTTCGTTAACAAAAACGAAACCAGAAGGCCACTTCCTTTTTACATCCCAAATCGCTACATTTGAGGTTTGCTATGATTTATGATCAATTACGAAGAACATATTGAGGTTAAGGGCGCAAGGGTCCATAACCTAAAAGATATTGATGTTACCATTCCACGGGAAAAATTGGTGGTGATCACAGGACTTTCAGGCAGTGGAAAATCCTCTTTGGCCTTTGATACCATTTACGCCGAAGGCCAACGAAGATACATTGAAACTTTTTCAGCCTACGCCAGACAATTTTTGGGTGGATTGGAACGCCCCGATGTAGATAAAATTGATGGCCTTTCGCCTGTAATAGCCATTGAACAGAAAACCACTTCAAAATCCCCTCGCTCTACCGTTGGCACCATTACCGAAGTGTATGACTTTTTACGATTGTTGTTTGCACGTGCGGGCGACGCCTACAGTTACAACACGGGCGAAAAAATGGTGAGCTACAGTGATGAGCAGATCAAGGATTTAATCATTGAATCATACAAGGACAAGAAGATAAACGTGCTGGCTCCTGTTATCAAATCACGAAAAGGACATTACCGTGAATTGTTTGAGCAGATCGCAAAGCAAGGTTTTGTTAAGGTACGGGTCGATGGAGAGATTACCGACATTACCAAAGGAATGAAGGTTGACCGCTACAAAACCCACGATATTGAGATTGTAATCGACCGCTTGAAAGTGGGCGATAGCGAAGATTTCCATAAACGCTTGAGCGAAACCATCAACACAGCGATGTACAGTGGTGACAATGTGCTCATGGTGCTGGAAGAAGGCGAATCGGTGCCAAGATATTTCAGTAGGGATTTAATGTGTCCGTCATCGGGCATCTCCTACCCCACTCCCGAGCCCAACACGTTTTCCTTTAACTCGCCGAAAGGCATGTGCCCCGAATGTAGCGGATTGGGCCACGTATTTCAGGTCAATGAGGATAAAATCATCCCAAACAAAAAAGTATCCATCAAATCAGGTGGGCTTGCTCCTTTGGGGGAATACAAAAAATCCTGGGCTTTCAAACAACTGGAAACCATTGCGCAACGCTATAATTTTGACCTAACGGATGCCATTGAAAAGATTCCGGATGAAGCCATTAACGTTATTTTGAACGGTGGTAAAGAAAGTTTTGAAGTGGATTCCAAAAGTCTCGGCGTAAAAAGACAATACAAAATTGATTACGAGGGCATTTCCAACTTCATCAAAACACAATACGAAGAAGCCAACTCCACTTCCATAAAACGGTGGGCGAAGGATTATATGGACAAAGTGGAATGTCCAGCTTGTGCAGGCTCCCGCTTGCGCAAAGAGTCACTCTACTTTAAGATAGATGGCAAGAACATTGCGGAATTGGCTCAAATGGACATTGCTGAGCTCGCCGATTTTTTCAAACATCTGGAAGACACCTTGGAGGGCAACCAGAAGAAAATTGCCGAGGAAATCATAAAAGAAATCAAAGCGCGAGTTGGGTTTTTATTGGATGTAGGACTTGATTACCTCTCCTTGAACCGAAGCTCCAAATCCTTATCCGGTGGTGAGGCTCAGCGTATCCGATTGGCCACTCAAATCGGCTCCCAATTGGTAGGCGTACTCTATATTTTGGATGAACCAAGCATTGGACTGCACCAACGCGATAACGAACGTTTGATTCACTCCTTGGAAGCACTACGCGATATTGGAAATTCCGTAATCGTTGTGGAGCACGACCGTGATATGATCGAATGTGCGGACCATGTCATCGATATTGGCCCAAGAGCGGGAAAACACGGGGGCGAGATTATTTCCGAAGGAAGTCCAAAGGAATTGATAGACCATCATACCATAACAGCCCAGTATATTACAGGTGAGATGGAAATTCCCGTACCCAAAGAACGACGCAAGGGTACGGGCAAAAAAATCACGCTTTCCGGTTGTACGGGCAATAACCTAAAGAATGTTACCGTGGATTTCCCTTTGGGAAAACTCATCGGGGTCACGGGTGTATCGGGCAGTGGCAAATCCACTTTGGTGAACGAGACCCTCTACCCTATTATGAACGCCCACTATTTTAATGGCGTCAAAAAACCGATGCCCTATAAAAAAATCAAAGGGCTGGAGCATATCGATAAGGTCATTGACATTAACCAATCGCCGATTGGCCGTACACCACGATCCAATCCTGCTACCTATACTGGGGTTTTCAGTGAAATACGGTCGCTTTTCTCCAAAACCACTGAAGCTACCATACGAGGATATAAACCTGGACGGTTCAGCTTTAATGTGGCGGGCGGTAGATGTGAAACCTGTCAAGGAGGGGGACTCAAGGTCATTGAAATGAACTTTTTGCCCGATGTGTACGTGGAATGTGAGACGTGCAATGGCAAACGGTTCAACAGGGAAACCTTGGAGATTCGATACAAAGGCAAATCCATTGCAGATGTGTTGGAGATGACCATCAACGAAGCTGTCGATTTCTTTGAGAATATTCCAAAAATTCATCGTAAACTTAAGACAATAAAAGATGTAGGTTTGGGTTATATATCACTGGGGCAGCAATCCACTACCCTCTCTGGTGGAGAGGCCCAACGCGTAAAATTGGCTACGGAACTCTCCAAAAGAGATACTGGAAACACATTTTACATCCTCGACGAACCGACCACAGGCTTACATTTTGAAGATATACGAGTGCTTATG
This sequence comes from Flagellimonas oceanensis, assembly GCF_003992595.1. Taxonomy (GTDB): domain Bacteria; phylum Bacteroidota; class Bacteroidia; order Flavobacteriales; family Flavobacteriaceae; genus Flagellimonas; species Flagellimonas oceanensis. Next base: position 28,251 of record NZ_RZNA01000013.1, read on the forward strand.
GAAGTGCTTGACCGTTTGGTGGACAAAGGCAACACCATTTTGGTAATTGAACACAATATGGACGTTATCAAAATGATGGATCACATCATCGACATTGGATATGAAGGTGGAAGAGGCGGTGGAACGGTTGTTGCAACGGGTACACCGGAAGAGGTCGCCAAGGACAAAAAAAGCTACACCGCTAAGTTTTTAAAGAAAGAATTGGACAATACAAAGCAAAAAATTAAACGCGCCGTTTAAAAAAATACTGAACAACAATGCATATGCGAAGAGAAAAACATTCCAAAGGATGGAATGAGATCAAGACAAACGATTCCTGGGCCATATTTAAAATTATGGGGGAGTTTGTCAATGGGTTTGAAAAAATGAGTGTCATCGGTCCCTGTGTCTCCGTTTTTGGGTCGGCACGGGTTCGGGAAGGACACCCCTACTATGATTTAGCCGTAAAGGTATCCCAAAAGATAGCCGAAGCAGGCTATGGAGTCATTACCGGCGGTGGACCCGGAATTATGGAGGCCGGTAACAAAGGTGCCAACTTAGCGGGAGGTACTTCCGTAGGATTGAACATTGACCTGCCTTTTGAGCAGCACGACAATCCTTACATCGATGATGACAAGAGTTTGGATTTTGATTACTTTTTTGTTCGCAAGGTCATGTTCGTAAAATACTCGCAAGGGTTTGTGGTTATGCCCGGTGGATTCGGGACTTTGGATGAATTCTTTGAGGCCCTTACCCTGATTCAAACCCATAAAATACACACCTTCCCTATCATTCTTGTGGGAACGGAATTCTGGAAAGGTTTGTTGGATTGGATCAAGAATACCTTGGTCGAAGCGGGCAACATCAGTCCGAAGGACTTGGATTTGATCAAATTAGTGGACACCGAAGATGAGGTGGTAGAAATCATAGATGCCTTCTACAAGGGTAGAACACTGAGTCCAAATTTTTAATCCTACTATATTGATCAACCATCGAGCTATACTTAGCGTTTCGCTGCTTATCATAATGGTGTGCCCCATGCTTTGGGGCCAGCACCAAAATGAGATAGTGGCCACACTCGATGGTCCCACCAATCAAATACGGATTCGGCAACATTTTACCTACGTCAACCAATCCAGCCAAGGGCTTTCCACCCTGTACTTTAACGATTGGAACCATGCCTACTCCAACAAAAACACAGCTTTGGCCAAGCGATTTGCCGAAGAGTTCAACCGGAGTTTACATTTAGCCAAAGACAGGGAACGCGGCAAGACCACCATAAGAACCATAGTAGATGACAACTATGCCGGGTTGGACTGGAAACGGGAAGGCAACATGGATATTATTTCCGTAACCCTGAATGAAATTCTTAAGCCCGGTGAGTCGATTCAACTATTTTTCACCTACACCATTCGGTTGCCTGAAGCAAAATTTACCGGTTACGGACATACTGATAGCAGGGGATACAATTTGATGGATTGGTACTTTACCCCGGCTGTTTTCGATGGTAATTGGAAGTTGTACAACAATATGAACCTTGATGATCAATATACCGATGTAACGGAAACCAGGATTAATTTCACGTTTCCCAACCGTTTGTTCTTGGCATCCAATTACAGAAAATCAAGTGTTTCCAATTTCCCTGAAGGACAGCACGTACAACTCATTGGCAATAAAAGAAAAAACTGTGAAATCATCCTGACCATCGATGATAGATTCACTAAACATGTTACGGATGAGTTGACCATCACAACGGATATAGAATCCAATAAATATGAAGAAATAGCCCAAGGAATATCCATCAGTAAAATTTCCGCATTTCTTTATGAAAACTTAGGGGAATATCCCCATGACAATCTACTGGTAAGTGAGTATGACTACAACAGGTCTCCTCTGTACGGAATTAGTCAACTCCCCTCTTTTATACGGCCCTACGAAGAGCAATTCCAGTTCGAAATGAAGTTTTTGAAAACTGCCATTCGCAGTTATTTAAAGGAATCTTTGTATCTCGACCCAAGAAAAGAACGATGGGTAAACGATGCCATCGGATACTACTTGATGATCAAGTTTGTGGAAGAATACTATCCCAATCAAAAACTTATCGGAAAACTGTCTCGAATTTGGGGCTTGAAGAATTTTCATTTGGCAAAAATGGATTTCAACGAACAGTATGCACTGTTCAGCATGCTCTCGGCCAGAAAAAACATAGATCAAGCCTTGACCACTTCGAACGACTCCTTGATAAAATTCAACCAAAAAATAGCCAATGGGTTCAAAGCTGGACTCGGAATGTCATATCTGTCCGCTTATCTTGGAAAAAAGGAAATAGATAGTACGGTCTTGGATTTCTTCAAAAATTACAAACAAAAACAATGGGTAACCGCTTCTGATTTTAAGCAAACCATTGAAAAATATGCCGATAAAGACGTTGACTGGTTTTTTGATGAATATGTGTCCACAGATCATAAAATCGATTACAAAATCAAGAAAATCGAAAAAACCGAGGACTCCATAACCTTTACCTTAAAAAACAAAAGAGGTACCAATGTGCCCATTTCCGTTTTTGGACTGAAAAATGATTCCGTGGTATCGCAATACTGGTTCACAGGAATCGACACTACCAAAACCTTTACCATTCCCAGAAAAAGTGAAGATCGTTTGGTGCTCAACTATAATCAGAAAATTCCGGAATTCAACCAGCGCGACAACTGGAAAACATTGAATGGATGGCTATCGAGCAACAAAAAATTAAAATTTCAGTTCTTCAAGGACACTGAAAACCCCTACTACAATCAGGTGTTTTATGTCCCAATTGTGAATTTCAACCTGTATGATGGAGTAACACCCGGATTAAGGCTGTACAACAAAACCTTTTTGGAGCGTCAGTTCCAGTACGACATATCTCCCACATATTCTTTCTTAGAGCATACGATGGTGGGGAAAGTTGGTTTCAGATATCGTAAATACCATAAGAAAACGGGACTATATGTTACCAACTATTCGTTTTCGGCATCCACCTCGCACTTTCAAGAAAATTCGAGGTTTACCACCATTACTCCTGCTGTGGTCTTTGGGTGGCGCCCCAATGATCTATTGTCCAACCGCAGGCAAAGTTTAATGTTCCGGTATAGGAGTGTTTTCAGAAATATTGATGAGAGTCTGGTTGGGGAATTGGACACTGACCCCGATTATGGGGTAATGAATGTTCGCTTTACGGATTTGGACAACAACATTTTGAACTACTCCTCTTGGTCCGTGGATGCACAGCATTCCAGTGAATTTACCAAACTTGCCTTTGAATTGGAATACCGTAAGCTTTTCCAAAGCAATAGACAATTCAATCTTAGATTTTATGCCGGAAAGTTTTTGCGCAATAAAACAGATTCCAACTTTTTCAGTTTTGCTCTGGACAGACCCACGGACTACATGTTCGACTTAGCCTATTTGGGTAGATCCGAAGATTCTGGACTCTACAGCCAACAGGTTATTATTGCTGAAGGTGGATTTAAATCAAAGCTCGAAAACCCTTTTGCCAACGATTGGATCGCTACCACCAATGCAAGCACCAATATTTGGCGTTGGGTAGAAGCGTATGGTGACCTTGGATTTATCAAAAACAAAGGACAGGACACCCGTTTTGTGTATGATTCAGGGATTCGTTTGAATCTGGTAACGGATTATTTTGAACTGTACTTTCCTGTTTACTCCAACAGAGGCTGGGAAATTGCAGAAGATGACTATAGCCAACGTATCCGTTTTATAGTGACCATAAGCCCTAGAACACTGATTGGCCTGTTTACCAGAAAGTGGTTTTGATTATCAAATTAATAATTAGTAGCTTTTAAAATTCATTTTCATTAAAAAATTATTATTTTTTTAGGTTTAATTTTGAATTAATTTCAATTCATTAACAAGGTCTAGTATTGCAATTCTGATGGTTTTTTAGTAATTTCGCAGAAATCTTGAACGATCTATGAAACCTAACCCTAGTACAAGCAACGATATTTCTTTTGATGACTTTAAATCTCAAATCCTACAAGATTATGAGACTGCCGTCATGAGTAGGGAATGTAGCTTGATGGGACGCCGTGAAGTTCTTTCCGGGAAAGCCAAGTTCGGAATCTTCGGCGACGGAAAGGAACTTCCCCAATTGGCCATGGCAAGAGCTTTTCAAGATGGTGATTTCCGAAGTGGTTACTACCGTGATCAAACCTTTATGATGGCCTTGGGATATTTGAGCCCCAAAGCATTTTTTCACGGACTCTACGCCACCACGGATTTGGAAAAGGAACCCATGAGTGCCGGTAGACAAATGGGCGGCCACTTTGTGACCCATAGTTTGAATGAAGACGGCACATGGAAGAACCTAACGGAACAAAAGAACAGTAGCGCGGATATTTCCTGTACCGCCGGACAGATGCCTCGCTTGCTTGGCTTGGCTCAAGCTTCCAAAATATACAGACATGTTGATGGTATCGATCAAACCAACTTCTCCAATAATGGCAACGAAGTGGCTTGGGGAACCATTGGTAACGCAAGTACCAGCGAAGGACACTTTTTTGAGACACTGAATGCCGCTGGCGTGATGCAAGTACCCATGGTCATCAGTATTTGGGATGATGAATACGGAATTTCCGTGCCCTCGGAATACCATACTACCAAAGGGAGCATTTCCGAGGCGCTTAGCGGGTTTCAACGTGATGAAGAACGAGAAGGCTTTGAGATTTTAAGAGTCAAGGGCTGGGATTACACCGCATTGATACATGCATTCGAAAACGCATCTGACATAGCCAGGGAAAGCCATGTGCCCGTATTGATCCATGTAACGGAACTCACGCAGCCCCAAGGTCACTCCACTTCGGGGTCACACGAAAGATACAAGTCTTCCGAACGTTTGCAGTGGGAAAAGGAAAACGATTGTAACAAACGTTTTAGGGAATGGATACTGGAAAATGGCATTAGCACCGAAGAATACCTGAAAAAGTTGGAGCGTGAAATCAAGCACAAAGTCAGGGCTGCCAAAAAAGATGCCTGGTCCGAGTTTTTAAAACCACAGCTGACCGCTAAAAAGGAATTGGTGCAATTGCTTGAAAAAGTTGCTGCCCAAAGTCCTAATCGCGCTTTCATTACCAAATTGAAAAACGATTTGATTGCTATCGAAGAACCCTTGAAAAAAGATTTGGCCTCCAAATCCAGACAAGCACTTCGATATCTTTTGGAAGAATCCACACCTGAGAAAAAACAGCTTCAACAATGGGTGGATGATTTCTTGGCGACCAACGAACCACAATACAGCTCCCATCTTTATAATGAATTGGGCAACAAGGCCACAAAAGTGGATCAAGTAACTCCCTCCTATTCCGATAATGCTGAAGAAGTGGATGGCAGAATCATTCTGAGGGACAACTTTGATAAATTATTCAGTATGTACCCAGAGGCTCTGGTTTTTGGTGAGGATACTGGAAACATTGGGGATGTAAACCAAGGACTGGAAGGTCTTCAAAAGAAATATGGTGAACTCAGGGTTGCTGACACAGGAATCCGGGAAACCTCCATCATTGGCCAAGGAATCGGTATGGCGCTACGTGGCTTGCGCCCCATCGCCGAAATACAGTATTTGGATTATATTCTTTATGCGATTCAAACCCTAAGCGATGATTTGGCCACCTTGATGTACCGAACCGTTGGAAAACAAAAAGCACCATTGATCGTCCGTACAAGAGGACACCGTTTAGAAGGTATCTGGCACTCTGGGTCTCCCATGGGTGGGTTGGTTCATTTATTGCGGGGAATGTACATCCTTGCTCCTAGAAACATGACCCAAGCCGCAGGCTTTTACAACACCCTCATGAAAAGTGACGAACCTGCGCTCATTATCGAGAGCTTAAACGGATATCGCTTGAAGGAGAAAAAACCTTCCAACCTTGGAGAGTTTTGTACACCCATTGGAAAAGTGGAAACTCTGAAAGAAGGAACAGATATCACACTGCTGTCCTATGGTTCTACATTGAGAATCGTGGAAAGAGTAGCGAATGAACTTTTGGAAGTAGGTATAGATGCCGAAGTAATCGATGCGCAGTCCTTGCTTCCATTTGATTTGGACCACGATGTGGTAAAAAGTCTACAAAAAACCAACAGATTCTTGGTAATCGATGAAGATGTTCCTGGAGGCTGTTCAGCTTATTTGCTACAGGAAGTAGTTGAGAAACAAGGTGGTTACCGCTACTTGGACAGTGCTCCACAAACATTGTCCGCCAAGTCGCATCGACCCGCATACGCGTCTGATGGGGATTATTTCTCCAAACCCAATGCCGAGGATATTTTTGAGAAAGTGTACCAAATCATGCACGAATCCGACCCAAAATCCTACCCTGTGCTTAGATAGATTTTTGGTATAGGTCAATTCAAAACCACTTTTCGTCAATTATTGTTACGTTTTCTAAAACAGAATTTATATTTTCACGTGGATTAAAAAATCCCCGCATGAGAAACAACACTTTAATAAACCTAGGTCTAGCCATATTGAGAATCGTACCTTCTGCATTTATGTTGACCCATGGTTACCCAAAACTTATGAACCTTATCAACGGTAATACGGAATTTGCCAACCCATTCGGTATTGGTCAAGCCCCTTCCCTGTTCTTGACCGTTGTTGCTGAATTTGTTTGTCCGCTTTTGATAATCATTGGTTTCAAAACGCGTTGGGCAGCTATACCCACCGCTATTACCATGTTTGTTGCCGGATTTATCATCCACGGAGCTGACCCGTTCGGAAGAAAGGAAATGGCCTTGATGTATCTGACCGTATTTGTGGTTATTATGCTATTGGGTCCTGGCAAATATAGTGTGGACAGAAAGTAATCCTACATTATTTCGGAAAGGAGTTCTTTCAGCAAGTCTGCTTGCGCCATATTATTGGCGCCCACCCCTTTACCCTTTAAATCCAATGTTCGGAGGCTGGAAATAACCCCACTGACCCTTTTCATGGGATAGTTTTTAGCAGCGACCACATATTCGTTCACAAAATAAGGATTTACCCCCAACACTTTGGCCACGTTACCTGGCGAATGGTCTTTGAGCCCGTGATATTGCAACAGCTGAGTAAAGAAGGTGTTCAACAAAGTGACAGTTACCACAAACGGATTGTCCTTTGGATTTTGGGCGAAATAATCGATTATTCGTGAAGCCTTTTTCACATTTCGCTCCCCTATTGCCTTTTTTAGTTCAAAATTATTGAAGTCCTTACTGATTCCGATGTGCTCCTCAATCAATTCGGGAGTGATTTCGGTAGTGGAAGGCACTATCAATGTAAGTTTATCCAGTTCATTACTGATTTTACTCAAATCGGTTCCCAAAAACTCAACCAACATTACGCAGGACTTGGGGGAAATCTTATATTTTTTGGTGGCCAAGGTTCTCCGGACCCAATCCGCAACTTGATTTTCGTATAGTTTTTTACTCTCAAAAAGTTCCCCGCTCTTTTTAATGGTTTTGTAGAGCTTTTTACGCTTGTCCAACTTTTTGTATTTATAACACAGTACCAGAATTGTGGTCGGTTGTGGATTTTCAGCGTAGGGCACAAGGTTTTCAATGGTTCGGGAAAGGTGTTGCGCCTCTTTCACAATGACCACTTGGTATTGGGCCATCATGGGAAACCGCTTGGCGTTGGCAACAACCTCATCCACAGAGGTCTCCTTTCCGTACAATACCATCTGGTTGAATCCCTTTTCATCCTCCGTAAGAACATTTTCAGCAATATATTGGGAGATACGGTCAATATAGTAGGGCTCCTCCCCCATTAAAAAATAGATAGGTTTTGGATTTCCCTTATTGATTTCCGCTACGATCTCTTTTACTTTGTCCATTCAATTTATATCACCAGATTTGTAGAATGCAAGATTTGAACTTTCCGCCTTATTCGTTTCGAATCAAAAATAGCCAAAATAGGCAGTACATTTTTGATGGGCTTCGTAAAAAATTTGTAGTACTTCAACCCGAAGAATGGGTGCGTCAACATGTGCTTCGATATTTAGTGTTCACAAAGAATTATCCCAAGAGCTTGATCAATGTTGAAAAACAGCTCACAGTCAATAAGCTGAAGAAGCGATATGATGTGGTTGTCTTTAATCCTGATGGTTCTATTTTTCTATTGATCGAATGCAAGGCTCCAGAGGTAAAGATCACACAAGACACCTTTGACCAGATTGCAAGGTACAACTACGAATTGAAGGCAGAGTATTTAATGGTAACGAATGGTTTGGAGCACTACTACTGCGAAATGGACCATGAAAATGAAAAGTACACCTTTTTGAAGGATATTCCTGATTTTAGCCGTTAATTTGCCTCCGTTTTGAAAATCGCCGTAGTCATACTCAATTGGAATGGAGAAGCTTTGTTGGAAAGGTTTCTGCCTTCGGTTATGGAGTATTCACATGGAGCTGATATTTATGTAGTGGACAATGATAGTACCGACGGATCCGTGGACTTTCTAAAACAGCACTACCCAACAGTCGGAATTGTCCAAAACAATATCAACGGTGGATTTGCCAAAGGCTATAACGATGGCCTTAAACATATTGAAGCCGACGTATTTTGCTTATTGAATTCCGATGTGGAAGTCACGCCCAATTGGTTGGAACCTATAAAAGATGCATTTCAATCCCTTCCTGATGCCTCCATTATCCAACCCAAAATATTGGACCTGAACAAAAAGGACCATTTTGAATACGCAGGGGCCGCAGGGGGATTTATTGACATGTTCGGGTATCCATTTTGCCGGGGACGCATTTTTCAGACCATTGAAAAGGACATAGGCCAATACAACGATATAAGGGAAGTGTTCTGGGCCACGGGCGCCTGTATGTTCATCAAAAGCGATGTTTATAGAGAATTAGATGGTTTTGATGAGGACTATTTTGCCCATCAAGAAGAGATCGATCTCTGTTGGCGAGCCAAAAATAACGGATACAAGGTATTTTATGTGGGAACCAGTGAGGTCTATCACTTGGGTGGAAGCACCTTATCCAACATGAACCCGAAGAAGACCTTTCTAAATTTTAGGAATTCCCTGTACTCCATCACAAAAAATCTACCTAGGAGAAAAGCGTTTCCTATCATAATTGCTCGCTTACTCTTGGATGGCATTGCAGCCCTACGCTTTGTGTTTCAATTAAAATTCGATCACTGCTTTGCCATACTCAAGGCCCATTTGGGTTTTTATCTTAACTTTATAAAAATGTACAGAAAGCGTGAAAAAGCTAATTTTTTATTAAAGTACTATGTCGCGACATCCATTGTATGGTCCTATTTCGTAAATCAAGTAGAGAATTTTAACATTTTAGTAAAAGATTAACGATGCCGAAATATGGGGACTTTGCTTTTTCTCTAATTTTGGTGTAGTTTCTTTAACATTTGAAATATCTAACAATCCTTAAATTATACTCTGAACTATGAAAAAAATTTTTCTAGGAACCTTGGCGATGACAATCCTTTTATCTTCTTGCGTATCGCAAAAGAAATATGCTGATTTGGAAGCCAAGCACAAAGAAACGCAAGACCTTTTGAACTCAGCAACCGTTAAATTGAACGACTGCTTGGAAGAAAAAGCAACTGCAGACTCCAGATTGAAAACCCTTGAAGATCAAAATGCATTCCTTAAAGCCAACAACCAAGAGCTCATCAACAACATGGGCAATTTGACTACGCTTACCACAAAAGGTGCTGAAAACCTTGAGAAATCCCTTGAGAGTCTTCAAGAAAAAGACCTTACTATCAGAAAACTTCAAAATGCCGTTACACGTAGAGATTCTGTAAACCTTGCTTTGGTACAGAGCCTAAAAGGTGTGTTGGGCAACTTGGATGATGATGACATCGAAATCAGTGTTGAAAAAGGTGTTGTATTCGTATCCATTTCTGATAAATTGTTGTTTAGAAGCGGAAGCTACAACGTAACAAATGCTGCTAAAGAAGTACTTGGTAAAGTTGCCAAAGTAGTGAACAACAAGCCTGATTTTGAATTTATGGTAGAAGGACACACGGACAACGTACCTTACAGAAGCGGTGTTCTATTGGACAACTGGGATTTGAGTGCTAAAAGAGCAACTTCCGTTGTTAGAATCCTTCAAGATGATTTTGGTGTAGATCCTGCAAGAATGACTGCTGCTGGACGTAGCTACTACGTGCCACTTGTCGACAATGATACTTCTGCAAACAGAGCCAAAAACAGAAGAACAAGAATCGTTGTACTTCCAAAAATCGATCAGTTCTACAACATGATTGAAGAAGGAATGAAAGATCCTGCCATCGGAGGTACTGGCAAATAAGAAATAAGCTTTTAGCTTAAGAATAGAAAAGCGGCCAATTGGCCGCTTTTTTTATTCAATAGATTTCAAGACTTCCCTTACCCTCACGGATAAGCTCAGGCTCATCGCCGGACAGGTCTATGACCGTCGAAGCAACATTATCCCCATAACCGCCATCAATGACAATATCCACTAAGTTCTGCCATTTCTCATAAATGAGTTCCGGGTCAGTGGTGTACTCCAAGATATCATCATCATCCCGAATGGACGTGGAAACTATGGGATGCCCCAACCCTGTTACCAATGCCCTGGCAATCGCATTATCGGGCACACGGATACCCACGGTCTTCTTTTTCTTGAAATCTTTGGGTAGATTATTGTTCCCCGGAAGTATGAAGGTGTAAGGCCCGGGAAGGGTTCGCTTTAATATTTTAAAAGTTGAGCTGTCTATCTGTCGTACATAATCGGACAGGTTACTCAAATCTGCACAGATAAAGGACCAATTCGCCTTTTCCAATTTTACGCCCTTGATTCTTGCAATACGCTGCAGAGCCTTTGAATTGGTAATATCGCAACCCAACCCATAAACCGTATCCGTAGGATAGATTACAAGCCCGCCTTTCCTAAGCACGTTCACAACTTTTTCAACCTGCTTTGGATTGGGATTTTCTTCATAAAGTTTTATCAGCTCTGCCATCTTCTATTTAAATAATTCCTAACGGATTGATTACAAAGATACTACTTATTGTAGCGTGCTGAGCATCCAAAATACCCTGTTAAATTTATGATAAAGCACCCAACCCATTCATTTTTTGGAATCTCTGTAAAAGGAAAAGGGGCATTCGTCAATCCATATGGGGCATTGGTTAATTGGCACCATACATATTGAAATAAATGCCGCAACTTTAAATAAAAATAGCATTCCTATGAAATCAAAAATATTTTCCACAATACTGATGAGTTATAGCTTTCTGGCACTTTTTTTGGGTTGTGGCACTTCCAATAAATCCCAAAACGATCACTTTAATGGAAAAGATGCTCTAGCTAAACTGGATGGAGTATTGATGCAACTCGACCAATTTGATGCTTCTGACTGCTCGAACTTGGACGACATTGTAACCATCAACGAAAAAATGCGTAGAATCGTTGAAAGTATCAGGTCTACCAATGCATTTGACAGTATAGTCCAGGCATTTGATGCCAATACAAACCAGATTGACTTTGTGATTTCTGAAGATGAACAATTTGGTGTTTTCTCTTGGCGCACCAAAATGGATTGTTTGGGCAATAACATCAAAAACATTGCGCTATACAAATCCGACAATAAAGTACTAGCATCCTCTTTGTATGGCAAATCGATGATATTCCATGATATAAAATCCCAAAAACAGGCTGAGGGCAAAACCGTATACCTTTTATTGGGCAGTTCTTCCATAAACAAAGTACCAAAGGATTTAACAGCAAAGGGATATAAAATAACCAACGGATACTTGACAGAATCCCAAATTCCATCGATAGCTAATAAAAATCAGCAGTATGCTTCTTCTGGCATGGACCAATAAGTTCAGGGAGTAATTTTGTAAACCAAGATAAATATCTCTAGGATTTACAAGAAAGCGAAAACTATTAAGCCTCATCCAAGACCTCAAGCTTGGCAAAACGTAGCAATAATTTTTTGATGCCACCTTGATCAAAATGGATTTCCGCTTTTTTGTCATTGCCAGCACCTTCGATATTGAGTATTTTACCTCTTCCAAATCGGGTATGGTTAACACGCGCACCAGTAACCAAACCAGGGTCTAAATCCAATGGTTTCCCCGGTAATGATATTTCAGGTTTCAGCTTTCTTAATTTTCTTAGTTGCTCTTCATTCGGTTTTGGAACATTTGGCGGTGTACCGTTTTTTGGTTTTACCTGTCGAAGTTTACTTTTGTCCACCTCGCCAAAAATATTCTTATCAATCATGGACTTGTATCGATAGCCATCATTAACAGGCGTCAAATTCTCCACGTACTGCTCCTCTATCTCCTCCAAAAATCGACTGGGTTCTGCATCAATCAGCTTACCCCAACGATACCTGTTCTGGGTATAGGTTAGAAATGCCTGTTTTTCGGCACGGGTCAAGGCCACGTAAAATAATCTACGCTCCTCCTCTAGCTCGCTTCGGGTGTTCATGCTCATGGCCGAGGGAAACAAATCCTCTTCCATTCCCACAATGTACACATAAGGGAATTCCAGTCCTTTGGCCAAGTGAATGGTCATCAAGGCCACCCTGTCATCATCCTCGATGTCCTTATCCATATCCGTTGCAAGGGCAACATCCTCTAAGAACTCTGTCAAACTACCCGTGGCATCGGCAATTTCCTTTTGACCTTCCACAAAGTCTTTAATACCGTTCAATAGCTCCTCAATGTTCTCCATTTTGGCAATCCCCTCAGGAGTACCGTCTTTTTTGAATTCCAACAGAAGCCCCGTTTTTTTGGCAACATGCTCCGCCAACGTAAAGGCATCCGAACCTTCGTTCATAATCTGGAAACTCTGAATCATGGTCACAAAATCCTTCAGCTTGCGCTTGGTACCTGCGTTGATGTTCAGATTTAGCTTGTCCAAATGCTCCATGACCTCAAAGATGGAGCGCCCGTAATGATTGGCGGCCACCACAAGTTTATCCACAGTGGTTTGACCAATCCCCCTTGTCGGGAAATTGATGACCCGCTTGAGCGCCTCCTCATCCTTTGGATTGATGATCAATCGCAAATAAGCCAATACATCCTTGATTTCCTTTCTTTGATAGAAGGACAAACCTCCATAAATACGATACGGAATATCACGCTTACGAAGAGCATCCTCAATGGCACGGGATTGCGAGTTGGTACGGTACAATACGGCAAAGTCCCCGTTTTGCATCTGTTGCTGCATCTTGTTCTCAAAAATGGAACCAGCTACATAGCGTCCTTCTTCAGCATCGGTAACGCTACGGTGTATTTTTATGAGCCCTCCATCATCATTGGAAGTCCAAACATTCTTCTCCAACTGGTTTTTATTGTTCGCGATGATGGAGTTGGCGGCATTGACAATATTTTTAGTCGAACGATAATTTTGTTCCAAACGATAAACAGCTACATCATCATAATCCCGTTGAAAGTTGAGGATATTACTGATGTTCGCCCCACGGAAGGAATAAATACTCTGTGCATCATCCCCCACCACACAAATATTCTGATACCTATCCGACAATGCTTTCACAATCAAGTACTGCGAATGGTTGGTGTCTTGGTACTCATCCACCAAAATATATCGAAAACGATCCTGATATTTCATCAACACCTCTGGAAAACGGGTCAATAATTCGTTGGTACGCAACAAAAGGTCATCAAAATCCATAGCACCAGCTTTAAAACACCGGTCTACATAATTTTGATAGATTTCCCCTAATCGTGGGCGTTTGGCCATGGCATCCGCTTCCATTAATTCTGGATTCTGAAAGTAGGCCTTTACGGTAATCAGACTGTTTTTATACGAAGAAATTCGATTCTGAACCTGTTTGTACTTGTACACATCCTTGTCCAAGCCCATTTCTTTGATTATCGCAGCGATCAGGCGTTGCGAATCTTGCGTGTCGTATATGGTGAAATTGCTCGGGTAGCCCAGTTTATCCCCATCAAAACGAAGCAGTTTGGCAAAAACGGAGTGGAACGTACCCATCCATAGGTTCTTGGTTTCGGAAGAACCGGCAATAGTGGCAATACGTTTTTTCATCTCTCGCGCTGCCTTGTTGGTAAACGTAAGAGCAAGGATATTAAAGGAATCCACCCCTTGCTCCATCAAATGGGCGATTCTGTAGGTTAACACTCGTGTTTTTCCAGAGCCCGCACCTGCAATTACCATCAAAGGACCATCCTTGTGCAATACCGGGGCACGCTGCGCATCATTCAATTCATCTATAAAATTACTCAAGGGCCAGAAGCTTTTAAAAGTAGGCGTGAAATTAGCCATTATTGACCTTTTGCTAAAATCAAGCTTTCAATATTTATAAACACCGTTTACCGTTTTTGGTCTGATTTTTAAATATATTTAAACTCCTAACTAAAATATCTGATGAATTTTAACCATTTACCGCTGTTCTTTATTCTTATTGTTGCTTATTCAGGGTTTTCTCAAACCACCAAAACAGGCCCCATCATAGAAAACCATGGTGCCGTTTGGAAAATAGACAACCCCGACTTCAAAACGGACAAATCCCAAGAATTCAAAGTGGTTTTTGATGTGAAAGACGGCCCCGAGTCGGATACCGAAATCAACAGAAACCTGAATACCGTAGCACGCTTTTTGAACATGCACGCCCAAAGCGGAATCCCCGCCTCCCAACTAACTGTTGCTCTTATTGTTCATGGTACGGCAGCAAGAAACTTATTGACAGACAAGGCTTTTAAAGAAAGGTACAATGTGGACAACCCAAACAGTGAACTTGTGGAAAGTTTGTTGGAAGCCGGAGTGGAAGTCATTATGTGCGGACAATCCTCTAAAACAAGGGGGCTTCCAAAGGAAGATTTGATTCCGGGCATCAAGATTGCCCTTTCCGCAATGACGGCGAACATCCAGTTGCAAAACCAAGGATATCGTCCAATCAAATTATAAACCAACACCATCATGAAAAAAATACTATCCCTTACCTTAATCCTGACCGGTTCCATCTTGCATGCACAAGATCATGGCCTAGCAGCCGACATTGCCGCAGTGGAATCCAAAGTGATTGAATGGCGACATGATATGCACCAACATCCGGAGTTGAGCAACAGGGAGTTCAAAACTGCGGAAAAAATAGCCGCACATTTAAAATCTTTGGGGATTGAAGTGCAAACTGGAGTTGCCCATACAGGCGTTGTGGGGCTTTTAAAAGGAGACCACCCAGGAAAAGTGGTGGCACTCAGAGCCGATATTGATGCACTGCCCGTTACCGAACGGAACAATCTTCCGTTCAAATCCGAAGTGACATCCGAATATTTGGGACAAGAAGTCGGGGTGATGCATGCTTGCGGGCACGACACACACATTGCCATTATGATGGGAACTGCAGAGGTCTTGGCCAAGAACAAAGACAAAATCCATGGGACCATCAAGTTCATTTTTCAACCCGCTGAAGAAGGTGCACCTCCAGGAGAAGAAGGTGGTGCCGAGCTCATGGTAAAGGAAGGTGTGCTGGACAATCCAAAAGTGGATGCCATTTATGGCCTGCATATCGGTTCTTATCTCGCTGCGGGACACATTGCCTACAAACCAGGCGGTGCGTTGGCCGCTGCACAGCGATTTGTTGTGAAAATAAAGGGGAAACAATCCCATGGTTCACAACCTTGGGCAGGTATCGACCCCATTTTTGTGGCCTCCAAGATTGTTGATGGTTTTCAATCCATCATCAGTCGTGAAATGGAACTGACCAAGGAAGCTGCAGTCATTACCGTTGGAAAAATCAGTGGAGGAGTTCGGAACAATATCATTCCGGAAAGTGCCGAACTTATCGGAACCATTCGCACCTTGGATTACGATATGCAAAAGCAAGTCAACCAAAGAATGAAGGAAATGGCCGAGACCATCGCCAAAGCTTACCGTGCCGAGGCTACGGTGGAGATAGATAAAGGAGTCCCCATTACCTACAACGACCTGGATTTGACCGCAGCATCTTTGCCCAGCCTTCAAGAAGTGGCAGGGTCTGAAAATGTACATTTGATCAAAGCCATCACGGGAGCAGAGGATTTTTCGTTCTACCAAGAAAAAATACCGGGTTTCTTCTACATATTAGGTGGAAAAGACCCCAACGCCGGTCCCGATGAGCATTTCCCGCATCACACACCTGACTTCAAAATCGTTGATAGTGGTTTGCAATTGGGCGTAAAGGCCATGACGGAAATTGCACTGGATTATCTGGACAGAAGTAAATAATATTACTTTCATAAAATAAAAATATAGACCTCAATATCCTAACATTTGGAATTTGGACATTGGGGTTTGATATTTGTAGCTACTACGTCAAATTATATAAATGGAAACATTCCTTGAATTTCTGGGCGATATCCCTTGGTGGACCTGGGTATTGATTTTTCTTGCATTGGTCGCCATACGTGATATCTTTTTCCAAAAAGCCCATACCATTAGCCATAATTACCCCATAGTAGGCCATTTAAGGTATTGGTTGGAAAGTATAGGACCTGAGATGCGCCAGTATTTTGTGGCCAACAATAGGGAGGAACTTCCATTTAACCGTATTGAACGTAGCTGGATTTATGCATCAGCCAAAAAAGAGAACAATTACGAAGGTTTTGGTACCGATAGGGACATCTACAAACACCAGCATATCTTTATTAAAAATGCGATGATCGGTTTTCAAGCTTCCGAAAACCATCCAAATATAGAGCATCCTTATTTTTTGCCATGTGCCAAGGTCATGGGGTCTTACAACAAACGTAGAAAACCCTATCGCCCAGCTTCTATCATCAATGTTTCCGCGATGAGCTTTGGTTCACTGTCGGCCGCTGCCATAGAATCTTTGAACAAGGGTGTTGAAAAATGCGGTGCTTACCACAACACTGGTGAAGGTGGCCTCTCCCCCTATCACAAACAAGGCGGTGACGTAATTTTCCATTTTGGCACAGGCTATTTTGGGGTAAGGTCAAGAGATGGTGGGTTTTCCATGGACAAACTAAAGGTCTTGGTAGACGACAACCCATGCATCAAAGCCATTGAAATAAAACTATCCCAAGGTGCAAAACCCGGTAAGGGTGGTGTACTCCCTGGATCAAAAATAACCCCAGAACTCGCAGAAATTCGTGGCGTCGAAGTAGGAAAAGATGTTATCTCCCCTCCTACCCACAAGGCTTTTTCCTCTATTCCCGAACTTTTGGATTTTATTGAATCCATTGCGGAAGAAACCGGATTGCCCGTGGGCATCAAAGGCGCCATTGGAAAAGTGGACCAGTGGATAGAGCTGGCCGATTTAATGAAAAAAACAGGAAAAGGCCCCGATTTCATTACCATTGATGGCGGTGAAGGAGGTACAGGTGCAGCACCGCCCAGTTTTGCCGACCATGTTTCCCTGCCGTGGACCTATGGATTCTCCAAAGTATACAGTCTGTTCATGGAACGAGGACTTACCGAAAGAATCGTATTCATCGGAAGTGGAAAATTGGGATTCCCAGGTAAAGCAGCAATGGCATTTGCCATGGGAGCCGATTGCATCAATGTGGCCAGAGAGGCCATGATGAGCATTGGGTGCATTCAGGCTCAGGTTTGCCACACCAATAGATGCCCTGCCGGAGTTGCCACCCAAAGCAAATGGCGTCAAAATGGCATCAATGTCCCGTTAAAATCCGATAGATTGGCCCAATATTTCAAAACTTTCAGGAAAGAGCTTTTGGAGATCACACATGCCGCAGGTTACGAACATCCCTGTCAATTTAATATGAATGATGTGCAAGTAAACGTGGATGATGATTATCTTAGCAGCAACTTGGAAGCCGTTTATCGCTATCAAAAGGAAAAGGTCGAGTTTGAATCCATGCAGCAGCTTTTTGATTGTGAACACCTCGGCGGAAAACCAGCATTAAAAAAAACATTTTAATTTAGACCCAAATATTTAAACAAGCAATTGTACTACTTATGAAAAGAAATTTACTTCTAATCCTACTTCTGGCGATAACGACAAGCACTTTTTCCCAACGAAAAAGTGAACTCTTTGCTGAAATTGACACCTTGAAGACCAGAATCTCCGAAGTGGAACAGGAATTGGCCGTAGCACAGCGCGAAATATCCTCCAGTAATGCCGAAGCAGAGGCTTTACGTTCGGAAAACGCAACCCTTCGCGATGCGAATGCTACGCTGTTGGGCAACATGAGCAATTTTTCACAATTGTCAAAACAGAATTCGGACAATGTAGACCGTGCCATGGAAGCCTTGGCCAGAAAGGAAAGACAGCTCAGCGGCATCAACGATATGATTTCTTCCAACGACTCCACTGCCATCGTTTCCTTGACCAACATAAAAAAAACAATGGGGGAAAATGCCAAAGTTGGTGTTGAACAAGGCATTGTCACGATCAGTAACAGTCTAACCACTCTTTTTGGTTCGGATACTGGTGCAGAATTGACTGAAGAAGGGAAAACATGGTTGGCCGGGGTGGCCGACGTGATCATAGCCAATCCAAATTTCAAGACAGTAGTCGAGGGATTGAACATCACAGGGGAGTTTGCCCCTACCTACAACCAGGTAGCCGCTGTGGCTTCAGAATTGGTGACTGTTCTGGAGGTTCCCGCAGAAAGCATCAGTGTTACCGCTAAGGATGGAAATTTCAAGGAAGGCATCAACATCAAACTACAGCCTGACTACAAAGGTTTTTATGCAAAGGCCAAAGAAAGTACAAAAGGGGCGCAATAACCTTTTGGTCTGAAATACTTTTTGAGGTTTTGATGCGTTCTAGGTAGTGTAAAATCAATAAAAAACCAGACTACCTTATGAGTGGAGATCAAATCCTTCAGTTATTTGCTTATTTATTACCAGCCGTTGTCACTGGCGTTGTCGCTTTCTACTTTTTTAGATTGCATACCCGAAACGAAGATGGACGCAGACGGTTTTTGCTGCACAAAGATTCCCAAAAGGAAACATTGCCCATTCGTTTGCAAGCTTATGAGCGCATGGCCCTTTTCTTGGAACGCATTGCCCTAAACAGTCTAGTGGTCCGTGTATCACCAACAGGTAAAAAGAAAAGTGATTACGAAAACCTATTGATCAAACAGATAGAGACGGAGTTTGAGCACAATCTATCACAGCAGATTTATATGTCCGATGGATGTTGGAACATCATCAAAACGGCTAAAAACGCCACCATACAAATCATTCGTTCCGCTGGAATGAGCGAAACCGACTCGCCTGATAAATTGCGTGAGGACATCCTTAACCAGACCATGGAGAAGGAATCTCCCTCTGCTGCGGCCCTTGCTTTTGTTAAAAAAGAGGTAACTGAACTTTGGGATTAATAAATTAAGTTCAAGTGCCAAGTTCAAACTCTAGCACAAAAAGAAGAGAAACACGAGCCAAGACTCAAGTTTAGAGTTAGGAGTTATTCGGTTATTGAGTTACTGCAAACTGCCAACTGACTTCACGAGTTCTCCTACACCAAGCATCTGACATCAAACAGCCTATTCCTGTTTTTCAGGTTCTATAGGACTTGTTTCCTCGTTCTTGTTCTTGGCATACAGATAACCACGTTTCCACCACAAGGTCATCCGTTCCTTATTGAAAACCAATGAGTTTGTGGTGAGAACCGTTGGCGTATAATAGAAATTGATGATGGCATCCTTCTGATTGGCCACCAACTTGCCAATACGGATGTTCTGATTCTCGATACGGTCGAGCATAAACCCAAAAATAGTAGTGATCAGATCAAAAGGGTTTTTGGACGACATACGGTTCAAATGGTTTACCTCGGTATGGAGTACCACCACATCGACTTCGGTTGCTCCGCGGTTCAAGGCTTCTTCAATGGGAACTAAAGTTCCCAAGCCACCATCGGCATACTCACATCCATTTTTTTTGGCCAAGCTCATAAACGGTGTGTAGTTGGACGAAATCCATATCCAATCAATGAATTCATCGTAGGTACAATCATTTATGGATTTATACTCCACCTGATTGAGTGATAGATTGGACACGGTGACCACCACATCTGTCTTACCATGTTTTAATTCATTGAACTCCTCTACTGTGATGGACCTGCGAATCAATTTTCGTAGATTCTCACTTTCTCCAAAGGTCTTTTTACCCTTGATGAAGTTTTTGATGACGTTCCAATGATTGATGGCAATGGTCTCGATACCATGTTTTTTCTTGATGATAAATGGGCAGTTATTGAATATACTATCTTGATTGACGTTTGAATAAATGTGCTTGATCTTGTCCAACTTATTCAATGCCAGATGGGAAATCAAAAGGCTTCCTGTGGATGTGCCCACGAACAGGTCGTAATCATGCTTGGCCTCTTGAATCAAAAATTGGGCAACACCACCAGCAAAGGCTCCCTTGCTACCTCCTCCCGAAATGACCAATGCCCTCATTCACCTAAAGTTTTCTCCAAATATTGTTTTTCTTCCTGACTTAACAAAGGGTAAAGTCCCTTAATACGGGCTGTATTTCCTTCGGATTGTAAAAAGTCGCTCAATATTTCCCTAGACGATTTTCTAAAGTGCCATACGTGATGACTACAGGACTCCACAAGATTTTTCAGGACCGTATCCGTAAAGCCGCCAATGCTCTTCAAATACTGAAATGCAATCAAGCGGGTCTCAAAGTGATGTACGGATCCCGTGTACCCGCTCAATTCATCAAAATAAACTGCCTTTAAATCCTTGTTGTACTCAGGAGTAACCAAAGCTAGCGTCAACCAAAGCAATCGAATATTTTTATTGGGGAAACCTATGATTTCATCCGTTTCATTGAGGTATTTGCTCCGGTTCTGCGGGAAATCCGTCCACAAACGGTATAGAGCAGCTTCTATCGTGGTATAACTTTCATCCTTTAAAAGGCTTTCTGCTTCTATTTTAAGTTCCGTAGGGATTTTGTTCTGTGACAGGATAACCGCTTGCCTTGTTTTCACATCTCCAGATTGAAGAATGGAACCTAAAAACCCAGGCGACAACTTGATTCCATAATCCAAAACAAGGTTTTCCTTTAATGGACTGGATTTAAATTTTCTCCATTGACGTTTTAAAATCTCCTCTGTTTTATCTGGCTGTTCCGCTATCTTGTTTTTCAGTTCAAAAAAGGTTTTGATGGATGGATTCTTATCTTGTAAAAACGAAACCACTTGATCATACGGAAAATCAGATTCCTGCAACCACAATTGCTCAAAATCTTCAAGGTCGGTATTCGAAACCGCTTCTAATTCCTCCATTAAATTGGGAATGGTCACATTTTTAAAGGCATATTTGTTCAAATAGTTTTGGAGACCTTTTTTAAAAGCCTTCGCTCCCACCCGCTCTTGCAGCATTACCAAGGCCCAAGCTCCTTTTTCATAAAAAGTAAGGCTACCGGCCCCTGAATTTCGCAATGCTTCGCCTCCATCATCTCCAGAAAATCGTTGTAAAGCGTTGGCCGTTTCCAACAAATGCCAATAGTAATGATCATCGCCAAAAATATCCTTTTCGGCCAAGTAAGCGTAAAATGTAGCAAAGCCTTCATGCAACCAATGGTGCTCGCTGCTGGTTTCCGTGACCAAATCGCCAAACCAATGATGGGCCAGTTCGTGCGCATTGACGTTGACGTAGTTTTTATCAACGAAAGCTGTGGAATCTATCACGTATTGATTCGAAAATATAGTGCAGGTAGTATTCTCCATTCCCGCGTAGAGGAAATCCTGTACCGGGACCTGTTTATAGTTCTGCCAAGGATAAGGAACGCCGATTTCCGTCTCCAAAAAGTCAAAAATATGCTGAGTATATCGGTAAGTTGGCTCTACTTTGGTGAAATCCGTGGGTTCATAGTACAATTCAATGGGAATTCCCGAGGCTGATTCAATAACTTTTTTATTGTAGCCTCCAATGGCAAAACCGACCAAATAGCTGCTCATGGGGTTTTTCATGTCAAATTGCCACAAATGTCCCTTTGATTCTGGCAAGGGTTCCTTTTTGATGAGATTCCCATTGGCAATCACGGTATAATCTTCTTTTAAAAGAATATCAAGATCAAACTCGACCTTTTCGGTCATATCATCAAAACTGGGCAACCAACGGCTTGTGTATTTTCCCTGACCCTGCGTCCAAACTTGTTCGTTGTTCCTGACCTCGTCATCCCATCCTAAAAAATATACCGTTTTGTTTTGGTTTAGCTACATAATCCATTGAAACGATGTGGTTCTCCCCTTTTTTCATTTCATCTTTGATGGTAATCCTCTTGCCGTTGTAATCGTAATCGATTTTTGCACCATCAAAAGAAACATTCGAAAAATCCAGGTTCACGGCATCCAAAAAAATGGAATCCACATCCTGAATCACTTTAAACTCATAAGCAACGGTACCTTTGATACGGTTTTCGGCAGGTGTGGGTTCAATCAAAACATTGGCATGCACAAAGTCTACTTTATCCTGAATTTGGGCTGACAGGAACTGTACAAACAAGAAAAATATAAGTGTGGGGCTCAGCTTCATACCATCATCTTATCAAAAGTCCTTCCAAATTACATATTTTAGTTCGATGAATCCCAATTTTCTACAAACTCCCATAGCATATTTAAAAGGTGTTGGCCCAAATCGGGCCGATGCACTAAAGGCCGAATTGGGCATTGAGACCTTTAGGGACCTGCTACATCTGTTCCCAAATCGCTATTTGGATAGGACCAGTTATTACAAAATCAATCAACTGCAACCTAGCGGCGCTGATGTGCAGGTAGTTGGGAAAATTGTCCATATAAAAACCGTAGAGCAAAAACGGGGAAAGCGATTGGTGGCCACTTTTATGGATGAAACAGGACAAATGGACCTGGTTTGGTTCCGAGGGCACAAATGGATCAAGGAAAATTTAAAATTAAACGAACCCTACGTGGTTTTTGGGCGGGTAAATAAATACGGAAGCAGCTATTCGATGCCCCATCCCGAAATGGAAACCTTGCAAAAGCATCAACAAGGATTAAAAATGGTGATGCAGCCCATCTACCCTTCTACAGAAAAATTGAGTAATAAAGGCATCACGAATCGGGTGATTGGTAAAATGATCCAACAATTGTTCTTGGAATGTCAAGGCAAGTTTCCAGAATCGTTATCGCCCACCATTTTGGAGGAACTGAAATTGATTTCGAAGAGTTCCGCGCTGTTCAATATTCATTTTCCGAAGAATCAGGAATTGTTGGCCAAGGCACAGTTCCGCTTAAAGTTTGAGGAGTTATTTTTTGTGCAATTACGATTAATATCCCAAAATTTACAGCGGAAGCAAAAAATCAAAGGGATGCCCTTTGAGGCCGTAGGCGAAAAGTTTACCGAATTCTTTGAAAACCACTTGCCTTTTGATTTGACCAAAGCGCAAAAACGCGTAATTAAGGAAATCCGCAACGATTTGGGGAGCAATGCCCAAATGAACCGACTTTTACAGGGTGATGTGGGTTCAGGAAAAACCATTGTCGCATTGATGTGCATGTTATTGGCGATTGACAATGGTTTTCAAGCCTGCTTGATGGCCCCAACAGAGATTTTAGCGACACAACACTACAACGGACTCAAAGAACTGTTGGAAAACATGGACGTTAAAATTGCCTTATTGACGGGCTCTACCAAAAAATCCGAACGCACTTTGCTTCACAATCAACTGGAAAATGGCAATTTGAACATATTAGTGGGCACCCACGCGGTTTTGGAGGACAAAGTCCAGTTCAAAAATCTTGGTTTGGCCATTGTGGATGAACAACACCGTTTTGGTGTGGCGCAACGGTCTAAATTGTGGAAAAAAGGAAGCCCTAATTCATCCGAGGATGGAGGGGCCATACCCCCCCATATTTTAGTAATGACAGCGACCCCCATTCCCAGAACTTTAGCAATGAGTCTTTATGGGGATTTGGATATCTCTGTTATAGATGAACTCCCGCCAGGCCGAAAACCAATCAAAACAGTACATCGTTTTGACAGTAACCGATTAAAGGTGTTTGGTTTCATCAAAGATGAAATCAAAAAAGGACGTCAAATTTATATTGTATATCCACTGATTCAAGAATCCGAAGCTTTGGATTACAAAGACTTGATGGATGGCTATGAAAGCATTGTACGTGATTTTCCGCAGCCCGAGTATCAGATTTCAATTGTTCATGGCAAAATGAAGCCTGCCGACAAAGACTACGAAATGGAACGCTTTGTTAAAGGTGAAACCCAGATTATGATTGCCACTACGGTAATCGAGGTTGGCGTAAACGTACCCAATGCCTCCGTGATGATCATTGAGAGTGCCGAGCGCTTCGGTCTTTCCCAATTACATCAACTTCGTGGTCGTGTGGGCCGAGGCGCGGAACAAAGCTTTTGTATTTTAATGACAGGCCACAAGCTTTCCGAGGATTCCAAAACCCGATTACAAACCATGGTCCGCACCAACGATGGTTTTGAGATTGCGGAGGTAGACCTTAAACTACGTGGGCCAGGCGATTTGATGGGCACGCAACAAAGTGGTATGCTGAATCTTAAGATTGCTGATATTGTAAAGGACAACCAAATCCTGAAAACAGCTCGTTACCATGCCATCCAATTGCTGAAAGACGACCCAAGATTGGAAAAAGCAGAAAATGCACCTATTTTAAATGCCTATTCCAAAATGATGGCCAACAAAACCATTTGGAATTATATTAGTTAACATCGATTAGGTTTGTAATTGGAAGATGAAGCAATTCTCTACACTTCTTTGTTACAAATTGAAAATCAACCCTTAAGATTTGTTAACTTTAAAAACAACCCATTGAAATTGCGGTTGAACATCGTAATTTTACCAGAACCGAAAATCGGTTTTACACACAAATTTTAACTTTGTAGGCTTACAAATTATTGAAGACACAATGAGCAAGACACTTTTTGATAAAGTTTGGGATTCACACGTGGTGAAGCATATTGAGAACGGTCCGGATGTACTTTTTATTGACAGGCATTTGGTTCACGAAGTAACGAGTCCCGTAGCTTTTTTAGGATTAAAGAACAGAGGTATAAAAGTATTGTATCCAGAACGCACCTTTGCGACCGCGGACCACAATACCCCAACCAGAAATCAACACTTGCCGGTAAAGGACCCCTTGTCCGCAAATCAGTTAAAGGCTTTGGAAGAAAACGCCAACGCGCACAACATACCTTATTGGGGACTTGGACATAAGAAAAACGGAATTGTACACGTAATTGGCCCGGAAAATGGAATTACAGTACCCGGAGCCACTATTGTTTGCGGGGATTCACACACTTCCACGCACGGAGCCTTTGGTGCTATCGCTTTTGGTATCGGAACAAGTGAGGTAGAAATGGTGCTTTCCACACAATGCATCATGCAGCCCAAACCCAAAAGTTTGCGCATTAATGTGAATGGGGAATTAAGCGAAGCTGTTACACCCAAAGATGTAGCGCTCTTCATCATTTCCAAATTGTCCACTTCCGGTGCAACCGGCTATTTTGCAGAATATGCAGGTGATGTCTTCAAAAATATGTCCATGGAAGGTCGTATGACGGTTTGTAATCTTAGTATCGAAATGGGTGCCCGTGGCGGTATGATTGCTCCTGATGAAACCACATTTGAATATATAAAAGGAAGGGAATACACGCCAAAAGGTAAGGATTGGGATGCTGCCATGGAATACTGGAGTACTCTTTATTCTGATGATGATGCTGAGTTTGACAAAGAAGTGACTTTTGATGCCAGCGAGATAGAACCTATGATCACTTTCGGTACCAACCCTGGAATGGGCATCGGTATTAGCAAGGATATTCCTTTGGCTGAAACTATTGATGGTTCTCCTGCTACTTACAAGAAATCCTTGGAATATATGGACTACAGCGAAGGCGAGGCCATGGTAGGCAAACCTATCGATTTTGTGTTCCTCGGAAGCTGTACCAATGGTAGAATTGAAGATTTTAGGGCTTTCGCTTCCATCATCAAAGGAAGAAAAAAAGCGGACAACGTGACCGCTTGGTTGGTTCCCGGTTCACACAAAGTGGAAGAGGCTATCAAGGAAGAGGGCATCTTGGATATTTTGACCGATGCTGGTT
The DNA here is from genome assembly GCF_003992595.1 of Flagellimonas oceanensis. Taxonomy (GTDB): domain Bacteria; phylum Bacteroidota; class Bacteroidia; order Flavobacteriales; family Flavobacteriaceae; genus Flagellimonas; species Flagellimonas oceanensis. The sequence goes on from NZ_RZNA01000013.1 coordinate 54,289, forward strand.
TTGAATTGAGGGAACCTGGCTGTTCTGCTTGTTTGGCGATGAACGATGATAAAATTCCAGCTGGAAAATATGCGGTAAGTACTTCTAACAGAAACTTTGAGGGACGACAAGGGCCAGGAGCTCGTACCCTATTGGCAAGTCCTTTAGTGGCTGCAGCAGCAGCTGTTACCGGTAAGGTGACCGACCCAAGGGAATTAATGCACGAAGAAGTTTTGGCATAATAATATACAATAAACTATTAGCAATGAGTGGCTTATTGTTAATTGAACATTGATAACTGATAATTGAAAGAAAAATGGCTTACGATAAATTCAACATACTAACAAGTTCAGCGGTACCATTGCCCATAGAAAATGTGGATACCGACCAAATCATTCCGGCACGATTCCTAAAAGCTACTGAACGTAAAGGATTCGGGGACAATTTGTTCCGTGACTGGAGATATAATTCCGATGGCACGCCAAAAGAGCAATTTGTACTGAACAACCCCATCTACTCTGGAAAAATATTGGTGGGAGGCAAAAACTTCGGTTCAGGTTCTTCCCGAGAGCATGCAGCTTGGGCTGTGTACGACTATGGCTTCCGCTGTGTGGTATCCAGTTTTTTTGCAGATATCTTTAGAGGCAACTGCTTGAACATCGGTGTACTTCCCGTTCAGGTAAGTCCAGAGTTCTTGAACAAAATCTTTAAGGCTATTGAAGCTGACCCAAAAACGGAATTGGAAGTCAATCTACCGGAACAAAAGATTACCATTTTGGCAACAGGTGAGAGTGAAAGCTTTGACATCAACGATTATAAAAAACAGAATATGCTCAATGGCTTTGACGATATCGACTATTTGTTGAACATCCAGAAAGACATTGAGAAATACGCTGAAAGCACGCCTTTGTAATTGATTGCCCAGACACTACGGCACTAAAAAATGAAAACACGCACCATAGAAATTATGGACACCACCCTACGGGATGGTGAACAAACCTCTGGGGTTTCTTTTTCGGCTTCCGAAAAACTTACCTTGGCCAAACTGCTGCTGGAAGAACTCAAGGTAGACCGTATTGAAGTGGCTTCTGCCCGCGTTTCCGAAGGAGAACTGCTGGCGGTTAAAAACATTACCGATTGGGCGGCAGCGGAAGGCTATATTTCCAAGGTGGAGGTTTTGACCTTTGTGGATAAAGGGGTATCCCTAAAATGGATGCAAGAAGCTGGTGCAAAAGTGCAGAACCTGCTTACCAAAGGTTCCTTAAATCATTTAACCCATCAACTTAAAAAGACTCCAGAGCAGCATTTTGCGGAAATTGAAAATGTAGTTTCCGAAGCTCAAAAGCTCGGAATTGAAACCAATGTTTATTTGGAGGATTGGAGCAATGGGATGCGCAATTCCAAAGACTACGTTTTTCAGTTTTTGGATTTCTTGACCCAACAGCCCATAAAGCGAATTCTGCTTCCAGATACCTTGGGCGTGTTGACGCATACGGAAACGGGAGAATTTATCAAGGAAATCATTGAAAGGTATCCAAGCAACCATTTTGATTTTCACGGACACAACGATTATGATTTGAGCGTAGCGAACGTAATGGAAGCACTAAAAGCTGGCGCCCACGGATTGCATCTTACCGTTAATGGCATGGGTGAACGAGCCGGTAACGCACCTTTGGCCAGTGCCGTGGCGGTAATCAACGATTTTTTACCTGAAATTAAGATTGGTGTAAAAGAATCATCCCTATACAAAGTAAGTAAATTGGTGTCAGCCTTTACTGGTTTCAGCATACCTGACAACAAACCCATTGTCGGCGATAATGTATTCACACAAACAGCTGGAATACATGCAGATGGAGACAGCAAAAAGAATCTTTACTTTAACGACTTATTACCCGAACGTTTTGGTAGGAAACGTAAATATGCCCTAGGTAAAACATCAGGAAAAGCAAACATTCAAAAGAACCTTCAAGAGCTTGGATTGACCTTGAACGATGACGAACTGAAAAAAGTCACGGAGCGAATCATTGAGCTTGGCGACAAAAAAGAACGTGTTACAAAAGACGACTTGCCTTACATCATTTCGGATGTTCTGGACAGCAACCTTCATCAACAAAAGGTTTTTGTGAAATCGTATGTGCTGACACATTCCAAAGGACTGAAGCCCTCCACTACTCTTTCCATTGAAATTGAAGGAAAGACCTACGAAGAAAATGCTCAAGGAGATGGGCAGTTCGACGCTTTTATCACAGCATTGAAAAAAGTGTACAAAAAAGAGGGTCGGGAATTGCCAAAATTGGTGGATTATGCAGTTCGCATACCTCCTGGCAGTAATTCCGATGCACTCTGCGAGACCGTCATCACTTGGCAGACCAAAGAAAAAGACTTTACTACCCGTGGGCTCGATTCAGACCAAACGGTATCCGCCATTAAAGCCACGGAAAAAATGCTTAATCTGGTTTGACACTAAAAACCATGAACTATCAACGATAAACGAATAACTAGAAGAAATGAAACTAAACATAGCGCTCTTGGCCGGAGATGGAATTGGCCCCGAAGTAATTGATCAAGCCGTAAAAGTATCCGATGCCGTAGCCGAAAAGTTCGGTCACGAAATAAGCTGGACCCCTGCCCTAACCGGTGCCGCTGCGATTGATGCCGTTGGCGAACCTTACCCGGACGAAACCCACGAAGCCTGTGTTGCTGCCGATGCCGTTCTTTTTGGAGCCATCGGTCATCCACGATTTGACAACGACCCATCTGCCAAGGTACGTCCTGAGCAAGGCTTGTTGAAGATGCGTCAAAAATTGGGATTGTTCGCCAATGTTCGACCCACCTTTACTTTCCCATCATTGATTGAAAAATCTCCATTGAAAAAAGAGCGGATTGAGGGAACTGACCTTGTCTTTCTTCGCGAACTGACCGGAGGCATCTACTTTGGAAAACGAGGTCGTGAGGACAACGATAATACAGCTTACGACACTTGTACTTATACACGAGCCGAAGTGGAGCGTTTGGCAAAAAAAGGTTTTGAAATGGCCATGCAACGTTCCAAAAAGCTTTGTTGCGTGGACAAGGCCAACGTTTTGGAAACTTCGCGTTTATGGAGGGAAACCGTTCAAAAACTGGAAAAAGACTATCCCGAAGTGGAAGTGTCCTATGAATTTGTGGATGCCGTGGCGATGCGTTTGGTGCAATGGCCAAGTGCTTACGATGTTTTGATTACAGAAAACCTATTCGGCGATATCTTAACAGATGAAGCTTCCGTAATTTCAGGGTCTATGGGATTGATGCCGTCCGCTTCATTGGGCGAAGAGACCTCTTTGTTCGAGCCCATTCACGGTTCTTACCCACAAGCTGCTGGAAAAGACATTGCCAACCCATTGGCGACCGTTTTATCTGCCGCAATGATGTTTGAAACCGCATTTGGTCTCAAGGATGAAGCCGAAGCGATTCGCGAGGTAGTGAACAATTCATTGGCCGAAGGTGTGGTGACCGAAGATCTTGCCGATGGCGGAAAAGCATACAAAACCAGTGAGGTTGGGAACTGGTTGGCCGAAAATATTTAATCAACCCCCACATAAAAACCAAAAAGAAAGCCCCGAATTTCGGGGCTTTTTATTTTTTAAACGTTTTTCAGCTTACAAAATGTAGTCCGTACTCAAAAAGTTGCTCACCTTAGCCTCCATCAATTGCTCCACCGTTTGAACGTTCAAATTGTTATCCTTAAACGCTACAAAGGTTCGTATAGAGAACGAACGCAATGCATCATGCACGCTTAATGTAGACTGAGCCGAATCTTTTCTTCCCGTAAATGGATACACATCCGGTCCACGCTGGCACGAGCTGTTCAGGTTCACACGGCACACCAAGTTCGCCAAAGTGTCTATAAGCGGCGAAAGGGTATACACATCCTTACCGAACAAACTTACCTGCTGCCCGTAGTTGGATTCCGCCATATCATCTAAAGGCTCTTCAATATCCTGAAAAGAGAGCACAGGAATTATCGGCCCGAACTGTTCTTCTTGATACACTCGCATATCCTTGGTTACAGGATAAAGCACTGCTGGCCAGATATAATTATCGAAATGTTTTCCTCCTTTTTTGTTGATGATTTTGGCACCTTTTGCCAAGGCGTCATCCAACAACTCCTGAATGTATTCGGGCTTGTCAGGTTCAGGAAGCGGCGTCAGATTCACACCATCATCCCAAGGATTACCGAATTTTAGTCCATCCACTTTCTCGGCAAAGCGTTTCAGGAAATCATCTTTCACTTCGTCATGTACATAAACCACTTTTAAAGCGGTACAGCGCTGCCCATTAAAGGACAACGTACCCGAAATACACTCGTTGATGGTCAAATCCAACTCGGCATCAGGAAGAACAATGGCCGGATTCTTTGCCTCCAAGCCCAAAACCAATCGCAATCTGTTGCTTTTGGGATGCTGCTCTTGTAAAGCATTCGCCGACTTACTGTTTCCTATCAAAGCCAAAACATCCACCTTACCTGTCTGCATTATTGGTGCCGCCACGGCTCTTCCGCGACCGAAAAGTATATTTACAACTCCTTTTGGAAAACTACTCTGAAAAGCCTCCAAAAGCGGCGTAATAAGTAAAACTCCATGCTTAGCTGGTTTAAATATGGTGGTATTCCCCATAATAATGGCGGGAATCAACAAGGCAAAGGTTTCGTTCAATGGGTAATTATAAGGCCCAAGGCACAAAACGACCCCAAGTGGACCTCTTCGAATATGCGCATATACTCCATCATGTTTCTCAAACTTGGCACTATCGCGGTCCAACTTCTTGTAATCTTCAATGGTATCATAAATGTACTCTACGGTACGATCAAACTCCTTGTACGAATCCGGTTTGGATTTCCCTATCTCCCACATCAAAAGCTTTACGACTTGTTCGCGCTTTTGCTCCATTTTCTTCACGAAGGATTCCATGCACTCCACACGATCCTTGACCTTCATCGTAGGCCAGAGCCCCTGTCCTTTATCATATGCCGCTAAAGCCGAGTCCAAGGCCTCCAAAGCTTCCGTCTCGCCCATATCGGGTACACTTCCCAAAGTAGTTGGAGCATACTCTTCCGTGGAGGATATCGTGGAAATCACAGGACTGGTATCGCCATCCCATTTCCGTAGTTCTCCATTGACCAAATATGTTTTTTGATGAATCTCTTCTTTAATCTGAAAAGCTTCCGGTATTGCCGTTGTAGTTGTTGCCATTAGTTGTTGTTTTACTTTGATTAGTGTTGTTAAATGGTCACCAGTGTTACACAAAGCTAACACAAAAACCATTGAAAATCACGTTGTTTTTACGCAAACGCTTTCGGTAGATCAAAAATCAAACTCTTTCATAAAGATGCCTGAAAATGTTGGAGCCATCACACCAAATACTGGAATAAATCGGGTTTATTGTTGAGATAATCCCCATAGAAATTGTTGTCCTTCATCCGTTGGATCAAAGGTGCCAAGTCGTCGGGCGATTTCAATTCCACCCCTACAATGGCAGGGGCATTTTCCCTGCTCGATTTTTTGGAGTATTCAAAATGGGTAATGTCGTCATTCGGACCCAAAATATCGACCACAAATTCCTTTAATGCGCCTGGGCGTTGTGGGAACCTCACTATAAAATAGTGCTTCAGTTGGGCATACAGCAGGGCCCTTTCCTTAATTTCGGCCGTGCGGGTTATGTCGTTATTACTCCCGCTGACCACACAGACCACATTCTTGCCCCTGATTTCGTCTTTGAAATAGTCCAAAGCAGCAATCGTCAAGGCACCTGCGGGCTCTACTACAATGGCATCCCTGTTGTACAGGTCCAAAATTGTTTGGCATACTTTCCCTTCGGGAACGGTTACCATTTTGTGCAGGTATTCTTTGCAAATGGGATAGGTCAAGGAACCAACTTTCTGGACCGCTGCCCCATCGATAAACTTATCGATGTTTTCCAGTTCCACCAATTTCCCTTTTTCAATAGATTCAAGCATGGATGGCGCACCTTCAGGCTCCACTCCTATTATTTTAATGTTAGGGGATAATGCCTGGAAAGTACCGCACAGTCCCGATGCCAATCCGCCACCGCCAACGGCCACAAAAACATAATCGATAGGCTCAGTGGATTGCTGCAGTATCTCCAAACCAACAGTTGCTTGACCTTCGATGGTTTTTTCATCATCAAACGGATGCACAAAGGTTTTGCCTTTCTGCTCACAGAACAATTCTGCTGCTTTTTTGGAATCGTCAAAAGTATCGCCCTCCAAAACCACATCCACCCATTCCCCTCCAAACATATTGGTCTGGTCTATTTTCTGTTTAGGGGTCACTACGGGCATGTAAATGGTGCCTTTTACCTGCAAATGACTACAGGCAAAGGCAACACCCTGGGCGTGGTTCCCTGCACTCGCACAGACCACACCGTTATCCAGTTGTTTTTGACTTAGGGAGCTAATTTTATTGTAAGCACCACGGATTTTGTAACTACGTACCCTATGAAGGTCTTCCCGTTTAAGAAGAATATTGGCCCCATAAGCTTTAGAATAGCGGATACTTTGCTGCAGCGGCGTTTCCTCTGCCACTTGGGCAATGGTCTTTGCTGCTTGATAAATATCCGCTATTTGCGGAAAATAGATTTCCACAGTTTCACTCATAGGGCCAATGGTTTTGTATTATCCGATTGGCTTCATTGCTGTCATGGATGCACGCAATCTAGCACCAACAACCTCTACATCGTGCTCACGGATGGCCTTGTTCACGGCAATCAACCTTACGTTGTCCACGCCAGTGTCTTTACCTTCTCCAAAGTGCTTACCTATAATGTCAGTCTCCACGGTTTTCATGAAATCGGTCAACAAAGGCTTACACGCATGGTCGAACAAATAACAACCATACTCTGCCGTATCGGAGATGACACGGTTCATTTCGAACAATTTCTTTCTCGCAATCGTATTTGCAATCAATGGTGTCTCGTGCAATGACTCATAATAGGCCGACTCGCCAATGATTCCGGATTCGGTCATGGTCTCATAGGCCAGTTCCACCCCGGATTTCACAAAAGCGACCATCAAAACCCCGTTGTCATAGTATTCCTGTTCAGAGATTTCCATGTCCCCAGCTGGAGTCTTTTCGAAAGCAGTTTCGCCAGTGGCAGCTCTCCAATCCAATAGATTTTTATCGCCGTTGTCCCAGTCTTCCATCATGGTTTTGGAGAAATGTCCGCTCATAATATCATCCATATGCTTTTGGAACAATGGACGCATGATTTCTTTCAACTCTTCGGCCAAATCAAAGGCTTTGATTTTAGCAGGGTTGGACAAACGGTCCATCATATTCGTAATCCCTCCTTGCTTTAACCCTTCGGTAATGGTTTCCCATCCATATTGAATCAATTTGGAGGCGTATGCTTCATCGATTCCTTTTTCAACCATTTTATTGAAAGAAAGAATAGATCCTGTTTGTAACAAACCACAAAGAATGGTCTGTTCTCCCATCAAATCCGACTTTACTTCCGCCACAAACGATGATTCAAGAACTCCCGCCTTGTCTCCTCCCGTACCTGCAGCATAGGTTTTGGCTTGTTCCAAACCTTTACCTTCTGGATCGTTTTCTGGGTGTACGGCAATCAAAGTTGGTACACCGAAACCTCTTTTGTACTCTTCACGCACCTCAGAACCCGGGCTTTTTGGCGCCACCATGATTACGGTAAGGTCATCACGTACTTGCATACCTTCTTCCACAATATTGAATCCGTGGGAGTAGGATAAGGTAGCTCCTTGCTTCATCAAAGGCATTACTGTGCTTACCACATTGGAGTGCTGCTTATCCGGTGTCAGGTTAATGACCAAGTCAGCATCTGGAATCAACTCCTCATAAGTACCCACCACAAAGTTGTTCTCTTTGGCGTTTTTAAAGGATTGTCTTTCCTCCTTGATAGCTGCTGGACGCAGGGCATACGAAATGTCCAATCCTGAGTCACGCATGTTCAACCCTTGGTTCAACCCTTGGGCACCACACCCAACAATTACGATTTTCTTTCCTTTTAGTGCGGTAACACCATCAGCAAACTCGCTGGAATCCATAAATCTGCATTTCCCCAACTGTGTCAGTTGTTCGCGAAGTGATAGTGTGTTAAAGTAATTTGCCATTTTTAATATTTGATTTTACGCTATTTAGTTTTCTTGAAATTCCTGTAATATTTCGCTAATGGGCATTGCTGCCTTGGTCACCGTAATCCGGCCCGAACGCACAAATTGCATAATACCATAAGGTAAAAGTGCATCATGCATTTCGTCGATTTCGTGCCTACGACCTGTTTTGGCCAAGGCAAAAAACTCACGGTTCACGGTAACTATCTGTGCATTGTGTTCTTTTATAATGTTTTGAATCTGACGCTCATCGAACAACAAATGCGAGGCAATCTTGAACAAAGCGGATTCTTGATAAATGGTTTCATCATCGGTATGATAATATGCCTTGATGACCTCTATCTGTTTCTCGATTTGACCAACGATTTTTCGCGTCCAATCCTCCGTGGTAAAGACCACTATTGTAAATTTAGAGACGCCTTCAATCTCTGACTTTGAAACATTTAGACTTTCTATGTTGATATGTCGCTTTAAGAATATCCCCGATATCCTATTGAGCAATCCCACATGATTTTCGGAATACACCGAGATGGTATACCATTGTTTTTCCATGTTCGCTTTTATTTTTTTACTGCAACTATAAGTCCTGTGGACCAGTTCATTTTTGTAATTGTTATGTCTTTTCTTGCATCAAGCACCCTGACCAATTCTTTGGCTTTTTCTTCATGGCTTTCAGGCCAATTGGGCTGTTTTTGCATATCATCGATTACATAATATCCACCCTTGTTCAATAACGCCAATGCAGTGTCCAAATGACTATATTTTCCTGGCCATGCATCTGCGAAAATCAAATCAAAAGAATTTCCGTTGTATTTATCCAGCCAATCGCCTCCTTCTGCACATACCAACTTCAATCTATCCTCGCCATCAAAAAACAGTTTGGCGACTTCAACAAGTTCAGGGTCGTTATCTATGCTTATAATTCTTGAATCTTTATCCATCCCTTGTACCATCCATGCCAAGGACAAGCCGATTCCCGTACCCAGCTCCAAAAAATTTCCGGCAGGCTTTGATGCCACCAATGTTTTGAGCAAAGTACCGATATAGATATCAGAGGGCATGGTAAAGCCCATTTCCTTTGACTTGTTGAGCAGACTATCGTACTGCTCAGGTTTTTCCAGGATGACGGATTGATTCATTTATTTTAATCTGATGTCTGAAACGGATGCTCCTGATGGAATCATAGGGAAAACATTATCCTCTTTTTCCACTTTCACTTCCAAAAAGTAAGGGTCTTTGGATGCCATCATTTCTTCTACCGCCTCCTGAAGATCACCTCTTTCGGTCACTCTTCTTGATTTGATATGGTATCCTTCCGCGATTTTCACAAAATCTGGGTTGGTCATTACCGTAGAAGCATAGCGTCTATCAAAGAACAGTTCTTGCCATTGACGAACCATACCTAAGTGGTCGTTGTTCAGTACCACTATTTTTACCGGCACATTGTGCTGGAAAATAACACCTAGCTCCTGAATGGTCATTTGATACCCTCCATCGCCGATAATAGCGACCACTTCGCGGTCCATAGCGCCCATTTTGGCACCGATGGCTGCTGGAAGCCCAAATCCCATGGTTCCCAAACCTCCTGAAGTGATATTGCTCTTCGATTGCTTGAACTTGGCATAGCGACAGGCAATCATTTGGTGTTGTCCCACATCGGAAACAATCACAGCTTTTTGATCGGAAGCTACATTGATTTGCTCAATCACCTCGCCCATGGTCAATCCTTCTTTGGTTGGATAAATATCCTTATTGATTAAGGTATCGTATTCGATTTGATACATTTTGTCAAACTCAGCCCTCCATTCCTTGTGCTCCTTCTTATCAAGCATTGGCAGTATTTGACCCAATGTTTCCTTGGCATTCCCCAAGACAGCAACATCCACTTTTACGTTTTTGTTGACCTCAGCAGGGTCAATTTCAAAATGAATAATCTTGGCTTGTTTTGCGTAAGTGTTCAAATCCCCCGTTACACGATCATCGAAACGCATTCCAATGGCAATGAGCACATCGCACTCGTTCGTCAACATGTTGGGACCATAATTTCCGTGCATACCCACCATACCCACGTTCAGCGGATGGTCGGTATCCATGGCGGAAAGACCAAGAATTGTCCATGCCGCAGGAATTCCCGCTTTTTCTACCAGGGCTTTGAGCTCGGCCTCGGCCTCCCCCAAAATCACACCCTGACCAAAAACAATAAAAGGTTTTTTAGCACTGTTGATGAGTTCCGCCGCTTTTTCTATACTGCTTGATTTCGGCTTTGGAACGGGTTTATAACTCCGTACAGCCGTACATTTTTCATACACAAAGTCAAGCTCATCAAACTGGGCGTTTTTTGTAATATCCACCAATACAGGTCCTGGCCTTCCTGATTTGGCAATATAAAATGCCTTTGCCATGATTTCAGGAATCTCCTCCACTTTAGTAATCTGGTAGTTCCACTTGGTTACGGGTGTGGAAATCCCTACGATATCCGTTTCTTGGAATGCATCAGAACCTAAAAGGCTTCTGGTTACCTGCCCTGTGATACAAACCATGGGAGTGGAGTCTATCTGGGCATCTGCAATCCCCGTTACCAAGTTGGTGGCTCCTGGCCCAGAAGTTGCCATGGCAACCCCTACCCTTCCAGTAACCCTGGCGTAGCCTTGAGCGGCATGCGTAGCTCCTTGCTCATGACGTGTCAGAATATGAGTCAACTTGTCTTGGAACTTATATAATTCGTCATACACGGGCATAATGGCTCCTCCTGGATAACCGTAAATCAGGTCCACTCCTTCTGCGAGCAAACAATGAATAATCGCCTCTGCACCAGTAATCCTGATGGCTTTTTGACTTTTACTATCTTTTTTTTGTGCTTTTAATGTCTCCATAAGCCGGTATTTAGGGAGATACCCCTATCATAATTGTTAAAACAAATCGGTAACACAGCCTTTCGCTGCCGACGATACCGTTTTGGCATATTTGTACAAGCTTCCTGATTTTATTTTCAATTCAGGTTGCTTCCATTCTTTTCTTCTCTGTTCGAACTCTTCGTCCGTAATATTAATGTTGATGGTGTTCTTGACGGCATCAATGGTAATTTCATCACCATCTTTCACCAAGGCTATTCCACCCCCTACTTGAGCTTCGGGGGAAACATGGCCCACAACAAATCCGTGTGAACCACCGGAGAACCTACCATCTGTAATCAGGGCAACATCCTTTCCGAGGCCTGCACCCATAATGGCAGAAGTGGGTTTCAACATTTCGGGCATTCCTGGCGCTCCTTTTGGGCCTTCGTAACGAATGACCACCACGTCGCCCTTTTGGACCTTGCCTGTGTGAATTCCTTCATTAACAGCCGCTTCACTATCAAAAACACGGGCTGTTCCTGTAAATTCAAGTCCTTCCTTTCCTGTGATTTTTGCCACAGCACCTTCGGAGGCTAGGTTTCCGTATAATATACGAATATGACCTGTATCTTTAATAGGCTGCTCCTTCTTTCTGATGATATCCTGACCTTCGACCAAATCCGGGGCATCCAACAAGTTTTCGGCCAAGGTTTTTCCTGTAACGGTCATGCAATCACCATGAAGCATGCCTTCCTTCAGCATATATTTCAATACCGCAGGAACTCCTCCTACTTTATGCAAGTCTTCCATCAGATACTTTCCACTTGGCTTTAAATCAGCCAATAATGGCGTCGACTCACTAATTCTTGTAATATCTTCCAATGTAAAATCTACCTCAGCGGCGTGTGCTATGGCCATAAAGTGAAGTACTGCATTGGTCGACCCACCGAGTACGGTCACCAACCTAAATGCATTTTCCAAGGCCTTTTTGGTCACAATGTCCCTTGGTTTGATGTCTTCTTTCAGCAAATGGTACAATGCGGCACCCGACGCTTCGCAATCTGCTTGTTTTTTATCATTTACAGCCGGAATGGAAGAGTTGAAAGGCATGGACATTCCCATAGCTTCTATGGCAGAGGCCATTGTGTTGGCGGTATACATACCTCCACAGGCTCCCGCTCCAGGGCAGGCTTTGTGAATTACTTCTTTATATTCTTTCTCATCAATAGCTCCGGCCACTTTTTGTCCGTAAGCCTCAAATGCTGAAATGATATCGAGTTTTTTGTTGTTGTGGCATCCTGGCGCAATGGTTCCGCCATATACCAAAATGGATGGACGGTTCAATCGCAACTGAGCCATTAAGGCACCCGGCATATTCTTATCGCATCCCACCACGGTTACCAAACCATCGTAACTCATAGCATGAATCACTGTTTCTATGGAATCCGCGATAATATCCCTTGATGGCAGCGAGTAGCGCATTCCTGGGGTTCCGTTTGAAATTCCATCACTTACCCCGATTGTGTTGAAGATAAGCCCTACCAGATTGGAGGACTCCACTCCTTTCTTTACTTCGAGAGCCAAATCATTAAGGTGCATATTGCAGGGATTGCCCTCGTACCCCGTGCTTGCTATTCCGATTAAAGGTTTTTGTAGATCTTCGTCTGTTAGCCCAATTGCATGCAACATGGCCTGAGCGGCTGGCAACGTTGGGTCTTGGGTTACTTTCTTACTAAACTTGTTCAATTCCATTATCAAATTTCATTCAAATACAGTATTCTTCTGAATATATACCGTAATTCAAAGATATATGTTTAAAAAGCCCTAGATTTTTAACAGTTGTTCGCTGTTTAAATCCACTGGAAACATAATAAACACAACTTACTGTATTTCAGTTTTTTATATTGATTAAAATTCCAATATTCAATTAATTTTATTACAATAAAAAAGGCCTGTATCTTGCGGGATACAGGCCTTTTTAAGTCAATAGAAAGTCTGTATCACTCCATTTCTGGAATAATCGCGACCTCGACAATGACTTGTTTATTTACTTTCATAGTTCAATGGTACAAAAAAATGTGATGAATTCAGCGTTGAAGCAAAAAGATATTTTTTAGACCAGTTTAAACACGAGCTCATCACCATATTTTTTCTGTGCAAGCACAGCGATGGATTCCTCACTCAATTGAAGTATTCGGGGATAACCCCCAGTGGTTTGGCCATCCTTCATTAAAATGATCATACGGCCTGCGGGGGTCAATTGTATGGTGCCTGGAAGAGTTCCGGATGTCAACATGGAATGTGAATGTCCAGCAATCAATTCACTAATCTGATAGGCCATTCGGTTATTCTCCTTCGAAACACTATAGGGTTTTGCAAAGATTTCCATCAGCTGACTATCTGACAATAAGGAAAACTCGGGCCCCTTGTATACCTTTAAACTGGTATTTTCAAAATGTTCATCAATCTTTACTTCCGAAATTTTGGGTTCATAATCCGATGTTTCTTCATACGGCACCTCATCGCCATCTTTAAGTCGGGGGGATTGGGTTACGGGATAAAACTGTGAACGACTATCGAGTACCTTTTTTGACTGAAAACCACCCTTGATGGCCAAGTACCCCCTAAAGCCTTTTTCCAAACGGCCATAAGATAGGATATCCCCCTTGCCAATTTTGATTACGGTATAGTTATCAATAGGCTCATTGTTCAGCGTTGCCACAATATGGGCTCCCGACAGACTAATATACGTATCGGTATAAAACTGTAGTGTTGGCCCTGTCATGGTTATTTCAAGAACAGCATCGTTCTCATCATTTTCCAATAAAAGATTGGCTTTTTTTACCGATTCCACATCCATGGCGCCAGCGATGGGCACACCAATATCCCGATGTCCAAACCGTCCAAGGTCTTGGATACTTAAATAGAGACCGGCTTTCAATACCTTAAGCATTCAGCACAACTTTTTCGGGTTCGTAAATACCTACTTCACCTTCAATCTTATGAAGTTTATATTCGGCTTTGGAAATGCTCTCGAACTGTATTTTGTCCCCTACTTTCACAAAGCAAGGGTTTTCTTTACTTGGGTTGAACAAATCAACCGGACAATTGCCAATAATGTTCCACCCTCCTGGAGAATCCTGCGGATAAATACCAGTTTGCTTGCTGGCCAAGCCCACTGAACCTTTTTGAACCTTTAATCGCGGCTCGGCTCTACGGGGAATCTCCAATGATGATGGAAGTCCACCCAAATACATAAAGCCTGGCAAGAAACCAATACCGTACACCACATATTGATGGGATGTGTGTTGCTTGATAAGTTCTTCAACCGACAAACCCAATGTTTTGGAAGCTTCTTCGATATCCATACCAAATTCGAGATCGTAGCATACGGGCAATGTCCATAGGTGTTGGACACGCTCCTTTTTTGATTTGGCCTGCTTTTCCTGACATTCCAAAATCATGTTCTTGGTCTCTTCAAAATCGATATGATCTTGATTGTAGACCATGGTAAGGGAATTATAGGCAACCGACATTTCCCAACCAGGAATCTTCAGTGCTTTAAAAGCATCCATAAAATCAAGGATATCCGCCAAAATGGATTCACTTACCTTCTCAGGCCATTCTATTAAAACAGCTCGTTCTCCGAAAGGCTTGATGCTAATGGGGTAACTTTTCACTTTGCTAATTGCACCTGATTTTGGGGTAATGCTCTAGAAAGATACGTTAATATTTTTAATGCAGAAACCGTATCGCCATGAATACAAAGTGTATCGGCTTGAATGTTGATCTTATTACCATCAATAGTCATAACCTCACCTTTTTTAATGATGGGCAATATGTGTTTTGAAACCGCTACGGGTTCTTCAATCAAGGCGTTTTCCTCCTTTCTGGAAACAAGGGATAGGTCAGCATTGTAATTTCGGTCCGCAAAGGCCTCAAACCAAATTCTAAATCCGCGCTCTTTTGCCATTCTTGCGATTACGGAACCAAAAGGAACATAGAGCATGGCCTTCTCCTTATATTCTTCAATGGCATCCAAATAGACCTTTGCCAACTTTTCGTCCTTTGCCGTTTGATTGTACAGCGCTCCATGCGCTTTAATATGGTGCAATGGAATGTCTTCCCGTTCTAGGATCGCATCAAAATCCGATAATTGCTGTTTAATACTTTGTATTAAATCTTGGTGGGAAATGTCCATCACTTCACGGCCAAAATTGGCTTTATCAGGGTATGAAGGATGAGACCCCACCTTTATATTGTGTTGCTTAGCGAGTGATGCTATCTTCATCATGGTTTTCTTATCACCGGCATGGCCGCCACATGCAATATTGCAAGAGCTTATAAATGGGAAAATATCGGCTTCATTTCCAACTCCCTCACCAACATCACAATTAATATCTATTTCAAACTGATTCATCATAACAATCCAATTACCTTAAAAATACTTTTTGCACCAAGAAATATGGCAAAAGCCACAATAGCGATTCCAAACACATTCTGAACCACGGAGTTTTTGTTATCGCCCATTACCGATTTCTTGTTCACCACCCACAGCAGCAACAAGGCCATCACAGGAAGCAATATACCGTTGGCCATTTGTGCAAACTGTATCACTTGAATCGGTTTAATATCAAAAGAGAGAAACACTACGCCGCACAAAAGCACCATGGTCCAGATCATTTTAAATTTTTTGTTCTGCATGCCCCCTTCCCAACCAAAACAACTGCTGGCCACGTAAGCTCCAGCCAAAGGTGCCGTGATGGCGGATGTGATTCCTGCTGCCAAAAGTCCTATTGCCATAAACAGGAACGCCAATTTACCAAATAAAGGCTCCAATGCCTTAGCCATGTCAAACGCATTATTGATTTCCGAAATAGGTGCGGCAGAAGCGGTAATCAATATCGCCATGGAGACCAATCCTCCCAATCCAATGGAGATCATGGTGTCCCAATTCACTGCTTTTAAATCCCTTTTGGAGTTCCATTTTTCCTTGACCAAGGATGCGTGTAAAAACAGATTGTATGGGACTACTGTGGTTCCTACCAAGGCGATTACCGTCAACAGTCCATTTTCGGGCAACTTCGGAATAAACATTCCTTTCAATATCTCAACAATTGATGGTTGGGTAATAATGGCGCAAATCACAAAACTAACCCCCATAATACCAACGAGACCAACGAAAATCTTCTCTAAAATCTTGTAGCTACTGAACCATAATAAGAGAAATATGATGCCTCCGATGATTGTGGGCAAAATAGGCCTTAATTGGGAGTGGGGCAATAATTGCTCGAGACCCAAGGTTGCTCCTCCGATATTTCCTGCTTCGTAGGCTGCATTGCCCACCAAAATAGCTCCCAAAACTATGGCTATTACGACGTTTCTGACCCATGCGGTTTTAAGTTCGGTTCGAACCACATCCAAAAGCCCAGCTTGGGTCACAAGGCCAATTCTCCCCGCCATGCCCTGTAGCACTATAGTTGCGATAATGGAGACCAACAAGGCCCAGATTAAAGTATAGCCGAATCGTGCCCCTGCCAAGGTACACATGGTAATGGTCCCAGGTCCTACAAAGGCTGCCGCAATTAATACCCCAGGTCCTATCTTTTTGAACATCGGTTCGTTGGTTTTTGATGGAATTAAATTAATAGGATAAATGGACAAAACATGCGTTTCATCCGAAAAAGTGAATTTCGTCTAAAAGTGGGATGCTGTACGTCGAATTTTTATACTATTTCAAAAATCTCAAAGTTATAATAGTCCCAAATCATACTTAGACCTTAAACCTAACAAAACTTATGATATGTAAGGATTGCGGCAAAGACATTAACCCCCAACAGATTAAGGATTCGAAAGAATCTTTAGGTGTAGCGCTTTGCGAACGACATACACGCCTCATCAAAAAAGTGATACTGGACAACAACACTCCGATTGAAGCCATCCATTTATTTTATGCATTAAAAGAAGCTGGTGTTCATCCCATGCTGGAATGGTGGGATGGAAAAAAATCCGTTGATATTGCCATTTCCCGTGTCAAACTCAATATCGAGATTGACAAGAACGATAACATGATTACCCACGAACAAGCTATAAATGACTTGGAAGAGGCCATGCATTCCTTTAAAAATGGCTTTACCACCATCAGGATTCCACATTTGGCCATTAAATATTACTTGGATGAAACCGTGGAAAATGTATTGGGTATCATTTCTGGTTTAAAAGCGAACATCAAGGCAATTTAGTTACAGAACTGAACACTGCTCTTCATTTTGGTCTCTTTATATTCCAAAATATTGATGACGACAGGTTTTTGACCGATATTCTCCAAATCGTTGACATAGTTTTTGCCCCGATTTTCAAAATATTCGGTATCACCTTGATTCAACTTGACCATATCGATTTTACCGTTCCCGTATCGAGTTATCAATAAGCCTCCAGTTGTGCAGACCCAAGCATAATTGGTATTGTGCTTTCTGAAATTGAGTCGTTCTCCTGGAAGAAGATGAAGGTCCCAGAGTTTGACACTCTCATCTTCAAAAACCAATCTATTGCTCAACGATTCCTTAATGTTTTGATGTAGCAACTCATCAATTTTCTCCTGCTCCCAAGGGTCAAAATGGCCTGTTGGGTTCAACTCCACAAATTGCATGTTCTCTAGTTTTCTGTAAATCCCGCAAATTTAAGTCGCAAAATTCTATATTACAGCGGGTTACGAAACATTTAACGAATTCCTTGTGAATCCTACCACTTAAGACTGCTTAATTGCTAAATTGTTCAATAAAAGCGTGTTAAACTACTTTAAATCCTATTTAGCCCAACCAACCCTCGCAATCCAAACTACGGTACTGGATAGCTTCGGAAATATGATTTTCCACCACCGCTTCGGATTGTTCCAAATCGGCAATGGTCCGTGACACCTTTAAGATACGGTCATAGGCACGTGCCGAAAGATTCAAAACGCTGCATTGCTTCATTAGCATTTTCTTTGGGAAGAATAAACCTTTCGAAACCTTCTTCCTGTGCTTTTATGGCAATAGGCAAAGCTCCTTTAATGGGCTGTAGGCTGCCATCAAGGAAAGCTCTCCCATAATCAAATATTTTTCGATATTATCTGAACGAATCTGGTAAGATGCGGTCAATATCACTATGGCCAAGGTTAGGTCGTAGGCAGACCCTTCCTTTCTCAAATCGGCAGGTGCCATGTTGATCGTTATTTTCTTCCCTGGAATTCGATATCCGTTGTTCTGTAGTGCAGCGGCAATGCGATAGTTGCTTTCTTTGATGGCATTATCGGGCGAACCCACCAAATGATAGCCTATTCCTTTATCTACGTTGACTTCAACAACAATAGTGGTGGCTTCAATACCAAAAACAGCACTTCCGTAAACTTTTATGAGCATAAGGGTTTTCTAATTGAAAAAGACTGAAAAAATAGCCAATCCCTATACAAAAAAGATTCCCCTATTGACGAATGCCCCTTTTGAGTTAACGGAAGATTAAAATGGATTCGGCGGTTTCCTCTATTTCCTGCTTGTTCATCATCATTTTACGAAACTCGCCCTTGACATACATTTGGGCTTGATCGTCATAATGCTTGCTTAACGGATTCCCAGATTGACCTGTGGGCAATATACTGATACTGTTCTCCACATCGGAAAAGTCGATGACTCTTCGTGTTGATGGACCGGAGTTTACTTTATAAAAACCTGTGCTATCATATGGAAAAGCAAGGTTGTTGATAACCTCTCGAGTTCCTTCCACAGGAAACGGGCCCACATTAAAATACTCCCGGAGCGATGCCACCTGACCGAATGGGTGCTCGTGCTCCAAGGTATGTACTTTGTCCCAAGTCCATTGGCTCGTGTCCTCGCCAAAATCCTTGACCAAAGATTCCCAAGTTTGGGCAAAGGACATCATCACGATATCCTCTCTGGTTTCGACCACATCAGGCGTATTGATGTTATCCCACCATATTCCGCTCTTCATTCTTGAACCCCATGCAATCTGCCTCTTGAACAAATGTGTGGACAAGAATTGCTTGAACATCTCTGGCCCCAATTCGTCTTCCATCGTATTCTTTACCATATAATAAAGGGTTCTATGGTAAATTACTGGACTTGTTGAATTGAGTTTGTATTCCCCATTCCAATTCTTTAGCGAATCCAAAAGCACCAATTGCTCACTATTTAAATGGGTAACATCAAATAATTTAATCAACTCCGTAACCACTTCTGTATTGACTGGGGAGGTAACATCCAATATCATTTCGGATATGGATTCCTTATCCCAGTCATCCTTGGCATCCAGTAAAGAAACTATGCGCTTTGCCCTATTCTCTGGCAAATAATAGCCAGGGTACAACATTCCCGCAATGGAATCGGGCTGGTTGTTGGCCGAATACACATAGTTCCAAGGTGGGTTCTCTGCCATGGGATTTTCCGAGAAATCCAGATAACGTAATGGTTCTTCGTTCCCTGATGCTCCATCCAGAATAAATTTAGTGGATAGACTATCGGGCATTTCATATAATTTTGCCGTGGCCCACCATGCGACGTTTCCTTGGGCATCGCCATACATGACATTGAGTCCTGGTGCATGAATATTGGGCAAGGCACTTTTAAACTCTTCCATACCTGATGCATGGCTCATACGATACAGGGCATGCATGACCATATTCTTGGGCTTGGTATAGATCCAAGACATGGCAACGGGTCGTTCGCCCGATATTTGATCGGCAATGTTGTTTAAAACAGGGCCATGGTGTGTTTTCTTGTAGGTAAACGTAACATCCTTACCATCTTTTACTTTGATGGTTTTATTGACGAATTCATAATCCTTCCAGCCATCAATGGTTTTGTATTGGGTACTGTCAGATGGATTGGTTTCCTCATAGTAAAAATCAATATCATCATTTTCGAACATCGTGAGGCCATAGGCCAAATTCCTGTCATGTCCCAGTAAAGGAAAAGGCACTCCCGCAAGATGGTAACCGTATTTCTCATAGGTGGGAGTATTAACATGAGCTTCATACCATACCGATGGTTGTGCAAAACCAATATGTGGATCGTTGGCAAATATTACTTTTCCGTTTTTTGTTTTCAGTGGTGCCACTACCCAGCTATTACTCCCTTCGAACTGCGGAATGGGAAGTCCTTTAAGAGCTGAAGTAACACTAGCGGCAATGTTGGTACCCAAAGTATCCGCTCGTTCCCCCTTGAAGTTTTTAATCCATACGGTGGAGGTATCAGAACTTATGGTCAGGTCACTTATATATTCTTCTCCCAGTTTATCCCGCATACTCGTTAACAATGGATCTGTTTTATGGGCCATGGCAAAACTGAAGGCCATATAACCAACGGCATTGTAAACATCTTCAATGGTAAAAGGTTCCTTGTCAATACCGGTCAAATAAAATTCAATGGGTGTTGGTCCTTGTTTGATGAACTCGTTAATACCATCTAGATATGCTTGAGAAAGTACAATGGTTTCGCTTTGGTCATCAAGATGGGATATGGTTTCTTTGGTATGGTCATCGATACCCAATGAAAGGAAAAACTTGTCCGTTTTGACCATGTCCTCTCCAAAAACCTCTGAAAGTCTTCCTTTCGCCACCCTTCGCAGGAGTTCCATCTGCCATAACCTGTCCTGAGCATGTACATAACCCAATGCCTTTATAGCGTCGGTTTCATTTTGGGCATAAATGTGAGGAATCCCGTAAGAATCAAAGTATGTAGTGACTTCATTTTGGATTCCGGGCAAAGATTTTTTGCCACTGTAATCAGGTTTGAGACTATTTATAAAGATAGCAATGCCTATAACTACAAGTAAAAGCAATCCTGCAAATGCAAGGAGAATCTTTTTATACTTTTTCACGAAGATGATGGGTTAGGTCAATTAGTCCATCCTAAGGTATAACTATTTTTTTGGATGATTAAACAAAATCATTGACAAATATCAACTATTTGTTCATGGAAAGATGGTGTTTTTCCAATCCTGATTTCAACCATTGCTCATACGTTTCAACATCAACATATTGCACGGCTTGGTTAAGAATTTCCAAGTTCGGGGACAGCAATACATAGTATGGTTGTGATGCAGCGTTGAAATTGATGGTCTGGAATGTCCCCCATTTTTGACCAATGGTCTCAATGGATTTCACGCGACCTGAATCGTATTTAAAATCGAATTGCTCGGATTCAGGAAGTTCCTTCCTATCATCAACATAGAGCGAAATCAGTACATAATCCTCTTTGAGGATAGGGTACACTTTGGAATCGCTCCAAACGTTCTCTTCCATTTTTCTGCAGTTAACACAGGCCCAACCTGTAAAATCGAGCAGAATGGGTTTGTTCACTTCTTGAGCGTAGGCCACACCTTCTCCAAAGTCCTTGTAACAATCCAATCCCAATGGGCAATTGCTCTCTGTTTCCACTACGCTGTAAAAACTTGGCGGAGGAAAACCACTCAACAGCTTTAGGTTACTGACATTGAACAGCCCAAGGACCAAATACACTGTAAAAGCAAAGCTCAACAGGCCTACCAACTTTCTGGCGGGTGATAAATTTTTCTTAGGTCCGTCGTGTGGAAACCTGAATATTCCAAAAAGGTAAAGTGTCATCAAAATAAAGAGCACCACCCAAATACCAACAAAAATCTCTCGTTTGAAAATACCCCAGTTACCTACCAAATCCGCATTTGACAAGAATTTGAAGGCCAAGGCCAATTCCAAGAAACCTAGCACTACTTTCACGGTGGTCATCCAACCTCCGGACTTGGGCAAAGAGTTCAACCAAGCTGGGAACATGGCGAACAAGGCAAATGGCAAGGCCAAGGCCAAACCAAAACCGACCATTCCAGAAGTCAAATTGGTAGCTACGTTACCTTCTGCCAATGTGGTACTTCCCAAAAGCCCACCCAAAATAGGGCCCGTACAAGAGAAAGACACAATGGCCAGGGTCAACGCCATAAAAAAGATTCCAAGCCCCCCTCCTACTTTGGACGAGGCGGAATCCATCTTATTGGCCCAAGAGCTGGGCAGCGTCAATTCGTAGTACCCAAAGAACGAAAAGGCAAAGAATACAAAAATGACGAAGAAGAACACATTCAGCCAAATGTTGGTGGCTATGGTGTTCAATATCTGTGAGTCCACCGAGTTGAACAAATGGAACGGTAAACTCAACAAGAAATAAATCAACACAATAAAGAATCCGTAGAGCAATGCATTACCAACCCCTTTCGATTTATTTTGTGTTTGTTTGGTGAAAAACGAAACGGTCAAAGGAATCATCGGAAAGACACAAGGAGTCAATAAGGCAATCAATCCCCCAATAAAACCCAGTCCAAAAATAACCCATAGATTGGATTTTCCTTCTGAATCGGTTACACCATCCTGGTTGAGGAGTTGTTTGTTCTTTAAATCGACTTTAAGCGATTCCCCCAGTGCTACACTTCGTTCATCCAGAGCTGCTTCTTCGGCGGCAAAACCGCTTCCATCCAACGAAATTTGGAAATATTCATCCACAGGAAGACAAACCTCCTTACAGATCTGATAAAAAAGGTTAACCGAAATCTGGTTGACCTCTGGATCCAATAATTTAATTTTCTGAGTGAAAATGGCCTCTCCTTTAAAGAAAGTCTCCTCCACCTCAAAGATATCGCTGTACTCTTTTATGGTTTCGCTCTCCTCTGTTTTCCCGACG
Source organism: Flagellimonas oceanensis (assembly GCF_003992595.1). Classification (GTDB taxonomy): domain Bacteria; phylum Bacteroidota; class Bacteroidia; order Flavobacteriales; family Flavobacteriaceae; genus Flagellimonas; species Flagellimonas oceanensis. Next base: position 76,950 of record NZ_RZNA01000013.1, read on the forward strand.
AGCTCATAATCCTCCCCTGCTTTTTCAAAGGTAAATTCGCTGGGCAGGGACCCCCCTTCAGCGGTGTATTGTGAATACACATGCCATCCGTCCATAATTTTGCCCTTGAACACCAATTCGTATTCGGTATCGGACAATTTATGTACTTCGTGACTCCAAACTGCTGGGTTTTCATCCGTTTGGGCGAATGTGATTAGATTAATGAAGAATAATCCTAAAAAGAGTACCAATAATCTCATGTAAGCTGTGTAATCTTAAGTATTTGCTTGGTCGATCCCTCGACCTTGAATCGTTCGTCGGCCCTTTTTCCCACAACCCAAACAATCTCGTTGTCCGAGCAGAGTAGCCATTGTTTTTCTTTGGACAGCACATCCAACTTCTCGTCTTTGAAGAATTTGGACAACTTTTTTTTGCCTTGCATCCCAAAGGGATAAAAATAGTCGCCTTTTTCCCAATTCCTTAACACTAACGGAAAGTTTAACTTTTCCTTATCCAAAAATACGACATTTTTACCCTGTTTATCAAGGGTTTCTACCTCTTCCATTTTTAATTGAACAGGCAATTCGGACGTGTCTACATCTAAAAAGACAGTATAGGTCTCATTGACCCTATTTTTTATTTCAGAAAGTATAAGGCAATCCCTATCCTTGAGCAACTGATGGGTTTGGGAAAACAGCTGTTTACCGCTCATGGCCGTCAAAAGGTTTTTCACATCATTCCATTCCGTAAACCCATAATCCTTGAACAATCCGTAGAGATAGGACTCCAAAGGTTGAAGTTTTTGGAGTTCAACTATTTGTATTTTGATGACACCTTCGCTTTGCTCAAACAATTTGTTTTTTAAATCATCCAAATAACTGTTGACCAAATCCTTGGTTTGCTGTAAATGATGTTGTGTATTGCCAAAATTCTGCAAAAAGGTTGGGTGCAATTCCTTTAACTTGGGGACAATCTCGTGACGAATCTTATTTCGAAGGTATTTGGTGCTGGCGTTACTACTATCTTCCCGCCACTCCATCTTATTGGATTGGGCATACTCCAGAATTTCCTCTTGTGAAAATGGCAATAAGGGGCGCACTACTTTTTCATTCACTTCGGGAATACCAGAAAGTCCATCAATTCCTGTTCCACGGGATAAATTAATCAGAAAGGTTTCCAAACTGTCACCTGCATGGTGGGCCGTGAGCACATAATCAAAATCTTTGGTTTGTAAAAGTTCATCAAACCATTGATAGCGTAGTTCCCTAGCTGCCATTTGCACGGACAACCGGTGTTTCCCCGCATACTGTTCGGTTTTGAATTGTTCCACAAAGACCTTTATTCCTAGCTTCGTGGCCATCTCACGCACAAATATCTCATCCCCATCACTTTCTTCGTCTCTAAGGTTGAAGTTGCAATGGGCGAGGGATACATCCAGTTCCGTATCAGCAGATAAATGGGTAAGCACAACACTATCCATTCCTCCACTACAGGCCAGAAGGAGCCGCTTCCCCTTCAAAAAGGGCATCTTGCTGTTTATGTGCTGTTTGAACTTTGGAAACATGTCCGCGAATTTACAAATAAACCTTAGCCTTCCTCCAAAACTGTTCGCATAGCTTTAGCCTTGAGCAAACATTCCGCATATTCCTGTTCAGGGTCAGATTTTGAAGTAATGGCACTGCCTACGGAAAAGGAAACATATTTTTTGGAGGCATTGTACAGAATACTTCGAATAACCACGTTGAAATCAAAATCGCCAGCTGGAGTAAAATACCCGACCGCTCCGCTGTAGAGACCACGCTTGGTCTCTTCCAAGTCTTCGATAATGTTCATTGCTGAAATCTTTGGAGCACCCGTCATACTGCCCATCGGAAAGGTTTCTTTGATCAATTCCAAGGGACTTTTGTCTAGCGGCACTCTTGAAATTATCGTTGAGATCAATTGATGTACTTGCTTAAAGGTGTATGGTTTACAAAGCTCCTCAACCGCAATGGAACCTTTTAATGCACTTTTGGATAAGTCGTTACGCACCAAATCCGTGATCATGATGTTTTCCGAGCGTTCTTTTGGGTCTTGAGACAGTGTTTTTTTGATTTTTTCATCCTCCAATTCATCTGTTCCCCGTCGTGCCGTGCCTTTTATGGGTTGGGAGATTACTTTCTGAGCTATTTTTTTAATATACCGTTCGGGCGATGCGCACAATAAGTAGTTGTCTTCCAGCTTTGCAAAAGCCGCAAAAGGTGGTTCCGATATAGCGTTCAGTTTCCGATAAGTGGTCCATGGATCAATATCAACTTTCTCTGCATAAAACTCTTGGCAAAAATTGGCCTCATAAATGTCTCCCTTATAAATATGTTCGAGAAAACGGTTGGCTTTGTCAAAATAGTCATCTTTATGGATGCGCATTTTTATCTTGATGGAATCGCTCGACTTGATGGATGACCCCTTGTGCTGGCCATTGATGATTTCCTCATAATCAGCTTCAATTTCATCGGTAAAAGCTTCTAAATAGTTAAAGTGAAGGTGGCCATTGACAAGAATGATCAATTTATTGGGTTGAAAAAACTGAATGGTAGGAAAGTTCAAAGCATCCGCATTATGGGAAAACAGATTTTCCAGTTCATTTTTAAAATCATAGGAAAAATAACCGAACAACCAATCTTTTTCATTGTCCAAAAATATGCTCAACCCTTCTGCTGTTTGTAGTCGTTGTGATACTCCAACAGCTAAACAGGCTTCAAAACTGGAATAGGCGTCTTGGTGCGAATTGCTATCCAACCAAACTAGGTCGTCAAAACCTCTGGACCACTCAAACAGGGCCTTTTTACTTTGTAAAAGGGAATCAATCTTAAAAGAACGTTGTGTTCGCAATACGTAAGTTTCTATGATTTGTTATTTCGCTTTCGATGGTCCTTCGGCACGTAAAAGAAAAGGATTTATCCGGTTGGAAACCTGAATATCAAACCTTTGCACCAAAGAATTTATATATGCCATCAATTTATAATTGATGGAAGTGGAAGAATTACTACCAGCAAATGCTAAAATTGCAGCCATACCTTAAAATAATTGATTGTTTCGCTAAAATACCCCAATAAAAAGATAGGTGCGACTATTTTGTATATTTTTGGCGCAAGAAACATCCAAACCACCTGCAAAACAAGTATATAGGGTGAACGTGAACCAGATGACAGCCAAAAGCAATAGACTGTTTTTTATCGATGCCATGCGGGCATGGGCCATCTTGATGATGCTACAAGGACACTTCATCGATGGATTGTTGGACCCTGTTTTCAGGGATTCCAGCAATACTGTTTATTCTGTTTGGCTTTATTTCCGCGGGATTACCGCTCCCGTCTTTTTTACGGTTTCAGGCTTTATTTTCACTTATTTATTGATTCGAGTCCCACAAAATGGATTGGGCAATCCCAGGGTTTCCAAAGGAATTCGTCGGGGATTGCAACTTTTGGCCATTGGTTATTTACTTCGGTTGAACTTTGGCGGACTTTTAAAGGGCGAAATCTATAATGGGTTCTACTTGGTTGATGTGCTGCATTGCATAGGACTTTCCATTTTGGAACTAGTAGGCGTTTATGTGCTAACGGCCAAAAAGAAAAAATATGTTTTCCCGACCGCTCTCGTCATCATTACTTTAGTGCTTTTCTTGTTCGAAAGGGCGTATAAAGATTGGTCCTTCGCCTTTTTACCTAATTTCTTGGCGAATTACTTCACCAAAGCCAACGGGTCGGTATTTACCATAATCCCTTGGTTTGGGTACACTACGATCGGCGCTTTTATATCGGTGCTGTTCACTAGATTCAAAAATTACAGGTATTTGTACCCTGCTGCCATTTCCATAGCCTCGGTAGTTGGTTATTTACTTATTTACCAGTCAACTGCGGCTTTTGGTGTACTGTATGATTGGACAGGTTTTGAATTCCTCAAATTGATTTTGTCCAACAATTACCTTTTCATACGATTGGGGAATGTTTTTGTGGTCTTTGCTGTATTCATGATACTTCGCCAATTGATGACGAACAAAACAGTTTTAAAGATTGGGGCCAGCACACTTTCCATTTATGTGATTCACTTCATCATTCTTTACGGAAGTTTTACGGGATTGGGCTTATACCGATTCTTCAATCATTCACTTGCTCCGGAAATTGCGATTCCAGGCGCTCTCGCTTTTATGATTGCATGTACAATTTTGGCCTTGCAATACAACAAATACGAAACGAGCATCAAATCACAAATTTCTTCAAGCCTTGTTTTTATCCGAACACAGGCCATTGAATTAAAGGATATTTCCGTACCCGTTCTTCGTGAGGGTTTAATTAGATTCCGTCTTTTTCTGCGTCGGGTACTGCGTACGGTTCGAAGCTAAAAAAAGCATCCAACCCTAAGACTGAATGCTTTGTATTTTTAGAAAATTGCTGAAATTCGTCATTCTGAACCTGCCTGTCGGCACGCAGGTTTATTTCAGAATCCCATCAACCCCATAAAAGTAGCATTGTTAGAACCTGAATCAAGTTCAGGTTGACGAAAATCTCAAATTAAATAGTGCCTTTCATACCTAAACATGCAGCGCCCTATCGTCAGTTGCTGCCAAAGCAGCTTCCTTAACAGCTTCTGCATAGGTTGGGTGTGCATGGCTCATGCGGGAAATATCCTCCGCAGATGCCCTAAATTCCATTGCCGTAACACCTTCAGCAATCAAATCGGCACAACGTGCTCCAATCATGTGAACGCCCAATACTTCATCGGTATTCTTGTCTGCTAAGATTTTTACGAAACCATCAATATCCATACTGGCACGGGCTCTACCCAAGGCACGCATGGGAAACTGACCTGATTTGTATTCCACACCTTCTTCCTTCAATTGCTCTTCCGTTTTTCCAACGGCCGCAACTTCTGGCCAAGTATAAACCACACCGGGAATCAAATTATAATCGATATGTGGCTTTTGACCTGCCAAGATTTCGGCAACCATCGTTCCTTCTTCCTCGGCTTTGTGCGCCAACATAGCTCCTTTTACCACATCGCCAATGGCGTAAATATTGGAAACATTGGTCTGTAGATGTTCATTGACCTCTACTCTGCCCCTATCATCCAATTTGACTCCAGCAGCTTCGGCATTTAATCCATCGGTGTAAGGTTTACGGCCAACACTTACCAAACAGTAGTCCCCTTTAATGGTTACTTCCTTGTCCTTTTTGTCATCAGCCTTTACAATCACTTCATCTCCTTTGCGCTCCACTGATTTTACTTTGTGGGAAAGATTGAACTTTACCTTTTGCTTTTTCAACACTTTGGTAAGTTCTTTGGACAAAGCGCCATCCATTCCCGGGATAATGCGGTCCATGTATTCCACTACGGTCACATCGGCACCCAAACGTTTGTAAACCTGGCCAAGTTCCAATCCAATGACCCCACCCCCGATTACGATCAAGTGTTTGGGAACTTCCTTCAATTTCAATGCCTCTGTTGATGTGATGACTCGTTCTTTATCAATTTCTATAAATGGCAAAGATGATGGCTTGGAACCTGTTGCTATGATGATGTTCTTAGCTTCAATGGTCTCTTCCCCATCTTCTTTCGCAATAGTTACATGCGTGGCATCCTTAAAGCTTCCCACTCCATGATAGACATCGATTTTGTTCTTGTCCATCAAAAACTCGATACCCTTTGTTGTTTGGTCGACCACGCCTTGTTTACGGTCGATCATTTGCTTCAGGTTCACCTTTACCTCTCCAGGAATATCGATACCGTGCTCCTCAAAGTGCTTTACGGCATCTTCGTAATGGTGTGATGAGTCCAAAAGTGCTTTGGATGGGATACAACCTACATTTAAGCAGGTTCCGCCAAGTGTTGAATACTTTTCTATTATTGCCGTTTTCATTCCCAATTGGGCACATCGAATGGCCGCCACATAGCCTCCTGGTCCAGAGCCGATGATGGCTACATCATATTGATTCATATTGTAGTATTTGTAAGGATAATTTTCTTAAAAACTGTGTTTCGTTGAAACAAGTGTAAAAATACAAATGTTTTTCGGGACAACCCCAATGAATGCTGTGGGAAAAAAGGTTCTCGACTCCGCTCGAACTGACAATTGACAATCCATAGACGGTTTATTGACGATAACCCACTAATTTCTGACTTCTGACCTCTAAATATGCACCGATGGACTATTCTTAACCTCATTGATCACAAAAGAGCTTTGGGTATTGCCTATGTTGGCTATGGCAGTGAGTTTGGTGACCATGAACTCCCGATAACTCTTCATATCCTTCACATATATTTTTAAAATATAGTCGTAGTCCCCTCCCACGTGAAAACATTCGGATACTTCTTTAAGTTGCAATACTTCGCGTTCAAACTTTAGGACATTTTCTTTGGTATGCTGTACCAATCGAATCTGGCAGAGTACCATAAAATCACGCCCTACTTTTATTTTGTCCACCAATGCGGTGTATTGTGTAACCACGCCATTGCGCTCCAACCTTCGGATACGCTCGTAAACGGCAGTTTTGGACAAATGCAGTGCATCCGCGTATTGTTTGGTAGTTTTTTTGCTGTCCTCTTGGAGCAATCTGATCAACTCAATGTCAACGTTATCCAGTTTCATACCGACGAATTTTCTAGTCCATAGGGCTAAAATTATATTTTATAGATTATTTTCCTAATTATTCTTATTTAAATGTCAAATAATCTTCATTTAAACATATCTATTGATTTTACGTCTATGTATTCTTAATTTTATCAAAAACGGTACATTATGGACTACAAAGCTTCAGAACATATTCAAGACCTTCAATACTTCGGTGAATTCGGAGGTGTAAACCCCTCTATTTCAGACTCATCAACCTATACCTTTTTGTCGGCAAAAACCATGTTCGACACCTTCGAAGGAAACACTGAGGGCTGCTACTTGTACAGTCGCCACTCCTCTCCATCCAATCTATATTTAGGTGAGGCCATGGCGCAATTGGAAGGAACGGAATCCGCCAACGTATATGCTAGCGGAATGGGTGCGATTACCGCGGTAATTCTTCAGTTGTGCGATTCATGTGACCATATTGTCTGTAGCCGAACAATATATGGCGGAACTTACGCCTTCTTGAAAAATTTCGTGAAGAAATTCCATATCGATGTCTCTTTTGTGGACATTACCGATTTGGAAACTGTTGAAAAATCCATCACATCCAAAACCAAAATGATTTACTGCGAGGCTGTCAGTAACCCCTTGTTGGAAATTGCCGATATTCCTTCACTTTCCAAAATATCCCAAAAAAACGATATGCCCTTGGTGGTGGACAATACCTTTTCCCCATTGACCATCAATGCAGCAAAGCTGGGTGCCGATATCGTGGTGCACAGCCTTACCAAATTCATCAATGGAAGTAGTGACTGTGTTGCAGGTGCCGTTTGCGCTTCCACTGATTTCTGCTTGAGCCTAAAAGATGTCAACAATGGTGCAGGGATGCTCTTGGGCAGCACATTGGACAGTCTGCGTGCAGCTTCCATTTTGAAAAATATGCGAACACTTCATATCCGTATCAAAAAACATAGTGAAAACGCCCATTATCTGGCAAAACAGTTCGAAAAGGACGGTTTAACAGTGGTGTATCCTGGATTGGAAAGTCATTCTGGACACAATTTGATGAAATCCCAAATGAACCACGAATATGGTTTTGGCGGTATGTTGACCCTTGATGTGGGTTCCGTAGAGCGTGCGAACGCCTTGATGGAACTCATGCAAAAAGAAAAGTTGGGGTATTTGGCCGTTAGTCTTGGGTTCTATAAAACCTTGTTCAGTGCATCGGGAACCTCTACCTCTTCCGAAATACCTGAAGAAGAACAAAAAGAGTTGGGTCTGTCCCAAGGACTTATTCGTTTTTCCATAGGTCTGGACAACGATATCCATAAAACCTATACCACGATGCGCAAGTGTATGGAGATGCTGGATATTTTATCTCCCGATGCAAGTTTGGCTTAATTGATAGGTCCATGAGGTTTGCACAACATGGTGCAAAATCGTAATATTACCTTCTAACAAACTCAGACCAGATGCCGAACAAAAAGGAAAAACCAAAGTTTAGGGAAGATGAACACATTGTAGAGAATAAAGATTTAACCATTGCAGAAGCGCTTATACCTGTTTTTGCTTTGGTCGTCATGCTTGCTTATAATGTGTATGTTTTTGGTGATGATGCCCTAAGTGGTTCCAACCAATTTATTTTATTGATGGGCGGTGCCGTAGCTGCCATTGTCGGTATTTTTAATAAGGTATCCTACAAACGTATGATTGCCGAAGTGGCCGAAAACGTGAAATCAACTACAGGGGCTTTGCTTATTCTTTTAATGGTCGGTGCGTTATCTGGGACTTGGTTGATTAGTGGAATCATACCTGCAATGATCTATTACGGACTTCAAATATTGAATCCAACCATATTTTTGGCGGCCAGCGTTATTATATGCGCCATTATATCCATAGCAACAGGAAGTAGCTGGACAACCGCTGCAACCGTAGGTATTGCTTTAATCGGTATCGGTGATGCCTTGGGCATTTCATTGGGAATGACGGCTGGTGCCGTGCTTTCCGGGGCTTATTTTGGAGATAAAATGTCCCCTTTGAGTGACACCACGAACTTGGCACCTGCCATGGCTGGTGGGGATTTGTTCTCCCATATTCGTTATATGACCTATACCACGGTTCCGACTATTGTTGTGACCTTGATTGTATTCATCATTCTTGGTTTTACCATAGATACATCTGGAGTCGCGGATACAAGTTCACTTCTTGAAAATATTGGGTCTACCTTTAATATCAATGGTTGGCTATTTATTGTACCCTTGGTGGTCATCGGATTGATTGTTAAAAAAGCACCACCCCTAATGGCTCTCTTGATCGGGACATTGTTGGGGGGCGTGTTTGCTCTTATTTTTCAGCCGGACATTGTTGCCAACATTGGAGGGGGAACCGCTTTGAATTTTGAATCCGGTTACAAAGGAATTTTAAATGCCATCACGGTGGATACTTCGATTGCCACTGATGACCCAGCCCTTAACGATTTGTTCTCCTCTGGTGGAATGTCGGGAATGCTCGGTACCATTTGGCTGATTGTTTGTGCCATGGTATTTGGAGGTATCATGGACGGTATCGGAGCTTTGGAACGCATCACGGAATCCCTTTTAAAATTGGCCAAGACCACTTTTGGTTTGTTTGCCAGTACAGTTGGTAGTTGTTTGGCGTTGAACGTGACTGCATCCGACCAGTATTTGGCTATTGTGGTTCCAGGGAAAATGTTTGCCAAAGCCTATGAAGAGCGCGGACTCGCTCCGGAAAACCTAAGTCGATCACTTGAAGATTCAGGAACGGTAACCTCTGTTTTGGTTCCATGGAACACTTGTGGAGCTTACCACAGCGGAGTTTTGGGTGTCGGTGTCGGAGAGTATGCACTTTACGCCGTTTTCAATTGGCTAAGTCCGTTTATGACATTGCTTTTTGCCGCATTCCGAATCAAAATCAAACAACTTGCCTCAACAACGGCTGAATAACTTTTTTGGAACCACAACCAATCATCACGCCCTGTCTCTTCGAGCACAGTCGAGAAGTTATCGGACAATTTGATCTTTAAATTAGGCCTCGACTTAAGTTTATCTTGAGCGAAGTCGAAAGACTCAACCTGACATCTTTTGTTTATGGGATTGGTAGGTTTAGTCAAATAAATTTTCATTTTACTTTTTTCAATATTCGAGCTTCTTGAGAAGTTGTTAAAATTTAATGGTCGATTTTGCGATAACGTCAATATTGACAAGGCTTTTTTATGGCATAGTCACAGCTTATCCGACCATAAGAAATACTAATTTTTAAGCTGGTAAAAGCCATAAAACCACCCTATTTTTGCTACTCGAAAATTAAAAAACATCCAATAAATGACTTTAGTAGGAAGAAAATTTCCAAGCATTGAAGTAAACGCCATCGACGAATTGGGCGATACGTTCAAAATCAACATTTTAGAGAAATCCAAAGCAGAAAACAAGAAAGTATTGTTGTTCTGGTACCCCAAAGATTTCACTTTTGTGTGTCCAACGGAGCTTTTTGCCTTTCAGCAAAATCTAAGTGAGTTTGAAAAGAGAAATACCATTGTTATCGGAGCTTCTTGTGATACTGCCGAAGTACATTTTGCGTGGTTGAACACTGAGAAGGACAACGGTGGAATTGAAGGGGTAACCTATCCTATCGTTTCTGATAGCAACAGAAATCTGGCCACTGCTTTGGGTATCTTGGATATCATGAAGGAAGACTACAACGAAGAAACAAATTCTGTTGTAGTTGAAGGTGACAACGTAACCTACAGAGCCACTTACTTGATCGATGAGGAAGGAACTGTATTCCACGAGAGCATCAACCACATGCCATTGGGTAGAAACGTAAAGGAATTTTTGCGTTTGGTGGATGCCTACACACACGTACAGGAAAAAGGAGAGGTTTGTCCAGCAAACTGGGAAGAAGGAAAAGAAGCAATGAATGCTGACAGAGCAGGTGTTTCCGATTACTTGGCTAATCACGTAAACTAAACACTATGGTTGTAGAATTGGACAAAGACAATTTAAGCGAGGTCATTGCCAACAATGACAACGTAGTGGTGCAGTACAGCGCATCTTGGTGCGGTAACTGCAGAATCATGAAGCCAAAGTTCAAAAAGGAAGCCTCTTTGAACGAGAACATAACCTTTGTAATGGTCGATGCCGAGAAATTTCCGGAATCCAGAAAGCTGGCCAACGTGGACAATTTGCCCACTTTCGCCGCATTTTCAAATGGATCTTTGAAAAATCAAGTGCAGACCAATAAATATGATGTTTTAAAAGACTTGATTCATGAAGTTGCCCATAATTAAACAATTGGTCAATTTTGCCGAGGAACACGACGAAGACTATCTGCAGGAGACTGCGGATACGTTGGAAAGTGTTTGCGAGGTTTCCAGTTTAAAGGATGAGGAACTGGATATGATCGGAGAATTGATTTCCAATATTTATGGAGCTCTCGAAGTATCCGGGGAAATCAAAAACGGAACACCCAAAAAAGAAGCCCTTAACGGTTTTATGTCAAGGGTGCTCGGCTCCATAGACAAGTAACTAACATTGTTGTAAACGTTAACATAAGAACCTTCCCATAGCAGACTTCGGGAAGGTTTTTTTAGTATTTTTGGTTCCGAATCAAAACTACTACTATGGCAACTGTTACACTAAAAGGAAATGAAATCCATACACTCGGAAACCTTCCTGAAAATGGCACCCAAGCGCCAAGCTTTACTTTAGTAAAAAACGATCTGTCCACTAGCAGTCTATCAGACTACAAAGGTCAAAAGGTCGTCCTTAATATTTTTCCAAGCATCGATACAGGCACTTGTGCACAATCCGTACGTCAATTTAACCAAGAAGCGGCGGAACTGGACAACACCGTAATATTATGCATCTCCAAAGACCTGCCTTTCGCACAAGCACGCTTTTGTGGCGCAGAGGGTATCGATAAAGTAGAAACCCTATCCGACTTTAGGGATGGTAACTTTGGCAAATCCTACCAGGTGGAGTTTACCGATGGTCCGTTGCAAGGGTTACTGTCACGATCGGTTGCAGTGGTCAACGAAAATGGGGAGGTCATCTATTCCGAACAGGTGTCGGAAACCGTGGACGAGCCCAATTACAAAGCAGCCCTTGAAGCATTGATGGATGCCTAAAGAATCTTTTTTAAGGAACAGGATCAAAAGTGTGGGATATGCCCTGAAGGGTATGTTTCTGCTGTTGCGTACGGAGCCCAGCATCAAAATCCAGTTTTTTATCGCATTGATCGTTACGGCTTTCGGCTTCTACTTTCAAATTTCCCATACCGAATGGTTACTGCAACTTTTGGCCATTGGTTTGGTTATGGGCATAGAGGGTGTAAACACGGCCATTGAAAAAATCTGCGACTATATCCAACCTAATCAGGATCCCAAAATCGGTTTGATAAAAGATATTTCCGCGGGAGCCGTTATGATAGTATCCGTCTTGGCAAGCATCGTTGGTTTGATCATCTACCTGCCCAAGATCTTTTAGTAAAATCCAAGACCCCGAGTAGCAACGTAAATTTGTAACTTAGCCCCGCTTAAAATTGATTGATGGCCAAAAAACGAACAAAATCCAAATCAAAAAAAACTACCAATTCTGCTAAAAAGAAGGTTTCTTTCAAGCCCTCCAAGCAGAACAAGATTATTTTTGGTAGCCTTTTGATTGTTCTCAGCATCGCGCTTTTCTTCTCTTTTATGTCATTTTATTTTACCTGGCAGGAAGATCAAAGTATGCTGTCCCAATTTGGGGACCGTAATGCCGAAGCCAGTAATTTGCTCAATAAATTCGGGGCCAATGTAAGCCACTTTTTTATGTACAAGGGCTTTGGGCTCGCCTCCTTTGTATTTCCATTTTTGTTGGCGGTTACCGGACTTTACCTGTTTCTTGGTTTAAATGGCAAACGATTGATCTCCAAATGGATTTGGGGCTTGGTCGGTGTTATCTGGGGATCTGTGGCCCTAGGTTTCTTCGCCGCTGATTTTCCATTGTTGGGTGGACTTATCGGTTATGAGATGAACGACTTTCTTCAGGACTACACGGGTAAAATTGGTGTGTTCTTGATTCTGATATTTGTTTTAATGGTTATTTTGGTACGACTCTTCAACTTTACACCAGAAGGATTTGCCAATTTCTTCAAAAAACAGAAGCAGAAAATCAAGTCGGACTTTAATGAAGAACCATCAACAAAAACCAAAGAAAGCCCTGTTGAAGGTGAAGAAGACACAGTGGTGTTGACCACGGAGGACAATGTTCCCGAAAAAGTAGACACCTATACCCATAAAAAAGATATTCCACCTTTGGATGAGGCTGGACTCGATGTGAATATTCCTGAGGAAGAGGAATCTGATATCGCCCTTAAAGTAGAAGAAACTCCCGTTGAAGAAGAGGAAACCGATGCCAAGGCTGCGAAACTTGTAGAAGATTTTGGGGAATTTGATCCGAAATTGGAATTGGGCAACTATAAATTCCCAACGTTGGACCTATTGGAGGCACATGGTGCTTCAGGAGGCATCACCATCAATCAAGAAGAGCTTGAGGAAAACAAAAATCGAATCGTAAGCACCCTCAAAAACTATAAAATCGGGATTGCCCAGATCAAAGCGACCATCGGGCCAACCGTAACCCTGTACGAAATCGTACCAGAAGCAGGTATCCGTATCTCCAAGATCAAAAACCTGGAAGATGACATTGCTTTGTCCTTAGCGGCACTGGGTATCCGTATCATCGCTCCTATACCAGGTAAAGGAACCGTAGGTATTGAGGTGCCGAACAAGAATGCAACGATTGTTTCCATGCGTTCGGTAATCGCCTCGAATAAATTTCAAAAAGCGGAGATGGAATTGCCGATTGCCTTCGGAAAGACCATTAGCAACGAAACATTTGTAGTGGACCTTGCAAAAATGCCCCATATGCTTATGGCAGGTGCAACAGGGCAGGGTAAATCGGTAGGGTTGAATGCGGTCATAACTTCCCTACTCTACAAAAAACATCCCGCTGAGGTCAAATTCATCTTGGTGGACCCCAAAAAGGTGGAATTGACCCTATACAACAAAATTGAGCGTCACTTTTTAGCCAAGTTGCCAGATTCCGATGAAGCCATCATTACAGACAATACCAAAGTGATCAATACGCTGAACTCGCTTTGTATTGAGATGGACAACCGATACGAATTGCTCAAATCTGCGATGGTACGTAATGTAAAGGAATACAACACCAAGTTCAAGGCTAGAAAGTTGAACCCGAACGATGGGCACAAATTCTTGCCCTATATTGTCTTGGTTATTGATGAGTTTGCCGATTTGATCATGACGGCTGGCAAGGAAGTGGAAACACCCATTGCCAGATTGGCACAATTGGCGCGTGCCATCGGAATTCACTTGATCATTGCCACGCAAAGACCATCGGTGAATGTGATTACAGGTATCATCAAAGCCAACTTCCCCGCAAGGATTGCCTTTAGGGTAACCTCTAAAATAGACTCCAGAACCATTTTGGATGCCCAGGGAGCTGACCAGCTTATTGGTCGCGGTGATATGCTCTATACACAAGGAAACGATGTGACGAGGCTGCAATGTGCCTTTGTGGACACACCGGAAGTTGCCAAAATCACCGATTATATTGGATCGCAACGCGCTTACCCTGAAGCACATGAACTGCCAGAGTATGTAGGTGAAGAATCTGGCACAAGTCTTGATAATGATATCGCTGACAGAGATGCCATGTTCCGGGAAGCTGCCGAGGTAATTGTTACCGCACAGCAAGGGTCGGCCTCTTTGATTCAACGAAAATTAAAACTGGGGTACAATAGGGCTGGTCGAATTATTGATCAGTTGGAAGCAGCCGGAATTGTAGGACCATTTGAAGGAAGTAAAGCACGACAGGTTTTGGTTCCCGATATGTATTCCCTAGATCAACTATTAGAAAATGAAGCAAAATAAGACCATGATCAAGAAAAGTATTCTTTTAATAGCATTGTTCGCCGTTGGATTATCTTCCTACGCACAAAACTCGGATAAGGCCAAAGCACTTTTGGACGAAGTGTACAACAAAGTACAGAGCTACGACAATATTTATATTGACTTCCAATCCACTTTGGAAAACACTGAGGCAGATTTAAAACAGGAAACCAACGGGAATGTGACCTTGGATGGTGAAAAATACCTGCTGAACTATTTTGGAGCTACACAACTTTATGATGGCAACAAAGTATACACCATAGTTCCTGAGAACGAAGAAGTGACCATCGAAGAGGTTAACGAAGATAACGACAATGTGAGTCCATCAAAAATGTTGACTTTCTACAAAACTGGGCACAATTACCAGTGGGACATTCTTCAAAATGTGGGCGGGAGAAAAATTCAATATGTCAAATTAATCCCGATTGATTCCAATACGGAGATTAAATCTGTTTTACTGGGGATTGATACGCAAACAAAACATATCTACAAGCTGATTCAAGCGGGAAACAATGGTACCAAAACAACCATTACCGTTAATTCTTTCAAAACCAATCAGCCCATATCAAGTACTCTGTTTACCTTTGACGAGAAAAAGTACGAGGACAAAGGGTACTACATTATAAGAAACTAGGCATTGAAAATACTTGATCAGTATATACTAAGAAGATTCCTTTACAACTTCTTCAGTTCCTTTTTCATCCTGATTGTCATATTCATCTTCCAAGGGATATGGCTGTTTATCGATGATTTGGCGGGAAAAGGACTGGGCATGGTCATTATTGGCAAGTTTATTTTCTACTTCATCCCTACCCTAGTGGACAAGGTATTGCCACTAACGGTACTCCTCTCCTCCATCCTTACCTTTGGTACATTTGCTGAAAATTATGAGTTCGCCGCCATGAAAGCCTCCGGGATATCCCTACAGCGTGGGATGCGTAGCTTGATCGTATTTGTACTATTTCTGGGAGTGGTCACTTTCTTTTTTGCCAATGATGTGATTCCGAAATCCGAACAAAAAATGTTCAACCTCAGGCGGAACATTGCCAAAGTAAAGCCCGCCGCTGCCATTACCGAAGGTGTTTTCAGTGATTTTGAAGGAACTGGGCAAGGTATGAACATCAAAGTGGACAAAAAGTACGGGGAGCAAGATCGTTTTTTGGACAATGTCATCATCCATAAAAAAACAAAACAGAACATCAACAATACCGTGATCAAGGCCAAATCAGGCGAATTGATCAGTAGCGAGGAATCGGATATTATCCAATTGGTCCTGAAAGATGGTCACTATTATGAGGATATCGTAAAAAAAGACGCCAGGGAACGACGAAAACAACCCTTCGCCAAGTCCAATTTTGAAACCTACACCATCAATATTGATATTTCGGAACTCAACAATCAAGACTTGGAAGAGGACCAAAATATCACGACCAACAAAATGAAAAATGTAGGGCGACTCATCAAGGATATCGATTCGCTTCGCGAAAACAACCTCGAAAAAGTAGCTGCATTTTCCAAGAATGTGGTAAGTCGCATGGGGGCTTTCCCTGTAAAGGTGCCAAAAGATACCACCAGGCAGGGTTTAGAACTCATTAAAGCCGATAACTTAAAAAATACTGATACCATCCAACGGGATTCCATAAAAACCATAGACCAGTTTTTGGAAAGTCTGGAACAATGGGAACAGATTCAGGTCATGAAGAAAGCCCAGAACGAAGTTTCCAGCATTATGAATACCGTTACCTCCAAAAAGCAAGAACTTCAGAGCAGGTACAAGTTCTATAACAGTCACATTTTATCATTGCATCAAAAATATGCACTTGCGCTTTCTTGCATTATTTTGTTTTTTGTGGGGGCACCATTGGGGGCCATTATCCGTAAAGGAGGACTGGGATTGCCCATGGTAGTTGCCATTATTCTGTTTTTGACTTATTACTTCATTGGGGTATTTGCGGGTAACTACGCCAAGGAAGGAAACATTCATCCAGCAATTGGAGCATGGCTTCCCACGATGATCATGTTGCCCTTGGGTATTTCACTGACAAGAAGAGCCACTGCCGATAAAGGATTAGTAGGGTTTGGTCATTTTATAGACCGTATCAAATTATTATTTAAAAAGAAAGATAAAGAAGCTGAGGGCCAATGATCGCCAAGGATAAAAAAATACAACTGAACGCCATAGAAGAAGCCATTGCCGACATTAGAGATGGTAAGGTAATTATTGTAGTGGATGATGAAAATAGGGAGAACGAAGGGGATTTTTTGGCTGCCGCAGAACTGATAACACCAGAGACCATCAATTTTATGGCTACTCATGGTCGAGGACTTATCTGTGCCCCGCTTACCGAAGGTAGATGTAAAGATCTAGGTCTCCATAAAATGGTAAATCACAATACCGACCCCCTTGAAACTGCTTTTACGGTTTCTGTAGATTTAAGAGGTAAAGGAGTTACTACGGGGATTTCGGCTGGCGACAGGGCAAAAACGGTGCTAGCCCTCACGGATAAGTCGACCAAAGCACATGAACTGGCTCGACCAGGTCACATTTTTCCTTTGATTGCCAAAGAAGGTGGTGTGCTTCGCCGTACAGGACATACCGAAGCAGCTATTGATTTTGCACGACTAGCTGGACTGGAACCTGCCGGAGTTATTGTGGAAATCATGAACGAAGATGGTTCTATGGCGCGCTTGCCCCAATTATTGGAGGTTGCCAAAAAGTTTGACTTAAAAATCGTTTCCATAGAAGATTTGATTGCTTATCGCATGGAACACGATAGTTTGATTGAGCTCAAGGAAGCATTTACCATCAACACCCGATTTGGGGAATTCAGATTGAGAGCCTACCAACAGACCACCAACGACCAAGTCCATATCGCGCTATTGAAAGGAAACTGGAAAACTGGGGAACCCGTACTCACTCGTATTAACTCCACCTTAGTAAACAATGATATGCTGGGAACTTTGACCAACAATCCCGATGAAGGTTTGCAGCGCATGTTCGATGCCTTGAACAAAGAGGAAAAAAGCGCCATGATCTTTATCAACCAGGGTAACCAATCCATGAACTTGCTGAGCAGATTGTCTGAGTTCAAAAAGCTTCAGGGCGAAGGAGTAACCAAAGCCCCCAAAGTGGAGATGGACAACAAGGACTTTGGTATTGGTGCGCAGATTCTACACGACATCAACATCTCCAAAATCCGTTTATTGACCAATTCCGGTCAAACCCGACGTGTGGGTATGGTGGGTTACGGACTTGAGATTGTGGAATATGTGAATTATTAGAGTACCGACTTGATAGCTTGTGCCATTTTCTTGGCACGCTCCACTACTTCCTCTTCCGACCACCCCAATTTAATGAGGCAAGAAATATTTCTCGACATCCATTGGTCCGATTCAGAGAAATCGGCTTTGCTATAATCGGGCAGTGACTCTTGTACATCTTTAGGAAGTTTTCCCAAGGATTTCATGGTAGTCAGATGCTCCCATTTTTTATAGTAGTGCCAATTGTTGTTGTACCAATAAAAACACCCGTCGACACCGGCATCACTTAATGCTTGATGCGCTTTTTGGGCAATGGTTTCATCCGGTAGAAAAAAGTTTAAAAAGGAATAGTTCTCCGCTCCCCCATCCGGAACCTTTCTAAAAACCACCTCGGGAATTTTGGATAAGGCTTCCCTTAAAATGGTATAGTTTCGTTTTTGAATCGCTAAAAATTCATCCAAGCGAGCGAGTTGAGCCACCCCAACCGCAGCGTTCATTTCGGAGATTCGAAAATTATATCCTAAAAACGGATGCTCTTCCGCTCCCCGATTATTTCCCACATGATCGTGACCGTGATCGGAATATTTATGGGCGTTTTCGTAATAATCCTGATTATTGGTAATCATGGCCCCACCTTCTCCACAGGTTATGGTTTTTACATAATCAAAAGAAAAGCACCCTAAGTCTCCGATACTACCCAATGGTTTCCCTTTGTAGGTACCTCCAATGGCTTGGCAAGCATCTTCGAGCAACAACAACCCATGTGCTTCACAAATTCTTTTGAGGGCGTCCAAATCAGCCATAGAGCCACACATATGGACAGGCATGACCACTTTTGTTTTTGGGGTAATGGCTTTTTCGACCGCTTCAGGTTTTAAAGTAAGGGTGTCATCAATATCAACTAAAATAGGAACTGCGCCCAGTGCCAAGATGGATTCAAAACTGGCCACAAAGGTAAAAGTGGGCATGATTACCTCGTCCCCCGCCCCAACACCAGCACTGGCCAAGGCTACCGTTAACGCTGCGGTACCACTACTCACCGCATGGGTATATCTGGACTGCATACGATGGGACAATCGCGCTTCAAGCTCCTTGGTTTTCCAATGTCCGTTGCGCATACCGTCGAACCCATATCGCATCAGGACCCCGGAGTCCATAACATCTTGTACCTCTTTTCTTTCCTTATCTCCAAAAAGTTCAAATCCTGGCATATTTAATTCTATTTAAAAGAACCATAGTTTGATGGCCATCAAAACCACGGCGATGACTAAAAATGTCTTTATAAATCCGTCTCCCTTTTTCACGGAGAACCTACTAGCAAACCAAGCTCCAGAACCATTGCCTATGGCTAGAACAAAGCCCAATTTCCAATCAATTTTATCGTTGAACGCGAAAACGGCCAAGGCGGCCAGCATATAGATGAAAACCACGGCTACTTTAGTGGCGTTGGACCTTACTAGGTTCATTTGATTAAAATAATGCAAGAACAACATCATTAAAAAACCAAGTCCAGCATTGATAAAACCTCCGTAGATACCAAAAAAGAAGAACACGATCAACGCTACCCAAAGATATTTGCCTGTGAGCCGTTCCTGTATCTCCTCTATCCGCATTTTAGGTTTAAAGATAATGATGAGCACCACCGCGATCATGACTATAGCCAAAATCCTATTGAAAGTTTCACCATCAATGTCCACCGCAATGAAGGCCCCGATGATGGCTCCCAAAAATGCCGAAATACCCAAATACACATTAAAAGGATAGGTAGAAATGCCCTTGCTCTTAAAACCTGCGGTCGCCATGGCGGTCTGAATCACAATGGCCACCCGATTGGTCCCGTTGGCCACAGCAGGCGGCAACCCCAAAAAAATAAGTGTCGGTAATGACAAAAGAGAACCACCTCCCGCCACTGTATTAATAAATCCCACTGCAAAACCAACAGTGATCAGCAGTAAATAATGGTACCATTCGAGCATAAAAACAAAGGTATGACCATTGTTTCGAAAGGGCATACTGATTTTACAAACTTTTATTTGGTTGATGTAAAATGAATTGGACCAGTGAATTGGACAATAATGCAAAAAGGTCTTTTGGGATAAGAAAAAGCTTTATATATTTGCACCCGCTTAGGAGGAATGGCAGAGTGGTCGAATGCGGCAGTCTTGAAAACTGTTGAGGGTCACACCTCCGGGGGTTCGAATCCCTCTTCCTCCGCTGAGAGACATTATCTCAAAACAAGGAACCCTGTAAATTATTGATTTACAGGGTTTTTATTTTTTTTGATATCAAATGGTATCATTTGGAATCAACCTGATAGGTGTCTAATTCGGTGTCCCCTCCAATCTTTCCAAAAAGGGACACCTAATAACAATTAAAATATTGTTAATCAGAGTTTTACAAGGATTACTATTTGATATTTTTTTTCTAATTTCAAGGAAAATAATGTTAAAATAGGTGTCCCTTTTATGCTATCTCTCTTATTCTATATCAAAAAGCACAAAACCGACAAAGTAGGTCGGGCAATGATCTATATCAGAATCACGGTAAATGGAAAGCGTTCAGAATTTAGCACTGGACGTAAAATTCACCCCAATTCATGGGATGCTTCCAATGGCAAGGTATTGGGATTCTCCCAAGAGGTTCGCCAATTGAATTCCCATTTGATGAAAATACGCACTGACCTATTTCGGCATGCAGATAGATTAAAAGATCAAGGGAAGCCATTGACCGCAGTATCCCTTAAGGAATCATACTTAGGTCTGGATAAGCCTTGCAAGATGCTACTGGAAATCTTTCAAGAGCATAATGACAGGGTTGATAAACTGGTTGGACAAGATTTCGCTGCCGGCACAGCAGAACGGTACAGAACAGCAAAAAATCATTTGGCAGAGTACTTACAGAATGAACTTCGTAAAAAAGATATTCCCGTAATGGATGTGGATCACTCTTTTATTTCAGGTTTTGAATACTACTTAAAGACCAAAAGAAAATGCAGCCACAATACTGCAATCAAATATGTTGTGAATTTCAAAAAAATCATACGGATTGCCTATGCCAATGGTTGGATAGTAAAAGACCCCTTCAGCAATTGGAAAGCACGATTAAAAATTGTGGACAGGGAATTTTTGACCGATGAAGAACTTCAACGTTTAATGGATCATCCTTTCATAAATGAACGATTGGAGCACGTTAGGGATTGTTTCGTTTTTTGTTGCTTTACCGGACTGGCCTATGCCGATGTAAAAAAGCTGACACATGACGATTTTGTTATTGGGATTGATGGAGATCTTTGGATAAATACGAAACGAACCAAGACAAAAACCAAAAGCAATATTCCTGTTTTGCCAACTGCATTGATGATTCTTGAAAAATATGAGCATAGCCCCTTACTTGTCGACAAAAAGGTTCTCCCAGTATTGACCAATCAAAAGATGAACGCCTATCTCAAAGAAATAGCTGACCTTAGTGGCATTAAAAAACATTTGACCACCCACTTGGCCAGACATACTTTTGCGACTACCGTAACGTTGTCCAATGGTGTCTCAATTGAATCCGTTAGTAAGATGTTAGGTCACAAATCCCTTCGAACTACACAGCACTACGCAAAAATCTTGAATCGTAAAGTAAGTGAGGATATGCAGCTACTGAAAAAGAAACTGAGTTTCCAAGAGAAAGTTAAAGCCAAAAATATCTAAAATACTTTTTAAGTTGCCATTTTTGATGTCCCATACCGTTGGGACACCCTCAACTGCCTGCTAATGCTGATTTCCTGACTTTTTCATTCAATTCACTGGGACAGTCAATGTCCTATTTTTTAAGGAACCCAAAGATTGTATTGGTATGACTAAGGAGTGGTGAAAAAGTTAAATGTTATGGCGCAATTGTATACTCAAAAATGTGTAGCCGCCCCACTTTAAAATTCTGGTTCGAAATGTATCCCGACTACCTGAAATACCTATTTTTATTGGGTATTACATATCTCTGTCCACTTTTTATTTCATGTGATTTCACAACAATTCTAGTTACAATAAAACATGACAAACTTTATTGGAAAAACAATGATTCACAACTCTGATATAATGGCCGAAGGTCGCCACGAATTTCCATTTTTGGAAAATCGAAGAGCAAGACGACAACATGCTAAAGCAGCGTTGTTTCATTTAATTTATTGACCTTGAATTATTTACGTTTTACAGTTACCTATTTAAAGAAACCCTAATGGGACAATACCATCTCGGACACCCCAAAAACCTTGACAATGTACTGGGACATTAAAGACAAGGTCTGGTTCTTTTGAATTTAAATTATCTATTCAACAAAGCGTTTAGAATAAAATGCCCTACTTTTTGCCCCAATCTTACCAAAACTTTTGCACACGGATCCTATTTCAATTTTATAGTGTTCGGGTAGATAAGCGTTTATTAAAATTGGAATAGGGTGCATCAACCTATCAAGAAAATGATTTCCTAACTTAAACAATTAAATCCCTACTAAGGATTAGTTCTTTTTCTCGGTGTAACTGTAACCTTACCTAAAAATACAATTTCTTGTCCACAATTTTTTAGTATGAGCTTCCTCCGCCACCACCACCAGAAACAATCGTTTTAGCATCTTCTGCTTCGGGTGTCTTGACAGTTTCACTAATCTTTTCTAAAGGTTTTTTGACTGTAAATGTTTCCACCTTTGCATTTTCTCGATAGAAGTAAATTCCATTGTCAAACAGTATTTTAAAATACTTGTTTTCGTCAATTGGATTATCTGTTGGACTTAGCCACCCTTTTTTTATCGATTCATATGTGAACAACCAATTTTCGTTCATTAAAGATTCTTCTGTAAGTTCAGGTAAAAGTCCATCCGTACTCACAGTCGCATTTATCAAGTTCCTATTTTTTAAATCCATTGCAATTAGCATAGAGACATAGTCGTTTGAGGCAAAAATCTTTTCTGCCATCATGTTTTTTAATTTAATTGAGAATTCAACGCACATCCACAATGCCCAAGCTACCTCGTAGTTATTTCCTTTGGGTAAATGGTTCTCAATTATTTTCTCAACTATGCTCTTAATTTTTCTTTTGGATATTCTGCTAATATTCGATGCCAAAATCTCCGTTACTACTGGTAAGGTTCGAGGTTCAGATATTCCGATTTTCAAAATCAACGATTCGTAGGTATCCCAATTTTCATCAAATAGTTTTAAGTATTTTAAAACTTGAATTGAGAAGAGCAGCACAGAGTCTTTTGGATTTTCATTTGAATGAATTAGAGAAAGACTAACAAATCTTTCTATGTCTGTTAATTGTGATTTAGCCTTTTTTCTAAATGTAAACGAGCCTAATTCAATTGACCATCTGCTGTCGAATGCAAAAGGTGCTTTGGAAATTTTTGTTTTTTCTTCATTTATATCAAGCTGGTATTCAGTCAAAAGCGATTGAATAAACTTAAATGCTTTTTCCGCTTCTGCGTAACTATCGCAGTACAGGAAATAATCATCTATGAATCTAAATGCTTTTAGATTTTTAAGCTTTAATTGAATTTGTTCATCCATCAAGCAGGTAATAATTTCTGCAATTACCAAAGATGTGTCAGGTCCAACAGGAATTCCTACCGTTTGTCCTGAATTAAGACTTCTTAAATCTTTATCCAACGCGTTTCCAAGCATTGTTATATCAGTTCTATTAGCTTTGGCTACGGACTTCGTATGAACTAACCAAGGAATTGAATGAGTGTAAACTGTCCCATAGAATCTTGAAACATCAGTTTTTACTTCATAAAGATTATCGAATGATTCTCTTAAACGTCTTCTTTTAAATTCACCAAAATCCTTTTTTGAAATTAAAGCCCTTTTGTTACTTGGGTCTTTTATTGGAGAACTAGATGAAATTGTTGATTTCTTAAATATGTCTTCGATTTCAGTCCACCTATCGGCAATTGTTTTAGATAATTTCGATTGATGTAAAGGATTGGGAATGTTGATAATTCTCCGTGACAACTGAACTTTGGGAATAGAGAACAAAACCCATTTCGATTCCGAATATTTTAGCTTTTCCGGTCTTCCAAATGAACTCGAAATAGAATTCCATTGAGTGTTAATAGCATCTATTTTGTCGGAAAAAGTTTTGCTTTCAAAAGGTGGAGGTAGCTCTTTTGGAAAATATCCTGATTTAAGCAGTTCTTTTTCGGTCATAATTTTTGTCTTTCAAATTGTGGGGAATGGTATTGGGTATGAAACGTTGGACTCTATGAAGCACTCAACTACCAGAGCGAAACCATAATTGTTATGATACGAAAACTTTTGGAAACCACTGTCTGGTCTATGCCTTATATTTTTTATCACCACTTGCTATTTCTCATTTTTTACATCATCTTTCTTCGGAAATTCATAGTTAACGTCTCCTTTGATTCCATAGAAATATAAATATTGCCCGTGAGCAGTTATTTGTAGGTGAGTTCCCCATTGCTGAGCGATACCTGCTGAAATGAGAAATGCTACATTATCATCAAATTGAGAGTATCCACGATAGAAGGGTTCTTTTTCTTCTGATATTTCGTCAAGGAAAGATATTACTGTTAAGTTTAACCTTTCAACACAATGACATAGACTTAAAAATCCTACCCAATCAAATTTTCCGTTTATATGGGATGCAAATAGATTAGCTAAAATTTTGGATTTCTCGATTTCTAAAACTCGTTCATTTAGAATCATAATTTGTTCTACAACAGAGTCTCGATATTTTTTTTCGCTGTCAAATTTTTTTTGAAAACCTTTAACTGTAGTATCATCAAGTTTGGAAGAATGAAATTCCTTTAAAAAGGTTAGGAGCTTTTTGGCAAAATGTATTTCTCTTATTTTCATTCCGCCTTTCAGAATTCCCACTATTGATTTAACAACAGGTATTTCCTTAATGGCATCGTTGTCTAAAAACGAATCTAAGGCCAATTCAGCATAGTCAACCGTCAAGTCCAAAGCAGGCGAAGTTAGACCGTCTCGAACTACTTTTTCAATTGATTTTTCCGATTTATTATCTGATTCCATTTTGTTGTTTTAACGTCTAGGTTATGAATAGTTACCTAGTTTAGCATTTAACTTAGTGAGACATACCAAACCTGCATGTCGGCAGGCATGCGAGTATTTTCAGAAACAGACGAGAACAACCAATTAATTCTGTTTAGTGTTGTAAAAAATGCTTTAAACATATTCTTTGTTTCTTAAAAATTCCATTAATTTTTCAAGTTCCACAAAACAATTTTTAGCCAACTCATTCATATGTTCGGTTTCCTTTTTGATTCTTTCACGCGGGTGAACTTCTGGATTTTCTTTAAAAGGTATTAGCCAATCTCCACGCCCATAAACTCTTTTAGAACTGTAATCAGTAAAATCATCGAGTTTGGATAAGAAACAACCAATTAGATTATTTACTTTATCATTCGATGTTTTATATCTGTAGATACCCCGATCTTTAGGACAGTTTCTCTACAAAACTAATATAATTCAAGCCGCTCTCTTAAATAGATCGATAGGTCTTTCATAGTCGATGGACTGGTGTCTTCTTTCATGGTTGTAATAATCAAAGTACTCTGCCAATAACAGATAAAGGTCCATACCGTCCCTTGGAGGGTTCAGGTATATCTTCTCGTATTTTACATTCCTCCATAGCCTTTCGATAAAGGCATTGTCCGTGGCCCTTCCCTTACCGTCCATGCTCAGGCGTATTCCCTGGCCCAAAACATAATTGGCGAACTCCTCGGCGGTGAACTGGCTCCCCTGGTCCGTATTGAGGATCTCAGGTGTCCCGTGCTCACCTATGGCCTCTTCCAATGTTTCCCTGCACCATTGGGCATCCATGGAATTGGACACGCTCCAGTTCAGGACATAGCGGCTGTGCAGGTCGATGATGGCCACCAGGTAGAGATATCCCTGTTGCATGGGGATATAGGTGATGTCGGTTGCCCATACCTGATTGGGCCTGTCAACTGTCAGGTTGCGTAGCAGGTAGGGATACGTTTTGTGGTCCTTGCACCTTCGGGAGGTGTGCTTTCCCGGAAGTACCGCCCTAAGCCCCATTACCTTGTAATAGAGCCGTTCGATCCGGTTCCTGCTCACTTTATAGCCTTTGTCTTTGGTCAGCCAGATGTGCATCCGCTTGGCCCCTTTGAAAGGGTGGTGGAGATAATGTTCGTCCATCTCCCGCATGAGCTTCAGGTTCAGTTCGGTCTCGCCCCTGGGCTTATAGTACAGCCCGGAACGATGGACCGACAATGTTTCGCATTGTTTTACAATGCTCATCTTGGAATGACCCTTGCGTATCATTTTTCTGCGTTCGGAGAGTGGTCTCAGCGCAAGGCGTCCTTTAAAAAATCGTTCTCGACCTTCAACTGGCCTATGGCCTTTAGAAGTTTGTCCTTCTCCCTTTCGGTCTCGCTGCGGGCATCCTTCTTGCCCGATTCGAACACCTGCTCGGCCCCATCGAGGAAATCGCGCTTCCATGCGCTGATCTGGGTCGGGTGTATCTCGTACTTCTGGGCAAGTTCGGCAAGGCTATGCCGCTCTTTCAAGGCTTCCAATACCACCTTGGTCTTGAACTTCGGGGTAAACTTTCTTCGTGTCATATTCAGTAAATTTAATGATTAAACTTACTGCCCTAATTTTTGGGGTATC
>NZ_RZNA01000014.1 GCF_003992595.1 Flagellimonas oceanensis
TGGCTATTTCGGAGTGATGGTGCCACCTGTTTCGGTCAAACAGTGCCACTTTGAAAGATCCTTCAATAATACAAAAAAATGTGTCAATCGTTTTTTAAAATTCCTTTTCTTAAGCTTTCCCCTTTTAGGTCCAACCTGTGGGAGGAGTTCACTATCCTGTCCAATATGGCGTCGGCAATTGTGCTTTCCCCGATAATATCGTACCAAGCCGATACGGGTATCTGGGAAGCTATAATGGTGGAAGCCTTGTTGTAACGGTCGTCTATGATATCCATCATGGCCTCCCGGGCATGGTTGTCAAAGCTCTGCAGGCCAAAGTCGTCCAGGATCAACAGGTCGGTTTTCAGGAGCTTGTCCAGTTCCTTTAGATAGGTGCCGTCCACTTTGCAGAGTTTCAGTTTTTTAAGTAATCTTGCCGTATTGGCATATATGGCCCTGTGTTCCATCATACATGCCTGGTGGCCCAGTGCCTGTGCCAGATAGCTCTTGCCCGTTCCCGAGGCCCCTGTGAGGATGATGTTTTCCTTGCGGGCCATAAAATCCAGGGTCCCCAGGCGGGCGAACATGTTCCTGTCCAGGTTGCGCTGTTGGTCATGTTTCACCTCGGCCAGGTTGGCGGACTGTGCGAACCCCGCCTGTTTGAGCAGCCGCTGGATCTTCCTGTTCTGGCGGTCCTCCCATTGGTGGTCCGTGAGCAGGGCCAGGTATTCGTCCGCGGTAATGTCGGGCGAACCGTTGTCCCTTACGTGCTGTTGGTGCAATTGGGCCATGGCGGTAAGGCGCATCTGTTTGAGTTTTTCGATCGTCTGTTCATTGTTCATAATATATCGGATTTAAGTTAATGATCATTGATAAGCGGAGGCGCCACGTATGTTCCCGTGGTCCGGGATGTGGCTCTTGTCCTCTTCCAGGTCCCTGTAGAACAGGGAGCTTTTGTCCAGGTTGTTCTTCAGGATGTTCCTGATGCGCATATAGGTGGCGGCATCCGCCTGAAGGGCCCTTTTACAGGCATTGTCCAGGCGTTGCGAACCGTAGGCCCTATGGAGCTGTATGACCCCCATCGCCCGTTTATATCCTATCTCCGGGTAGTCCCCCTTTGACAGTATCGTCTCCACACAGCCCAGCACATGGTCGCCATGGCGGGCCGCTTTCCTTTTAAAGAACTCCGGGCTCCAGTCGCTATAATATTTATGGGTACTGCCCAGGTGCTCTTTTTTGGTATTATAGCTGCCCTTTTCCGGGTGGCGCCCGTGCAGCGCGATCCGCCGCTGGTGGTAATGGACCTCCACCGTGGAACCCGTATAGTGGATTGTGGTCTCCTTCCCGATATAACGGTAGGGGACGCTGTAATAGCTCTTGTCCGGGGAGAAGTACACATAGCCCATCTTCTGGACCTTTGCCCTGCGATAGTCCTTTAGCTGGTAAGCACTCCCGGGCAGGGGCTTGAGGTATTCCCGTTCCACGGATTGGAACAGTTCCCTGCGACTGGCCTCCTTGCGTTTGAACAATAGACCGTTATAGGCCACCAACAGGCGCTTTATCTCCCGGTTCAGGTCGGCCAGGGAGAAGAACACCATTTCCCGCATCGGGTAATAGATGCGCTGATAGGCAAGGTGCACGGCGTTCTCCACCAGGGCCTTGTCCTGCGGGGAATACCCCCGGGCGGGGTTTATGGCGCAGTTGTAGTGCCGGGCAAAATCCTTGAAGCTCCGGTTGATGTCCGCCTCATATCTGCTCGCCCTTGTCACCGCGGATTTCAGGTTGTCCGATACAATGGCCTTGGGCACGCCACCGTAATAGTTCAGGGCATTGGTGCAACAAGCGATCAGGTCC
This sequence comes from Flagellimonas oceanensis, assembly GCF_003992595.1. GTDB lineage: Bacteria > Bacteroidota > Bacteroidia > Flavobacteriales > Flavobacteriaceae > Flagellimonas > Flagellimonas oceanensis. The sequence continues at coordinate 1,834 of NZ_RZNA01000014.1, forward strand.
TCCCGTTTTTGGCTCCTGCAGGCCTCCACGTAGGTATACTGGCTATTGGGAAGGATGGCCACGAACACTTCCACCGGGACCACTTCCCCTGTGTCCCTCTCGACCATATGCAGTTTCTTGCCCGCGAAGTCGATGAACAGTTCCTTGCCGGGGTCGTGCTCGAGCTTCATCGAGCCTTTTATCTTTGCATATTTACGGTGGTAATGTTCCAGGAACTGGGTATAGCCATAGGGATCCTTGGCCGTTCCGACATAATCCTGGTAATGGTGGAGGAAGGTGAAGCCGGGGTGGTTCCTGGCCCTGTTGATCCCCTCGAAACAGCGCATGAGCTCGTCGTAGCGAACATTGTCTATGGTCGTATGGGATGGGAAGAGTGCCTCCAGGGCCCCATTGTCAAGGGCGAGCAATTCCTTAAGGGAGCGGTCGCAGGCCCCGAACAGGCGCATATAGCTGTTCACCGTGTTACGGGATATCCCTAGGGTGGCACCTATCTTGCGGTTGCTCAGCCCATCGAGGTGAAGGGAAATAATCTGTTTTAGGTCCATCGGATCAAGTGTATTGGCCATATCGCTTGTTTTTGAGCGACAAGGTAATTGTTACTTGATCTTTCAAAGTGGCACGGATCGAACCGATATCACTGGCACAAAACGAACCGAAACGGATCGGGCCGCCCGCCAAAAGTGGCACAGATCAAACCGAAATGCCTGGCACTATAACTCCGAAATGGGTGGCACAAAACGAACCGAAGTATCCACCCTTTTTCTCTTGGAGGCGTAGAGTCGTTAATGTACAGTGATTTAAGCCCAAAAACCATGGAGGAAAATAAAGTGGGCAAAAAAGGCCTGGGTTTTCGTTCCATACTCAATTGGTCCAAAGAAATTTACATTGCCAGTTACGATTTACATTTAAAATTTTCCCAACAGCATGCCGAAAATTTTTTAGAAGGAATCTTAGAAGAGCAACCTGAAATAAAATCAATTTTAAGGCGCAAGACCAAAAAGAAGATTCCCATTTCTGTTTTGCGCTGTCCTTATTTTGAAAATGATTTTTCCAAAAAAAAGGAAAAGGGTTATGATACGGTTATTGAACTTACTTTAAAAGAAGATCTTTATGATGATATTTTAGAGCAGATAGCTGTAGATATTGTCCCAGAAATTCTCATCTTTTTAAATAAGTTGGAGGAGATAGAGGTTCAAACTCCAGTGGAACACTTTGCAATTTCCAAAGTAAACTTGCCGAACGGTCAGATAAGATTATCAAAAACAGACTTTTTGGATGAAGATGAAAATGCTGAATGGATATGGAATATTTTGGAGGATAAAGGCGAAATAAATGGTCTTGAGGAAACAAAGAATTACGAATTAAAAATAGCTTACAATCCAGATGAAAAGGTGAGCTTTCATAAGTTGTTTTCCCATTTTAGGACCGAGGTAGATTTCCCATACCCTGTCATTGCCCATGGGTCGTTTGAGTTAAAGTCCGACAGAAATCACTTAACTAGGGACAAAAACAACTTCAATATCCAGCTAATAGAAAAGTTGGCGAAATTACTCATTAACTGTTCTTTAAAGCTAACCGAAGGAAATGTAAGCACCTATGATGCACTTAAATTATTAATCCCTGATGACTACCAATATTCTTCACTTAATGAAGAACCTTGGAATTTTAAGGATTTAATAAAGGAATATATAAATGAAACTGCAATATTTCCAACTCTACAAGACGATTATATTAGCTATCAAGATAGATTTAAATTTTATGACATTGAGATAGAACAATTTATTCCAATTGATTATCGCCAAAATTTCAAAGCACTTTTAAAATCTACTTCAGACGAGATAATCATCGACTATATAAACGAGGAGTTTTATGATATAAGGTATTCGGACCAAAAGTTTACTAAAAAGCTGAATAAAATAATTGATGATGGAGGTTTTACACTAGATCAAAGAGCCCATTGGATTGATATATTAAGCGCAAATACTACCAGCTTTTATCAAAATGAAAAACCTCAGCTTCCCAATTTATTGATAGGAAAAGACAATCAAATAATTAAAACAGGTAAGGATGAGATTATATTACCCCCTTCTGGTACTGTTTATGATTTGCCCAGTGAATTGGAACTACAATTTATTGATAAGGATTTTACAGAGCTATTAAAGAAACAGATTAATGGGGATATTCGTGACTTATCAACGAGATTGAGAGTTTTTGGGGTTGATGAATACTCGATGGCTGTAGTTGCCAGAAAACTCATCACAGGTTCGCATAAACGTATTGGCAAAGCGAAAAGCGAAAATAAAAAGGTGATAAGTGGAATGCACAAAGCATTGTTTCATATTTTCAGCAATATGAAAGAAGATTTTGATAAAACCAATTTCTTTCAAAATTTACCATCCCCCCAATTATTTACAAGGAAAGGGGAATTACGTTCAGCAAACACATTATATTTTGGAAAAGAATATGATTCAGGATATTTATGTGAAAACCTTTTAAGTTCTTTTAATAAAGATGTGTTCGTTGGTTCTTCAAAAATAAATGGAATAGATGACATATATGAAGAGCAACAATCTTTAAAAATAGAAAGATATCTGAAATGGATAGGAGTTGCCGACATGCCAAGAAAGTTGATTTTAGAAAGCAAAAATATTCCAAATAAGTCAGCTTATATAAATTACATATTTGATTGTTTACAATACCCGTACTCTTTGCCAGAGGACCATAAAATATTTGAGTCAAGGTCTGAAATAAACTCAACATATGGACATGATATCAATGTTTTGTGGTTTGAGGATTTTAAAGAAATAGTGAGTAATTCAGAAATAGAACATTTAATTACTTGGTTTCTAAAAGACAAAGATATTTATCAGAGTATTGTTTACAATCAAGAACATGATAAAGCAGAGTTCTGGTTTTTATTCAACCAAGTTCGTAATTACCGATATCTTGAAGATAGTGACATAAAATCTTATATCTTATTCTATTTAAAATCACAAAGGTTTATTCCAGTAGAAAACGGTTTAAAAGTAAAACCTACAGAATGTGTTGATAATAGTGGAAACTTATCCCCCTTGGTACATACACCACAAATAAATTACAACGCAGAGGTTTTCAATTATTATAACATTCAAACAGATCAGGTAGAACTTTTATTGAATAGATTGGGTGTAAGGGATAGTTTTAAAGACCTCCCCATAGAAGTTATGTATGGTTTTTTAAATGAGCACCATAGGTGTTTTGATAAAGATTCAAGTTCATCATCTGTATTATATAACTCTATAATTGATGCAACGAGTAATTTACCAAAGAATTTTAATTGGGATATTGAAAAAAGGCATTCATTTTTAGAAAGCGGATTTGTGCTTTGCGATGTAAATGGCAAAAATGAATTTATTAGTGTAAAAGAGGCTACCTATGTTTTGAATCCAAATCATAGTCAAGATTTAATTTCAAAATTAAATGTTGCCAAAATTCGGCAAAGAGTTGGTAATGCAAGGATAAAAGAACTCTTTGGGGTTGAGCCTATGGACTACATTGAGTTTGTGGTAAATAACCCTGGCTTTAATGAAAAGCTAAACGAGCAGTTTACACAAGAATTGGAGGCTCTTAAGCCATTGTTGTTCATATACAGGTTTCAAAAAAACCTGAAATCAAAGCAAAAAGAGCAAGAGTTAAGTAGTTTAAAAAACCTTAAAGTACGTTTATGTGAAGGTTCAAAGGTTTATTTTGAATTAAATGGAAAAAAACATGACTTGGTTCTTAAACAAAACGAATATGTATATGAGAAGAAATCCCATACTTATTATGTGCAAGTTGATAATAAGATTAAGTTTTATGATAATTTAAAACATGATTTTAGATTTACCGAAACTTTATCAGATATAATTTGTGGTGCTATCGCAGTTACTGAAAACCGAAAGGATTTCATGTTACTAATTGGTCAACCAAAATCTAAATGGAGGGAAATTTTACTTCGTGAATTTCCTGATTTTTATAAAATAGAAAGCCAAGTATTAAAAAACTTTAAAGGGGTATTGTCAGTAAAACAGGTGTTTTGGAAGGGTATATTAAAATCATGTAAAATTGACATAGCCGAAATCAACCTAAAAGACGAAAAAGCAATACACAATACTTTTTCAGAAAAAATAAGGTGGGATAACTTTTTTGATATATACAGAGGAATAAATTATAATCAGCTATCGTCATTTGCTAACTTCGAGTTGTTCAAATCGTTATTTTCCGCATTAAATCTAGATTTAAAGGAGTTGAATCGGCATTTAAATCTCAACATAGACTTCTCCGAACTTTATATGGAGAGATTAACCAATATTCACAAGGAAACTTTAAAAAAGTATAAGTTTAAACTATTTTCTCAAGGATATTCAGAAACCTTTACCCAGGACATTGACGAATTTGATTCATTCGATTTATTGAAAATTGACCTTCCAGATTCGTTGTTTGTTGATTTAATGGGGCTTTACATTAAACACATTAAAGAAGATTTTAATATAACTGAAAATGATTTAAGTTCTGAGGAGTACATTGATGTTGAAAACGTATATAAGTCCAATTTAAGTAAATTAAAACAACTTTTAAAAAAGGAGAACATATACCGCAGTGATCTTTTACTCTCTATGCTTTACGAAAATGAAATTAAAAACAAAATATATTTTTCAATACTTAAAGAAGTATTTGAAGAATATAAAGCACGATATTTAAAGGAAGATCATAATAGACGAACTGTAAAGCTATCACCGGATAGTCAAGAAATTGATGTTATTGATGATGAAAAACTAATTAGTGAGATTGAGAAAAGTATTGATGAATTAAATCTGAAAATAGAGTTTTATAACCCTGAAAAAGCCGATAGCCCCAAAAGGGGTTCTAGAAGAAAAAAACCTAAGCAATCGACAAACAATATAGTGACAAGCATACCAAATTCAGACATAGGTTTTATAGGGGAAAAGTATGCTTTTGAGGTTTTGAAAAAAGAATATGACGAAGTTTACTGGAAGTCTGAAAATGCAATTAGAGCTGGGCAACCCGAAGGAACAGATGGCTTTGGTTATGACTTTGAATGTGTAATTAATGGAGAAACAAGGTTAGTTGAAGTTAAAAGTTCCATTACAGGAATGAATACATTTTATATTAGTAAAAATGAGATGAAAGTAGGTCATTTACAAAAAGATAATTATGATATACTCTTCATAAATAATTTGCTCTCCAAGAATATAAAGTTTAACTATTTAAAAAATATTTTTTCCTATAAACAGGGAGATACTTTTTTTGAAAATTGCGGTTTTTTGGTTGAAATGAATGAATTTAAAATAAGTTTCAAGTAAATGGCATTTATCAACGAATCACATATAGAGGAAGCGGACATTCAGTTCTTTTTGGATGAATTGGACTATGCAGAACACATCAATGCTTGGGAAAAGAGATTGGTGGGACGCGAATCCCTTAAAGATGTGGTTCTTTATGATCGGTTACGAAATAGCCTTGTCGATTTAAACCCGAAGTTACCCAAAACTTCAATAGAGGAGGCCATCGATATACTCACTAAAAGTAGGGCGAGTATGGACTCTGTACTGGCTAATAAAGAAGTATATCTGCTTATAAAAAACGGAGTGCCGGTAACTTATATCAATAATGAAGGAAGAGAGGAAAACTGTTATGTAAAGGTCATAGATTTTGACCAACCAAAAGAAAATGAGTTTGTAGTTGTTTCTCAACTAAGCATTGAGTATTTACAAACTTCGGCCATTACCCGTAGACCAGATGTACTCTTGTACGTCAACGGTTTGCCTTTGGTAATGATAGAACTCAAAAATGCAACACAAAAGGTTAAGTCCGGATTTGACACCAATTTAAGACGTTACAAAAGGGATATCCCCCAGTTGTTCTGGTACAATTGTTTTGTCTGTATTTCCAATGGCATTCAAACCCGTGTAGGTGCATATAATGCACCATGGGAACATTATTTTTCATGGGTTAAATTAAAAGACACGGCGGTCACGCATAATCAAAAGAACCGTTTGGAGGTAGAGGCTGAAAGCGAGACCGTAAAAAATCGTTTAAGCCTGGAATTGTTTTGTAAAGGTCTTTGCCAAAAGAACTCTTTGCTGGACTATTATGAGAATTTTACGCTATACTACAACGACAAGGTAAAGATTATCGCCAAGAACCATCAGTTCTTGGGGGTTAACAATGCCATAAAATCGCTTCAAGAGAAGGAAGGCAAACAAGGGAAGCTGGGAGTGTTTTGGCATACCCAAGGTTCGGGAAAATCCTATTCCATGATTTTCTTTTCCCGAAAGGTCGAGCGGAAAATAACGGGCAATTGGTCTTTTTTGGTCATAACCGACAGGAAAGATTTGGATGACCAGATCTATCGTAATTTTAAGGATACAGGAACGATAACCGAGACCAAAGACCAGAAAGAGAATTATTACCGACCAACCTCAAGAAATAAATTACAAGAATATCTTCAATCGAATCGAAGTTTTTTGTTTACCCTAATTCACAAGTTCGGTATTGAAAAAGGGAAAACTTACCCAAAACTAACTGATAGAGACAACTGGATTGTGATGGTTGATGAGGCACATAGGACCCAGTATAAAGGTTTTGGCGAAAATATGCGTATTGCAATACCAAACGCCCAATATATTGCCTTTACGGGAACCCCTTTGCTTAGAAGTGAATTGACCAAAGACTGGTTTGGCCCTTACGTTTCTGAATACAATTTTGCCCAAAGTATCGAAGATGGCGCAACGGTTCCACTCTATTATAAAAAAAGTGTGCCCAGAGTTGAACAAGTAAATGAAAATTTAGTGGGCGATGCCGCTGAAATCTTAGAAAATGAAAGTTTAACTGAAGAGCAAAAACAGAAGCTTGATAAAGAATATTCCACTTTAATGGAAGTGGTAAGAAGAGAGGATCGACTTAAAGAAATTGCTAGGCATATTGTCCAACATTACCCCTATAGATTGGACATGGAAGACGGAGAGGGCAATCGAAAACCCATGAAAGCAATGGTTGTAAGTATTGACAAGTTTACAACTGTGCGTATGTATGAAATGGTACAGCAAGCCCAAAAAGAAGAAATTAAAGAGTTACGCAGAAAAATTGCCCGCACAACAGATTTAGAACTGAAGAAAAGATATAAGCGAGCCTTGAATTTTATGGAAGAAACCCGAATGGCAGCGGTTGTTAGTGCAGAGGGCAGTGAAAAGGAGGAAAAGGAAAAATTTGAAGAGGAAGGACTGAACATCACACCTCATAGAAAATTAATGGAGTACCCAGATGATGATGGGCGAAACATTGAAGATTATTTTAAAGATCCGAATAACACCTATAGAATTGTTTTTGTTACGGCTATGTGGTTAACCGGGTTCGACGCTCCGGCAGTTTCTACTTTGTATTTGGACAAGCCTTTGCAGAACCATACTTTGATGCAAGCCATAGCAAGGGCCAACAGAGTTTTTGAAGGAAAGAAAAATGGGTTGGTTGTTGATTATTTTGGAGTTTTTAGAAACCTGAAAAAAGCACTTGCAGATTACGCGGAAGGAACTAAAGGAATAGGTGCTGATAAAGAGTCAGAAGAGTTTCCGGTTAAAGAATTTGAAGAGCTATTAAAGCTTTTAGAAGACGGTATTGCCGATGCCAAAACTTTCTGTAAATCATTGGACGCAGATATTGATGTGATTTTAAATCTTGGAGAAAAAGGGTTTAAAGAAATAGAGTTGTTTCAGGAATATGCTAACATTATTCTGGTAAAGGACGATTATAAAAAACAACTGGGACTTTATGTAAATACCATAGATGCGTTATATGATTCAGCCAAGCCAGAAATATATGGTCATCCAAAAATCAAAAAGGCCAGAGATGTATTTCAATATTTGAGGAAAGTGGTTGACCGGCATGTTGATCAAGATGAAGCAATTGAAAGAGCAAAGAAAAAACTGGACTCCCTTTTGGATAGTAGTGTTCTAGGCATTGGCGATTTACAGGAACCTTCAAACGCTGCAAATTATATAATTAATTCGTCCAAACAAATAGATTTAAGTAAACTAAATTTTGAAAAACTGCGTCAAGCCTTTCCAAAAAGTAAACACAAGAACATAAAGTTTGCGGATCTAAGGGAGCTGATGGAGATTAAGCTGAAACAAATGTTAGCTCAGAATAAAACTCGAGGCTCTTTTTTGCAGCGTTTTGAAAAAATTATCGAGGATTATAATTCGGGCCATTTGGATATCGAGGATGTTTATGATGCGATGACAAGTTTCGCAAAAGATTTGTCGAAAGAACAGCAGCGGGCCGCCACCGTAGGGTTAACCGAAGAACAATTGGAGATTTACGATTTGCTTAAAAAAACCAAGTTGACTAAGGAAGAGGAAAATCAAGTGAAATCTGCTGCAATTGGCCTTATGGAAGTCCTCTTTGATGCTAAAAAGAATATTTTGATGCAGGAGTGGCATAAAGAACGCGCTACTCAAGAAATGGTTCGCCATGAAATTAAGAAAATTCTAAACGAAACATTACCTGTTTCTTATGACCGAAAAGTATTTTCAGAAAAAACCGATGTGGTTTTCCAACACTTTTTTGAGTTAGCTCAACGGGGTATCGGATTCGTTGCGTAAAGATTTATTGTCTGGTAATGTATCCGTTTCCCTTATAGTTAATTAATTGGCGGGTGCCATGAAAGAAAATCGTTTTCTTACACCCCACGGGGTGTTTATTGAGCTAAAGTCAGATTAGATTTTTGAACTTTTTTGTAGGCGGTTTTTCTCTTGAGCAAAAAAAAGTGCATCATCAAGATTCAACCAATCTTCATCAGTATAATTTTTTCTGTGGCTATAATTGCGATTACAATAGGCATGCTTGATCTCATCACAATATAATTGGTCAAGGATTGGCAGTTTTGGTGCAAAAAACGGGCATAGTATACCACCTTCGGCGGGTCAAAGTGAGCCACCCGCGGCGGACCAAAGTGAGCATAGTGGGGCGGATGAACGTGAGCCACTAAAAAGATCGATTCTATTTGAGTGTTGCGATGGTTTCTTTTGTAAAAAAGACCATGGCGAACAAACAGATAGATATGCGAAAGGCAAAAAGGATTTACAAATTGTACGGCGAGGGGGCCAGCAAGCGACGGATCAGCAAGGAACTTGGCATCTCCCGCAACACGGTGGCCAAGTACATCGAGTTCTTCAAGTGCTACAGGCTGACGCCCTACGAGGTCTCGGAGATGACCCTGGAGGAGATCCACAGGCTCTTCAAGGCGGACCAAAAGCCCAAGAGCGAACAGCTGAGGACCTTAGAGCGGTACTTCCC
>NZ_RZNA01000015.1 GCF_003992595.1 Flagellimonas oceanensis
TGGCTATTTCGGAGTGATGGTGCCACCTGTTTCGGTCAAACAGTGCCACTTTGAAAGATCCTTCAATAATACAAAAAAATGTGTCAATCGTTTTTTAAAATTCCTTTTCTTAAGCTTTCCCCTTTTAGGTCCAACCTGTGGGAGGAGTTCACTATCCTGTCCAATATGGCGTCGGCAATTGTGCTTTCCCCGATAATATCGTACCAAGCCGATACGGGTATCTGGGAAGCTATAATGGTGGAAGCCTTGTTGTAACGGTCGTCTATGATATCCATCATGGCCTCCCGGGCATGGTTGTCAAAGCTCTGCAGGCCAAAGTCGTCCAGGATCAACAGGTCGGTTTTCAGGAGCTTGTCCAGTTCCTTTAGATAGGTGCCGTCCACTTTGCAGAGTTTCAGTTTTTTAAGTAATCTTGCCGTATTGGCATATATGGCCCTGTGTTCCATCATACATGCCTGGTGGCCCAGTGCCTGTGCCAGATAGCTCTTGCCCGTTCCCGAGGCCCCTGTGAGGATGATGTTTTCCTTGCGGGCCATAAAATCCAGGGTCCCCAGGCGGGCGAACATGTTCCTGTCCAGGTTGCGCTGTTGGTCATGTTTCACCTCGGCCAGGTTGGCGGACTGTGCGAACCCCGCCTGTTTGAGCAGCCGCTGGATCTTCCTGTTCTGGCGGTCCTCCCATTGGTGGTCCGTGAGCAGGGCCAGGTATTCGTCCGCGGTAATGTCGGGCGAACCGTTGTCCCTTACGTGCTGTTGGTGCAATTGGGCCATGGCGGTAAGGCGCATCTGTTTGAGTTTTTCGATCGTCTGTTCATTGTTCATAATATATCGGATTTAAGTTAATGATCATTGATAAGCGGAGGCGCCACGTATGTTCCCGTGGTCCGGGATGTGGCTCTTGTCCTCTTCCAGGTCCCTGTAGAACAGGGAGCTTTTGTCCAGGTTGTTCTTCAGGATGTTCCTGATGCGCATATAGGTGGCGGCATCCGCCTGAAGGGCCCTTTTACAGGCATTGTCCAGGCGTTGCGAACCGTAGGCCCTATGGAGCTGTATGACCCCCATCGCCCGTTTATATCCTATCTCCGGGTAGTCCCCCTTTGACAGTATCGTCTCCACACAGCCCAGCACATGGTCGCCATGGCGGGCCGCTTTCCTTTTAAAGAACTCCGGGCTCCAGTCGCTATAATATTTATGGGTACTGCCCAGGTGCTCTTTTTTGGTATTATAGCTGCCCTTTTCCGGGTGGCGCCCGTGCAGCGCGATCCGCCGCTGGTGGTAATGGACCTCCACCGTGGAACCCGTATAGTGGATTGTGGTCTCCTTCCCGATATAACGGTAGGGGACGCTGTAATAGCTCTTGTCCGGGGAGAAGTACACATAGCCCATCTTCTGGACCTTTGCCCTGCGATAGTCCTTTAGCTGGTAAGCACTCCCGGGCAGGGGCTTGAGGTATTCCCGTTCCACGGATTGGAACAGTTCCCTGCGACTGGCCTCCTTGCGTTTGAACAATAGACCGTTATAGGCCACCAACAGGCGCTTTATCTCCCGGTTCAGGTCGGCCAGGGAGAAGAACACCATTTCCCGCATCGGGTAATAGATGCGCTGATAGGCAAGGTGCACGGCGTTCTCCACCAGGGCCTTGTCCTGCGGGGAATACCCCCGGGCGGGGTTTATGGCGCAGTTGTAGTGCCGGGCAAAATCCTTGAAGCTCCGGTTGATGTCCGCCTCATATCTGCTCGCCCTTGTCACCGCGGATTTCAGGTTGTCCGATACAATGGCCTTGGGCACGCCACCGTAATAGTTCAGGGCATTGGTGCAACAAGCGATCAGGTCCTCCCGTTTTTGGCTCCTGCAGGCCTCCACGTAGGTATACTGGCTATTGGGAAGGATGGCCACGAACACTTCCACCGGGACCACTTCCCCTGTGTCCCTCTCGACCATATGCAGTTTCTTGCCCGCGAAGTCGATGAACAGTTCCTTGCCGGGGTCGTGCTCGAGCTTCATCGAGCCTTTTATCTTTGCATATTTACGGTGGTAATGTTCCAGGAACTGGGTATAGCCATAGGGATCCTTGGCCGTTCCGACATAATCCTGGTAATGGTGGAGGAAGGTGAAGCCGGGGTGGTTCCTGGCCCTGTTGATCCCCTCGAAACAGCGCATGAGCTCGTCGTAGCGAACATTGTCTATGGTCGTATGGGATGGGAAGAGTGCCTCCAGGGCCCCATTGTCAAGGGCGAGCAATTCCTTAAGGGAGCGGTCGCAGGCCCCGAACAGGCGCATATAGCTGTTCACCGTGTTACGGGATATCCCTAGGGTGGCACCTATCTTGCGGTTGCTCAGCCCATCGAGGTGAAGGGAAATAATCTGTTTTAGGTCCATCGGATCAAGTGTATTGGCCATATCGCTTGTTTTTGAGCGACAAGGTAATTGTTACTTGATCTTTCAAAGTGGCACGGATCGAACCGATATCACTGGCACAAAACGAACCGAAACGGATCGGGCCGCCCGCCAAAAGTGGCACAGATCAAACCGAAATGCCTGGCACTATAACTCCGAAATGGGTGGCACAAAACGAACCGAAGTATCCAACCTCCACTTTTATGAGTTTGCCCGCTTTCAGCATGTGGTCGGTAAAGGTAATATCGGCATCGGTCACCTCATGTGTGCCGCTGGGGTGGTTGTGTACCAAAATAAGTTTATGGGCCAGTTTGTAGATCGCCATCCGAAACACATCGGGCGGCTCGGCATTTACGCGGTTGCTGGCCCCCAGGCCAATGAGCTCCACAAAGAGAATCTTGTTGTTGTGGTTAAGGCCCACCACCCAAAAATGCTCTTGGTTGCGGCGTATCTTGTTCTCGCGCAGCAATACCTGCTGCATGATCGCATATATGTCCGAGGAGTTGAGCACTTTGATCTTTTGTTCTTTGGTAAGCCGTACATTCATAGGTAAGTGTCTTGCAATTTGGGTCTGGGAAAGGTAATCCATGCTTTTGAGAAAAGCAAAAATGGTATTGCAGCAAAGAAAACCGCCTCCTACATAGTTCGCAAGAGGCGGTTGGGTTGTTGTCAGAGAAATCCAGTTACTGCACTAGGCTGTTCAGTTGTTGTACCTGAGCATCAAAATTCTTGAGGGTGGTGGCCAACACCCCGATTTGTTCCTGTGCTTCTTTCCATTCCTGCTGCTCTATGGCCTCGCGCACGCCTGGAAGTGTTTTTACCCCATAGCCCGTGTAAAATCCAGGGGCATAGATCTGGTGCTTGAACCAGTCCCTACGGGGCAGTCCTTTTTCTTGCAATAATACCTGCTCCAAGCCCATCAACTTTTGGTTCAGTTGTGCCTTTTTGGCGGGGGACAGGGCAAGTACATCGGCCTTGGAAAAGGTCTCGATACTTTTCTTTAAATCCGCAATCACATTCTGTATAGGGGAGAAGTCCAAATAGGGTACTTCCTCCTTCATTTTTGCAGGTGCTACGGGTTTTTTTGAATCCATGGTCAATTGGTAGGCATCCGCCTTCACCAGTTTGTTGTGTTTTTCCACTTTGGAGCGCATATCTTCCAAGGTTTTCATCACTTCGCCCAAATAGGTTTCAATGGTGCTGTGCCATTGGGTAAGTTCAAACGGCAACACCTCGGCATTGGCCATACGTAGGGTAAGGCGTCCAGCTGTATTGGCCAAGACCACGCCATAGTCAAAACCAGGGTCCTTAAAACGGGTGTAGTGGGAGTAGGTATCGTAAATGGTGTGGTATTCCCCACCACGGCCCTCACCTCCGTAGCCCAAGTTCAGCGAGGCAATGCCCGTATGCTGGATAAAGGGTGTATAATCAGAACCGGAGCCCAAAGCGGACAGTTTAAAGGAGTCATCACCCCCGCGCATCAGGTTGGCCGCCTTGCGACGCTCCGCTACGGAGACGCCTTTTTGTGGATCGGTCACCACATCGGCCACTTGGCTTACCATGGCCTGTAGCGAATGGGAGCCTCCCACGCCCAAATATCCACGGCTGTTGCCATCGGTATTGATGTAGGCCACAGCTTTTTTCTGCAGTTCCGGCAGATGGTCTTCCACCCATTCCGTGGAACCGATGAGTCCGGGTTCTTCGGCATCCCAAGCACAGTACACCAAGGTACGTTTGGGTTTGTTGCCCTTTTTGGCCAATTGTCCCACTACGCGGGCTTCTTCCATCAAGGCGACCATACCGCTCACGGGATCGCTGGCGCCATGCACCCAAGCATCGTGGTGGTTCCCACGGATGACCCACTCGTCGGGGAATTCATCGCCCTCCAAAGTGGCGATCAGGTTATGGGCGGGTTTCAATTGCCAATCAAACTCCAGTTTCAGGTGTACTTTGGCAGGTCCGGGCCCAATATGATAGGTAAGGGGCATCGCTCCTCTCCAAGAAGCTGGGGCTACAGGGCCTTCCAAGGCTTCCAACAGCGGCTGTGCATCCTCGTAGGAAATGGGCAATACAGGTATTTTGGTAATGGTGGGTGCCTCTTCACGGTCCAAACGCTGGGCATCTTTGGTGGCGGCATAGCCGGGGGTCAATACATCACCAGGGTAGAGCGGCATGTCCATCACGGAACCACGCTGCACTCCCGTTTTGTTCTTAAAAGCTCCTTTGGGGTACGTATCGCCTTGGTAGTAGCCATCATCCTCGGGATCGGAATAGATGATACAGCCAATGGCCCCTTTTTCGGCGGCCAGTTTCGGTTTGATGCCACGCCAAGAACCGTAGTATTTCGCAATAACGATCTTGCCTTTTACATCGATGCCCAGTTTTTCCAGTTCCTCGTAGTCGCTAGGGATGCCGTAGTTCACAAAAACCAGTTCGGCTTCCACATCGCCATCGGTGGAGAAAGCGTTGTAGCTGGGCAGCAATTTATCGCCCTGGGCAGTGTAAGGGTCGCCCTCTACCGCAACAGCTTCCAATTTGGCGGTGTATTGGGTGGGTGCGGTCAGTTCCAACAAGCGCACTTTTGGGTAGGGGAACAGCACGTGGTAGGTATCGATACGGGTCTTGTACCCCCAGGATTTGAATTGCTTTTCCATCCATTTAACGTTCTTCTCACCGTATTCGGTACCGACCCAGTGGGGCTCGGCGGCCATGCGTTTCATCCATTGGTCGAGATTGTCGGAGGAAAGTTGTTTTTCGTAATCCGCTTCGAGTTGTAGTTGGTCGTCCGAAGCTTTTTCACTGAACCCAATTAGTTGGTCTTGGGCCGAGACACTGATTACTCCCAAAAATAGGAGCAGAAGTAATTTATTTTTCATGATTCTGAAATTAGCACTTAAATTTAAGGGATTGTTTAAAGCTAATGAAGCAAAAAGGGGAGAAGTGATGACAAATTTTCAAAGAATTTGCATTTTCTTTGAAGAGACCTATTCAAGTCGACAATAACCAATAACCCAATAACCAACCAAAAAATGTCACAACGTAGAAAATTTTTAAAACAAGGCGCCGCGGCGATGATGTCGATGCCGTTCATTTCTTTCGACCCCAAAAAAGACTGGTCCATTGAACCCTTGAAAACCAATGCCCCCAAAGATGAAGCCTATTGGAGCATGGTACGCAAGCAGTTTCCTTTAAAAGAAGGGCAGACCTACTTCAATAATGGTACCATGGGGCCTACGCCCGGTTATGTGCTTGATAAAATGTTCGACCACATGATGCACTGGAACGTGGAAGCCGCTACGGTGGACTATAAAAATGGATCGGGACCCGAATTGTTGACGGGTTATTTTCCGTATGAGGAACTGCGCACCAAGTTGGGCAAGATTATCAATTGCGATTTCAAGGAAATCTCCCTGACCCAGAATGCCACTTTTGGCATGAACTACGTGGGAATGGGACTCAACCTCAAAGAAGGCGACGAACTGCTCAACACCAATCAGGAACATGGAGGTGGATTCGGTGCTTGGCAACTCTTGGCCAAACGCAAAGGCTGTGTGTACAAGCAGGCTACCATGCCGGAACCTGCCAACGACCCACAAGAAATCGTGGATGCCATTTTTAAGGAAGTGACGCCAAAAACCAAGGTGATTGCCATTCCGCATATCGTTTCGGGCTTTGGAACGGTAATGCCCGTGAAGGAGATTTGTACTGAGGCCAAAAAGCGAGGCATTTTTACCGTGTTGGACGGTGCGCAATGCGTGGGGCAAATCCCGGTGGATGTAAAGGAGATTGGTTGTGATGCCTATTATTCGAGTTTGCACAAATGGTTGCTGGCCCCTTCGGGCAGTGGATTGCTGTATATCAATAAAGATGTGGTGGGCGATATTTGGACGACCATTGCAAGCTACAACTGGGACAATCAAGATGATCATGGTTTTCGGTTGATGCAAAACGGTACTGGGAATGCAGGGCTTATGGCAGGATACGATGCCGCGTTGGACTTTTTCAATACCATCGGTCATGATGTATGGTTGAACCGTGTAAAGGAACTGGGCCAATATCTGCGTGATGGTCTCAAGGAAATGAAACACGTTACCTTCTACTCACCCACTAATGAGGAAATGGTGGCCGGCATCACTACCTACAGCGTAGCGGGAATGAGCGGCCCCGAGCTTCAAAAATACCTATGGGGAAAAGAGCGTTTACAACCTCGCTCCGTAGGCAGTAAAATGATGCGGCATTCGGTTCACATCTATAATTCCAAAGAAGAAATAGATAAGGCTTTGGAGTTGGTTGGCGGTTTGGGGTAACAAAATTTTACAAGCATCTCAAATGAAACCTTATTTATAGGTATCTTGTGACAAATAAACCATCCTTATGAAATATGTTTCGTCGATAGCTTTGGCAGCTATCCTTTTAGTTTCTTGCCAACAAGAAAAAACCGAAGAAGAACCATCCAAAATCGCATTTACCGGAATCACGGAATCGATCAAACCAGGGGACAATTTTTTTGACCACGTAAACAAGTCCTGGTACGACACGGTTCAAATTGCCGATGATCAAGTGGGTGTGGGTTCGTATAGCTTTCTCAATATCCCACAGCGACAATTGCTTCAGGATATTTTGGAGGAAGTATCGTCCGCTGAACACGAAAAAGGAACGGTGGAGCAAAAAGTGGGGGATTTCTTTGCCTCTGGCATGGATACGGCCACCATCAACCAAAGAGGATACGCGCCCGTGAAACCAATCTTGGAGGAAATTGAGGCCCTCTCCAATACCGATGAGGTCATTGATTTTGTCACAACGCAAATCGCCAAGGGCAACAACTCCATCATGGGGCTTCGCGTAGCGCCAGACAATAAAAACAGTCAAATCAATATACTACATGCCAGTCAATCGGGTCTGGGACTACCGGATAGGGATTATTACTTTAAAACAGATGAATCCACGACGGGTATTCAAGATGCCTACAAAACGTATGTGTCGACCCTGTTTGATTTATCGGACATAGCGGATGGTGCAGCAAAAGCGGAAACCGTCTACGAAATCGAAAAGCAGTTGGCCGAATCCCATAAAACACGCATCGAAAGACGTGATATCCAAGCCAATTACAATAAATTGGCGGTTAGTGATATCACTGCATCCAATCCGAATATAGATTGGGCAACTTTGTTGGATGCGTTGGCATTGGAAGCTGATTCCATTAATGTTCGTCAACCAGAATACTACAATACTTTGGACGAATTATTGGGCACTGTGTCCGTGGAGGACTGGAAAACCTATTTAAAGGCGCATACACTACAGCATTATGCTAGATTTTTGAGCGTAGCTTTTGAAGATGCCCTTTTTGAGTACAATAAAGTGCTATTGGGTCAGTCGAAACAACAGCCACGACCACAGATTATGGCGCAGCAAGTGGACCGAAATCTGGGCTTTGCCTTGGGACAGCTCTACGTGAAGCGTTATTTTGACGAAGCCGCCAAGCAACGTGTATTGGATTTGGTAAACAATCTACAGAAGGCTTTTGAAAACAGAATGTCCCAATTGGACTGGATGAGTGACAGCACCAAGGCCAAGGCCAAGGAAAAGTTGTATGCCATTACCAAGAAAATAGCCTACCCCGATGTATGGCGCGAGTATGATGTGGATATCGAGCGGGATCAGTATTTTGAAAATGTGATCGCACTACAAGCCAATAACTACGAGTACAATGTGCAATACTTGAACAAGCCACCGAACAAGGATGCTTGGGGCACTACGCCCTCTACGGTAACGGCATATTACAATCCATCACTCAATGAGATTGTTTTTCCGGCGGGGATTCTACAGTTCCCTTATTTTGACATGGCCGCTGATGATGCCGTAAACTACGGAGGTATAGGGATGGTCATAGGCCACGAGCTTACCCACGCATTTGACGATAACGGTTCCCAGTATGATGGCGAAGGAAACTTAAAAAATTGGTGGACGGAATCTGATTTGGAGAAATTCAAGGAAAAGACACAGCAGCTTATCGATCGCTACAGTTCGTTTACCGTTTTGGACACGGTTCACTTAAAAGGAGCCATGACCATCGGCGAGAACACAGCGGACAATGGAGGGATTGCTATAGCGTACGACGCCTTTAAAATGACGGAACAAGGTCAGGATACCGTGAAAATAGGTGGATACACTCCAGACCAACGCTTCTTTTTGTCCATTGCCCGTATTTGGCGAGTGAAGGTCCGTGATGAATTCATGCGGAACTATGTGAATACCAATTCACATTCCCCGGCCATATGGCGAGTCAATGGGCCATTGATGAACTTAACGCCTTTCTACGATGCTTTTGATGTGCAACCGGGCGAGGAAAATTATAAACCAGAGGAAGAACGTATCAAAATTTGGTAAACCCTTCAGGTTTTGATTAGAGAAATACAAAAGCGCACCGATCGGTGCGCTTTTTTCGTTTTTAAATTTCAGACTTTGCAAAAGAATGCCTTGGTCAAATTAGCAATCAATGATTTTTTTATAACAAAACAGGGCAAATCCTTAAAAGCTAAGACATATATAATCCAAAAGCTTCGTTGGGTACGTAGGTAATTGTAAATATCAGCTAAACCACAATTTCCTCATGATTCAGCCCTTTAAGAAATGGCTTCTCCCTTTATTTTTTCTATTGGTTCTGCCGCTATCAACCTATGGTCAGGAACTGAAAACGTATGAAGGTCCGCTTCAGGTGGGACCTTATCAGGGAAAAGCGGTTTATCAATACAGTATTATCGACTTGGACACCGTTTTCAATGGCGATTTCCAACTCCGTAAATCCAATTTGCAAACCTTAATGGAGCAAAAGGACTCCTCTTTTGGTTTTACAGGTTATTTTGATAAAGGGGTGGCGAACGGCCCATGGGAGTTTCAGTTTGGGGAGTTCAATACAAATAACCAGAGCCAAGTAGTGGACAATGAGTACCGTGTATTGATCAGTGGCGTCCAAGAAATTGGAACGGGAGACTTGGCTCAAGGGAAGCCAGATGGCACATGGACCTATACCATCAATCAGATCAAGGATTCCCAAATTGAAAAGACACTGTTCAAGAGCACCATTTCCTTTGATGAAGGTGTGCCACAGCAAAATTTTCAAATAGAAAACGATACCAGTGTGCTGGTCGGTAGATTGCTGAGGGACGGTTTGGCACATGATGAATGGTCTTTTTATGGAACGGAGACCGTTGATGATATGGAAAATTGGTTTTTTGATGATGGATTGCTACGCAGCGTACAAATGGAATCCGATGAGATTTCAATATTCAACGCTGACCTTCCGAGCTACCAGACCATTGATTTGGATGCAGGTTTTATTGCATTGCTGGAATCGGTATTGGACTCGGAAAATGGCAAAAGCCATGTGGCCAATTTGCTTGAGCAGCATATGGAGTACTATCAAAAAATAAACGGTGTATTGGGCCACTTGGGAAATGCTGGGTTCAAACCCAACATGAAGGCCAGGGTTCCGCATTATCCTTTGGATTCCCTTCAGAATAAAACATTGGCGCAGATTGCCTCTGACTATAAAGTGGCGGCGGACTTAAGCAATGCCATTCTGGAGAACAGTCATCTTAACATCGTGAAACGTTCGGACCCCGAAGCACTTTTCTATTACAATGCCACAGAAAAAATAAACAAAGAGTTTTTGAACCCTTTGAAAACCTTGGTGAGCCATATCGATTTGGATATTGTCCAGCATCAACCAATACCAGAATTATTGAACCGATTATGGCCCAACGGAAAACCGAGCACAGCAATCAGGGTTACCAATGATAGAGACGAAACAAGGGTTTTCAGTTTGCCCAGTTCCGGGGAATTTGAATATGAAGGGGATGATTTGCTATCCGTAGGAGCCATGGCCACCTATGCAAGAATGAGCTTGGAATATATAAAAGGTTCCTTGGCATCACGCCTGACCAATGACGAGCAACTTCAAATGTTGAATGGTTTGGAAGAAGAGCTCATTGAAATCAACAACGGTTTGGAACGAGAAATGGATTCCGTTTCTGGGCTTTCTTCAGATTATGTTACGGCATTGGACCAACTTCAGCAGTTGGCGGACAGTTCTTTAACCACTTATGCGGACATTGAGAATCCTAATGAAAAGCTGGAGTACGGCCGAGGCATAAAAGTATGCCTTTCTGAGTTGACCGCACTTGCCCAAAACATCAAAAGCATTCCGGCACGCCGAGGAGAAATCAAAAAAGAATACACTGATGCCGTTTGGAACCCCTTTATGGCCAATGTGATGGAAGAAGAGGTGAAAAAACGAATTGTGGGTGCGTACGAAGATATTTTGATTCCCTATTTCATTGATACGGTCACGGAAAATGTAAGCTGTACCAATGCAGGTCAACTGAATGATCGAATGGAAAACACCCATCAAATTATATTGGATCTACGCCATAAGGACACCAAAAAGTTGGAGCGCAAACTCCGAAGGGAAAAACGTCCCCAAGCCGTTTTAACATTGCTCCAAGAGCAATCAACCCTAAAAAACCAATAAGCATGAAGAGTACTAGTAGAAACTTTTTGGTGGTTGTTTTGCTGATTGTTGGAGTTATGGGTATCGGTTTTTCACAAGAATCCGAACCCGTGGTATTGCCAGAGACTTCACAATATAAAAGTCCAAAAACCAAAGTTTGGTTCAATACCTACGGAAACATCAGGATTGGAAAGCGTTTCTTTTGGGATGCCCAGACCCATTTTAGGTTTGAGGAGACCAAAAGCACTCCTTTTATAGGACAGATAGGTCAGATTTACAACCGACATGCCATTGGTTATATCTTTAACAAGAAGACCAATTTCAGATTGGGTGGGGTAGTGCGCATCAATTTTAATACCGATGAAGATTCGGAGGACAGGAATGTTGTCCCTGAATGGCGGATTTGGCACCAATACCAATTTGCCATGCCGTTTTACTCAGCCATGTTGTACCATCGAATCCGAATAGAGCATCGATGGACCCAAGGTTTTGCCGAGGATAGTGATTATATTTTCAGAAATCGATGGCGGTATATGTTCCGGGCCAAAATCCCACTGAACAACAACAAGCTGAGCCCAAAAACATTATATGTTTCCCCAGAAGCGGAATTGATTATGCAAAGTGGAAAGGAAGTAGTGGGAAGCCCCATGGAAGACCTACGATTGACCACGACCGTCGGGTACATTCTCACGCCCCGATTAACAGTTGCAGCAGGTGTTCTATATTCCCAGGGTCAAGAGCGATCCAATCCAGGGTATTTCCATCAAGGTTGGACCCTACGCTTCCACATGTACTATTCGCCCGACTTCAGGAAGGTCAAAAACAAGTTGCCCGACGTCCATTTGACCGATTGATACGTATCTAATAGTGAACCAAGCAATTACTCATGAAGATAAAAAAATACGCTCCCTTTATTCTTTTGGCCTTTTCAATCGTGGGAATACTGTTCTTTTTTTCCAAATCGGTTCAGCTTCAAAAGGATCTTTCCCAGCTTAGGGAAGAAAATAAAATCATTTCAGAAAAGATACATGCCTACGATCAGTTGACGGAAATCGACTCACTGTTGTTGGAGGGCGAATATGACACGGCCATAGCATCCTATAATGCGTCCATGAATTCCATGGAGGAAAACAATAGGATTATCCCATTGCGTATTGCATTGGCGGAAAAGCTACGGAACACGAATTCCAATGTGTTGACTGTTCAAGACAGTACATTTGAATCGCAGGATACACTCTCCGCTTCCAGATGGGATGAAGACATGGCCGTTAGAAAATACGACTCCCTTAATTTCTCTCTAAAAAAGACCAAGGTCCAATTAGCCCGTTTAAAAAAGCAACTCCAGCAAAAGTCCTTTGGCGAATACCTGACCTTTGAGAGCAAGAAGGGAAATCAATTGCACTACATCGGTCAAGTCAAAGATGGTAAGGCCCATGGTTTTGGAGTCGCTTTGTTGGATACCGGCAGCAGGTACGAAGGCGAGTGGCAGAGCAATCAGCGGCACGGGGAAGGTACTTTTTACTGGCCCGATGGAGAATACTACGTGGGCAATTATAAGAATGATAAACGTAGTGGATTCGGTAGTTACTATTGGCCCAATGGAGAGAAATACACGGGCGAGTGGGAAAATGACAAGCGTAGCGGTACCGGAAAATTTTACGATGCTGAAGGCGATGTGGTCGCCGGTGGTGAGTGGGACGAAGACAAACTGGTAGAGGTCAACGAGAAGTAATATACTGCTCGTTTCAAACTCCCATTCTTACATAAGTTTTACCCATTCATACAATATATAGGTAAATTCATAATTAGTTTTTTCATCTTAAGGTTGATAATTACTTAATCTTAAATTGAAACACGATTATGAAAAACCTCAAGAGAACACCATCTTTTTCTTTACTACTTGTTGCCACCTTTGGAGCATTTGTATTTCATTCTTGTTCGCAAGACGAAGCTTTGGGAGAGGATGTAAGTGCCATGAAAGAGTCCGAACCAAGCTTGGTGGAACTGGCCTCACGGACAGGTGATCCCATTATTATTGATGATGTGATTCCAACTACTGATATTTCTGCCGCTAGAGCCAGCGGCGCTGCAGGAGAGGACAGGGGACGTTTTAATATAACCCTTAAGTTTTTGTTACCTCCTACAGAGAGACAACAAGAAGTTTTTGATCAAGCCGCTTCCCGTTGGGAGCGCATTATCATAAAGGATGTACCTTCCATCACGGGAACGATTCCTTCCGCATTCAACGGTTTTCCCCCTGCAGTTGAAGGAACCTTGGACGACATTGTAATAGAAGTTGCCTTGGCACCCATTGATGGACCGGGAGGAACTTTGGGGCAAGCAGGCCCCAATTTTGTTCGTACCAGTGATTTCTTACCTATTTCAGGTGTGATGTATTTTGATGTGGACGATTTGGAGTTTTTGGAAACTTTGGATTTGTTTGAAGATGTCATTGTACACGAAATGGGACATGTGTTGGGTATAGGAACCCTTTGGAACACTGCGGATTTTGGATTTGATAGGACCTTGCTTCTTGGTGGGGAAACCAACCCTTATTTTGCCGGACATAAGGCCAATGTATTCTGGAACGCAGAAGGAGGAACTGGCGAATTGCCCATCGAAAGTTTATATGGTCCCGGAACCGCTTTTGGTCACTGGCAGGAATCCACATTGAACAACGAACTTATGACAGGCTTCTTGAACCTAGGAGAAAATCCATTGAGCAGAATTACAGCAGGTTCCATGAAAGATTTAGGTTACGGAGCTGCAAGTGTTGGGGAACAGTATGATTTACCTAGAGGTACACCAGGCGTGGACTTGAGCACTCTAGAAGAAGGCGATACCTCCGAAGGACTTAATATTGCTGCAAGGGAAACATTGCTAATGCCCGTAGGATTTGTGAACACCAGTAAAAAATAAGTTAGACAAATTTAATATCAGTAAGCCCGTACTCATGTATGGGCTTTTTTTTAAAACTATTTTGGGTAATATGTTGACCTTTTCTAGAAATATTGAAAGATATCAGAATCTTTTATAAGCTGTTTTTTTTCTACGACCAAATGCTATAGATTTATTTCAATTGGATACTTTGATAAAAACGGAGGAAGAACCATACATTTTAGTCGCTTACAAAAGCTCCTTTTCTTTGAGAGTTTCCTCCAACCGATTGTGGTTTTCCCAAAAGCGGTCCTCTATTTTTTTCATCACTGCATCATAACCTGGATAGGATTTTAAGGGTTCCAATGCTGGGTCCATGGCCATAAATAAAATCATCCAATACTGAAAATGATTTTTGGCCGCAAACTTTTCGTATTCCGCGATGGCTTCTGCATACCTGCCTTCATAGGCATATAGCACCGCCATACTAGCAGGTTGGTAAATGGACTGGTCGTTTTTGCAATATTCGGCGTAAGCTGCAATAAGCCGGTCCGCCTCTTCTTGGAACCCCATTTTTTCATAGGTAAAACCAACCTTTATATCCTCTTGGGGATAAATGTTCAAACCTTTGGATTTTCTTACTTCATTGAAAGGTTTGTAATAATGGAATGCGCTATCATATTCTTTCTGAAAGTAGTGCAGTTTGGCCACTTCCTGTAAAATGTCCAATCGGGTGGTGTCTTTCCGAAGCTCACGCTTTACGGCGTTCAAAGTCTGCTTGATGTCCTTGTTTTTCGCATAGCGGATATAGGCTTTAAGATATGGGGCATATGGGTTTTGTGGAAATAGCTCAATTGCTTTGTCAATATATTCCAAGGCCTCATCCGTAAAACCGGATTGAATCAAGGCATTGCTCAAATGCAGGTAAATGTAGCTCTTGGTGGTATCATCGTCCGCCACGTCCAACTGAATGCCCTTTAGGGCATATTCCAAATATTTTCCCGTATCGGGCAGTGCATTGGAGTAAATGGACGATAAAATATTCACCACTCCTGAAGCATTGGGGTTGTATTCCAAGGCTTTTTCCAAATGCGGGACCGCCAACCGATAATTCCCGATATGCATATAAAACAAGGCCTTTGCAATTAGGCTCTCTGTCAATTTGGAGTCGTGCAGCAGCGCCTTGTCCGCATAATTATTTATGATTTCGGTATGTTGTTTTTCCTTTTTATAAAGGTCGAGATAATAGTAGGCTATGGCCAAATCCGCATACACCAAGGCAAATTCAGGATCTTCTTCAATGGCTTTTTCAAATAATGGGATGGCTTCCAAAAGCCCCTCTTCCGTTTCTCGATTAAAAGGCTCTTGGGCCTGCAGGTAATAATCGTAGGCAACAAGGTTTTCGGTTGGCTTTTTATCGATTTGTTCCAATTCCGAAGGTGTGACCTTGGCCTCTATGGCATCGACAATTTTTTTGGCCACTTCATTCTGCACGGCAAAAATATCGACCACTTCGTGTGTGTATTGTTCGCCCCAGATGCGAGTGTCGGTGGCGGCATCAATCAATTGGATGTTGAGCATCACTTGGTCGCCTACCTTTTGACCGCTGCCCTCCACAATGTAATTCACATTCAGTTCCGAAGCGATTTGACTGATGTTTTGGTTGGAGTTGCGATATTTCTCTACCGACGTCCGACTGATCACACGTAAATCCTCAATCTTTTGAAGATTGCCCATGGAGGCTTCCATCAAACCATTGACAAAATAGAGGTTGGTGGAATCGCTGCTTTCATTTTTAAAAGGAAGCACCGCGATGGACTTCTCCAAGTTCGTGTTTTGTGACACATCAGCAGTAGGAGTGGAGGAAGGCATCAACAGATAAGCAATGCCACTGATGACTAACATGCCCAAGGCCATCAGGGCCCATTTGTATTTGTTCAAAAACGATGTTGATGGTTCCTTCGCTGTTTCTTCAAAATCCGCTTTCCCGACTTCGCCGGGAGGATGACCGTAATGTTCCCGAAAACATTTGATAAAATATGAGGTACTACCAAAACCTACCCGATAAGAAACTTCCGAAACCGTAAGATCGGAATCCTGTAGCAATTCCATGGCTTCTTCCAATCGGATTTGCCGAATAAACTGGCTGGCCGACAACTGTGTCTGCTTTTTGCATTTGCGCAAGAGACTGGAACGGCTCATGTGCATGGCATCGGCCAATTCTGAAACGCCAAAATGTTCATCGCCCAGATGTTCCAGGGTGATGGCCTTGGCCTCATCGGTAAATTTCTGCCCTTTTGGTTTGTCTAGCATTGTGGTTTGCAGATTAGTAGCTGCATGGGTTGAACAAAGATAAGCGATTCCTTTTCAGGGCAAAAATGCAGATTCTGCCGCATAATTTATATCATGCGCCATAATTTTCATGGGCTGTGCAGGACTTACATACTTCGCGGCATAGCTGATTAATGCTGCATCAGGCTTTGGGGAATCTTTGTACCATAAAATTTATTGTTCAACACTTAAAACGAAAAGTCATGAAAAATTTTAAAAACAATGCAATGAAACCTCTAACCTATGCACTGCTTATTATCATGGTAAGCTTATCCGCCTGCGGTCAAAAAAAATCTGAAACCGATACGGAAACTACAGCCAAATCCGAAGTTAAGGCGCCAGATATGGCACTTTCTGCTGCGGTGGTCGCTGGAAACTTGGAAGTCGTGGAACAGCACATCAAAGCGGGAACCGACATCAATGAGAAAGACCCGTTGAGTGGTTCAACGCCATTGATTACCGCAATTACCTTTGATAAAAAGGACATTGCACAGACCTTAATCGACGCAGGAGCCGATTTGTCCATTAAAAACAACGATGGGTCCACTGCACTGCATGTGGCCGCATTCTTCTGTAAAGTGGAAGCCGTTCAAATGTTGTTGGATGCTGGAGCGGACAAAAGTGTGAAAAACAACTACGGGGCGACCCCGCGCGAAACTGTTGTGGGAAACTTTGCCGATGTAAAACCCATCTACGAAATGATGCAACAGCAATTGGGGCCCATTGGCCTGCAGTTGGACTTGGAAGAAGTTGAGGAGACCCGTCCAACTATTGCCGTAATGCTACAGTAATTCATCAAAAAACGACAGAAATCATGAAAACAGCACGTAGACACGATATAGACTGGTTGAGGGTCATTACCATAGCCTTGCTATTGATCTATCACATCGCCATCATTTTTCAGCCTTGGGCCATGTTTGTTGGCTTTATACGAAGCGAACAACCGCTCGAAGGTCTGTGGACCCCAATGAGCATGCTCAATGTGTGGCGAATTCCAATTTTGTTCTTTGTATCGGGTATGGGGCTCTTTTTTGCCATGCGAAAGCGCAACTGGAAACAGTTGATAGGGGAGCGAGCCAGAAGAATTCTATTGCCCTTATTATTTGGAATAGTGGCCATTGCTCCATTGCATATGTTCATTTTTCAAAAATTCTATAAGCTGCCTTTGGGATATTACCCACACATGGGACACCTTTGGTTCTTGGGGAATATTTTTGTCTACGTGCTGCTGTTTTTACCCATTTTTTATGTGTTGAAGCATAGAGAAGCGGGGAGGTTCAAACAAGTTTTGAACAGAATAATGTCCAACCCTGCTGGACCTTTATTTATTTCCCTCTTTTTTATGTTGGAAGCTATTTTGGTAAAGCCACAGATATATTCCTTGTACGCCGAAACCTGGCACGGCTTCTTTTTAGGTGCTTTGGCCTTCTTTTTCGGGTATTTGTTCGTGTATAGCGGTCAGCACTTTTGGGACACTGTAAAAAAATGGCGTTGGGGCTATTTGGCACTTGGCTTGGTTTTGTACGCTGTTCGATATTTGGAATTTGATTTGGAGGCGCCGGGGTATCTCATGGCCTTGGAATCCAACTGTTGGATTTTTGGTGTCTTTGGACTCGGATATCGCTACTTGAACAAACCAAGTGAACTGCTACGGTATCTGAGCCAAGCGGCCTATCCAGTTTATATCATTCATATGTTTGTGATGTACTTGGGCGGTCTGTTGATTTTGCCACTGAAGATGCATCCGGTCTTACAATTTGTTGGTATCACCCTGTTCACTTTTGCCGTGTGTTATCTGTTGTACGAGTTCCTGATACGGAGAATATGGTTTTTGCGTCCGCTTTTTGGTCTAAAGGGAAAGCTAAAGGAGCAAACGCCAACAAAGGTATTGGCGAGCGAATCATAAATTAAATTTATGACCCTGAATGAAGCTCTTTGTTCAGGGTCTTTTTATTGGGGTAAAACTCTAAAAATCAACCATAAAAACCATTCTTTTTTTTAAGGATTCCGGCCAATTGAGCCACCCAATAATTCCATATATTTATAAGGTATTTTGTAGAAGTCGCTAGAATGGTTGACTTCACATCCGTTCCCATCAAAATATAGTTCTAAAAGGTTTCCCATATACATTGTAGAATATTTTAAAACTAAAACTATGTGGTACACCGACCTGAGGCCTGACGAGGAACTGAACACCAATCGCTATTTTCTGGTCATGCTCAGTAAAAACAAGAACTATGCAAGAATGTTGGATAATGAGGGCAAAGAACGAACTATTAAAGGGCTCCTACAGCTTAAAGAGGGCCTTTTGAACAACATTCCGTCCAAGGGTGTGGATAAAAACCTATTGTTGGCCTCATGGAACATCAAAAATTTTGGAAGATTAAAAGACCGAACGGCGGAATCCCTTTTTTACATAGCAGAGATTATCAATGCGTTTGATATTGTCGCGCTACAAGAAATCAATGGGGATTTAGACCACTTTGACAAAATCATGAGTCTTTTGGGAAGTGATTGGAAGTACACCATTAGTGATGTCACCGAAGGCACAGCGGGCAACGAGGAGCGCTTTGGCTTTATTTACGATTCACGCCGAGTGACCCACTCTGGACTTTCAGGCGAACTTGTAATCCCTGATGAGTTTATCTCCGACAACCCCATCATCAAACAACTGAAACGGACCCCAACGTTTACAGGTTTTGAAAGTGGTTGGAAGAAATTCTCCATTGTGAGCTTGCATCTTCACCCTGGAGAAGATAGCAATGGCGATGGAAACCCATCAGACAAGGAAATCAGAAAAGAAGAAGTGCGGCTCCTTATGCAACTTTTGGAACTCAAACTCAACCGCTCGTCCTTCGAGGACCGCAATTTGATTGTGTTGGGCGACACCAATTTGTACAAGGAGGATGAGGATATCGTACAATTGATGAACGATAAAGGTTTCGTGGAAAGCGAAGGACTCAAAGGCAAATACACCAATACCAGCCTCAACCAGATTTACGACCGTATCTTTTTGCATGTGGACAAATACTTTAAAATAGGTAAGGACGAGAATGGACTGGAAAGGGGAGGGGTCTTTAAATTATTCGACTACGTCTATCAAAATACGCCGAATGAAATATCAAAATATCACGAGTTGATGTTGCAGCATAAGGATGACCCATCCAATTTGACTTCCGACGAAGCATTTATCTCTTATTTCAACCGATATTGGAAACGAAATCAGGTCAGCGACCATCTTCCTGTCTGGTTGGAAATTGAAACGGACAGCACACAAAGCTTCTTAACCAACAAATTGGCACTTTTGGAGTAAAGAATCGGTACAAATACCCGTTTTTAGTGAAACCAATGGGCAACTCCTTCGTTTAACCGTTTTATACCCTGTATATTTGCAACGTTTTGATTTTAAAACTATAAACAAAAATTATGAGTACAGTAAAAGAGAATGACACTGTAAAGGTGCACTACACAGGTAAATTGACCAATGGACAGGTTTTTGACAGTTCGTTGGAGCGCGAACCTATGGAGGTAGCCTTGGGTCAGGGTCAACTTATACCAGGTTTTGAAAAAGGACTTATCGATATGGCCGTGAACGAAAAGAAAACCATTACCATTGACAAGCAAGATGCGTATGGAGAGGTAAATGAGTCGCTTTTTCAAAAGATATCCAAATCCCAACTGCCTGAAGATATCAAACCAGAAGTGGGAATGGGCTTGGTAGGTTCCAATGCTCAGGGACAGCAACAACAGTTTAGAGTCGCCAAAGTAGAGGAGAACGATATCATATTGGATGCCAACCACCCGTTGGCGGGCCAAGATTTGGTATTCGACCTTGAAGTGATCGAAATACTATAAATTATCCCAATTATTGAACAGAACTGCCAACCGTCTAAAGTTGGCAGTTTTTTTATTGTTTCTTTAAAGGTAAATCGTCTGGCTCACGAAATTCCATGATGCCTTTTTCCTTGATGGTCTTTTCCACATCTTCCCAGGACGAAGGCACAAAAGCGCTCATGTTTTCCACACCATCTTCGGTAACCAATGCCACATCTTCAATTCTAATGTAGAGCCGTTCCTCTGGAATCCAGATCATGGGGTCTATTGTAAACACCATCCCGGGTTGTAAAGGAACCCTACGCACATTTCCAACATCGTGAACCGCCATGCCCACAGGGTGCTGAAAATGACCCCTGAATTTGACGCCTTCTTGTACGGCTTTCATATAATGTGGTTTAGCGAAAGTCTTCCCCACTAAATACGCCTCCATGTCTGCAGCTGCTTTGTCCAGCACCTCATCCGAAGTGACTCCGGGTTTGATGTATTTGAAAAGTGCATCCCTGTAAGCCTCGATGTAATTGTACAATTCCTTTTGGGCAGGGTCGAATTTACCGTTCACGGGCCATATTCTGGTTACATCACTGGTGTAATAGTGGTAGTCCGGTGCGTAATCCATCAACACCAAATCCTCGGATTTGAGTACATCCGTTTTATGGAAATAGTGCCCCATGAAGGCATTGGTGCCCCCTCCGATAATCGATGCGTACCCATCGCCGCGGGAACCGTTCACATGAAAAATATACTTGGCAACCGCATCCAACTGATACTCATACACACCAGGTGCTGTGGATTTCATGGCTTCAATGATGGCCAGGCCGGCAATTTGCGTAGCTTTTCTGATAAGGGCGATTTCCTCTTTGCTTTTAATCAATCGCATCCCATCCAAAATAGGGGACAGGTCGTTGATTTTGAACTGTGGGAACTGTGATTGCAGGTGTTGCACAAATAGTGCTTCGCGAGTTGGCGAAACATCCCACGGGTCGGCTGTGGCGCGGGCCTGTCCGTACAAGAGTTCATCCCTGCTGTCGTTTCCGGTTTCTGCGGGGCCCAAGGGAGTATAGAGCAAAGGGGTGTCGGATTTTATCAGTCCGGTACGAAGGAGGTCGGCGGATAAGAATTCGTATCCTTTCACATGATATACCCCGGTAAGTTCCTTGACGAGTGCGTCGTCTTCGGCAGACAATATTTTGCCTTGCCCTCTTTCACGGCCTTCATCCCTGTGCGGTAGATAAAGCGTGGTTTGTTTGTTTTTTCCGTTCAGTAGAAGGTAGGCATGGTCAGTTTCCAGCCCTGTGAGGTAATAAAAGGTATTGGTTTGTCTAAAAACACTGAAACCGGGTACACCGCCAGCCCCTTGAATCAGGGCGATGGCATTGTTGCCAATGGCATTGAATATCGTATTTCTACGTTCGGTAAAGTTCTCAACGGAAAAATCGGTTTGGTAATGATGGGTAGTTTGGGCTTGTAGCGGGTTGAGGCATAGTCCGAGTAATAGGAGCAAATACCCTGCAGGTATGTTTTTCATACAAATAAAAGGTTTGAGTTGGTTGGTACTTTGATTCCCCCAATTTACGCAATTCGTTGTAAGGTGTTGCTGTCTCGTTATCAGATATTTGCGTTTCAAAGCATAGCTTTTTTGCCTAAAATCGTGAAAGGATAGGGAAAAAGGCGGAAAATTGGACAAAAACCCCAGAATTTTTAAGGTTTTCGTGCAATGGTATTTTTACTACATTTCGTAAGTTTAACAACCTCAAGTATTTGACTTCCTACGACTTACTTCCCCCGCGCAAAAAAATACCTTCTTATAGGTGTTGATTGCCAGCCTTAATAAGTTTTATGATTATTAAACAACCTGATATAATTTATAAAACATGAAAAAAAAGTACAAAATTACCATATGGATCGTCTTATTTTTTTGCTTTTCCAGTTATTCGCAAAAATCCCAAAATAACTCCCAGCAGGTGCCCATTCCGACGATAACCAGGCCGCAATTAAAGAACCAAAAATCAAATAATCTAGTAAGTCCATCAGCTTTTAACACTTTAGCAAGAAGAAGTCTTAACTTTTTGATTTTGGGTAAAAGTGGCACCAATCAAGGTTTAGAATTTGAATTAAACGAGGAACGTACGGAGATTAGTGCCAGTGGATATCTAAATATTGGGAATATGTTGGGTACGATAGAAGGAGATTTTACCGTAAATGATGGCGTATATTTCTTCGACCAGAGTGACAAAGCAACCAAGGCGACCTTTACATTTAATTTATTTGGAACATTTGAAAGGAGAAAATACAATGTCAAAGATAACCTTGACTCGCAATTAGCATTCATTAAGAAAGCAGTTTACGAAGTAGATTCTGTACAACACTATAAAAAGAACTATGCCTTGCTTAAGAAATTCATTAAAAGTGAACTTAGTATTGATTTTATAGATGTTGATTGTGGGTCAAAAAAAATTCCTTTAAAATATAGGAATTACTGTAAATATTTTGAAAAACATAGTGAGCTTTTTGATATAAGTTCGTATAAACTTGGAGCAAATGAAAAAGCAGAAATAATAAAAAAATATTCTAAAGATGGCGAAAACGGAGACCGTAAGTTTGAGATAAAGAAATTTGACGAAGAAGAAAAAGAAATAACCGATAGATACTGGCCGATAACTATTACTCTAGATAAAAAAATCAACTACATTAAACTGATTAAGGATTTTGAAAAGTATGAGTCCAGGTATTTGACTTTGAAAGATTCACTGGATAATCAGGAACTCAATAATGTTAATGATATTTGGAATTCTAAAACAGTAACTTTTGGAGGAGGTTCAATATTCTATTCACGTGAAATCTTGCCTCTATTTGACCAAGAATCAACTTCCTCCAGCTTCAGCAATAGATTTAATGATGAAAGGGGTAGTCTTTTCGGAATTAGAGGCCAACTAAATCAGTTATGGCAAAATAATAATAGCCGGTTTATTCTAATTAGAGGCTTGATAGGTCTTTCCCGAGGCTCCAATTTTGATTCATTTACAAAAAGAACTTTTGGGTTTTTTCAGGCAACAGACCAACCATTGGAAGGAGATGAAGTAAGTATTATTCAAAGTAAAGAGGCCTATATCTCTTCCAGTCCGTATGAGTTTGGATTTAGACAGGATTATACATTTGAAGTATACTGGAAGTTTTTAGAAAATATTGGAATTTTTGGAAGCATTGGGTATAATAGAACTGGTTTTAACTCTGAAGATGTTTCCTCTATTGAAAGATATCCGCTAAGAACAGGTATTCTTTTATCACTAATTTCTAAAAAGGATCAAGATGTGTTATTGACTTTACAGCTTTTTCTGGATAGGACTGACTTGAACCTATATCCTTCTGGAGATGAAGGAGATTTAAGGTTTGGTTTTCGAGTTGGCCTTCCTGTTAATATTGGAAAAAACCTATAGTATAGAGTGTTTCGATAGAATAGACATCTATGTAAACTTCAAGGGCATATTGAATTACTTTTTGACATTCAGATATATTTCCATTACCGCCTCCTTAAGATCCATAAGCAAATGACAAATATTTTGTCTTTCGTTTCTGAAAAAGTCTCCATAAAAGTGCTTATGAAAGCTTCTCAAAAAGAGATAGTGAAAAGCTTTCCATGAAATGAAAATGAACACATAACCGAAAATAATTAATAGGGGCACTAATCGTAATGTTTTCTGCGTTAGGTATTATTCAATATAAACCCCATGCCACTCAACTTCAAACTCTTTAAACTATCAATCATATCTTTAGTTGGTTTCCTGTTTTTTTCCTGTGAAAAAACGGATATCGATCAAGAAGAGAGTCCAAATCAACTATTGCCGATTCAGATTGTAACTAAAAATAACGATTCGGGAGTTGGAGATTTGGTTATAACTTATGATGGTGGACGAGTTCATCGGGAGAATGGAATATCTTATAATGAAGTGCAAGAAATTGAATTGAATTTGGAAACTGAGGGTACCTACATATTCGCAGTGGAAGATCAAGATTTCGGACGTATAAAAATTTACATTGCGCAGGAAGAGTTGCAAAACTATACGGTTGATAAGCCACTTACCCTTCAATTTGAACACTATAAAAACCAAAAGATAGCAACCTTTAAAGTGCAATCTGAAACTGATGGACTAACCCAGTTTAGGTTTATAGACGTGATAGTAAAGCAAAGTCCTACTTCGCTTTATCATATTGATTGGGGAGATGGCAATGAAGAGGTGGCTGTAGCTCCCTCAGAACCAGAATCTTCTAGTGATAGGATTGAGCATCATTACACGTCCTCGGGCGAGTACACTATTACATTGAGCACTACGGATAGGAGGGAAGTAACAGGGCTGAATCTGCAAATTACCGGAAACGGTAAGGGCGATAAGATTCAGACCCTTGAATTGGAAGAATTACCCAGTTTAACCCACCTGAGTTTGGGAGACCATAATTTGACAAACATAGATTCAATTCTGGAGACATTCCCAAATCTACAGCATTTGGGAGTGCGTTTTGGAAATTTGACTTCCATTGATGTTTCTAAAAACCCCTTATTGGAATTGTTGATTGTAAACAGCGGTTTTGACACTGAAATTAAGGGTTTATCAGCTTTGACCAAGTTGAAATTTTTGGGAATCACAGGGATTGCGGAAAATCTGGACTTAACACTATATCCCGATTTGTACCATCTATCTATCCGGCAGCATAAGACGAGCATGTTGGATGTTTCACAAAACCAAAAATTGACCTATTTGGAACTGCAATCCAATGAACTGGATGAAATAGACCTTAGTGCTAACATAAACCTAGAAAGCTTGCTTATTATCAATAATAATCTTACTCAACTAAATCTGTCTAACAATTTAAAAGTTTCATACTTAAACCTGGCTGCCAATCAAATAGAGGCACTGGACCTATCCAACAATCGGGAACTTTGGCTTTTGAACTTGTACGGAAATCATATAGAAGAATTGGACCTCACGCGGCAAGTTGAACTGGAATCTTTGAATCTATCATCCATTCGTTTACTTGAGGTGTCTGCTCCAGAAAGTTGGGATAATCTCACTCGTATTGATTTGGCTGATGCCCGTTTGTTGGATGAGGAAGAATTATTGGATGCTGTTTTTCAGGGCCAGAAAAACAACCCCAAAACAAGGGGGGCAATTATCTTCCATGATCTAGCCATTGTTTTGGACCGACAAATTCCTTTATTGAACGAATTGGTGGAAGACTATAATTGGGTTATTAATGTACCTGATCAGTAAGAATAAGTATCTGAGCAACACTGATTATAGCTATCCGTATTTTGCTAATGTTCATTAGTTGTACTATAATGTTCTCGCGTTATGTTTCTTTGCTTTGGAAAAGCAAAGCTTACTTCCCTAGTAGTTTACAGCCATTTTTGGAATTGGCGATAAATGGTCTTCAAGTACAAGGGATTAATTTGGATATTTGTTTGACTTTGTAACCTTGGATAGCAAGCTGGGTTTGATGATTTTAGTTTTGAAGTTCTTGCAAAATCAAACCTAAAGATGTTCGCGAAATGACCTAAAGGACCATAAACAGGGCATTTTGCCATACTTTTAAAGGCATAGGCACGTTAAGAGTTACAAAGTAAAGGCCCATCATGCCATGCATGTCGCCTGTACGAACCAATAATACCGTAGTTAAACCAACCTCAATGAAATTTACCTTTCGGTTTAAGGGGAGCATCTTACCAATGCTTGTGTTTTTGCTTGTAAGTCAGATATCCAGCTCCCAATTGTCACAAAGTGACAGTACGAGAATAGCATTGACTTCCTTATTGGAATCCTATCAATCCATAGACGTCACTCAAAAGACAGATAGTATTTTGCCGATGCTGGAAAAAGCATGGAAGCTGCAACAAATAGGGGTAAAGGAGGAAATGCGCACGCTCTTGGATGATATTGAACCTCACATCAATATAGAGGAGGTGGACCGTACGGCTTTTGTTTTCTTGCTTATTAAATCCAGAAATGAATTGTTTCATCATGAATATGCAAAGGCACTACAAGATGGTGAATATGCACTGGAGCACCAGAACTTGGCCAATCCAGACGAATTGATTTATATCCACTCCACTATTGCGACGTGCCACTACTATACATTAACATATATCTGAATAGTCATAAAAATATTTTAACCTAGAAAATGTGACAGATGGATCTTTATCTCTTTCAGTGAGATTGATTCTAAACTGTTTTAACAAAAATCTTCTAAAATCGTCCATGTGTTAAATATAAAATGATTATAAGATAGAAATAATCAGTATTATAATTAACAAATAGATTCTAGATTTATTAAGAATTTATTATCAATCGTTTAAGAAAAGAAACGTTAAACTTTAGGGTAAGGAGCTATAGAAAATGCGATCCGACTTTGGGATGAATTTATTCATGCTCTGGTTTCTTGTTTTTTAAGGAATTCATCAATGCTTCGCATGTCTGGCTTGGCACACGCGATAAAAAGTGATTATCTAGTACTAGTATATGAGACGAGATGGTGCGTTGGAAATAATACAACGAATGTTTAAAGCAAATTACTTTGACATAAAATCGTTGTCGTTAAGACGCTAAAGCTGGATAGGGCGGTCAATGTATACCACCTGCGGCGGATGAAAGTGAGCAGTGCAAATCAAGTGCACGAGATCGACTCATTTTGGTGCTGAAGTTAACGTTTATTTTTAATTTTTTTTCTCATTGATTCCCCTTTTATGTCCACCCTGTGAGCCGAGTGCACCAGCCGGTCAAGGATGGCGTCGGCGATCGTTTTTTCACCGATGACATCGTGCCATGCCTCCACGGGCAGTTGTGAGGCTATAATGGTGGACCTTTTGCCGTGCCTGTCCTCTATGATCTCCATCAAAGAGTGCCTGTTGATGTTGTCCAATGGTTTTAGGCCAAAGTCATCCAGTATGAGCAGGTCCTGTTTTTCAAGTTTTCCAATGAATTTTAGATAGGACCCGTCCGCCTTTGAGGTTTTGAGCAAGGTAAAGAGTTTGGCCGTGTTGAAGTACATGGTCCTGTGCCCCATTGAGCAGGCCTGGTGCCCGATGGCGGAGGCCAGATAGCTCTTGCCGACCCCGGTGCTCCCGGTAATGAGCATATTTTCACCCTTGCGTATAAATCCACAGGAGGCGTAGCGCTGTATCCTGTTCCTGTCGATGTTCCTTCCAGGGCCGTAATCGATGGCCTCCATAACGGCACCGTACCTGAACCTTGCGGCCTTTGTCAGGCGCTCGATCTTGCGGTTGTGCCTATCGTCCCATTCGGACTGTACCAGATAGGCCACCAGTTCATCGTTGGTATAGTCCATGCTCTCGGGCGAGAGGCTGGTGTCAAAGGCCCTGAGCATCCCGTGGAGCCTGAGCTGTTTCATCTGTTCCAATGTCTTTGTGTTCATGTTGTCTGTTTTAATGTTTGTCATTTATAATAGTTTCCTCCCCTGATGTTATCGTGGTCCGGGACCTCGGAGGTATCCTCCGGGTCGTCCTCCAGGGTGTCCCACCCTTTTTTCAGTATCCGCTCCACCATGCTGTAATTATAGGCCCCATAGTCCGATGCCCGCCTGCAGGCATTGTCCAGCCGTTGGT